>JAJFGG010000157.1 GCA_021776235.1 Alphaproteobacteria bacterium | reverse complement strand
ACGAAACAGCGCCCGCACCCTCAACTGGAAATTCGAAAACCTGTACTGGGTCGACCCCGCCGACGGCTTCGTATGGAAATCAACACAGGCAATCGCCAGAAGCTTCCCAAACGTCCAATTCCAGGTCCTCAAACCACCAGCCTAGGACGCGCCGGCGCCGACCACGAGGCCTGTGCCGCCGACGCTGTGCAAATCATGGGCGGCGCCGGCATCATCCGGGGCAGCAAGATCGAACAGATCTTCCGGGATTCAAAAATTCTCTCCATCGGCGGCGGCAGCGCGGAAGTGATGAAGGATCTGGCTGCCCGGCAAGTGAAATACTAGGTGCCGGAACTATGGGCATCCAATCAAATTGCCAGCTGACGGCGCTATATTAATTGGCGACAAAACTGGTTAACATCGATGACGACATAAATATTGTCGGAGAAGCATCAAATATAACAAGGAGGATCGATCTGTGAAAAAATTTGCCATTGTAACATTGGCGACAGCCGGCATCATTGCCGGAAGCGTGGCCGGCGCCGCGGCGCAGCAAAAATTCGTTTCGATCGGCACCGGCGGTGTCACAGGCGTATATTATCCGACCGGCGGCGCTATTTGCCGCTTGGTCAACAAAGGCCGCAAGAAGCATGGTATCCGCTGCTCGGCGGAATCAACCGGCGGCTCAATCTACAACATCAATACCTTACGGGCCGGCGAATTGGAATTCGGCGTGGCGCAATCCGATTGGCAATATCATGCCTATCACGGCTCATCGAAGTTCAAAAAGCAAGGCGCGTTCAAGGATCTGCGGGCGGTGTTCTCGGTCCACCCGGAACCGGTTACGATTATTGCCAGTGATAAGTCCGGCATCAAAAACGTGACGGACCTAAAGGGCAAGCGCGTCAATATCGGCAACCCCGGTTCCGGTACCCGCGGCACTTGGGAAGTCATGGAAGAGGCCCTGGGTTGGCAGCGTAGCGACCTGAAACTGGCCGCTGGCATGAAATCAGCCGAAACCGGTCAAGCGGTCTGCGACGATAAGATCGATGCCTATTTCTGGTTGGTGGGTCATCCGTCGGCCTTGACGCAGGAATCTCTGGCCACTTGTGCCGCGCATCTGGTCAACGCCACCGGGTCGGCTATCGACACGCTGGTTGCCGACAACTCCTATTACCGCACAGCCACCATTCCAGCCGGCATGTATAACAACAAGGCCGATGTCACGACCTTTGGTGTGGGCGCGACCTTCGTCACCTCCGCCAAGGTCCCCGACGACGTCGTATATGTTCTGGTGAAGGCAGTGTTCGATAACTTCGATCAGTTCAAGAAACTTCATCCGGCATTCGCCAATCTGAAGCCGGCGGAGATGATAAAAGACAGCCTTTCGGCACCGCTGCACGCTGGCGCCGTAAAATACTATAAGGAAAAAGGTTGGATGTAATGCCAACCCCTGGGGCGGGGCGGCCAAGGCCGCCCCGTCACTTGCCTGACATCAAGCAACAAATTGAGCGGCAAATAAGTTCGCAGCAGGGTTCGCACTAAACTCCCGGGGGGAACCGAATGGCAGAGAATGCAATAGGCACGAGCCAGGCGGAAGACCTGGTCGCGCAGATCGATACCGGCGCGCGCAGTCCGACCAATTGGCAAGGCCCTTTTATCCTGGTCATGTGTTTTGTTTGGGCGGCGTACCAGATATTCATTGCCTCGAACCTGCCCTTTACGCTGGGTATCCTTACGGGAAGCAATTTTTTTATCATTATAAAATCAGAGGCCCGTTTCGTTCATTTGGCCTTTGCCATTTTCCTGGCCGCCATGGCCTTTCCCTTGTTCAAGAACAGCCCGCGCCGCTACATACCCTGGTACGACTGGCTTTTGGGCCTGACGGGCGTTGCCTGCTGTCTCTATCTGCTAGTGTTTCATGAATCTATCGCGGTTCGTGCCGGATTGCCGACAACGGCGGACCTGACCGCCTCCGCCGTCGGCATGATCATCCTCGGCATTTCGGTCTATCGCGCCTTGGGATTGCCCCTGGTGATCGTTGCCTCTGTCTTTGTCGCCTATGTTTTCTTCGGATCCGCTGAATGGTTGCCGGAGGCGGTGCAATGGAAGGGCGCGTCGTTCAATAAAGCCATGTGGCATTTCTGGATGCAGACCGAGGGCGTGTTCGGCGTTGCCTTGAATGTCTCGGCTTCGTTGATATTCCTGTTCGTGGTATTCGGCTCGATCCTGGAAAAGGCGGGCGCCGGCAATTTCTTTATCAAGATTGCCTTTGCCCTGCTGGGCCATCTACGCGGCGGTCCGGCAAAGGCAGCCGTCGTGGCCTCGGCCATGAGCGGGCTTTATTCCGGGTCCTCCATTGCCAATACGGTCACCACCGGTACCTTCACCATTCCCCTGATGAAGCGCACCGGCTTGTCGGCGGAAAAGGCGGGTGCGGTCGAAGTCGCATCCTCTACCAATGGCCAGTTGACGCCGCCCGTCATGGGCGCTGCCGCCTTTCTGATTTCTGAATTTACCGGCATCAGCTATCAGGACATCATCATTCACGCTTTGGTGCCGGCCTTGGTTTCCTACATCGCCCTGGTCTATATCGTGCATCTGGAAGCGTTGAAGCTGAACCTGCAGGGCCTGCCCAAACCGCCGTCTTCGCTGAGCGTGAAGATGAAGATGATCGGATTTCTTGGCGGTTTCATCGGAATCGCATTGTTGGGCATAGCGGTTCACTATGGCCTGGGCTGGATTAAGGTCGTGGCGCCCGACGCCGCTTTCGCGGTGGTGGTGGCGCTTTCGGCCGCGTTCTATTTGATATTGCTTTGGTATGCATCGCGGGTTCCCGACCTCGTGGTCGACGATCCCAATGCGCCGATCACTGAATTACCCCCGGCGGGCGGTGTCGCCATTACGGGGCTGTACTACGTTCTGCCAATCGTCATTTTGATCTGGTGTATTACCCTGGAGCGGTTGTCACCGGCGTTGTCGGCCTTTTGGGCCGTGATTGCCATGATCACCGTGGCGTTGACCCAACATCCCATCAAGGCTTTTTTTCGCGGCAGTGGTGATTATGCCCGGGTCTTCCGCCAGGGCGTGGATGAATGGGTGAAGGGGATGATTGCCGGCTCCCGCAATATGATCGGCATCGGTGTTGCCACCGGCGCCGCCGGTATCATCGTCGGCACCATCGCCTTGACCGGCGCCCATCAGGTAGTTGGCGAGTTTGTTGAGTTCCTGGCCGGAGGTCAACTGCTGGTCATGCTGTTGTTGGTGGCGGTGATGAGTTTGATCCTGGGCATGGGCCTACCCACCACGGCGAATTACATTGTCGTTTCCTCGTTGATGGCGCCGGTAATCGTTGCACTGGGGGCCAAGAGCGGCCTGATCGTGCCGTTGATCGCGGTGCATCTGTTTGTCTTTTACTTTGGCATTCTCGCGGATGATACGCCGCCCGTGGGCCTGGCCGCCTTTGCCGCGGCCGCGATCTCGGGCGGCGATCCAATCAAGACCGGTCTGCAGGGCTTCGCCTACGATATCCGAACCGCTTTGCTGCCCTTCCTGTTCTTGTTCAATACCGAACTGCTATTGATCGACGTTGGCTGGGCGAAAGGGATATTTGTCTTTGTTATCGCGGTCTTTGCCATGATGCTGTTTGCCTCGGCTACGCAAGGCTTCCTGTTCGTGAAGAATAAGATTTGGGAATCAGCAATTCTGTTGCTGGTCGCATTCACCTTGTTCCGGCCGGGATTTTGGCTGGACATGGTAGACCCTGCGTTCGACGAACGTCCCGGCGCGGAGATCCTGAAGCTTGCCGCGGCGGCGCCGGCGGATGGCCAACTGCGGGTGCGGATCGAGGGCCCGGATGTCTCCAGCCTCGACAAATCCTATGCCACCAGCCTGGTTATTCCCCTCGGTGCGAAAGCAGAAGCGGCGCAACGGCTGGAGAAAAACGGCCTGATGGTCATGATTGATGGCGGCAAGGCTGTTCTGGAGGAGCCATTGCCTGGCTCGGTCTTTGAAAAACTTGGCCGGCAGGTGGATTTCTATGGCGACAACCCAGTGGAAATTAAGGCCGTTTTGCTACCAGCGGATCGAATCTGGAAGGAAGTATTCTATCCGCCAGCTCTGATCCTGTTGGCCTTGGTTGTCTTTCTGCAGCGTCGACGGCGGCGGTCTGAAGAGGTGGCGCTATGATTACTACGGTGATGGAAGGGTAGGACCATGTTCAAGAACATTCTCGTCACCATCGACCTGGATGAGGAAGAAAATTCTGCGCGTATCTTGCAGGCGGCCAAGGATGCCGCCTCGGTTGATGGCGCCAAGTTCAACATGATCACGGTGGTGCCGAACTTTGGCATGAGCATCGTTGGCTCGTTTTTTCCCAAAGGCCACGAGGAAAAGATGATCAAGCAGGCACAGAAAGACCTGCATGCATTCACGGCGAAACACGGTGGCGGGCTCAAGGCTGTTCAGCATGTAATTGGCCACGGTAACATTTATGAGGAAGTGCTGGCGTGGGCGGCTAAACTCAAGGCTGATCTGATCATTGTCGGGGCCCACAGACCCAACGCGGCGGACTATTTGCTGGGCCCGAATTCGGCCCGCATCGTACGCCATGCGAAATGCTCTGTTCTGGTGGTGCGGGAATAGGACGAGAATTGCGGCAAGCCAAAGCGGTCATACGGGGCGGAAAAAATCCGGGAGCCGGCGAAATGCCGGCTCCCGTTCGTCGTCAAAGGCTGATCGCGATGTTTCAGTACATTGCGACCGGGTTGCCCGGCGAACCGGTGCCGCCCTTGATTTTTAGCGGTGACCAGGCGAACAGGAACTCATAGGCCTTGTCGGCGACCAGTTGCGTCAGGTCCATGTTTTCCAGATTCCAGATACCGCGACGGGGCATCATCTGGACATGGCATTCGAACGGTTCGGCCCTCTCGCCGCCGAAACCGGGGCCCACGGCTTCCACCGCCCAGGTGTCGGCGCCGGTCAGGATGATTTTCCGCTCCGCCAGATATTCACAAGCCGAAATGCCAAAGCCAGGCTCGCCGGCATTAAAGGCGGCAACCCGTCTTTTCTTTTCGGCGGCATCGAAGGTATCCCATTTGGAAGGATGCCAGAGATTGCCATGGCCAGTGTGGAGGAAGACGCAATCGCCTTCACCGATTGGATCGATGCCCTGGTTTTTGACCATTGCTTTGACGTCGTCCGCCGTGATGACGCCAGGATCACTCGGATCCGCTTTCTTTGGGATCTGAAGATCTCCGCCCCGCAACGCGACCGCGTCCAGCAGTACGCCGCGGCAGACAAAGCCCTTTTGCGCGACGAATTCCACCCCAAGCGGCCCCATCCCGTACGAAGTCACATCGGCGTCTTCCAGCTTGTGGCCGTTGTAAAAGAAGTCGCCTTTCGACGTGCGGACACCAATATGACCCGGTCCGTCGAACTGGGTGCCAATCTGGCCAATTTCCGTCGATAGGTACTCGTCATTGTAAACCAGTTCATGCTTGCCGAATGTCCCGCCCGTCGGCAGTCCCGGAATGACCATGCGCCAGCCGCGCGAACCAAAGGCCGGAGCATCCCCTGCATAGATCTTGCCCAGGGTCGCAACTTTCCCTCTTTTGACCAGCTTCGCGGCTTTGATCACCATCGCCGGTGTGGTTCGGTTGGGCGCGCCTACTTTGTCATCCTTGCCCCATTCGGTCGGGGCCCATTTCTCCGTGTACGGCTTGTCATTGGCGGCCCAGGCTGATCCCGAAAAACTGGCGGCTACGGTCACTGCGACCGCCGCTGCGCCTATCGTCGATAATCTGATCATGAAGAATCCTCCCTCTGTGTCGGAATTGACACACAATATTAGGCGCCTGTGGAAATATTCGAGTCAAGAGCCCGTCTCTATCAGCGCTCGTTGGTATTATCGCCGCGTGGCAAAATAACAGCGGTTGGCCGAAGTCGATTTTTGCGGCATGCTTCCGGTGCACTGTTTCGCTGTTGCCTGTCCGGCGTTCCAATCCGGTCGACGGTTTTGCGATGTGCGAAGTCAATGTGTTTTCATAGACCTGACATTTAAAAAAGGGGAGGCGTATCGATGAAGATCAGTTTGCCAAAATTTGTAACCCGGACCCTGCTTGCCAGCGGATTGGCGCTGGCGGCCGGTTCCAGCCTGGCTGAGGAATGCAAACCGTCGAAATGGGGCGCGGACGATCAGATTGGTGGCGCCAACTATGTCACGCCAAAGCAAGTGATGATGGCGGCGAAGCTAGTCAAAAAGGGTGAAAGTCATCCGCTTGGGATTGTGATTGACTCGAAGACACCGGCCTTTCCGCCACGCACTTTGGGTCTGCAGGTCGTGCAGCCGGGACAACATAATGGACGTGGTCTCAAGCAAGACTTTGGCTGGGACGTAGTCTACAACGACGATATCGCGCAACTGTGGTTCGGCATCGGGCCGCAAATCGACGGGTTGGGACATCTAGGTGAGGCTGGCGTCTACTACAATTGCAACAAGGCGGTGGATATTATTCACATTACCGGTTTGAAGAAACTTGGCGTTCATGCCATTCCGCCACTGATTGGTCGCGGTGTCATGGTTGACATGGCCAAGCATTTCGGAGTTGCGACGATGGAGGCCGGCCAGGCCATTGGCTCGGCGGACATCAAGGCCGCGGCGAAGGCGCAAGGCGTCGAGTTTCGCGACGGTGATGTGGTTCTGTTTCACACCGGCTGGACCGACGGCAAATTGGAGTCGGATCCTAAGGCCTGGGGCTCGGCCGAGCCCGGCTTGAACAACGAGGCGATGGCCTACATGGCCACGGTTAACCCGATGGCGGTCGGGGCAGACACGTGGGGCGTTGACGTGGTCCCGCCGCCGAAAGGCGACAAGGTATTCTATGGCCATGTGTCGTTGCTCAAGGAAAACGGCATCTATATTTTGGAGACCATGAATACTGGTCGTCTGGCCAAGGAGGGCGTGCATGAGTTCATGTTTGTGCTTGGTCAAGCCCGTGTTAGGGGCTCGGTACAGATGATCATTAATCCGGTGGCCATGTGGTAAGCCGCGGCCGCGATCACCTGCTTTGGGAGCGGCTTGCCGCTCCCAATTTTTTTGACGTTGAAAGATCTGTTCGAACTTCACACTCCGCACTTACGGCTTACCGGGACTTTGGTGTTCCGAAGGTCCTGACCGCCGGATCGGCCGTCGTTTCTGATCCGAATAATGCCACTGCTGTCGTGGGATCGCCGTTGTTCGTCGAGACGGTGGTGATGCTGGTTGACGAGAGGGAAGCGCTGGGTGACAAAGATCATGGCCACAATGCCTCGCCTATGCGGTCAATCCGCCGGCACCCGGCGATGGGGCGGTTGCGCCGTTGAATGGTTCAGGCCGGCGGGGGTGTTTGGTTTTGTCCGAGTTCTGTATGGAGGTTGCCCAGGAAATGTCAGCGAAATCCCAGCCGGACAATCCGGCGGCCGACCGGAACGCGGCAAGGCAATTTGATGTCATCATTATCGGCGCGGGCATGTCCGGCATGTATCAGTTGCACCGTCTTCGGGAGCTCGGTCTATCGGTCCGGGTATTCGAGGCCGGCGATGGTGTCGGCGGTACCTGGTACTGGAACCGCTATCCTGGCGCGCGGTTTGATTCAGAGAGTTATAGCTATGGCTATTCATTCTCACAGGAATTGCTGCAGGAATGGGAATGGAGAGAACATTTTTCGGCGCAGCCGGAAACTCTTCGTTATCTCAATTTCGTTGCGGACAAGTTCGATCTGCGCCGCGATATCCAGTTCGACAGTCGTGTCAGGTCCGCGATCTATGATGAAGCAGGGCATTGTTGGGATATCGGATTGGAAGACGGCAGTGAGGCGCGCGCGCGGTTCTTGATTACCGCGGTCGGTCCGTTGTCTGCGCCGACGATGCCGAATATCGAGGGGACCGGCAGCTTTCGAGGCGAGTCTTTTCATACGGGCACTTGGCCCCATGAACCAGTCGATTTTGCCGGCAAGCGGGTGGCCGTGATCGGCACTGGCGCTACCGGCGTTCAAACCGTACAGGAAATTGCCAAGACGGCCGGCCACCTCACGGTTTTTCAACGTTCGCCGAATTATTGCGCACCGTTGCACAACAGCCCTATTGATGCGTCGGCCCAACGCAAAATCAAGGCGAGCTATCCCCAGATCTTTGCAAGATGCCGCGCCTCTCATGGTGCCTTCCTCCATAAGGCAGATCACCGCAACGCACTTGAAATATCGCCGGAGGAACGAGACGCGTTCTTGGAAAAACTATACGGCGAACCTGGCTTTGGTATCTGGATGGGTAATTTCCGAGATATCTTCACGGACCAGAAGGCGAACGACGCCGTCAGCGAGTTTGTCGTTAAGAAAATTCGCGAGCGTGTAAAGGACCCGGAAATAGCAGAGAAACTGATACCCAGGGATCATGGCTTTGGCACGCGGCGTGTGCCTCTCGAAACCAATTATTATGAAGTTTACAACCAGGATAACGTCCTCTTGGTTGATATCAATGAGACGCCTATCGAGCGGATAACGCCCAGCGGTATAAAGACCAGCGCCGCCGATCACGAGTTTGATATGATCATCTATGCAACGGGGTTCGACGCCGTCACCGGTTCCTTTGACCGGATCGATATTCGAGGCGAGGCCGGGCAAAAGCTGAAAGAAAAATGGGCGAACGGTCCCAGAACCTACCTAGGCCTGCAAATCGCAGGCTTCCCAAACCTTCTGACCTTGGTCGGACCCCACAATGCCGCGACATTTTGCAATATTCCGCGGTGTATTGAGCAGAATGTCGAATGGGTTACGGATCTGCTTCGCCACATCCGGGATAACGATATCACGCGGGTCGTACCCACCGCCGAAGCGGAAGATGCATGGACGGAACATGTTTATGAGACCGCGGCCGATCTGCTTTTCACCAAAGTCGATTCCTGGTTCATGGGAATTAATTCAAACCTGCCCGCCAAGAACAAGCGCACGTTCTTGCTTTATGCCGGCGGCGCGCCGGCTTATCGAGAGAAATGCGATGACGTAGCGGCGAATGGATACATCGGTTTCTTGTTGCAGTGACCGTTCGAGAGCTGATCAGACCCGCACTTGGGCAATTATTTTGATTGCAACAATTTGTGTGGGCGTATCTGCGAGCCACCATCGTCGGTCGCGGTTGAAGCGGGCGGCACCATCACCAGATATCAACGCCGTTTATTAGGAATCGCTAATTTTTAACCTCATTTCCCGGGATACTCCGGGCTTCCGTAAGAATCCTAATTTTGATACGTTAGCGTCATACCAAGGCGCCACCTGGGAACCATTACCTAAATCAAACGTTACAGTTTGCGTCTGATGCCGTCCGTTTTATTGACGACGCCGTTATGCAGGAGCGCAGGGTCCATGCAGGCTATTGAAACGCAGAATTCCGCTGGCCGTTTCGGCGAGGCCTGGAACGGTATTGTGCGCCGTGAACAGATCGGGATTCTTATCCGGCAGGCACCGTTCTTGGCCTTTGCGAATATAGTCAATAGTACCCTTGTCGTCCTCGTGGTTGCCACGGAGCCGCCCCTGATGCTGCGCCTGGGCTGGTGGCTGACGGTAATCCTGTTTGCCCTCTACCCATTGAACAATTGGCTTCGAAGCCGCCGGGCGCCTATTCCGCGGTCAGTGAGTCCTCGGGGTATCAATCGTTCGATTGTCGTCGCTGGCATCTCCGGACTGATTTGGGCCTCGGCGGCACCATTGTTTGCCCCGCTGCTGAATGATCGCGACGAATTGCTGTTGATGATCATACTTTCGGGCATGGCGGCAGGTGGCACAGTCACTCTCTCTTCCGTACCCAAGGCGTCGTTCGTCTATGTGACGTCGATCGCCGCCATTGTTCTCGCCTACATGTTCTCTCAAGGAACGGTTCTGCACATCTCTTTGGGCGGCATGTTGCTGTTGTTTTTTAGCATCACGCTCTTCGCCTCTAACTCGGTTTACCTTTCCGCAGCGGAAGCATTGCGGCGACGGGCCGAGGATGTCGAACAACGGGCGGAGATGCAGGAGCGGCTGCACGAATTCGCCGCAATCAGTTCCGACTGGTTCTGGGAAAGTGATGAAAGCGGCATTCTTCGCGAAATCGCCAATGATGAGGCGGCGGAAGGGGCGACAAGGCTTGATTTCCAGGGCAAGCGTTTACTGGTCGATGTCGTGCCGGATACAGCCGAGGACCTTGTGTCCTGGCGCGAGATATTGCAAGGGCAACAGGCCATACGTCACAAATTGTGCACCATAACGGACACTGTGGGCGGCAAGCGCCGGGTTGCGATAAATGGCCTGCCACGGTTCGATGGCCATAATAGATTTACCGGCTACAGAGGTACCTTCACGGACTTGACCGATGTTCTGGCGGCGCAGGATCGTGCCGAGCGCGCCGAATTGTTGTTGCGCGACGCCATTGAAGCCATCCCCGATGCCCTGATCCTTTATGACGCCGACGATAATGTTGCCTTGTTCAATGATCGCCATCGGAAAATGTTTCCCTCTGTTTCCGATTTCCTTGCGCCAGGGATTTCCTATGAGACAATTCTGCGGCAGCAAATCATGAGCGGTCAGTTCAAGAACGCGATTGGACGTGAAGAGGAAGTGATCGCGGAGCGATTGCGGGCGCACAAGAACCATTCGGTTGACGACCTGCACGTATTTGCGGATGGAAGCAGCATTCGCCTGAGCGAGCGGAGCACCAGTCTGGGCGGCATCGTTGCCGTACGGACCGATATCACCGAATTGACGGCCGCCAGGCAGGAAGCGCAACGGGCCGCCGATCGCTTCCAGGATTTCGCGAGTTCCTCGGCGGATTGGTTCTGGGAAATGGACGCAGATCTGCGTTTTAGCTGGATATCGCCAAATATCGAGGAAATCACCGGCATATCACCGGAATGGCACTATGGCAAAACCAGGCAGGACATCCTGGGCCCCGACCATGACCCGGAACAATGGGATGAACATATGGCCGTCATGCAGGCGCGCCAGCCTTACCGTGATTTCATTTTTCAACGTGTCGGCGAGGGCGTCGAGACCCGCTGGCTCAGTAGCAGCGGCCTGCCAATATTCGACGATGATGGCGTGTTCGTTGGATACCGGGGGTGTGGCCGGGACGTCACCCAGCTGCGGGAAGCCGAATTGCGCTTGCAGCAAGCGGAACGGCTGAGAGCGGTCGGCCAACTTACGGGCGGCATCGCGCACGATTTCAACAACCTGTTGACCGCAATCATCGGTAATATGGAGCTGTTGGAGGATTCCGTTGTGGGAGACCCTACCGCCGAACGGTTCTTGCGGGTTGCCAAGGAGGCCGGACAACGCGGCGCCCTTCTTACACAGCAACTGCTTGCCTTTGGCAGAAGGCAGGATTTGCGTCCGAGCAGGACGGATATCAGCACCCTTATTGACCAGGCCGTTGCGCTGATAGGCCGTACTATTGGTGAAGATATCACCATAGATACCCGCATTTCCAGAGATCTGCGGCCGATCACGGTTGATGCGGCGCAATTGCAGAATGCTCTGATCAATCTGGCCATCAACGCGCGTGACGCCATGCCTGGCGGCGGCCGGTTGAGTATCGAAGGCCGGTGGACGTACCTTACGCCCGCCAGCCTTGGTGATGATCAGAACATAGCACCAGGGCAATATCTGGAAATATCGGTCGCTGACACCGGTATTGGGATGACCCCAGAGGTTCTGCAACGGGCCATGGAACCTTTTTTTACCACCAAGGGCGTCGGCCAGGGTTCCGGTCTTGGCCTGGCCATGGCGCACGGTTTCGTGGCGCAATCAGGGGGCCATGTTTCGATCCACTCCGAGCCGGGTTCCGGGACCACGGTAAAATTGTATCTGCCGGCCGTCAGTGCGGCCGACGATGCAATAGCGGATGATGTGCCTTTGTCCCACGCGCCGGTCAAAGGCAGCGAAACCATTCTGTTGCTGGAAGGCGGTGACGGCGCAAGACAGTTTCTAGCCACTATCCTGACCGGCCTTGGTTATACGGTCCTATCTGCCCATGACGCCAAGGCGGCCATGGAGTTTGTGCGCAATGGCGAGGAAATTGATCTTTTGCTGTCCGATTTTGATCTTGATGGTGATATGCGCGGCGTCGATTTTGCCAGGCAGTTCGCCATGTCGCACCCGACAATGCCAATCCTGTTGATGTCTGCTCGGTCCGGCGCGGCCCTCCCGGTCGATCTTGCCCGGAATTCAGGGTGCCATTTTGTTTCCAAACCGGTATCCCGCATGCATATCGCGCGGGAAATTCGCGGTATTCTGGATCACGAGAACGATCTATCTCCCTTGGCGGACAGGGTGTGACGCCGGGCAAATCGCCAGGCCTGTCCGCATTGGAAGGTACGGCGTGTGTGCAAGGCCAGGTTGCCAGAGCGGATTTAACTCAAATGCGCTCAGACTGTTTAAGGAAGAGCAATTGAACCAATCACTCAAGTTGCGTTAGCCGCTCCAGTTAATTGTAATTTGCTCTAGACGAACAAAGGAAGCGAGGCAATGGACCAGGACAGCCGTGCCAGCATATTGCTGGTTGATGACGACCAACTTGTTAGTGAAACCTTATCGGCGATTTTACAGCAGGCCGGTTATGCCACCACGACGGCGGCCAATGGCGACGCGGGACTAAAAAAGCTGCAGCTGCAGGAATTTGACCTGGTTATTACGGACATCATGATGCCTCAGAAGGATGGAATTGAGACAATTCTGGAAATTCGTCGGAACAATCCGTCACAGAAAATTATTGCAATTTCGGGCGGATCACTGGAGGTCAGTCTCGATTATCTTAGATTCGCCGAGAAGCTTGGGGCCGATGGGATTCTGCACAAACCGATCAATCGAGAGCAGCTATTGACGATGGTCCAACCCTTGTTGGAAAGGCCGGCATAACCGGCCTATCCCGACGTTTGCAATTCCTTCAGGCTCAATCGAGGCCCGGGCCGCAACCACCGTCCTTGTCGGCCCCAGTCAGTGCAGCTAGACCACGTTTACAGAACATAGATCCGTTTGATGGCCTCCACGCGCCACCGAAGGCCGCGCTTCCCAGCGCCGTGGCGTCGTTGAAGGTTTTGCCCGTAGTCCCACTACGCGCGGCAACCTTCGCCTAGCCACGAAGCTGGGAAGTGTGGTCAAACGGGTCTGTGTTCTATAAACGTGGTCTAGGTATTCCATTCGCGAATTCATTCCAATTTTGATGAAACTCGGCTATGACAGAAACGAATTTGCCGGCTGTCGAGGAAATCTCGATTTATTGCTGACCATGAATTCGGCTGATGCCATTTGGCTGGCGCCGTCACGCGGGCCTTGGAGTCAGTTTTGGGGAGTTTGATGCGTGGAGTTGCCGCTCGCTTTTGCCGCCGGTTTATTGACCCTGTTGAACCCGTGTGTTTTGCCGGTGCTGCCGATTGTGCTGGCCGCCTCGCTGCAGGCTGATCGCCGGGGGCCGTTGCTGCTTGCCTGCGGGCTCAGCCTCTCATTCGTTCTGCTGGGCCTGTTTGTAATTGTCCTTGGTGCCTCGATGGGTATTGACCAGGAAATGATGACGACGGCCGGCGCCGTGCTGATGATCGGCTTCGGTCTGGTCATGCTGGTACCGCAACTAAACGAGCGGTTTGCCGTGGTGACCGCCGGTTTCGCCGGCAACGTGGACGGCCGAATGAATGACGTCGATAGCACGAGTCTGCGCGGCCAATTTCTGGGCGGAGCGATGCTGGGTGCCGTCTGGTCACCCTGTGTTGGGCCAACCTTGGGGGGCGCGATCTCCCTGGCTTCCCAGGGCCAGGACATATTCTGGGCCGCCGCGATCATGGCGGCATTCGCCCTGGGTATTTCCAGTGTCATATTGGCATTGGCCTATGGCGCTCGCGAAGTCATCGCTAGACGTCAGAAAACCTTGCGCCGCCTGACTGGCAAGGCCAAGCCGATCCTGGGGATCACGTTTTTATGTGTGGGCCTGGGCATTATTTTCGGGCTAGATCATTGGCTGGAGAGTTGGCTGTTGGACGTGCTGCCGGTATGGCTGCAGGACTTTAGTGTCTCCATTTGAAACCGTTGATTTGGAACTATTAAGAGGTCGTAAGATGTTGCAGAAAATTGCGTTGCGGTTCGCTTTTGTCCTGGCTTTGCTGATGCCATTGGCAGCGTCCGCGAGCGAGAGCGATGTTCCCTATTCACCACAGGCGGTGAAAGATGCGTTGGCCGAGGGCCGCGCTGTTTTGCTGGATTTTGCGGCCGATTGGTGAAGCACCTGTCGACGCCAGATCCGTGTGATCAGGGCATTACGAGACGCCAACAGCACTTATGAGGACAAGATTACATTTATTCATGTGGATTGGGACAAATATCGCCGGGCACCGATCAGCAAGCAATTCAAGGTTCGCCGCCAGGCCACCCTGGTAATGTTGAAGGTCGACGGCGAAGTCGGCCGCTTGGTTGCCGCAACCAGCGAGGCCTCTATCAAGGCCCTGCTGGACAAGGCGCTCTAACAGCCAGGGACAGGAAATGGGTTCATGGGGATCAGAAGGGCCGGTGCGGCCGTCTAGACCACGTTCACAGAACATAGATCCGTTCGATGGCGTGTGGAGGTCATTCGGGTAGGCGTTTTGCGCAGCGCGTAGTGGGGACTACGGGCAAGCAAAACAACGCATCCGAATGGCCTCCACGCGCCACCGAAGGCCGCGCATCCCAGCGCCGTGGCGTCGTTGAAGGTTTTGCCCGTAGTCCCACTACGCGCGGCAACCTTCGCCTAGCCACGAAGCTGGGAAGTGCGGTCAAACGGGTCTATGTTCTGTAAACGTGGTCTAGGTCGCCACGCGCTTCGGTCCCGGAATTCCGGCCTGATAGATATGTATGGCGAATTAGCAGGCTTGGCGTCGCATGACGCCTGAACATTCCTGTCAGGCCTATTCCGCCGCCGCCGATACCGCGGCTTCGCCCTTGACGAAATCATAATCCCGGTCATGTGCCAAAGCAGGGATATGTCCCCGCGCCTTGGCGACTGCGGCCAAATCAATCTCGGCCAGACTGACGCCTTCCTCGGTGCCGCCGTCCGACAGTATTTCCCCCCACGGCGCCACGATCAGCGAATGGCCATAGCTGAGGCGGCCGGCAACATGTTCGCCGCATTGCGCGGCGGCGATGACGAAACAGCCGGTTTCAATGGCGCGGGCCCGCATCAGCACATGCCAATGCGCTTCTCCCGTGACCTGCATGAAGGCCGACGGTATTACTAAAACATCAGCGCCAGCTTTGGCTAAATCGCGATACAAATGGGGAAAGCGTAAATCGTAACAGATAGTCATGCCCAGTTGGCACCAGGGCAGGGGTGTCAATACCGCTTGTCCGCCGGGTCTGTAGTTATTCGATTCACGCAGGCTTTTGCCATTGGGCAGGTCCACGTCGAACATGTGAATTTTGTCATAACGGGCCGCGATAGCGCCGGTCGGCGCGATCAGATATTGCCGGTTTGCCAACCGTTCCTCGTCCTCCAGCAGCACCGAGAGGGAACCGGCCAACAGCCAGGCTCCCGTCTCCACGGCCCATTCGCGAAAGGCATCAAGGGCCGGGTGGGCATCCTCGAGGAAAGCTTTCCCGCGAATATTGTCGCGTCCGACTTCAATCATGGCAGCGCATTCGGGCGTGGTGATAAAGTCGGCGCCGGCGTCACGGGCATCCCGGATCATACGGCCCAGGTTGGCGATGTTGCCGTCCAGGTCGTTGCCGGCATTTATTTGTACGCATGCGGCGGTAAATCCGGTCATGGCCATTTCCCCCGTTCAGGTCGGTGCTCAGGCAGCTGTTTTAGTGTGCGGACTCTTGAGCCAACAATGGGTCCAATTGATTTTTCTGTTCCAGGGCATACAGTTCGTCGCAACCCCCGACATGGCGCTCGCCAATGAAGATTTGCGGCACCGTATAGCCGCCATTGGCGCGCTGGCGCATCTCGTTCCGGGCGCCGGGCACCATGTCGACGTCGATCTCGTTATAGGCGACGCGCTTATTGTCCAGCAGCTTTTTGGCATGAAAGCAAAAGGGGCAAAAGCCCGTAGTGTAAATGGTAACGTCCGGCATTCTGGTTCCTTTACGGTTCTTTCCCGTATTCTATAGCACACGAGCCAATGTGAGCACATCCACCCTGGCTACGCCATTGCGTTTAAGTAACCTCGCGCAGGCCGACACCGTAGCCCCGGTGGTGAACACATCGTCAATCAAAACCACGTGAGAGCCCTTAAGTTGAGATCTGTTTGTTTTTGCCAGCGCAAACGCGCCGCGTACATTGCGCGCCCGTCCTGTGCGGCTCCGACCGGCCTGACTGGCGGTGGCACGCCGCCGCAGCAGCAGGCCGGAGTGGCTGGGCACGCCGCAGTGCCGCGAAACGGACAAGCTCAACAATGCTGCCTGATTATAGCGCCGGCGCAACAGGCGCCACCGGTGGAGGGGCACGGGCAGCAACAGATCCGCGTCGGCCCAGAACCCCATGCCGGCGCGGGCTAGCCATTGGCCAAACGCCGGCACGCCATCCAAACGGTCGCCATGCTTCAACCGCAATAATAACGGCCGGCTGTGGTCGTCATAGGCCAGCACGGCGCGGGCCCGGTCATAATCAGGCCGCCGGCGGCTACAGGCGGCGCAAAGCGCTTCTTCGCCTTCGTCGTAGGGAAACGGAATGCCGCAGGCCTGGCAACAGGGAGGCTCCAAGAACCGCATACCTGACCAGCATGGTGCACATAGGTTGCCCTGGCGGTCGACCATCGCGCCGCAACAAAGACATTGCGGCGGCAGCAGGGCATCCAGAATGGCATCCCTGGCATGGCCCACGCGACGGCCAACTTTGACCATTGGTATTTCCAGCATCGCCCTATAATGCTCCCAGAAAAAGCGAGCCTGAGAAGGAGAGCGCGAAGTATGGCACGTCTTGAAGATAAGGTCGCGCTGATCACCGGCGCGGCTGCGGGCATCGGCCGGGCGGCGGCGCTGCTGTTCGCCGAAGAAGGTGCCGCCGTGCTGGTGGCGGACCGGGATGTGGAGGCCGGCGCTGACGTCGTTGCCGAGATAGAGGGTGACGGCGGGCGGGCGCTGCTTGTGGCAACGGATGTTGCCGAACCGGACGATGTGGCTGCGGCCGTAGGGCAATGCATCGCGGCTTTCGGCGGTCTGGACATCGTCTATAACAATGCCGGTGGTGCCACGCCGGATGATGGCAAGGTAACAGAGATACCCTTAAGGGAATTCTGGCGCACCATGGGGGTGGATCTGTATGGCAGCTTCCTGACCTGCCGCTTCACCATCCCCCATCTGATCGAACGGGGCGGCGGCGCCATCCTCAATACCACTTCGATCCGGGCCATGAAGGCGACCCAGGGGGCGGATGCGTATACGGCGGCTAAGGGCGGCGTGCTGACACTGACCAAAAGCCTCGCGCAGGAACTGGCCGAACACAAAATTCGCGTCAACGCAGTGGCGCCGGGCGTGGTCGCCAGTGAACGTGTGCTGCGGATGATGGGCGATGTTGCAGCCGATCCCCTGGCCCAAGCGACGCCGTTGGGTCATGGCACGCCGATCGAGGTCGCCCGGGCGGCATTGTTCCTGGTGTCGGACGAGGCGCGTTGGATTACCGGCGTCATCCTGCCCGTGGATGGCGGCGCGGCGGCGGTATAGGGAGCGCATCCGGTGCCAGGCCCGCCCGCCATATTTGACCGTCACGCGGTGCGCCGGCATCGGGACCGTGCTGCGCCTGGCCTGGCGCAGTATGACTTTCTCTTGCGTGAGGTCGCGGACCGGCTGGCCGATTGTTTGCCGGATATCAAACGCGACTTTCCGACTGCGCTGGATCTGGGCTGTCATAGCGGCCAGCTAGCCGAGATTTTGGGCGGGCGGGGTGGCATCGAATGGCTGCTGCAATGCGATCTGTCACCGGTCATGTTGGCCCATGCCGCCGGCCCGCGCCTGGCGGCGGATGAAGAGGCGCTGCCTTTTGCCGATGCCCGGTTCGACCTGATAATCTCAGTGCTGTCGCTGCATTGGGTCAATGATCTGCCGGGCACATTGGCGCAGATCCGACGCGCCTTGAAGCCCGATGGGTTGTTTCTGGCGGCCATGCTGGGGGGCGGAACCCTGGAAGAACTGCGCCAGGCTCTGTTGGCGGCGGAAGTTGAGGTAAGGGGAGGGGTGTCGCCCCGGGTCTCGCCCTTCGTTGATCCCCATGACGCCGGCGCGTTGCTGCAACGGGCCGGCTTTGCCCTGCCGGTGGTGGATACGGACCAGATCGTGCTGTCCTATGCCGACCCCTTTGCCATGATGGCGGAACTGCGAGGCTTGGGTGAAAGCAATGCGGTCGCCGAACGCCCGGGCCATTTTACCCCCCGCGCCGTGATCCAGGCTGGCGCGCGGCGCTATTATCAGAACCATGGTGACGACGATGGCCGCATCCCCGCAACCTTTCAAATCATCACACTGTCCGGTTGGGCACCGCATGAGAGCCAACCCAAACCCCTGCCGCGGGGCAGCGGGCGCATTCCTCTCTCGGAAGCCCTGGACGAGGATCCCCCGGAATTGCTCTAAATCCGGCGGGCGCAGATCTGTTGCCGGATTGCCGTCTTTGGGGTGTCGATCCGGCCATGGAAATAGTCCAGCACCTTCAGCTCGTTTTCGACCGCGGCTGACAACTCGCCCGGGCGCAGCAAAAAATCCGGATTGCTGGGGCGCCCGAAAGCTTCGTTTCCAACCGCAAAGGTGTCGTACAGCAGCAGGCCGCCCTGCGCGACCGCCTCGACAAGCCGTGGCAGCAGGGGACGGTAAAGATAATTCACCACCACGACGGCGGCGAAACGCCGCTGCTCCAAGGGCCAGGGGCTGCCGTCCTCCAGATCACATTGCATAATTTCCAGGCCGTCGCGGGGGCCGAGCGCCTCGATATTGCGGTCAACGGCCGTCACCGGGTGACCGCGGTCCAGGAAAAACCGGCTATGACGGCCGCCGCCACAGGCCAGATCCAGGACCGGACCGCCGGCCGGCACCAGATCGGCGAAGCGACGGATCCAGGGTGATGTTTCAAGCATCGATGTCATTCCAACCTTGCCCAAAGGCCCCGACAATGGCATTTATGGAGCACAATGATGGTTTTTGATTTGATATGTCCCAACAAGCACACCTTTGAGGCTTGGTTCAAGGATTCAAAGGCATTCGATGGGCTGCGCCGCAAAGGCCAGGTCGAATGCCCCACCTGTGGTGACAGCAAGGTGGAGAAGGCCTTGATGGCCCCGAACATTTCCACATCCAAGAAACAGGCCCAGGCGGCGAAGGAAAGCGCCATGGCCGCGCAGGCGACGCAGATGCTGGCCAAGATGCAAAAACATGTCGAGGACAATTGCGATTACGTCGGCCCCGCCTTTGCCGAGGAGGCGCGCAAGATCCATTATGGCGAGACCGAAAAACGCGATATCTATGGCGAAGCCACCAAGACCGAGGCCACCGAATTGAGCGAAGAAGGTATCGATTTCACCGCTATTCCCTGGACCCAGCCCACCGATAGCTGAACCCAATTGGGTCGGAACTGACTTATTCGCCTCCGCGCTGCGGAAGGTGAATTTACCCAAAAACAACTTAGAATGACCGGCGCCTGATTTGCCGATAGGGGATCGTTTTGCCGGAGATTCGAATGCCAGATACAAGCAAGGACCGGGAGGTTTCGGAAACCTTCAGCAAACAGTACGAACTCGTATTGGCGGACGTCATGCTGGCAATGGAGCAGGAAGCTTGCGGCTCGAATTACGGCGGCACCAGCTGGACTACCAGGGCCGAAGCTGACCGTATGGTTCAGCTTTTGGACCTGGCGCCTAACGACCGCCTGCTCGATATTGGCTCGGGCGCCGGTTGGCCCGGGCTCTATTTGGCAAGAACGGGCGGCTGCGATGTCGCGCTTACTGATCTGCCGTTCTCCGGCTTGCAAATCGCTGCTCGGCGCGCGATCGCGGACCAACTTGCCGGCGTCTGCTGGACAGCGGCGGCAGATGGCGCCCGCCTGCCATTTCGCGACGCTTCGTTCCACGCAATCAGCCACGCGGACGTTTTGTGTTGCCTGGCAGACAGGCCGGCAGTGTTAAATGCCTGCCGACGTGCAATCCGACCCGGGGGACGCATGGTCTTCAGCGTCATCTCCATCGCGCCGGGTCTCTCGGGGGCTGCCTATCAAACCGCTCTGGCAAACGGCCCGCCGTATATTGAGACCGATGTCCCATATACCGTAATGCTGGAACAGGCAGACTGGCAGGTAGCGGACTGTTTCGATATCACCAAGGATTTTGTCGAAACGGTCAGGCGTGCGGTCCATGCCCAAGAAGCGCATACGAAACAACTTTTTGAACTTCTGGGCAAGGTGGAAACCACCGCCCGCATGACCCGTATGAAGGACCGGTTGGCGGCACGGGAAGCCGGCCTGCACATTCGCGAACTCTATGTCGCGACGCCGGCCAGTTAGCAATTCCGAGGATAGAGCGCCCCGTTCCTATTTGGTGCACTTTCACCGATATCCCACCCGTATTCACCGGATTTTTCGGCTTGCTCTGGTCATCGTGTGTCCTACGGCGTGATCGAGAATACGATAATTGCCCTAATCGGTGCCCAGGGCGGTGATATAGTTGAAACTGCCGATCATGGAAGTCAGCGTTAGTCCTCGCTAACCGGGACTGCTAAACTGGAAAGGGCCAGAGCCATAGATCACGCACCACAATCAGCGAAATTATCTCAGTATGTAGATCAGGGTACCTAATGGAGTGGCTGGAAACGAGGCCCCTGCGCCGGATGACGGATATCGGGATGAGGCCGTTTTCGTGGCTGTCGAACAAGCAACAGTTGTCATAATTCATTCGGCGTTGAAAACTATGGATATTGCAAGGAAAGACAAAATTCGTGCCCTGCTGAAGAGCATCGAGACCGGTGACCCGGAACCGATCGCCGTGGTCAATGAAGCGAACTACATTCAGCATAATCCCCAGACCAATGAGGGCAGCGAGGGTTTGGCCAGCCTCTTCAAACGGCTTTCCAAAACCAGACCTCGGGTAAACATGGTTCGCGCTTTTGAGGATGGGGAGTTTGTGTTTGCCCACATGGAGTATGACTTTGCGAGCCGGAGAATTGGCTTCGAGATATTCCGGTTCGAGGATAGTCAGGCGGTCGAGCATTGGGACAATATTCAGGCAAGGTTGGGCCCCAACTGTTCAAGCCACAGTATGGTGGACGGACCGACCGAGGCCATCGACCATGAATTAACCGAAAGCAATCGCGCGCTTGTTCGATCCTTCATTGAAACCGTCCTCGTCGAGGGTCAACATGGCCGTCTGACGGACTTCGTCGATGCTGAGACCTACATTGAACACAATCCGCATCTGGCAGACGGCGTAACGACGCTCAGATCCGCCTTCGAAAAGGAAGACAGCGGCCGCAGACGGATTGACTATCATCGCGTCCACCGTGTCCTGGCTGAAGGAAACTTCGCGCTTTGCGTAAGCGAGGGAAACTACGGCGACATCCATTCCGCCTTCTATGATCTTTTTCGTCTAGCACGCGGCAAAGTGGTCGAGCATTGGGATACGACTGAAAAGATTGCGCCGCGCAGCGAATGGAAAAATCAAAACGGTAAATTCTGAGGCGTGAAAACGCTAAGAATTCAATGCAGCAAGAAAAGTCGAATAATCGAGCATGCGGAATGATCGCCCTCTTATGATGCTGTGGATGATTTCCACCGGCCAATCAAAGGCGCGCTGGTCCTAGAGCAATTTTCAATTAATTGGAGTCGCTAACGCGACTCAAGTGATTGATTCAATTGCTCTACCTTAAAGAGTCTGAGCACATTTGGATTAAATGTGCTCTAGGCGCGGTGACCGCCGCCGCCCTTCAGCCGCCGCCGCCTGCGCGGCCGGCGACGCTCTCGCGGTAGAATACAAAAATGCCGCTAGCGATGATGATCGCGGCGCCGCTGATCGTGGCGGCGTCGGGAAGGTCTCCGAACACCAGATAGCCGCTGCTGGTGGTCCAGATGATGGTGACGAAGGAGAACGGAGCCAGCGCCGAGGCCGGCGCCCGGCGGAACGCCTGAATGATTAGATAATGGCCGAGGCCACCGAGCAGGCCGGTCGTCACCATCAGCAGCCAGGCGCTTGCGCTTGGCGTGCTCCAGAAGAAGGGTACCACGGCGCTCATCACCAGAGCGCCGACGACGCCGGTATACAGGAAGATCGTCGCGGTCGGGTCGATCTGGGCGAGCTTGCGCGTGCCGATCTGGTAGAGCGTATAGGTAAATGCGGTGGCGAGCGGCAAAAGGGTCGCCCAGCTGGCCACGCCCAGGCCCGGGCGGATGATGATCAGGGCGCCGACCAGGCCCACCGCCACTGCGGCCCAGCGCCGCAAACCCACGCTTTCACCGAGCAGGGGAATCGACAGCACGGTCAGCAGTAGCGGCGAGACGAAGGCAATCGCGGTGGCGTCGGCGAGTGGCATGAAACGGATCGCTGTGAAGAAGAAAATGGTCGCGGCCAGCAGCATTAGCGAGCGCGCGATCTGCAGTTTCAGATTGCCCGTACGCGCAACTGGGATCGGGTTGAGCCGACCGACAATCCACGGCAGCAGCGCCAGCGAGAAGACATAACGGCCCCACACCACCTGCATTACATGCAATTCCCCGCTTAGGTATTTGGCGGTGGTGTCGAGCATGGCGAAGGTGAAACCCGAGGCCAGGACAAGGAGGATTCCCGTTCGTAGACCGCCGCCGCCTCGCGCCGGCGCGCCCGGTACCGTTGCTTCGCTATCCGCGGGCTTCATGCCGTCCTGTCCCGTGCTGAACTTTGCCGCTGAGTAGGTAGCACACTGCACCGATGGCGTCGCGCGATAGCGGTGCCGCGCACCATTGCGTATGTCGATGCCGGCTTGCCGCCAGACTATCTTGAGTTCCTTCAGTCATGGGATGGAGTGTAGCGGTGGAGGATCGATAAACTCCAGCAGATGGAAGCTTTTGGCACTGACTCCCTGTAGTCGGCTATCAAGCCGATTTCCCCTTTACACTGGCTATCGTGCCTGGTCTGAAAAATTGGTGACCGCCGAGATTGAGCCGGAGTTGGCTTGTAGATTTCCAGTATTGGCCGCATCATTTAGGCCCACTAATGCCAATCTTATTGGGGAGAAGAATATTGGCGGTGATTTCCGACACGCCCAATGGTTACTCGACAATTACGCCTTATTTTACGTTAAGCGATGCAGAGCAATTCATTGATGTCTGCAGATCGGTTTTTGATGCACAGGTTGTCAAGGATGTCCGGAACGCAGATCAAAAAATCCAACACGCTCGCCTTAAGATCGGCAATTCCATCATCATGTTAAATCAATCGAGCGACACCTATGGCCTCAATGTTTCCCAAATGCATATTTACGTAGAAAACGCTGATGCATCGCATGCATTAGCGCTGAAATTTGGAGCAACGAGTATCATGGAGCCAAATGATCGTCCCCACTGCGACAGAATGGCGGGTGTCGTCGACCCTTGCAAAAACATCTGGTGGTTGGCGACACCAAAACGATGAGTGCTATGTCTGCAGTTGGCACTCTTCGATGATCTTGGCCTCGGAGAGCGATGTCCGCTTTATCCTCAAAGAACTAAATCGCTCCCGCGATAATTTTTGTCAGCGTGTGGTGAGGACTGCACGATAACGGGTTGGCCTGTCCTGTGTTGAGATTTGTGGTTTCCGAACCTCACTCAACACAGGAGCAGAACCATGACCGACAAAAC
>JAJFGG010000156.1 GCA_021776235.1 Alphaproteobacteria bacterium | reverse complement strand
CTGGGCCGGGGCGATGCGAGCGTCGGGATGACCACGGTGCGCGAGCCGCGCAGACTGCCGGTTATTCTCAGCCCCGAGGAGGTCGCACGGCTTCTCGATCATGCGCCGGGGTTGAAGCACCGGGCGGCGCTATCGGTGTCCGATGGTGTTAAGGGTTGTCGGACACCTGTCGCGGCGATGAGACTGCCACGGTCTTGATCGGCAGGTGTCCGACAACCCTTAACAGGACCGGACATAGCGATACTGGAGGTGGGAGCTGTCCACAGCAAGATGAACAGATACGATGGGGATTTTGTAACCGCGTGTGGAATCCACAAATCGGTGCCGCTATAGGCTTGCCATATCGACGATCGAGTTACCAATGACCCCGTGGATATCTACCGCCTCGCGCGCGGCAATGATATCGTCAGGTGACAGGTGGGCAGCAAAGGTATCGCTGAATTGTCCAGCCGCTCCTGAGCGAGTTCATTGTCGCCTTGCTGACGACTGATGTTCATGAGAACATTTATGCCCCAGTAGTTTATTTGTTTGTTCCTAGATGAATGAGACCCAAGTCATGTCGGATACCGTGCGCGATTATCTTGCCATCGACGCAGTTGTTAATATTCAGACGCCGGAAGCCTTGGCGCACCGGCCGAAGGACCGTGAGGCGTTTTATCAAGAGAAAATCGGTGTCGATGGAGCCACCTACGCCGGCATCACGCTGCTCGAAATGCTACAGCGCATGGATGAGGCCGGCATTGAACGCGCCTTTCTGATTGCTGCCAAGTCTGGACCCCATGGCCACCGAGCCGCATTCCATGTCCCATATGATATCGTCGCGGACGCGGTGAAGAAGCATCCGGACCGCTTTTCCGCCCTTGCCGGCGTCGATCCCACCGAAGGCATGAACGGCGTGAGGGCCCTGCAAAGGGCGGTGCAAGACGACGGCTTCATCGGCGCCCATTCCTATCCGCACTGGTTCGAGCTGGCGCCCGATCATGCCAGGTATTATCCATTTTATGCCAAATGCGTGGAACTGGGCGTGCCAATGCAGCTGCAAGTCGGCCAATCCCTGATTTACACCGAAGATTTACCCCGGCGCAGTGTCGGCCGGCCGATTACCCTGGACGGCGTGGCCTGTGATTTCCCGGAACTGAAACTGATCGGTATTCATGTCGGCATTCCCTGGACCCAGGAAATGATTGCCATGGCCTGGAAGCACAAGAACGTCTTTATCGGCTCCGATGCCCACAGCCCGAGATACTGGCCGCCTGAACTGATCCATTACATAAACACATACGGCCAGGACAAGGTTATCTTCGGTACCGACTTCCCGATCTTGGACTTTCAACGGACCATCAGTGAAATCGAGGCGATTGACCTGCGGCCTGGTGCCATGCGCAAGCTTTTGCGGGACAACGTTCAACGGATCTATGGGCTCGAGGTGTAGTGTACTCCAACCGCAACATTGCCAGCCTGCTCGACGAACACGCCATACGCCGCTCCCGTCACGCCGCGATCGTAGAGGGCGAATGGGTCCTGACCTACGAGAAACTGGCGACCTTGGTCAAACGCACGGGGCGGCAGTTGCAGCGCTGCGGTATCGCGGAGGGCGATATCGTCGGGGTCTGCCTGAAAGACCGCGCAGATCATTTGGTGGCGATGTTTTCCCTCGCCCGCCTGGGTGCGGTGATCCTGCCCCTGGATTGGCGCTGGAGCGAGGCTGAAAAACAGCGTGTTAGCAACTTCTACGCTGTCAAACACGCCATTGTGGAACCAGGCGACAACATTGCCGAATGCCAATGCCTTGCCGTCGATGGCGACTGGCATGCAGCCGTGGCCCGGCAAGAACCGGATTGCCCATGTGCGGACGGTGGCGAGCGGCCCTTTGTGCTGTCTCTATCGTCCGGCACCACGGGGCGCCCCAAGGGACCCATGCTAAGCCACCGCCAGTTCATCTCCCGTTTGATGATCCAATGGGTAACGCTAGGGTTTAGCCAGCATGACCGCTATCTGAGTGCAACACCGCTATATTTTGGCGGCGGTCGCAGTTTCACTATGGGCAGTCTGTTTTCGGGCGGCACGGTGATCATGTTCCCACCGCCCTACAAAGCGGAGGAACTGGTGGCGGCGGTGGCGGCGTTGAAACCGACAACCATGCTGCTGGTGCCGACCCTGCTGCGGCAGTTACTGCAGTTGCCTGATACGGGCGCGCCGCTGCTGGGCGGTCTGAAACGTCTCCTATCCACTGGCTCGGTGTTGCACCCGGACGAGCGGGCCGCCGTCATGACTAGATTGCACCCCGAATTCATCAACTATTACGGCTCCACCGAAGGCGGCGGCATCACCGTTCTTTTACCCGAACACCAGGGCGCGGCGGCGGCCTCTGTCGGGGAGCCGGTGTTCGCTACGGAGGTACAGGTTGTCGATGAAAATGCCAACGCTGTCGCGGTCTGTGAAGCAGGCTTGGTCCGTTATCGCGGCCCGGCCGTGGCGGACAGTTTCTACAAAGATCCCGAAGCCAGCACGGAGGCCTTCCGTGACGGCTGGTTCTATCCCGGCGATATTGGCAAATTGGACCACGACGGCAGGCTGTATCTGGTTGGTCGGGCCAAGGATGTCATCATTCGGGCCGGTGTGAATATCTACCCTGGTGAAATCGAACAGGTCTTGATTGCCTATCCATCGGTACGCGATGCTGCGGTAGTCGGCTGGCCGTCCCGGATGATGGGTGAAGAGGTTGCCGCCTATGTCGTGACGGATAGCGAAACCAATATGGAAGAACTGCGAGCCCATTGCCGCACCCAGCTTGCGCCCTATAAGGTGCCAAAGCAGATATTTGCCACGGCGGAATTGCCCAAGTCGCCGCTTGGCAAGATTCTGAAACCGGTACTCGTCGAGCAATTGCTCGCAATTGACAACGAGACCTTTAGCTAAAGTCCCACGCCTTCGGAGTATCCCTCTCGGAGAAATGAGTGTCGCACAATGAACTTGGCATTCCAAATTGATGACGAATGCTCGAGATTGGGTTCATAGCAGAAATGGACCGTCACGGCCCTGACGCTACAATTGTGCCAATGAACTAAATCGCTCCCGCGATAATTTTTGTCAGCGTGTGGTGAGGACTGCACGATAACGGGTTGGCCTGTCCTGTGTTGAGATTTGTGGTTTCCGAACCTCACTCAACACAGGAGCAGAACCATGACCGAC
>JAJFGG010000155.1 GCA_021776235.1 Alphaproteobacteria bacterium | reverse complement strand
GGCTTGGGGGCGGGGGCCGCCCCCGGCGCGGGGCGCCTTTATTCGGGGGGGGTGTGTTTGCGGTCCTCCCCCCCCCCCGGCCCCCCGCCACCGAAGGCCGGATTTTCTGGCCCCGTAGTGGCGTTGCGGCTCTTGGCCGATGCCCCACATCGGCCTGCGAACCGCGCCTACCCACGGGGCCTGAAAATCCGGTCTATTGTGTCAGAATTGCCCCGACATGCTCAAGGGTGTTATAAAGCCAAACAAAGGCCGGCTTCGGGCCGCAGGCAAAAGGGCAGGCATGGCAAACGAAAGTTCCAGGTTACCGATCAACGTCGGTTTGTTCGCCACTTGTCTGGTGGATCTGTTCCGGCCCACGGTCGGCTTCGCCACGGCGCAGTTAATCTCGGCGGCGGGCTGTACGGTGCATGTGCCCGAACAAACCTGTTGCGGCCAGCCGGCCTATAATTCCGGCGATCGCCGGCACGCCCGGCAAATCGCCCGACAGGTCATCGATACCTTCGCCGACTACGACTACGTGGTTGTGCCCTCGGGCTCCTGCGGCGGCATGATTGCCGTGCATTATCCGGAACTTTTCGCCGATGATCCGGAATGGAGCCGGCGGGCCCGGGCCCTGGCCGCTAAAACCTTTGAGCTGACCGTTTTTCTGGCGGACGTCATGAAAATTGATCCTGTGACCGTGCACTATGACGGCGCGGCGACGTATCACGATGCCTGTGCCGGTCTTCGGGAACTAGGGGTGCGGGAGCAGCCCCGCGAATTGTTGGCCGGTGTCGATGGCCTGACCCTCGAAGAAATGGCCGACACCGAAGCCTGCTGCGGCTTTGGCGGGACATTCTGTGTCAAGTATGGAGAAATTTCGACCGATATCGTCAATCGCAAGACCGCCAACGTGCACAAGACCGGCGCGGATTTGTTGCTGGCCGGAGATTTGGGCTGCCTTCTGAATATAGCCGGGCGCCTGAAGCGGGAAGGATCATCCGTCCAGGTGCGTCACGTGGCGGAGGTTCTGGCCGGGATGACCGATCAAGCGCCGCCCATAGGCGAAAGCGGCGGGGGTTAGAGATATGGAATTCATGAACCCCGGCATTTTCAAGGAAAACGCCCGTACCGCTCTGGCCGACCAGGAATTGCGCAGCGCCATGGCCATGCTGAATGCCGGCATGGTGCCCAACCGGCAAGCCGCCGTGGACCGTTTGCCGGAATTTGCCCTTCTCTCGCAGCGGGGCCGGGAATTGAAGGATCATGTTCTGGGCAAGCTGGATTTCTATCTGGAACGCTTTGAGCGCAATTGCAAAGCCGCTGGCGGGCATGTGCATTGGTGCGCGACGCCGGAGGACGCCCAACAGGCAGTCCTAAAGATCTGCCGTTCGGTTGGCGCCAAGACGGTGACCAAGGGCAAATCCATGATAGCCGAAGAAATCCACCTCAATGAATTCTTGGAAAAGCATGATATTGAACCGGTGGAAACCGACCTGGGTGAATATATTATCCAGCTGGCTCAGGAGCCGCCCTCGCACATCATTGGCCCGGCCATTCACAAGACCAAGGACCAGGTCTCTGACCTGTTTTTGCAGCATCATGCCAAACTGGGCCGGACCGAGCGCCAGACCGAGCCGCCAAAAATGGTCAATGAGGCCCGCGAAATTCTGCGGCAGAAATATTTTGACGCGGATGTGGGCATTACGGGCGCCAATTATCTGATCGCGGAAACCGGCAGTTCCATCATCGTCACCAACGAGGGTAACGGCGATCTGACGCAGACCTTGCCGAAAATCCACATTGTCGTCGCCTCGCTGGAAAAAGTGGTGCCGACCCTGGAGGATGCCACGACATTTTTGCGTATCCTGGCGCGCTCGGCCACCGGTCAGGAATTCTCTGCCTATACCACGATCTCCACCGGACCGCGGCGCCCGGACGATGTGGATGGGCCGGGTGAGTATCATGTCATCCTGCTGGACAACGGCCGCTCGGCCATGCTTGGCAGCGAAGTCCAGGATATGCTGCGCTGTATCCGCTGCGGCGCCTGTATGAACCATTGCCCGGTCTATCAATCAGTGGGCGGCCATACTTACGGTACGGTTTATGTCGGGCCCATGGGCGCAGTGCTGTCACCGGCTTTACTAGGTGTATCCGACACCCGCCATTTACCCTGCGCGTCTACTCTGTGCGGCCGTTGCGAAGAAGTCTGTCCCGTCTCCATCCCACTGCCGCGGCTGTTGCGGCAATGGCGGGAGCGTTCATTCGAGGCGGGCGACGTGCCGGCCCTGGAACGCTGGGGTCTGTCCTTCTGGGCCTTTTTCGCGCGGCGGCCCTGGTTGTATGATTTGGCCGCCCGCCTGGCCGTGCGCGGCCTGCGTTATCTGGGCCGGCGGCAGGGCCGATTGCACAAGTTGTGGTTTGCCGGTGGCTGGACCGATGGCCGCGATCTGCCGGCGCCGGAGGGCCGGACCTTCCAGGAGCGCTGGCGCCGGCAGCAGCGTGACCTGCAACGCGGCGGGGCAGCGCGGTGACCGGCGGCAAGACCGACCGCGGGGCAAACTCTGGGCGCCAGGCCATTCTCGGCGCCATCCGGCAATCCTTGGGCCGCCCCGCCCTCAGCGCCGAAGCCCGCCATGAACTGGACGATCATATCGCCAAACACCGGGCTAATCTGGTGCCGGCCCGTGGCAAGGGTGAACACGCAGCCCAGATGGAACGGTTTCAGGAGATGGCGCGGGCTGCCGCCTGCACGGTTGAAGTGGTGGCTGACGAAGCGGCGGTGCCCGGCGCCGTGGCAGACTATCTGCGTGCGAACAATCTGCCGACCCAGGTGACCCTGGCCCCAGACGAATGGTTGTGCGGGCTGGATTGGGGTAGCCAGAGCATGCTGGAAACCAAACAGGGCGCCGCTGGTATCGAAGACATGGTCTCGGTCACGCCGGCCTTCGCGGGGGTCGCGGAAACCGGTACCTTGGTCGCGCTATCGGGGAAGAGCCATCCGACGACCCTGAATTTCGTGCCTGACTATCACGTCGTCGCGCTTCGAGCCAGCCAGGTGGTGGGGGCCTATGAGGAGGTGTGGGCCCGCCTGCGCAAGGCCAACAAGCAGGGCCGGGGTTTCGTCATGCCGCGTACTGTCAACATGATCACCGGCCCCTCGCGTACCGCTGACATTGCCTTGACGCTGGAACTTGGCGCGCACGGGCCCCGTAGCCTGCATATTGTGCTGATCGATGACCAAACCGGGCAAGATTAAGGCCCCGGTTGACGGCGATGCGCTGTTCGAGGCGGCCATGCGCGATGCCCGGCCGCTGAAGCGACGGCCGTCCCGTCCAACCCAGGGGGCGGAAAAAACAGCTAAACCGGCGGCCCGGACGGACACGGCGGCCCGTCCGGTGCCGAAGGGCCGGGGCCGGCCGGCGCCTGGTTCAGGCCCCCGCCGGCAGGCGCCGGCGATCACCGTGGCCGGGAAAACGAACGGCGGCCTGGACAAACGCAGCGCGGAAAGACTGCGCCGCGGGCAAATCAACATCGACGGGCGCCTGGATTTGCATGGCCACACCCAGGCCGATGCCCATCGGGCGCTACATGTCTTTATTACCGCCAGTTATCGGGCGGGGCGGCGTTGTGTCCTGGTCATCACGGGCAAGGGGGGCCCCCGCGACGATGTGGACGGCGGCTTTATGCCGGATCGGGATAGCGGCGTGCTGCGCCGCAATCTGCCGCGCTGGCTGGGCGAAGGGGCGGTGCGGCAACTGGTCCTGCGCATCGAGACCGCCCGGCCGCAACATGGCGGCGAAGGCGCTTATTATGTCCTGCTGCGGCGCAAGCGCTAGTGCAACTTTCAACGAGGCGCCAATGTGGGATCGGGAAAGGGTTTGAGATGTTGTTACAAGGATCGTGTCATTGCCGTGCCGTCCAATTCACGGTGCACAGCCATAGCCCCCAACCCTATCAGCGCTGTTATTGTTCGATCTGCCGCAAGGCCGGCGGTGCGGGCGGCTTCGCCATCAACCTCATGGCCGATAACCGAACCATGAAAATTACCGGTCAGGATCAGGTGGCGGAGTACCGGGCGATGACCGATGGCCAGCCATCGGAACATCGGCGCTATTTCTGCCGACAATGCGGCAGCCATTTATGGGCCTGGAACGAAGGCTGGCCGGATCTGGTCCACCCCCTGGCCTCCGTCATTGACACCCCTTTGCCCAGGCCCGATCAATTCGTCGATATCATGTTGGAAAGCGCGGCGCCCTGGGTTGAACTGCATGCAGGCAATCACATTGAACGCTTTTCGGACTATCCGGCGGAATCCATCGAGGCCTGGCATCGACGCCGGGGCCTTTGGTTGAAATAGGATGGCGCCATGGCCGCCGGTTTGACCCCATTCGGCGCTAGAATCCGCGAATTGCGCCGGCAACAGTCGGTCAGTCAAAAACAGATGGCCGCGGATTTGCAGATATCAGCTGCTTATTTGTCGGCTCTGGAACGGGGCCGGCGCGGCCGGCCCTCACCGGTATTGGTGGATCAGATTTGCGGCTACTTCAATATCATCTGGGATGACGCGGATGCCTTGCGCCGGCTGGCCAAACTCAGCCATCCACGGGCTGTGATAGACACCACGCAAACCGGACCGGAGGCGACGGAACTGGCCAATCGCCTGGCCGAAGATATCAATGATCTGCCAGTGGCCAGGATCAAGCAGATGCTGGTTGTCTTGGCATCGGACAAATAGGGAGGCAGCGGTGAGTGAAAGAATTTATGGCGGCTATGATCAGGCGGGGCTGGACGCGGAGTATGACAATCGCGCCAAGGTGCCCGGCGCTTTAGATATTATGCAAAAATTTGCCGAGCAAAGCCGGGAACTGCGCCAGCATCTGACCGGCCAATTGAATGTTCCGTTTGGCCCCGGCGCGGACGAGGTGCTGGATCTGTTTCCGGCTCCAGCCGGCGCGGCGGGGCCGGCCCCGATCCAGGCCTTTATCCACGGCGGCTATTGGAAAATGCTGAGCAAGGACGAATTCTCCTATGTTGCCCGTGCGTTTACGCCCAAGGGCTGCGCTACGGCGGTGATCAATTACGGCCTGATCCCCAAAATTGATATGGATGAGCTGGTGCGCCAATGCCGGGCTGGCCTGGCCTGGATTTATCGCAATGCCGCCGGTTTCGGCGCTGATCCGGAGCGTATTTTTATTTCCGGTCATTCGGCGGGCGGTCATCTGGTGGCAATGATGATGGCGACGGATTGGCCCGCCTTTGACACCCTGTCGCCAGAGCTTCCCGCCGATTTGGTTAAAGGCGGCTGTGGTATTTCGGGTCTATATGATCTGGAGCCGATCCGCCTGTGTTTCCTCAATGAGGATTTGAAACTCGGCGTGGAAGAAGCCAACCGCAACAGTCCTCTGCATCTGGCCCCCTCTGGAACAGGACCCCTGCTATTGACCTTGGGAGGGGATGAAGGGCCGGAGTATCTGCGGCAAAGCGAGGCCCTGGCCACGGCCTGGCGGCACCAGGGCGTCGATGTGGAAGTGACCGTACTGCCCGGACAAAACCATTTTACCATAGTCGATCAGTTGGCGGACCCGGAGGCTGATCTCAGCCGTCTTATTCTGCGCCAGATGGGACTGTGACCAAAGCTTGCCGGCAGTATTGATATAACTGTTTACAAACCCAACGTATTAGACGTAATATTCTCATGCTAATATATATCGAACTGACATAAGACAATTCGAGCCTCATAAAGGTGGAAGTGAGCGGGCGGAATGGTGACTTTGGTTGCGTAATGTGAAAGTGCAGGACTGATGTCCAAGAATTGTGATTTTCTGGTTCGGTTTTGGGGCGTTCGGGGGAGTATTTCCATTTCCGACCCCGAGTCGGTCCGCTATGGCGGCAACACCTCATGTCTGGAAATTCGTTGCGGTGAACGTCTGTTGATTTTCGATGCGGGCTCCGGTTTCCGATATCTTGGGAATAACTTGCTGAAATCAGCCGAAACCATCGACGCCGATATCTTTTTCACCCATACCCATTACGACCACATCTGTGGCATCCCATTCTTTAAGCCATTCTTTAATCCAAATAATCAGTTTCGCCTTTCAGCCGGTCATCTGTTGCCGGAAACCAGCTTACGCAATGTGCTGTGTGATTTGATGATGACACCTCTATTTCCGGTGCCGCTGGAGATATTCCAGTCAAAGATTGAATTCCAGGACTTCGAGGTTGGCGATACATTGACCTGCGGGCCCGACGTAATCATTCGTACCGCACCGCTAAACCATCCCAACGGTGCCTCGGGATATCGGATCGAGTTCGAAGGCAAGTCCATATGTTATCTGACCGACACGGAGCATCGGGCCGGTGAATTGGATCAGAACATTTTGCGCCTGATCGAGGGCGCCGATGTAGTAATTTATGACTCCATGTTTACAGAGGATGAATATCAGCACTGCGTTGGCTGGGGGCATTCCACCTGGGAGGCAGGCGCTGATCTGTGCGATGCGGCGGGGGTTGGCCAGTTCGTGATCTTCCATCATGATCCCGATCACAATGACGATTTTATGGACCAGATCGCCGCCGCGGCGGAACAGCGTCGCCCCGGTACCGTTGTCGCCCGGGAAGGCATGGTATTGCGGCCCTAGGGCAATTTTTTTGATCGCAGTGGGCAGCGCGATCTAGGTGATTGCTTCAATGGCTCTATCTTATAGAGTTTGAGCGCATTTTCTTCGAATGTGCTCCAGGCATTCCCATGGCAGGGGACGGAGGTTATGCACAGGCGCAGTATGCGGTTGGGGCTATTGACGGTGCTGGGTTTGGCGCGGCGCGGTTATTTTATCCCCTATCGTTATGCCAATACCCTGCCCCGTCCCGGCCGCAATCAAAGCTATCCGTCCCTGGCGGCGCTGATGTCCGCGGCCGAACCTGCCTTCGCCCAATTGCTGCAGGAAATAGGCCGTTACGAAGCGGCCCTGCAGGTGATCGGCGACGAACCGCCCCCCGGCCCACGTTGGACCCAGGACTGGTTTCCGACCCTGGACGCCGCCGCCGCTTATGCCATGGTCCGCAGCCGGGCGCCGAAGCGGATTATCGAGGTCGGCTCGGGCCATTCAACGCGGTTTATGAAGCGGGCCGCGGATGATGGCGGTCTGGCGACCAGGATCACCGCCATCGACCCGCAACCCAGCCGTTTCGTGGATCTGCTGGATATCGAATTCATAATGGCAACGTTGGGTACGGCGGGCCTGGATATTTTCGCTGATCTGCAGGCCGGTGATATTCTGTTTATTGATTCATCCCATGTCCTGATGCCCGGCAGCGATGTGGACGATTTGTTCAATCGGGTGATGCCAACCCTGCCCGCCGGCACATTGGTGCACATTCACGATATTTTTCTACCCGACGATTATCCCATGGTCTGGGATTGGCGCGGCTATAATGAACAATTAGGGGTGGCGCCCATGCTGACCGGTGGCGCCTACGAAATTATCTTTGCCTCGCACTACGTCGCCACCCGCATGGCGGCGCAGGTCGCGGCCTCGACCGTGGGCCGTCTGCCCGGTAAGCCGGATGGCCTGGCTGCCAGCCTGTGGCTGCGCAAATGCTAGCGCAATTGGCAAGGATCCTGGGACGGTTGCCATGTGGTTGAATTTGACCAAGCCCCCCTGGGGCCGGCCCAACGAGCGGGCCCTGCCGCCGCGGGTAGCGGCGGCGATCCGTGGCCATCAATTACAAAGCGAAATTCTGATTGCCTGGGCGCAATTGTTGGTGGGTGCCACCTGGGCCGGCCTGTACGCCCTGGCGCCGAAGACGGCAGGCGCCACATCCATGATCGAGCCCGTGCCCTTCGCCCTTGGCCTGTATCTGGCCTTCTCCATTCTGCGCCTGATACTGGCCTATCGCGGCTTTGCCGCCGCCTGGTTCCTGGCTTTGTCCGTGCTGGTGGACATGTCCATATTGATGGCGTTGATTTGGAGCTTTCACATCCAGTACGAGCAACCGGCAGCCTTTTACTTGAAGGCGCCGACCCTGCTTTACGTGTTTATTTTCATCGCCTTGCGGGCCCTGCGTTTTTCCGCCGGGTTTGTTCTGTTGGCCGGGGCGGCGGCGGCCACGGGCTGGCTTTTGATGCTGTACTATGCGCTGGCGACCTCGACCGCCCCGAACATGGGCGTCACCCGAGACTATGTCGCCTACATGACGTCGAATCATATTCTGATTGGGGCGGAATTCGACAAGGTGATCACCATCCTGCTGTCCACGGCCATTCTCGCCATTGCCCTGTGGCGGGCCCGCCGGCTGTTGGTGCAATCAGTGGTCGAAGGCCAGGCGCATCAGGATCTGGAGCGGTTTTTCGCACCCGAGATTGCGCATCAGATTGTCAGCGCCGAACATCGGATTCAGGCCGGACAGGGCGAAATTCGCCAGGCCGCGGTTCTGGTCTGTGATATTCGTGGCTTTACACCGCTGGCCATGGGCATGGACCCGGCCGACCTGATGGCCCTATTGGCCGACTACCAAGGCCGCATGGTAAGCGTCATTCAGGCCCATGGCGGCAGCATCGACAAGTTCATGGGGGACGGCATCATGGCGACCTTTGGCGCTGCCCTGCCAACCGAAACCTTTGCCGCCGACGCCCTGCGCTGCGTCGCGGCGTTGGGCGCGGCGGCAAAGGATTGGCATGAGCAGCGCAAGCGGAACGGCCAGCTGGCATTGGACATTGGCTTCGCGGTCAGCGCCGGTCCGTTGATATTTGGCGCTGTGGGCGATGCCGAGCGCCTGGAATTCACCGTGATCGGCGAGCCGGTCAACCTGGCGGCTAAACTGGAAAACGCCAACAAGGCGGAGGCCGTGACCGCCCTGAGCACCTCGGAAACCCTGGCCCTGGCCCAGGCCCAGGGCTACCAACCGCAACAATTCCTGCAGCACCGCCCGGCCCGCCCGGTGGCGGGCACCGGTGCACCCGTCGATCTGGTGGTGCTGCTGCCGTAAACGACCTGCGCCGTTCCGGGCCGCACGGGCGTCGATCCAAATTAATCGAGTTCGAGGCCGTCCATGCCCGAATTCTTGCGCACCTGGCCGCACATTTCACGCAGGTGCGGCCCCAGTTCCACGGGGTCGGCCACCTGCTCCATCTCGGCGCCACGGCGCCAGCCTTCACAGACCGCCACCATGCCGCCGCCGGCCTGAATGACACGGCCGGAGATATCATGGGCCTCGGCGCTGGCCAGATAGACCACCGCCGGGGCGACCCAGCTTGGCAGCCGCCATTCGATTTCCTCTTCGGTGTATTCGCGCAGGCTATCGGTCATGCGGGTATAGGCCGAGGGCGAGATGGCGTTGACCGTCACCCCGATGCGCCGCAGCTCCCGCGCCGCGATGACCGTGAAGGCGGCGATGCCGGCCTTGGCCGCGCCATAGTTGGTCTGGCCAATATTGCCGTAGATGCCGGAAGTGGAGGTGGTATTGATGATCCGCCCATCCACCGGTCCGTCCGTTTCCTTGGAAAGGCCGCGCCAATAGGCGGCGGCGTGGCGGGAGGGCGCAAAGGTGCCCTTCAGGTGCACCTGAATTACCGAATCCCACTCTTCTTCCGACATGTTGACCAGCATGCGGTCGCGCAGGATGCCGGCATTGTTGATCAGCACATCCAGCTTGCCGAAGGTCTCGACGGCCTGGTCGATCATGTTCTTGGCGCCGTCCCAGCTGCTGACATCGTCGCCGTTGACCACGGCTTCGCCACCCATGGCGATAATCTCGTCGGCCACACCCTGGGCCGGCGTCTTGTCCGCGCCGCTGCCGTCAACGGCGCCGCCCAGATCGTTCACCACCACCTTGGCGCCGTGCTTGGCCAGCAGCAGCGCATGTTCGCGGCCAACGCCGCGCGCCGCGCCGGTAACGATGGCAACCCGGTCTTCACATAGACGTGTCATGGATAACTCTCCCTTGGAACAATTGATTGCTGTTGCAGTAGGCTAACGCATGTGATGGAAGGCAAGCAAGGACCGGCGCGGCACAGAACCCGATAAAACTTTGCGGCTTAGAGATCTACCCTATTTATAGGGATCGGCCGCGTCGCGCAGGCCGTCGCCGAAGAAATTGAAGGCCAGGACGACCAGGATCACCGGCAACATGGGGAAGATCAGCCAGGGATAGGTGGCGACGGCGTTGATGTTCTGCGCCTCGTTCAACAATACACCCCAGGATGTGATCGGCGGGCGCAGGCCCAGGCCCAGGAATGACAGCGCCGTCTCGGCCAAGATCATCGAAGGGATGGACAAAGTCAGCGAGGCGATCAGATGGCTCATGAAATTGGGCAACAGATGGCGCCCGATGACCCGGGCCGGGCTGGCCCCCATGAGCGTGGCGGCCGTGGCAAAGTCTTCTTCCCGCAAGGCCAACAGTTTCGAACGCACCGCGCGGGCCAGGCCGGGCCAATCAAGCAGGGCCAGGATGATGGTAATACCAAAGAATACGCCGATCGGGCTCCAGGTCACGGGCAGGGCGGCCGACAGGGCCATCCAAAGGGGCAGTTCCGGGAACGACCGCAGCATCTCGATCAAGCGTTGCACCACGTTGTCCACCCAGCCGCCGTAATAGCCGGCCAGGCCGCCCAGGGTCAGGCCGATCAGGAAACTGATGCTGATGCCGATCAGGCCTACGGTCAGGGAAATCCGCGAGCCGTAGATGATGCGGGAGAACATATCCCGGCCCAGGCGGTCGGTGCCGAACAGAAACAGTGTACCGTTCACGGTCCTATTGCCGATTTTCTGTTTCGAGGGGCAGAAGAAATGAAACTTCATGCGCCATTGGCCCCAGAACTTGTATCCCGCGCCCTGGCAAAAATAGCGGATCGGCTGCACCTGGCTTTTGTCCACGGTATAAATCCGCTTCATCCGCTTAATATCCCGGGTCACCTTGTAGCCATAGACGAAGGGGCCGACGAAATCGCCTTCGTGAAACAGGTGCACAATTTGCGGCGGGGCGTAGATGAATTTGGCGTTGCGCTTGGCCAGAGGATAGGGCGCCACCCATTCCACCATCAAAATGGTGATATAGATGATCAGCAGGAAAAACATCGAGGCGACGGCCAGGGGATGGCGGCGCAATTTCCACCACATCAGGGTCCATTGCGACGCCATGAAGAAACGTTCCTGCTCCTTCGTCAGGCGTTCGATGGTGTGCGGGTGGAAGGGCGCGTCCGAGACCCAATGCTGCTCCTGATCTTCGTGTACGGTCATTTCGACGCCTCCGAACCAAGACGGATACGTGGATCAAGGGCCGCCAGGGCCAGATCGGATATGAACATGCCGAACACCGTCAAGGCGGCCAGGAACAGCAAGAACGAGCCGGCCAGATACTGATCCTGGCTTTGTAGCGCGCTGACCAGCATGGGCCCCGAGGTCGGCAAACTCATCACCACGGCGACGATGGCCGAGCCGGAAATCATCTGCGGCAACAGGTTGCCGATATCGGCCACGAACGGGTTCAATGCCATGCGCAGGGGATATTTCAGCAACAACCTGCGGCTTTTCAGGCCCTTGGCCCGGGCCGTGGTGACATATTGTTTCTGCAATTCATCCAGCAGATTGGCCCGCAGGCGGCGGATCATGCCGGCGGTGCCGGACGTGCCAATGACGATCACCGGCACAACCATATGTTCGCAGATCGACAGAAACTTGCCCCACGACATGTCCACGCCGATGAACTCTTCGTCCATCAGGCCGCCGATGGAAACGCCAAAATGCTTCTTGGCCAGGAACAGCAGGATCAGCGCCAAAAGAAAATTTGGTGTGGCCAGGCCGATATAGCCGATGAAGGTCATGGCATGGTCGCCAATGCTGTATTGCCGCACCGCCGTGTAGACCCCGATGGGAAATGACACCGCATAGACGAACAGCATGGTGGTGAAGTTCAGCACCAGGGAGAGAAACAGCCGGTCGCCGACAATCTCGCTGACGGGTAGATTATACTCGAATGACCAGCCCAGATTTCCCTGCAGAATGCCGGAAAAGCCGTTGTTGCCGGGCCAAATGCCAAGCCAGACGGCATATTGCTCCAACATCGGCCTATCCAGTCCGAATTCCTGGCGCAGAAATGCCAGCTTTTCCATTGCCGCGCGGTCGCCGCTGGCAATCATTTCCGCCATCTGGTTGGAGAGATAATCACCCGGTGGCAATTGGATGATGATGAAGGTGATGACCGATATCACCAAAAGGGTCGGGATCATCACCAAAACCCGATGTGTGAAATAGGTGAACATGCCTATGCGCTTCCGTTACCTATCGAACCAAAAGGTATCGGGCCGGTAGATACCAAAATGGGCGCCCGGGTCCCAACTATAAATGCCCTGCCTGGGTACGTTCTTCAGGCCGTGCTTGACCACGATGGGTTGCTGTACCCCGGCGATGACGCCGATGGAGTAGGTCTGCTCGGCATGAATGGATAGCATGCGATGCCAGATTTCCTCGCGCCGCTTTGGCGCCGTCACCTGCTTCCACTCCGCCGCCAGCGCCGCCAATTCCTGAACCTCGGGCATATCGGGGGCCTGGCCCGATACGCCGGCGGTTTCGAAATGCTGGCCCCACTTTGGCCACATCAACTGCTGCTGCGAAGTGGGAGCCAGTTCCTGCGGGCTGCTGGCCGCCGTGGCAACGCCGTTTTCCAGGCCGCTCCAGATCGACATCTGGGCCTGGCCCGAAAAGACCCGGTTGCGGAAGACCTCGCGCTGGGATGGTTTGATGAACAACTTGACGCCGACTATGGCCCAACTTTCCGCGATCAGTTCCAGGATATCGGTCTGTTCCGTATCCTCGCCGGCGGTCTCGATGATGATTTCGAGGGGACGGCCGTCGGGCAACAGCCGGATATCATCGTCGTTGAACTTGTTCAGGCCGATCTGGTCCAACAATTCGCTGGCCAGGTCGGGATCATATTCGGCCCATTGCTTTTGATAGGCCTCTCGAAACAAGGGGCTTTCCGGCAGCAAGGTATTGTTGCCCATAAGCGCCAGACCAAAGAACAGGGACTCGTTGATGTCCTCGCGGTCCACTGCCAGGCTCAAGGCGTGGCGAAAACGCACATCGCGCATCAGTTTCGACCAGACGGGATCGGCCACATTCAGGTTGGGGAACAATGCGGCCTGGGCCCCTTTGGCGATACGCCACAGATAGGTTTCGAACTCACCAATCGTTTCGTTTTCGCGCAAAAAAGTCAGATTGTTGAAGGTCAGACTGCGGGCCTGCAAATCAACCTCGCCCAATCCGGCCTTGGCGGGGATCAACTTGCCATCTGAGACGATCATGGTGAACTTGTCGAGATAGGGCAGCTGACGGCCTTTTTCGTCCACCCGGTGATAGTAGGGGTTGCGCACGCCGACAAAGCGGGTCGCGGGTGGACGGGTTCGATTGACCCAGGGCTGCAGGGTCGGCAGCTTCGGATTATCGAACTGGTACATGTTGTCGTAACGGTTATGCAGCGAGGCCCAACTGCGGGTGCGGCGCGTCTTCAACAGTACTTTCAGTTTCTCCCGGTCGGCGTAACGTCCGTGAAAATGCTTCAGATAATGCGCCGGGCGGTAGATGAACAGGGGCGAGGCGCCGGCCAGGCGGGGCAGAAAGAATGGATTGACCGTCGGCCAGGTGTAGCGCACGGTGTTTTCGTCCAGCACTTCAAATGTCGGCAGCTGACCATCGGACAGCATCAACTGCGGCGGCCCGGCCGGCGATATTTCCGGACTATTGGCAACATCCTCCCACCAATAGCGAAAATCCTCTGCCGTGAAGGGCTGGCCATCCGACCATTTATGACCCGGCCGCAGCTTCAAGGTGAACTGACGGCCTTCCTTGACGTCGAGCGATTTCAGAATATCGGGCACGATTTCAAAATTTTCGTTGTAGCCAACCAGGCGGGCATAACCATAGACCACCAGCAGGCGCACATCCTTGGCCCGTCCGATCAAGGTGCGGAGTTCGCCACCTGGGCGGCCGATCTTGCTATTGCCCAGGAAACGCACCACGGAGGGTTCATTTGGCAGCCGCGCCGACACCCCGGCCAGTTCACCGGCCTTGACCCTGTCCGCGAACATCGGCGTCTCGACATAGCTCATTGCCATGGCGGCGGTGCCATTAATCGGCCCGGCCAGGGCCCAGCCAGCCAGGACGGCGATCATGCAACGGGTCTTCAACGCCATCACAAGGTCCTCGGCAATTGGGCGCCGACGGCGGCGCGGACAAGATGATTGCCGCCCGTGTCGATCATATCCGCCGCAATGCCATCGTCCAGGGTAAAGGGCGCGGGCCAGGCGCTGGGCTCCGATGCCTTGCCCTCCATCAAGGCGGTCAGATCCAGTTTGGCGCCGGGGTCGGCCTTGGGCACAGCCGCCAGCAGGGCCTGGGTATAGGGATGCATGGGATTGCGGAACAAGGTTTCCCGTGGCGCCGTCTCGACGATGCGGCCGGCACACATGACGGCGATCCGGTCGGCGACATAGTCGACCACCGCAAGGTTATGCGAAATGAACAGGTAGGTCAGGCCCAACTCTTCCTGCAGGTCCTTCAACAGGTTCAGCACCTGGGCCTGCACCGAGACGTCCAAGGCTGAAACCGGTTCGTCACAAATCAACAGATCCGGCTGCAGGGCCAGGGCCCGCGCGATGCCGATCCGCTGCCGCTGGCCGCCGGAAAAGCTGTGCGGGTAACGGCGCAGGAAACGTACGTCAAGGCCGACCAGGGTCATCAATTCCTGGACCCGTTGGTCGCGTTCTTCGCGGTCGCCTATGTCATGAATAATCAACGGCTCGGAAATAATGTCGAACACGGTCATGCGCGGGTTCAACGAGGAAAATGGATCCTGAAAAATGAACTGCACTTTGCGCCGGAAAGCGAGCAACTCTTCATCGCGCAGGGTCAGCACATCGACGATTTTACCATGGTCGTTGAAAGACAGTTCGCCCGCATCAGGGGAAATCGCCCGCATGATCATTTTTGATGTGGTAGTCTTGCCGCAACCGCTTTCACCGACTAGGCCCAGGCATTCGCCCGGATCGACGTAGAACGATATATCGTCCACCGCCAGCACCCCGCCGCCCGGTTTGCCGCCGAACAGTTTTCGCTTGCGGGTCTCGAAGGACTTGCTCAAATGGCGGACATTCAGCAGGGGGCCGGCGGCCCGGGCGGCTTCGGGCCATGGCTCCTTTTGCCGCAACAGGTTGCCGGCCGCGGGGTTGATTTCACGCAGCGGCACCAAACGCTCCCCCGGCTTCATGCCAAAACGGGGCACGGCCCGCATCAAGGCTTGCAGATAGGGATGTTCCGGCCGCTTGTAGATATCCGCCACCGGGCCCCTTTCCATGACCTTGCCATGGTACATCACCACCACTTCATCCGCGACATTGGCAACCACGCCCAGGTCATGGGTGATCATCAGCACAGCCATGTTCAATTCCGACTGCAAGTCGGAAATCAATTTCAGAATCTGCGCCTGAATGGTGACGTCCAGGGCCGTGGTCGGTTCATCGGCGATCAGCAAGGCGGGCCGGCAGACCAGGGCCATGGCGATCATCGCCCGTTGCCGCAATCCGCCGGACAGTTCAAAAGGATACTTGAACACCGCCTGACCCGGTTCCGGGTAGCCGACCATGCGCAGCATTTCCACGGTCATTTCCATGGCCAGCTTGTTGGAAACGTCGCGGTGCAGGGACAAGGCTTCCGAGATCTGGTTGCCGATGGTGTGCAGGGGTGACAACGAGGTCATGGGCTCCTGAAAAATGATCGAGATACGGTCGCCCCGCACGGCCCGCATCTCTTTGGAATCCGACCGCAGACGCGTCAGATCGACGAACGTGCCCGGTTTGTCAGGATCAAGGAACAGCACTTCGCCGCCGGCCATCCTGGCGGTGTCGGGCAGGATGCGCATAATGGACTGGCTGACGACGCTTTTTCCGGAGCCGGATTCACCTACCAATGCGACTGTCTTGCCCTCGGGCACGGTAAAAGAAACGCCATCGACCGCCCGTATCAAACCTTCCGCGGCTTGAAATTCAACGGCCAGGTCACGCACCCGTAAAACATTTGTCATGATGGCGACTTCGCATTCGTGTTTGCCTGGCCGGGGTCGCCGGTGCCCAGACCGAGGGAAGACAGGTTGGTCGCCGTGTTCGCGTCGATGGCCAGGCCGTGGCGGCGCGCGGCGTCATGGGCCTGGCGGACAATATCGTCAAAGCCAGGCAAAATAGAATCCATGCGGATAACGCCGCCATTTGCCGAACCGCCCGGGTTTGCCGCCGCATGCTTTACTGGCGCACGGGTTGCCGTGCCGCGCAGTATCAATTGCATCCAGCCTCCCTTGCGGTCGCGCTGGGTGGAATAATAGCGGAGGCGGAAATCCCGCATTTCCGACCAGCGTATCTCGCGGTCCAAAAAACCTCCCATTGGGCCCTCCTGGCGAATACCGTCCTCATCAACGGTCAAAACCGTACCGTGGCGCCACGCCGTGCGGAGACCATAACCCGCGAACAACAAAACCAAGGCGGCCATACTATAGAATATAAACGCTACCAAATCCGTAAAGAGCATCAATGCGGCAGGTAGCAACACGCCAATTGCAGACCGCACATAATCGGCCGCCAATGCCTTTACTGGATAGCGGTAACTTTTCATTGCGGCAGCCTAAAGACTTCACCTGCCGTTAACCAGTGAACGTTGTCACATTCTTTGGTGCGGGCAAACAATTCCGTTAAAAAATCCCAGCTGGACTGGTCCATGACCATGTGATGGCTCAGAATGCCGCTGCTTTCCTCGCGGTCGGCGGTGCCACCCCGGCGTTCCTGCAAATGGCCGATCAGCCTGTGCAGGGCCGCGGCCTGTCCGACGAAGCCGCGCCCGCCGCGCCAGTCGATCAGATCCAGATGGCAATTGCATTCCAACAGGCCGGCCGCCGGATGCGCCGACCGGCGGGGGCCAAAGCGGGACAGGCCCCCCAGCCGCGCCAGGGGGAGCCGGGGCAGCAAAGCTGCATCTATCCGGTTCCAGGGCGGGACAAAGACAGGCAAGGCCAGCCGTGGAAAGCGGCCGGCCAAATTGTCCCAGGCCGTGTTCACATCGGCCAACATTGCATCGACCGGGCGATGGGCGCCGAATTCCGCCTTTTTTTGATCAGACGGAGCGCGGTTCCGATGGCTCAATCCGTGGACCAGAAATTTCGCCCCGGCCAGATCCGCCAGGGCTTCCGCCAAGGCATCTTCCGCCCGCCCCGGAATGACCGCCAGGGCCAGGGCGACGCCGGACTTTCGCGACAATTCGGTCAGTTGCCGCAGCCGTGGCCCAGGGGCCACCGCATCGTCGTCCCGCCACCACAGACCGGGCCGCTGGCCAGCCGCCGCCCAGCGCTTCAACTCTTCGCTCAGGTCGCTCCAGCTTGCCATCCCGCTACCAGTCCAAGTCTCCGGCCCAGGCGGCGATCCGGCGCGCCCCATCGGCGGCGCCATCGGTCCGCACATCCGCTGTTGCACCCCTGCCGCGGGCCTCCGCCGCCGGTGCGCCCGCCAGGGCCCGGCCGATGGCGGCGCTGATCGCGGCTGGCGACAGATCCGTCTCGTCGATCACCGTTATGACGCCGCGTCGGGCCAGCAATTCCGCCCGCAAGGTCTGTTCCGTCTCCAGGCCGCCGGCATAAGGTATGACAATGCTGCGGCAGCCGGCGTGCATACATTCCATCAAGGTGTTGTAGCCACCCTGACTGATCGACAGGGCGCAGTTCATCAACAACGTGGGAAAATCGCCGCGGGCCCGCTCGACCACGATGCCTCCCCGCCCGCCGGGCCCGCTCTCTGCCACCGCCAGTTCGGTCAGGGCTTGAAAATCGTCCTCGGGTACCTTGACCCCGACCAGCACCCGCCAGCGCCGGTCCGCCAGGGCGCTATCGGCGCGGGCCTGGATGGCGGCCCGCAACAAGGCATCGCCCACCGCCCCGCCGCCGGCCGAGACCAGCACCTCGTCCCAGCCGGGGCTGCCCGGCCCGCCGCGCCGGCCGGTCCGGTCCACCACATACCCCGTGTAGTGCAACTTGCCGGCAATCTGCGCCGCATGCGGGAAGGTTGTATCAAAGGGGATCAGATCCGGGTCGCCATGCACCAGCACATGGTCGAAATAATGCTGCACCCGTTCCAGCATTTCCACCAGGCGCTCCGGCTTTGGCGGCGCCACCAGTATGTCGCGGACCGAAGAAACAATGACCGGGCGCCGCGGGCTGGCCAGGGCCGCGTCCAGCAACGGCAGCAATTCAAAGCGCATCTGGCGGCGCCCGAAAGGGTACAGCTCCAACATGATCACATGCGGCTGGATCCTGCGCCATGCCGCCAACAGGGCATCACGGCGCCTCTCGCGCCAGGCATCGTCAATGGGCTGGTCATTGTCGTCCACCAGCTTCTTGAAATACAGATCGACAGCCCGCACCGGGGGCAACTGCACCAGTTCGGCGCCGCTCAGATCAAGATTGGGGATGCCATGGCCGCCTGAGACATAGGTGACCGACAGACCCGCCGCCTGCATGGCCCGGGTCAAGGTGGCGCCCCGGCGTTGATGGCCGATGCCCAGCAGATGCTGGACATAGAACAGGACGCGCTTGCCGCCTGTCCTGGCCTCAATCATGGGCCGGTTTCCCGGTCCGTCGTCTCGCCCTGTGGCCGCAGGGGGACATTCATGCGCCATGGCCGCAGTTCACCCGTGGCATCCACTTTGAACAAATGCGCCTGATCCCAGCGCAGTTTCACGGGCGGGCGGCCCAGCATATTCCAGTCATAGGCAGCGGCGAAAATCGCCCGGATGATCGATTTGTGCGCCACGGCGATGTGCCGGCCGCCAGCCTGGCCCAATTCGGCCAGGAACGGCTGCAGCCGCTGCTGCAGCATGCGCGGACTTTCACCGCCGGGGGGCCGAAAATCCAGACCGCGGCTTTCGTTCTCCGCCATGCCGGCGTCAGGGTCGGCGCGCAGGTCTTCCAGGCTGCGGCCTTCATAGGCGCCGAAGTCCATTTCGATCAGACGCGCCTCGATGCGCAAGCCACGGCCGCTTGTACCACTGTCTTCGTCCATGATCCCGGTCCCGCTTAGTATCTCCGCCGTCTGGCGGGCCCGGAGCAAGGGGCTGACATGCCAGGTGGCCCCGTCCAGCTCCAGCGGCGGGCGCCAGCCGTCCAGGGCCAGGCGGCCTTCCTCGGTCAGGGGAATGTCGGCCCGCCCGGTCATCCGGCCATCGTTGTTCCAGGCGGTGCGGCCGTGTCGGATCATGCCCAGCAAGGTCATGGCATCAGCTCTCCCAAGGCGTCTCCAATGTTTCGCGCCGCCGCTGCCACGGTGCGCTCGCCGCAGACGAAAGCCCGGGCCCCTTGGGACAATTTATGCCGCAGGCCGGTATCATCCAGCAACCGCCGTGTGGCGGCGGCGAACGCGGCGTCATCCCCGGGCGCGGTCAACAGACCGGTCTCTGCATGGCGCACCACATCCGGCACGCCCCGTTCGTTGCCGGCGACGACCGGCAGGCCCGCCGCCTGGGCCTCCAAATAGGCCATGCCGTAAGCCTCGCCCACGCCGGGCCAAAGGTACAGGTCACAGGCCGCGTAGATCTCGGGCAACTGCGTCAGGGGCAGGGCCCCGGCCAGAATCAATTTGCCGCCCGAAGATGCATTCATGGGCGCCAGGGCCGCCGCCACCTGATCCCGCGCCGGGCCATCCCCGATCACCAATAACTGCCAATCATTGCCGGCCAGACGGGCCAGGGCGGCGCCCAGACGTTGATAAGACTGCAGCTTGTCCCCGGGCCGCATCATGGCCACCGCCAGCAACCAGCGCCGTTCCGGGTCCAGGCCGAAGCGCCGGGCCAGTTCGGCCCGACCGGCCGCATCCCTTCGGGCCCGGGCAAACGGCCCTGGGTCCAGAAACGGCGGCAGAAACCGCAACTGATGATCCGGTGGCACCAGGCGGCCGACACAGGCCATATCCAACCGGGTCAGACAAAACACGCAATCCGCCGCCTTTATGGCCTGGGCCGCGGCGCCATGGCCTATATCCCAGGGCCCGCCGGCCCGCTTCGGCGCGAACGAGGCCTCGGCCACCAGATAGGGGATCTCCATGGCCCTGGCCACCTTGGGGCCGATCCAGTCCGGCGCCTTGTGGTACAGGTGATAGGTGAACCAGGCCGTCGGCCGGGCGTCTGCTGTCAAGGCCCGGTAGCGGCTCAGCAATCGCGCCGCCACGGCACCGCCCTCCGTTCGCAGCGCCGCCTGCCGGGCGGGATCTCCGACCCCGTCGTAGGAGCGGAAATCCGAGGCCAGTTCCACCTCTGCGCCGGTCGTCTCCAGCGCCTCGATCAGCAACCGGGCCATGTGCCGGTCCCCCGATGGCGTCGGATGGGTGGGCGCCTTCAACGGCGCATAGAATGCGATGCGCCGGTTGGCCATCAGGCTTCCCTGGCGACGCTGTCGGGCGCCGTTTCGGCATCCGCTTCGGGCAGGGCAAACCTCGCCGCCAGCCGTTCGATCCAGAAATCATGGGAAAACTCATGGCGCACCCGGTCCTCACCCGCCTGACCCAGTTTCCGGCGCCGCGCCGGTTCGGCGATCAGCGCCGCCAGGGCCCGGCTCAGGCCGGCCCTGTCGCGGCTTTCGACCAACAGGCCGGTCTCCTCGTGGGTGATCAGCTCCGGGATCGCCGATACTCTGGTGGCAATACAGGCCAGCCCCTGGCTTTGCGCTTCCATCAGGACGTTGGGCAGGCCGTCCCGGTCGCCATCGCCCGCGACCCGGCTGGCCAGGACAAATATGTCGGTCTCCCGATAAGCCGCCAGGACCGCCTCCTGAGGCTGCGCCCCGCGCCAGGTAATCCGCTCGGCGATGCCGGCCTGTTTGGCCTGTTGTTGCAGTTTGTCCGACAGTTTGCCGCCGCCGATATGCACCAGGCGCCAGTGCAGCGACGGGGGCAACGCCGCCAGGGCGGCGATCAGGTCGTCATAGCCCTTCTTGCTGACGGCCCGTCCGACCGAGAGAATCCGCACCGGATCATCCTGGTTCCGGCCATCGCGGTCAGCGCGGACCTTGGCCGGCGGGCCGAACTGGGAAAGATCGATGCCGTGATAAATAAGTTCCACCGTGTCCTGACTATTGTCACCTCCATTATGCTTGGGCGCCAATGCCGCCAAATGATCATGCGCTGCCTGGCTGCACGTTGCCAGCCAGTCAAGACCGGCCAGTTTTTCCCGCTTTTCCCAGGCGGGGATGGTCCAGATATCCTTGGCATGGGCCGAACAGGTCCAGCTGCGGGCTGTCAGGCGGGCCGTATAACGGGCCACAGAGGCCGGGGTGTGCAGGAAATGGGCATGCAGATGCTGCACCTCGCTGGGCAATTCCGCAGCCAATACAAGGGCCTGGCCAAACCGGCGGATCCGGTTTGGGGTGCGGTCGCGGCGCAGGTCCTGCAGCCACAGGCGCCGGGCCGCACGGTAGCCGGGCCAATGGCGGACCAGCTTCCAGGCGCGCCAAACCCGCAACGGTTCCTGATATAGATATTCCGGCAGATATTTGACTGATGCCTTGATACGCCGGTGCACTGGATGCACGGCATGGTCCGTCGGGTGGCGCAACGAGATGATGCGGATATCAAGGCCGCGCCGTTCCAGGGCCTCGATCTCCTGGGCGATGAAGGTCTCCGTCAGGCGCGGGTAGCCCTTCAGGATAAAGGCGACCGGCTGCAATGTTGTGTTGGCCACCATGGTAAAGGCTACGCCATCCTATGCTGATAGCGGGCGTTATACCAATGGTCCCTGATATTGACCGGCCCATGAAACCGGTCAGTTTCAACGACCATTGGTATTAATCTCCCGAAGATGCCTTGGCCCGTGTGGGCGCCGCCACCTTTTCCGCTGCCGGTTCCCGTATCTGTTCAGGCGCCGCCCCCGAGGTCAGGGCAGCCTCGGACAGCCATGGCGCCACCAGGCGGTTGACGTTGTCCAGACCTTCCAGCAGCCCCGGCACGATGACCTCCCGGGGCTGGTTCTGATATGGCAACTCGCGTAGCGCCTTGCCCATGATCTGCGCATCGCGCTTGCCGTCGTCTTCCAGCATACGGACCAGACCCAGTTCCTGGGCCCGGCTGGCGCGGATAAATTGCTCCATGCGGGGCCGGGTGCGCGGGATGATCAGGGCCCGCTTGTTGAAGCTGAGAATTTCACAAAAGGTGTTGTAGCCACCCATGGCCACGACGCCGATGGCATTGTCCTCCAACTCCTCCAACTTCGCATCGAAGGTGATGGCCTGTACCCGGTCCAGGCGATTGGCCCGGTCAATGAATTCCGCCTGGGTTTCGGGTTGCATGAACGGCCCCAGAACGACCAGCGCCGGATACAGTCCGCGGCTGTCGGCTTCGTATGCGCGCAGCACCCAGTCGATCAGCCCTTCGCCATCGCCGCCGCCGCCCGTAGTCACCAGCAGGTAGGGTTCGGAGACGATTTCCGGCAGCGGCCGTGTCGATGGCGCGGTCGAGGTGTGCCGTGGCAGATAGCCCGTATAGACCATTCGCCGGCGCACCTGGCGCGGCACCTGCAGGCCTTGCAGGGGATCGCAAATCTGCGGCAGACCATAGACCCAGATTTCATCATACAGATCGCGCAGGGCGGGCATGGCGTTCTTGCGCTGCCATTCGGGCGCCAGCATCAGGGGATCATCCATGATATCGCGCAGGCCCAGGATCAGCCGCGTGCCCCGGGCCTTCAACATGCGCAGGGTTTCTTCGACCTCGCCGCGCAGGCCCAGGGGCTCCTTGTCGACGATCACCATGTCCGGGGCGAAGATATCCGCCGTATGTTTGATGATCGCCGCCCGCATGTGGATGGTTTGTTCGAAGTCAATGCCCAGGTTCAACGAGGTGTATTCGCCGTTGCGGAGCTTGATCACGCCGGGAATGCGCACGAAATCGACGCGGGAGCGAAAATCGAAACTGCCGATAATCGGCGAGCCGGACAGAATGAGCACCGACAGATCCGGGTATTGCCGCACCAGGGCGTGCGCGATGGTGCTGCATCGCCGCAAATGACCCAGGCCCATGGTATCGTGGCTATAGATCAGCACACGAAAGCCCCGCATACCTTTCAGCGTGCCTTTGGGCATGCCACACCTCTCCTTTGCGGCGCCGCCGCTTCACGAATCTCGCCGACTATCGCATGCTCGGACGGTGACAAAAAGCAACTTTTTGCCCCCTTGGGCGTTTTTGCCGGCCCTCAGAAGCCGGTAAATTTCCTGATCTGGCAAACATTTACCCGTAGGGCGCGGTGCGCTAGTCTAGCGACGCCGACGATTCGAGAACCGCGTGATCTATGGTTCAATCGTCTGTAGGGAGCGGGCGCGGCGTATGGAAAAGACGATTTTCGGTTATGTCTGGCGCTTCTCACGTCGGCAGCAGATTACCATGACCTTGATGTCGGCGGCTTCGCTGCCGTTTCTGTATCTGTTCTATGAAGTGCCGAAAACCATCATCAATCAGGCTATTCAGGGCCTCGATGTCACATACCCCCTGAATCTCGCTGAAAAACTGACGTTTTCCGTCCTTGGTATAAAGATCCCCCTGCTCGGGCCCTTTGACCTGGTCGTCGGCCAGACGCCCTATCTGTTTTTACTGTGCGGCTTGTTCCTGTTGCTGGTGGGGGTCAATCAAGGCTTTAAGTATGTCATCAACGTCTACAAGGGGCTGACCGGCGAACGCATGCTGCGCCGCCTGCGCTTTGAACTGTATTCCCGGGTTCTACGCTTTCCCCTGCCGACCTTCCGGAAAATGAGCCAGGGCGAGATTATTCCCATGATCACGGCCGAGGTGGAACCCCTGGGCGGTTTCATCGGCGATGCCTTTTCCCTGCCGGCCTTCCAGGGCGGTTACCTGGCAACTATTCTGGCCTTTCTGTTCCTGCAGGACTGGCGCATGGCGTCGGCGGCGGTGGCTCTCTATCCCCTGCAGCTGTGGCTGATCCCGAAATTGCAGCGCAAGGTCAATCTGCTGGGCAAGGAGCGCGTGGCCCGGGTGCGCCGGCTGTCGGACAAAATAGGCGAGACCGTGCAGGGCGTGCAGGAAACCCATGCCCACGATACCTCGAACTTCGTGCTGACGGACTTCTCCAACCAGTTGTTCTGGATCTATGGCGTGCGCGAGCGGATCTACCGGCAGAAGTTCGTGATCAAATTCCTCAATAATTCCATTCAGCAGCTGGGCCCGTTCTGTTTCTATTCAATCGGCGGCTATTTTGTCATTACCGGCGACCTGGCCATCGGCACCCTGGTGGCTGCTATCGCCGCCCATAAGGACCTGGCCTCGCCCTGGAAAGATCTGTTGGCCTATTATCAGATGCAGGCGGACGCCACCATCAAGTATGATCAGGTGGTCAGCCAGTTCGGACCGGCCGGCATGCGCGGGCCCGAATATCAGCTCACCGAGCCGGACGACCAGGATGCCTTGAGCGGCGAATTGACGGCCTCCAACCTGACCTTGATCGATGATCAGGAGGTGCCTGTGGTCGACGGTGTTTCCTTGCGCCTGTCTTTGGACAAGCGTTATGCCATTGTCGGGGCGGGAGGCAGCGGCAAGGATGAATTGACCCTGCTGCTGGCCCGATTGCTGGATCCAAGCAATGGCAACATCAACCTGGGCGGCCGCGACGCCGCGTCCCTGCCCGAGGCGGTGACGGGCCGGCGCATCGTGCATGTGGGCGCGGCCGCCTTTGTTTTTGCCGGCAGCATCGCCGACAACCTGTTCCTTGGTTTGAAGCATCGGCCGCTACGCCCGGCCGAACATGACGAGGCCGGCGCCAAACACCGCGCGGTCTATGTTGACGAGGCTCGGCGCTCGGGCAATATGGACTATGATCCTGATGCCGACTGGATTGATTACGCCGCCGCCGGGGCCGACGATGCCGCCGCGTTGCGTCCGGCCGGCCTGAAGGCGCTGTCGCAAATCGGCATGGGCGACGAGATCTATCAGTTTGGTCTGCGCGGCACCATTGATCCCCAGGCGCGCCCCGACCTGGCGGCGGCCATTCTGCGCGCCCGGGTGGGTCTGCGCCAGCATATGGCGGCCGACCCGGACTTGCTGGTCCTGGTCGAGGGTTTCGACGCGGCGGCCTATAACCTGAATGCATCGGTGGGCGAAAACTTGATGTTCGGCAATCCGGTTGGTAATGCTTTCGATGTGGAGCATCTGGCCGAGCATCCTTATGTGCTGGACGTGTTGGCCCAGGTTGGCCTGACCGAACAATTCCTCTCGGTCGGTTTTCAGGTCGCCTCGACCATGGTCGAACTGTTCGCCGATCTGCCGCCCGATCACGAACTGTTCCAGCAATTCAGCTTTATCTCGGCCGAGGAATTGCCTGATATTCAGGCGCTGTTGCAGCGCAGCGACCGGGCCAACCTGGCGGCCCTGCCGGATGAGGACCGGGCGCAACTGATGTCATTGCCGTTCAAGGTTATTCCGGCCCGTCATCGCCTCGGCGTGGTCGATGATGATCTGCAAAGCAAATTACTCGAGGCGCGGCGCTATTTTGCCGCCAATCTGCCGGACGAACTGCGTAGCGCGGTCGAATTCTTCGACGTGGAGCAATATAACGCCAGCGCAAATATCCAGGACAACATTCTGTTCGGCAAGGTGGCCTACGGTCAGGCCCAGGCGGTTGACCGGGTCGGCGCGCTGATCTCGGCAGTTATCGCGGAACTGGACCTGCACGAAGTTGTCGCCGAGGTTGGTTTGAGCTTCGAGGTGGGCATTGCCGGTTCCCGCCTGTCGACGGCGCAGCGGCAAAAGCTGGCCCTGGCGCGGGCCCTGGTGAAGCGTCCCGACATTTTGATCTTGTCGGAAACCACCACCTCTCTGGACTCCGCCTCCCAGGCCACGATAATGGAGGCCTTGCTGGCTGAATTCGAAGGGCGTTGCCTGATCTGGTCCGTGCAGCGGGCCAGCATGGCGGCCGGTTTCGACGAAGTGCTGGTCATGCGCCAGGGGCGCCTGATGGAACGCGGCGCCTATGCAGATTTGAGTGAGCGCAACGACCATGTCAGAGAATTGTTGGCGTCCGAGTAGGGCGCCCGGTTACGATCGGGCAATTTTCAATTGCTCTTCCTTGCGGAGTCTGAGCGTATTTGGACTCTCGTGTTGCGGTTACGGGGCGGAGGTCGGCCATGAGCCTGAACGAAGAAGTTGAATTGCTGCGCAGCATCCCGTTGTTTGCCAACATCGAACCGTCCAAGCTGAAGCTGTTGGCCTTCACCTCGGAACGCCTGGCTTTCCAGGAAGGGCAGAGCCTGTTTCATCAGGGCGACATGGGTGATGCCGCCTATCTGGTGGTGGACGGCACCGCCGACGTGGTGATCGAAGGGCCCGACGGCGCCAAGCTGACCGTGGCCCAGATTGGCCGCAACGCCTTTGTGGGTGAGATCGCCATTCTTTGCGATGTGCCCCGGACCGCCACCATCACCGCCACCTCGAAACTGGATACCCTGCGCATCAGCAAGGATCTGTTTTTCCGTCTGGTTAATGAATTTCCCACCATGGCGGTGGAAATCATGCGCGAACTGGCCCGCCGCCAGGAACAATCCAACCTGCAATTGACCGAAGCCAATCGCCGGCTGCGGGAACTGGAAACAGCCGGCGCTTGAGCCGCCTGGATAGCGCCATCCGCCGCCTGCAGGCACAGCGGGCCTGCCTGGACTGGGCCGTGGCCGGGATTGCCGGGCAACCGGGCCCGGTGCTGGAACTGGGCCTGGGCAATGGCCGCACCTACGATCATTTGCGCCAGCGCCTGCCGGGGCGTCAGATCTTCGTTTTCGAGCGCCAGGTCGCAGCCCATCCCGATTGCGTGCCCGATGCGGCGCATCTGCTGCTGGGTGATTTCCGGGACACTCTGCCCGGCGCCCTGGCGCGGACCGGCGGCGGGGCGGTTTTCGCCCATTGCGATATCGGCAGCGGCGATCCGGCGCTGACCGCCGAACTGGCCGCCTTTGTCGGGCCCGCGCTGGCGCCCCTGCTGGCAGCCGGCGCCGTAGTGGCGGCCGATCAGGCCCTGGACATTGCCGGTTGCACGGCGGTCGCCCTGCCGGACGGTGTGGCGCCGGGCCGCTACCATTTGTACCGCAAGGACGCGGAATGAAGCCCTCCGATAGCGTGCCAATGACCAGTGAAACGGCCCCGGCCGAACCCGTATCGGGCATTTTACCGCCATTGCGTCTGCCGGCTCTGGACAGGTAATTCAATTTCCACTATGAACCCCAACGTCTCCGGGCGTTGATCGCCCACCGGGTTCTTTGCCCCGGATGCCCAGGTAGCTCAGTTGGTAGAGCAGCGGACTGAAAATCCGCGTGTCGGTGGTTCGATTCCGCCCCTGGGCACCACTTTTTCCATAATTTTCTTTTACCTGCTTTGTCCGGGCACCGTTGCAGGCCACCTGCGACGGGATCTGTGGACTGTGCCACAACGCCCCGCTCAATGCGCGATCTGGAACAGGCGGCAACTGCTCGCAGGAAGCGCAATGTCAAAACAAGTCAGACTGCCTGCGCAATGCCTTCAAGCGGTCGAGATGACTTTCTTGCCATTGCGCAACAGAGGTATCGGCGGGCCCCAATCGCCCAGGGGTAGGGTATGCGAGACGAGACCCGGCTCTCCCAGACCAGAATCCTCCAGCCAAAGATGAACGGCGAGGGCCGGCGGTTCCTCAATGATCGACAGCACCCGCTCCGGTCCGGTCTCAAGCGCGAAGGGATAGCAGGTTGTCGGCGCGACGAAACCGAGCGTTCCAGCAAAGACGGCGCTATAGGGGCGATGTGAATGTCCCGCGATGATGCGGACAACTTGTGGGTGGCGCCGCAGGATCGCTGCCAGTTCGCCGCCGCCTGCGATGAGACCGATGCTCGACGATCCCGTCATGCCGGAGGCGAACGGCGGATGGTGCAGGGCGACGATGGTCGGTTTCGCCCGCGCCAGGCCGAGTTGTTCGTCGAGCCAGGCCAGGCGTTCGCGACAGAAGCCGCCGGGAACCTGTCCCGGAAGCACGGAATCACAGCAAACGACACGCACCGCAAAACCGTCAATCACATGGTGCAGAAAATCGCCTTCACGGGGCATCCAATCCGTATCCGCGAAGGCGGCCCGAAACGCCGCACGATCGTCGTGATTGCCAGGGATCGCAAAAAGCGGCGCCCGCAGATCTTCGATAATGGTTCGGAAATGCCGATAATGTTCCGGGCTTCCATGATGCGCGAGATCGCCGGTGTGAAGCACCAGGTCCGCTGCCGGCGACATGGCATTGATGGCGTCCACCGCACGCCGGAGCGAAGCAGCGGTATCGAATCTGCCATATGCCAAACCGCCCGGTTCCTCGATATGCGTATCCGTAATCTGTACCAGAATCATACTTCCGCGTTCCCAGCCTGATATTCCGCCATTGCGGCACAGTGATCATCGTCCCGCGCACCAAGCTATTGACCTGCCCCCAATCACGGTGCCGCTTGCCATGCTATACCAATGGTCGTTGCTATTGAAATCTCCGTATGGGGAAAGTCCGGAAATGTCTGGGGTCGCTTCTTGAATTGTGAGAATTGAAACTTGACGACGAACCGGCACGTCAAGGTTAATTCACAATTCAAGATGTGACCCCGCAACTATGACCCCGCAACTATAAGCACGGGCGCATGGCGATTGAATGCGAGGGCTAAATTGGCGACGGATTGTTACCATTTTGCCTTGGTAGATGAAGTTGATGACAGCATTGCACAGGAGAATTCCCAATGAGTGACCGTGGAGCAGTTGGATTTATTGGGCTCGGGGCGATGGGCTACGGCATGGCCCGCAATCTCGTAGTAAAGGGCCATGACGTCTTAGCTTACGATCTTAATAGCCAGCCATTGCAGAGGCTCGTCCAGCAAGGGGGTAGACAAGCCGAATGTGTGGCGGAGATTGGCCGGTCGTGTCAGCAAGTTATGGTCATGGTGGTTGACGGCGAACAGGTTGAGGAGGTGGTTTGCGCGCCAGGTGGTTTGCTTGAAACGATGAAGGACGGCGTCATTCTCATCCACAGCACGATTGCCCTATCAGAGCTACGCCGGATTGCATCGACGGTAGAGACGAGCGAAGTCACCATCATCGACTGCCCCGTGAGCGGTGGAGTTACAGGTGCCGATGAAGGGACGTTGACGATGTTATGTGGTGGCGACATGAGCGCGTTCGACGCTCAACGGCCCCTCCTCGACGCCGTCGCCACTAACGTCACCCATCTTGGTCCCTTGGGCGCAGGAATGGTTGGTAAACTGGCCAACAATTTAATTCTTGGGGTTGGGCGACTGGCGATCGCTGAAGCGTTTGCTATGGCGCAGAAGGCCGGTCTATCCACTGAGGATTTATACCAGACCATGATTACCTGCACCGCCGACAGCAAGCAGTTGCGCGGGCTTGAGGGGGCAATTGTGCGCGGCGAATATCCATCGCGCACTTTCCTTGGCTTGAAAGACCTAAGCGCTGCGATCGACAGCGGAGCGGCCGTAGGTCAAGCAATGCCAATTACCGGACTTGCGCGCGAGCTTTATCGACTAATCGATGACAAATCTGATGGCCTGGGTGGTTCGGACGAGGTCTTAAGGTTCTTGCTGGACAACTAATATTCCGGGGCCCTTACATCAGCGCGCAGCGCCATATCGGCGCAATCCAATGTCCGCTTACCCTTCAGCCTCGAGCATAAGATAAGCAAAACTTTATGTCGCAACTTGTTAAGGGTTGTCGGACACCTGTCGCGGCGATGAGACTGCCACGGTCTTGATCGGCAGGTGTCGGACAAGCCTCAGGGAAGGAAATCGCGGGGGGTTTAGCCTCGCTGTTGCGGCCTGCTCGGTCTAT
>JAJFGG010000154.1 GCA_021776235.1 Alphaproteobacteria bacterium | reverse complement strand
ACATCGGAACAAAGAACCCAGGAGTTGCCATACTGGCTGCACCATTACAATTGGCACAGACCCCACGCCGGTATAAAAAGGCAAACACCAATCAGCCGATCAGGCTTGGACGTGAATAACCTATTGAGACTCCACAGCTAGTCGTCCCCTGCCGCAGCTTCCACCTCTGCCTCCGCCTCAGCCGCCTCGGGCAGCGCCATCGCTTGTGCATCCTCAATCTCGGCGTCCCGCTCCAGGGCGATCTGACGAAACTGGTTCAATTGGGCGCCCGTGCCGGCCGGGATCAAGCGGCCAACAATGACATTTTCCTTCAGACCAACTAGGCCATCCGCTTTGCCCACCACGGCCGCTTCCGTCAGCACCCGCGTAGTTTCCTGGAACGATGCAGCGGAGATGAACGAATGTGTCTGCAACGAGGCCTTGGTGATACCCAACAACACCGGGCTGGCCGTCGCAGGCTTGCGTCCTTCGGCGATATCGCGGGCGTTGACTTCGTCCAGTTCCACCCGGTCGACCTGCTCACCCTTCAGGAAGGTCGTTTCGCCACCATCCTCGATTTCCACCTTTTGCAGCATTTGGCGCACGATCACTTCAATATGCTTGTCGTTGATCCTGACGCCCTGCAACCGATAGACCTCTTGGATTTCGCTGACCAGATAGGCCGCCAGAGCCTCAATCCCCTGCACTTTCAGGATATCGTGCGGCGCCGGATTGCCGTCCAGGAGATATTCACCCTTGCGGATGAAATCACCTTCCTGGACCGTAATGTGCCGGCCTTTGGGGACCAGATACTCGGTCGACTCCACGCTTTCGTCATCGCTGCGGATAATGATACGGCGCTTGGTCTTGTAGTCGCGGCCAAACTCCACATAGCCATCGCTTTCGGCAATGATCGCATGGTCTTTCGGGCGCCGGGCCTCGAACAGTTCGGCAACACGTGGCAGACCACCTGTGATATCGCGGGTCCGGGCAGAGGCCATGGGAATACGCGCCAGCACATCGCCGGCATGGACCTGGCTGCCATCCTCGACCGACAAAATGGAGTCAGGGGGAAGGAAGTAACGCGCTTCCATATCGTTCGGCAGGGTTACGATCTCACCTTTCTTGTCGCGCAAGGTGATGCGGGGCCGCAATTCGGAATCTTTCTTGGTTCCGCGGTGATCCACCACCACCCAATAAGAGATACCGGTGGCTTCGTCGGTCTCTTCCCGCATGGTCATGCCTTCGACCAGATCACGGTAATTCACCAGGCCATCCCGTTCCGTCATGATCGGCCGGGTATAGGGATCCCACTCGGCCAGCTTGTCGCCCTTGGCCACCTGAACGCCATCATCAACCAGCAACCGGGCGCCATAGGGAATGCGATAGCGGGCGCGTTCCCGATCGTTGGCATCGATCAACAACAGCTCCATGGCCCGGCCCATGGCAACCAACCTATTCGTTGAATCCGTTAACGCGTCACGATTTTCAATGCGTACCGTGGCGTCGTAGGAGGCCTCGATCGAGGATTGGTTGGCAACCTGTGCGGTGCCACCAATGTGGAAAGTCCGCATGGTCAACTGGGTGCCCGGTTCCCCGATCGACTGGGCCGCGATCACACCAATCGCCTCACCGACATTGACCGTTGTGCCCCGCGCCAGGTCACGGCCGTAGCATTTGCCGCAAACACCGGCCTGGCTTTCGCAAGTCAGGACCGAACGGATCAGCAGGGATTGAATGCCGGCCTGTTCCAGAACCTCCGCTTCGGCTTCCTGGATCATGGTGCCGCCGGTAATCAGCACTTTGTTGCTGACCGGATCGACCACATCCACTGCCGCTGTCCGGCCGAGAACCCGTTCGGAAAGCGAAGAGACAACGTCGCCACCTTCAATGACTTCCTTGATGGTGATGCCGTCTTCGGTTCCGCAATCGTGTTCAACAATGGTGCAATCCTGCGCCACGTCCACCAGACGCCGGGTCAAATAACCGGAGTTTGCCGTCTTCAGGGCGGTATCGGCGAGGCCCTTACGCGCGCCATGGGTGGAGTTGAAATACTCCAGCACTGACAGGCCTTCCTTGAAGTTGGAGATAATCGGCGTTTCGATGATCTCGCCCGAGGGCTTGGCCATCAGACCGCGCATGCCAGCCAATTGTTTCATTTGCGCGGCTGAACCACGGGCGCCGGAGTGGGCCATCATCCAGATCGAGTTGATGTTGCCGTTTTCCTGTCCCATGGACGAGATCATATTCATCATCTCATCCGCCACCTTGTCGGTGCATTGCGCCCAGGCGTCGATTACCTTGTTGTACTTCTCGCCCTGGGTGATCAGGCCGTCCTGATACTGCTGCTCATATTCCTTGACCAGATCGCGGGTCTCATTGACCAGGGCTTCCTTGCTGTCGGGTACGACCATGTCGTCCTTGCCGAAGGAAATACCGGCCAGGCACGCATGACGAAAGCCCAGCTGCATCAACTTGTCGGCGAAAATCACCGTATCCTTCTGGCCACAATGACGGTAAATCTCGTCGATCACCTGGCTGATTTCCTTCTTGGTCAGCAAACGGTTGACCAGACTGAAGGGAACCAGAGGGTGACGCGGCAAAATATTCGCGATCAACATGCGGCCGGCGGTGGTCTCCAGCAGCAAGGTAACCGGCTCGCCGTTTTCATCCACTGTGTTGTAGCGGGCGCGAATCTTGGAATGCAGGTTGATCAAACCGTTGTCCAGAGCCATTTCAATCTCGGACACATCGGCAAACGCCATGCCCTCGCCCGGGCCGGTTGGCACCTCCATCGTCAAGAAGTAGATGCCCAGGACGATGTCCTGGCTGGGAACGATAATCGGCTTGCCGTTGGCAGGGCTGAGGATGTTATTGGTGGACATCATCAGAACCCGCGCCTCAAGCTGCGCCTCCAGGCTCAAGGGCACATGCACGGCCATCTGATCGCCATCAAAATCGGCGTTGAAGGCGGCGCAGACCAGGGGATGCAGTTGGATGGCCTTGCCTTCCACCAGCACCGGTTCAAAGGCCTGAATGCCAAGGCGATGCAGGGTTGGCGCCCGGTTCAACATAATCGGATGCTCGCGGATCACCCGTTCCAGAATGTCCCAAACTTCCGGCCGTTCCTTTTCGACCAATTTCTTGGCCATTTTCAAGGTCGCCGCCGTACCATCAACTTCCAGGTTGGAATAGATGAAGGGCTTGAACAGCTCCAACGCCATCTTCTTTGGCAGGCCGCACTGATGCAGTTTTAGTTCCGGACCGACCACGATGACCGAGCGACCGGAGTAATCCACGCGTTTACCCAGCAGGTTCTGCCGGAAACGGCCCTGTTTGCCCTTCAACATATCAGCCAGGGATTTCAAGGGCCGCTTGTTGGCGCCGGTGATGACCCGGCCGCGCCGACCGTTGTCGAACAGCGCATCGACGGATTCCTGCAACATGCGTTTTTCGTTGCGGACAATAATATCGGGCGCCTTCAATTCAATCAGACGTTTCAGGCGGTTGTTGCGGTTGATCACCCGGCGATACAGATCGTTCAGATCCGACGTCGCAAAACGGCCGCCGTCCAGCGGCACCAGGGGGCGCAGCTCCGGCGGGATCACCGGCACGACTTCAAGGATCATCCATTCCGGGCGATTGCCCGACTCGATGAAGGCATCGATCAGCTTCAAACGCTTGACGATCTTTTTGGGTTTCAACTCGGATGTGGTTTCGGCCAATTCCTGCCGCAGCTTGACCCGTTCGGCCTCTAGATCAACGGTGGAAAGGACCTCCTTGATCGCCTCGGCGCCAATTCCGGCAGAGAAAGCATCCTCGCCGTATTCGTCCTGCGCGTCGAGAAACTCATCCTCGGTGAGGAGCTGCTGATGCTCCAAAGGGGTCAGACCCGGTTCAACCACCACGTAGTGCTCGAAGTACAACACCCGCTCCAAATCCCGCAACGTCATGTCGAGCAGCAGACCGATCCGGGATGGCAGTGATTTCAGGAACCAGATATGGGCCACCGGCGAGGCCAGTTCGATGTGGCCCATCCGCTCCCGGCGCACTTTGGACAGGGTGACTTCAACGCCGCATTTCTCGCAGACAATGCCCTTGAACTTCATCCGCTTGTACTTGCCGCACAGGCATTCGTAATCCTTGATCGGGCCAAAGATCCGGGCGCAAAACAGGCCATCGCGCTCTGGCTTGAAGGTCCGGTAGTTGATGGTTTCCGGTTTCTTGATTTCACCAAATGACCAGGACCGGATGCGGTCCGGGCTGGCGATCGAAATCTTGATCTGATCGAAGTTGTCGGCTGCCGAAGTGGTGGCCGGGCCAAAAATTCTCATCAGTTCGTTCATGGGGTCCATCTCCCATTAACGGCGGCCCGGATAGCGGGCAGCCTAGTGACACCAAAGCGGCGGGCGGCGGAGGCCGAAGCCCCGCGCGCCGGATTAGAGACTCTTTTGCGACAGCTCTACATTCAGGCAGAGCGAGCGCATTTCCTTCACCAACACGTTGAAGGATTCCGGGATGCCGGCCTCGAACGCATCGTCACCGCGCACGATGGCCTCGTATACCTTGGTGCGGCCGGCTACGTCGTCCGATTTCACCGTCAGCATTTCCTGCAAGGTATAAGCTGCGCCATAGGCTTGCAGGGCCCAGACCTCCATTTCGCCAAATCGTTGGCCGCCAAATTGCGCCTTGCCACCCAGCGGCTGCTGGGTCACCAGGCTGTAGGGGCCAATGGAACGGGCATGGATCTTGTCGTCCACCAGATGATGCAGTTTCAGCATATAGATGTAGCCGACCGTGACCTGGCGCTTGAACGCCTCGCCCGTGCGGCCATCGTACAGGGTTGACTGGCCGGAATTATCCAGCCCCGCCAGATCCAGCATCTCGTTGATATCCGGCTCATGGGCACCATCGAACACCGGTGTCGCCATGGGCACGCCACGGCGCAGATTATCACCCAGTTCCAACATCTGCTGTTCCGTCAGATCGGCAATGGTATCCTTGTACTGGTCATCACCGTAGACCACCTTCAGATGCTTCTTTAGGTCGTCGTGCTTGCCGCCCCGGCGGATATTGTCGACAAGTTCGCCGATCTGCAGGCCGAGACCGGCCGAGGCCCAGCCCAAATGGGTTTCAAGAATTTGCCCGACATTCATGCGGCTGGGCACCCCAAGCGGATTCAGAACGATATCGACGTTGGTGCCATCCTCGAGATAAGGCATATCCTCGATCGGCACGATGTTGGAAATCACGCCCTTGTTGCCGTGCCGTCCGGCCATCTTGTCGCCAGGCTGTAATTTCCGCTTCACCGCGACGAAGACTTTCACCATCTGCATCACACCGGGCAGCAATTCGTCACCGCGCTGCAATTTGTCCAGCTTGTTATCGAAACGGTCCTCCAGTTCCTTCCGCGCCAAGTCGAACTGTTTGTTCAGCTGTTCGATTTCATCCATGGCTTTCTGGTTGGACAGGGTAATCTGCCACCATTGACCGCGGGTCAACTCGGCCAAATGCTCTTCCTTGATGCGGCTTTCCGGCTTCACGGCCTTGGGGCCGCCCGAGGCCGTCTTGCCGACGAGAAACTCGTGCAGGCGGGCATAGGTATTGCGCTCCAGGATCGCCAATTCGTCATCCCGATCCTTGGCCAGACGCTCGATCTCGTCCCGTTCGATGGCCAGGGCGCGCTCGTCCTTGTCGACGCCATGCCGCGAGAAAACCCGCACCTCAACAACGGTGCCCGCCACGCCCGGCGGCAATTTCAGCGAGGTATCACGCACATCCGAGGCCTTTTCGCCAAAGATCGCGCGCAACAGTTTTTCTTCCGGCGTGATCGGACTTTCCCCCTTGGGGGTGATTTTGCCGCAAAGTATATCGCCCGGATGCACTTCCGCGCCGATGTAGACGATACCCGCTTCATCCAGATTGCGCAGAGCTTCCTCGCCCACGTTGGGAATATCGCGGGTGATCTCTTCCGGCCCCAATTTGGTGTCACGGGCCATGACTTCGAATTCCTCGATATGGATCGAGGTAAAGACGTCGTCACGGACGATGCGTTCCGATATCAGGATGGAATCTTCAAAGTTGTAGCCCATCCACGGCATGAAGGCGACCAGCACATTTCGGCCCAGGGCAAGTTCACCCAGTTCGGTCGAAGGACCGTCCGCAATGATGTCGCCAGCCGTAACTTCATCGCCCACCACCACCAGGGGCCGTTGGTTGATGCAGGTATTCTGGTTCGAACGCTGGAACTTCAACAGGTTGTATATATCGACACCGCTGATCGACAGATCGGTCTCATCCGACGCCCGGATCACAATACGGGTGGCGTCAATCTGATCGACCACGCCGGTCCGCCGGGCGACGATTGAAACACCAGAGTCCCGGGCCACGACCTCTTCCATGCCGGTGCCCACCAAGGGCGCCTCGGCCTGCAAAAGCGGCACCGCCTGACGCTGCATGTTCGAACCCATCAAGGCCCGATTGGCATCATCATTTTCCAGGAAAGGGATCAATGCGGCGGCAACGGAAACCAACTGCTTGGGTGAGACGTCCATATATTCAATGTTCTCGGGCGCCGTCATCTGAAAATCATCACCAACCCGGCAACTAATCAGATCGGCTACGAAGCGGCCGCGCTTATCAAGTTCCGCATTGGCCTGGGCAATGGTGAATTTGCCTTCTTCCATGGCCGAAAGGTATAGCACGTCTTCCCCTACCCGGCCGTTCGTGACCTTGCGGTACGGGGTTTCGATAAAGCCGTAGCGATTGATGCGGGCATAGGTCGCCAACGAATTGATCAGGCCGATATTCGGGCCTTCCGGGGTTTCGATCGGGCAAATCCGGCCGTAATGGGTGGGATGCACATCGCGCACTTCGAACCCGGCCCGCTCCCGCGTCAGGCCGCCCGGGCCAAGCGCCGACAAGCGCCGTTTGTGGGTAATCTCGGACAGAGGATTGGTCTGATCCATGAACTGGCTGAGCTGGGACGAGCCAAAAAACTCCCGCACCGCCGCCGCCGCCGGCTTGGCGTTGATCAGATCGTGGGGCATCACGGAATCAATTTCGACCGAGCTCATCCGCTCCCGGATCGCACGCTCCATGCGCAGCAAACCGATGCGGTATTGGTTCTCCATCAACTCACCGACCGAGCGGACCCGGCGATTGCCCAGATGGTCGATATCATCGATATCGCCGCGGCCATCTTTCAAGTCCACAAGGGTCTTGACCACGGCCATGATGTCTTCGACCCGCAAGACCCGCATCGTGTCTTCTACTTCGAGGCCCAGGCGGGCATTCAACTTCACCCGCCCGACGGCAGACAGATCATAACGTTCGGAATCGAAGAACATGGAATTGAACAGATTTTGCGCCGCTTCGACCGTCGGCGGCTCACCCGGACGCATGACCCGGTAAATATCGATCAGCGCCTGCTCCCGGCTGGAATTCTTGTCCGCGACCAACGTGTTGCGAATATAGGCGCCTACGGTCACATGATCTATGTCCAAGGTTGGAATCAAGGTTACGGAAGCTTCCCGCAACGAGGCAACCAATTCCTCGGTCAACTCTTCGCCGGCCTCCGCCAGCACCAGCCCGGTTTTTTCCTCAACCATATCAATGGCAACATAGCGCCCGACCAGATCCTCATCGGTAACCAGCAGTTCCTTGACACCGTCCTCGATCAACTTGCGGGTCTTGCGTGGGGTAATTTTTTCCCCGGCCTCGACCAACACATCACCGTTCTTGGCATTGATAAGGTCGCGCACGGCGCGCAGGCCACGCAGACGCTCGGGATCGAAGCCGGTGCGCCAGCCGACCTTCTTGGCGTCATACTTGTAATCGACCGTACGGTAGAAATAATTCAGGATCTCTTCGCCGCTTAGACCAATGCCCTGCAGCAATGTGGTCACCGGCAATTTGCGGCGGCGGTCGATGCGGACAAACACAATATCCTTGCCGTCGAATTCAAAATCCAGCCACGAGCCGCGGTAAGGGATGATCCGGGCCGCGAAGAGAAACTTGCCCGAGGAGTGGGTCTTGCCCTTGTCGTGGTCAAAAAATACGCCCGGCGAACGATGCATCTGTGAAACGATCACGCGTTCTGTTCCGTTAATGACGAACGTTCCGTTGTTCGTCATCAGCGGCATGTCGCCCATGTAGACTTCCTGCTCCTTGATATCCAGAACCGACTTGGCCTGGGTATCCTCGTCCACTTCAAAAACGATCAGACGCAGGGTTACCTTCAATGGCGCGGCATATGTCATGCCCCGCTGTTGGCATTCCTCCACGTCGTATTTTGGATCCTCCAAATTGAACTTGACGTAATGCAGCTCCGCCGTTTCCGCGAAATCCTTGATCGGAAAGACCGACTGAAAGACGCCATTCATGCCAGTGTCGCCCCTGTCAGCCTCCGGAATGTCGGCTTGCAGGAATTTGTCGTACGAGCTTTTCTGCACCTCGATCAAATTGGGCATCGCCGCCACTTCTGCGATGCGTCCAAATGATTTGCGGATGCGTTTACGACCGGTAAATGTCAGTGACATGCGTCTTCCTCATGCTGCGAACACGGCGCCCGTCAGACGCCAATTGACCCTAGTACCCAATGGCGTCGCCATCGGCGCGCGCCCCGCCATGACCTGCGGTATTACCGACCGGTGCGCGGCGTCCAAGCGGCTCTATTCGTGGGTTGCCCTGTCGGCCATTATCAAGCGAAATTTTGGCAGACAACTCCACGCAAAAACGGGCGCAACCGCCAAGGTGGTCCGCCAGTTCTATTCCCGTTCCAATATTCTTAGACACTAACAAATGAGTTGATAACCTAAAATTCCGACAAGTCAATATAAACTAATGAAATTGGAAGCCAGGGCCAGTGCCGGACTGACCGGCGGGTGACCAAGGCCACCCGCCGATACCAGCCGGAACAAGGTGTCTACTTGATCTCTACGGTTGCGCCCGCGCCTTCGAGCTGCTCCTTGATCTTGTCGGCCTCGTCTTTGGCGATGCCTTCCTTGATCTCCTTCGGAGCCGATTCGACCAAATCCTTGGCCTCTTTCAGCCCCAGACCGGTGAGCGCCCGGACTTCCTTGATGACGTTGATCTTCTTTTCGCCGAACGAGGCCAAAATTACGTCAAATTCGGTCTGTTCTTCTGCCGCGCCAGCGCCGTCAGCGGCAGGTGCTGCCGCCATGGCGACCGGGGCCGCCGCGGAGACGCCCCATTTCTCTTCCAATAACGTTGCCAGATCAGCCGCCTCAATGACGGTCAGGCCTGACAATTCGTCTGCAATTTTCTCTAAATCTGCCATTTTTTATAGCTCCTGGTTCGAACCTGATACGTGACCGTTCAAGCTGCTTCTTCTTTGGAACCCTGGGCCGACAGGACCCGCGCCAATTGCGAAGCAGGTGCCTGAATGACACCGGCCAGCTTGGTTGCGGGGGCCTGTATCAGCCCGATTATCTTGCCACGCAGTTCATCCAGGGACGGCAGCGAGGCCAAGGCTTTGACACCATTGACATCCAACTGACTGTCGCCCATGCCGCCGCCAAGAACGACAAGCTTCTCATTGCTCTTGGCGAAATTGACCGCCACCTTGGCAGGCGCGACCGGATCGTCTGAAAAGGCGATCGCCGTCGGCCCGGTGAACAGGTCGGTTAACGGGGCATATTGGGTTCCATCAAGGGCAAGCTTGGTCAGCCGATTTTTGGTGACCTTAAAAGTAGCGCCAGCCGCATGCATTTGCCGCCGAAGATCACTGATCTCGGCAACGTTCAAGCCACTGTAGTGGGTGACTACGACCGATGAAGTGTTGGAAAACACCGCATTCAGTTCCGCCACCGCCTCACGCTTTTGCGCTCGGTCCACTATTTCGCTCCCTAACGGTGATCGGGCCCGGAGCATATCCGCGCACGACCGGTTGCAATTTAGACCGCAGCGGCGAAACCGCCGGTGAAACAATCCGCGATCCGGTTTGCCTGCCCCAGGGTTCGAACTGGCTCCACGGCATGAAATGCCGCAAATCCGCCTCTACCCCCGTCTATACAGGTGACCTCTGAATTGAGGCCCTTAGGCAGCCGCCCTATGGGTGGCCACGCCTGCAGTCTCGGACAGGATGGAAAGTTTCGGAAATAGCATTTTCCTCGACTTTCCGGCGTTGGGCCGCCTCTGGCAACATGCCCGGCGGCCAACCTCTTAAAATTCACTCATCTCACACAAACGAAACGCACGGCACGGCCTTGCGCCGCAACCGGGCACCGACCAGATCCGCCTATGAACCGCTTGACGCTATATCAATCTTGACGCCGGCGCCCATGGTTGAACTGACAGCAATCTTCCTGATATAGGTGCCCTTGGCGCCGCTCGGCTTGGCCCGCTGGACAGCGTCGACAAAGGCCCTGACGTTGGCTTCCAAGGCGTCTTCACTGAAACTTGCCTTACCGACGCCGGCATGGATTACCCCGGCCTTTTCCACCCGGAACTCCACTTGGCCACCTTTCTGCGCCGCGATGGCGGTTGCGACGTCCGGGGTGACGGTACCCAGTTTCGGATTGGGCATCAGGCCCCGTGGCCCCAGCACCTTACCCAGGCGCCCAACCACGGCCATCATGTCCGGGGTTGCGATGCAACGGTCAAAGTCGATCTCGCCCTGTTGGATCTTCTCCGCCAGGTCCTCGGCGCCAACCAGGTCCGCGCCCGCCGCCCTGGCCTCGTCCGCCTTGGCATCCTTGGCGAAGACCGCGACACGAACCGCTTTGCCGGTGCCATTCGGCAACTGCACCACGCCGCGCACCATCTGGTCCGCGTGGCGGGGGTCGACGTTCAGGTTCATGGCCACTTCCACGGTTTCATCAAATTTCGCGGTGGCGGCATCCTTGATCATTTTGACCGCGGCGACCAAATCGTATTCGTTTTCCGGGTCAATCGCGCCCCGAACATCTTTCATCCGCTTGGTGTTCTTGTTCGCCATGCGATTATCCCCTCACCTCTATGCCCATCGATCGGGCCGAACCGGCAATCATCTTGCTGGCCTGATCCAAATCGTTGGCATTTAAATCAACCATCTTCTTTTCCGCGATCTCGCGCACCTGGGCCATGGTGATGCTGGCCACCACCTCGCGTCCCGGCGCCGTGGAGCCCTTGGCCAGACCGGCGGCTTTCTTGATGAAAAAGCTGGCCGGCGGGGTCTTGGTGATAAAGCTGAAACTCTTATCGGCGTATACCGTGATCACACAGGGGATCGGCATGCCGCCTTCAAGATTCTGCGTATCCGCGTTAAAGGATTTGCAAAATTCCATGATATTGACCCCTTGCTGGCCCAACGCCGGGCCAACGGGGGGCGACGGATTGGCCTGCCCAGCCGGAATTTGCAAGCGGATATAACCGCTGATCTTCTTTGCCATTGTTCAGTCCTTCTGTCTCTATCGCCCCGGGAACCCCAAATTTTGCCGGGGCCGCGGGAACTTATCTGGCGCCGCCCAAGACAGGGCGCCGCCGAAGGGTGCGTGGTACGGCCATGGCTGGCCTCCCACACGGGCGATCAGGTTTTTTCCACCTGACCGTATTCCAATTCAACCGGGGTCGCCCGGCCAAAGATCGAAACCGATACCTTCAGCCTGGCCCGCTCCTCGTCAACTTCTTCGACCAGACCGTTGAAAGAGGCAAAGGGCCCGTCACTGACCCGAACCTGCTCGCCAACCTCGAAGGTGATCGAGGGCTTTGGCCGCTCAATTCCTTCCTGGACCTGCCGCATGACCCGTTGCGCTTCGCCTTCGCTGATCGGGGAAGGCTTGCCGCCGGTACCCAGAAAACCGGTAACTTTCGCCGTATCATTGATCAGGTGATAGGCCTCGTCCGATAGATCCATCTTGACCAGCACATAACCGGGAAAGAACTTCCGTTCGGCGTTGACTTTCTGGCCCCGGCGCATTTGCACCACTTCTTCGGTTGGAACCATAACCTCGACAATGTCCTCGTCCAGGCCATTAGCTTCCGCCTGTTCGCGGATGGACGCGGCCACCTTGCTTTCAAAGCCCGAATAGACGTGAACGATATACCAACGCGCCGCCATTTATTCAGCCTCCCAGGCCGAGGAGAAATTCCACGCCAAAGGTTATAATCTTATCGGCAAGCAGAAAAAATATTGCCGCCAAGGCAGCCATGACAAAGACCATGGCCGTCGTCAGGCCGGTTTCCTTGCGCGACGGCCAGGTCACCTTGGAGGTTTCCTGCCGTACCTGTCTGACAAATTCCGCCGGGTTTGCCTTTGCCATTACCTCATCCGCTCTTTCGTCCGTCTACCTGCTCGGTCCCAGGTTAGCTCCGCCTGATCATGCACCACTGTCGTCACCAAGCCAAAATCCCAAAAGCCGCTTGCCAGGTCTGGCAGGAGTGGAGGGACTCGAACCCACAACCCCCGGTTTTGGAGACCGGTGCTCTGCCAATTGAGCTACACTCCTTCGCCGGTCCTGGCACCGCCAGGACAATGATGCTTATTCCTGGATGCCGGCGACGACGCCGGCGCCCACGGTGCGGCCGCCTTCGCGGATCGCGAAACGCAGCCCCTCGTCCATGGCAATCGGCGCAATCAACTCAACCGACATCTCGATATTGTCACCAGGCATCACCAT
>JAJFGG010000153.1 GCA_021776235.1 Alphaproteobacteria bacterium | reverse complement strand
AGTTTTGTCGGTCATGGTTCTGCTCCTGTGTTGAGTGAGGTTCGGAAACCACAAATCTCAACACAGGACAGGCCAACCCGTTATCGTGCAGTCCTCACCACACGCTGACAAAAATTATCGCGGGAGCGATTTAGTTCTTTGGCACTTAGCGGACGTGAACGACCGTCTCTGCTGGGGCCCGCTATATCCCCGACAACGGACGATCAGAAAACCGGGGCATAACCAACTGCGTGGCCGAGGAGTCGGCGTCAGGTTCGCCCAACGCCGAATTCCATTTCGCCAGAATGTCCAGAAGATGGTTCCAACTTTTTCCAGCCGGGCCCACCATTTCCTATGCCCTAAAAGGGTTATAGTCGTTCCGAGTCCCCGCCGCCGAACCGTGCCCTACTTGTCACGGAAAGGTTTGTGTCACCGGGATGTCCTGGTGTTGTCCGGTTGCTTTTCGGCCGCCGCCGCCGCCGGTTCATCCGCCGGATCCTGGCTGCGTACCGTGCGCATGCCCAGGAAACGATTATACAACCAGGCAATCATGATGCCGAAAATGAAGCCCTCGGCAAAGCCCCAGACCGCGCCGGCCATGGTGCCGGCCACGGTTGGCGTGAAGCCCACATAGACAGACGAGAGGATCAGCGCCAAGGGCGCGCCCCAGCCGAAAAACGTTGCCATGATGCCAAGAACGAAGACAAAAAATCCCCAGGTCAGGCCCATGGCCAGTCCCAGGCTGATCACGCCCAGGGTCGCATGATGTTGATGCCTCGTCATGCACTCCAACCTCTCGAAATTGGCCGCGCCACCATTATGGGTCAAGCTAAACAAAAATAACATAGTATGCGATCAGTGCCATTGTCACGTAATGGCGTGGGCCTGTCTTGCAGCGCGGCGGAGGATGAAACATGCCTGAAACAATCACTTATCCCAGTTATGAATTTATCCAGGTTTCAGCCGGCGGCGGCATCGGGCGGCTGGTCTTGAACCGGCCGGAGGTCCTGAACGCCCTGACACCGGAAATGATGGCCGAGATCATTGCCGCCCTGGAGATTTTGGAGGCGGATGACGCTGTCCGGGCGTTGCTGATCACGGGCGCCGGGCGGGCCTTCTCCGCCGGTGGCGATGCGGGCTTTCTGGAAAAACTGATCGATTACCGGCCCTTTGAAATAAAGGACACGGTGTATGCTTTCTTTGGCAAAGGCGTGCGCAATCTGAAAATGTTCCCAAAGCCGACTGTGGCGGCGGTCAATGGCCCGGCCGCCGGTGCGGGTTTTGAAATCGCCCTGGCCTGCGACTTCCGCGTTGCCTCCAGCAAGGCCCTGTTCCATCAATCCTGGATCCACCTTGGCCTGATCTCGCCTCTGGGCGGCATGTACCTGTTGCCGCGGCTGGTTGGCCTGGCCCGGGCCAATGAAATTCTGCTGCTGGGCCGGCAGGTCGACGGCGCCGAGGCCGCGGCCATGGGCCTTGTCAACGAGACGGTAACGCACGAAGAACTGGACGCAACGGCGGCCAGGTTGGCCGGACGTTTGGCCGATGGCCCGCCATTGGCATTGCGGGCCATGAAGGAGGGCATCCGCCGGGGCATGGAATCCACCCTGGCGGCGGAATGGGAACATAGCGTCTACGTTCAGGGTTTGCTGATCGACAGTGAAGATTACGCCGAAGGCGTTCGCGCTCTCGTGGAGCGACGGAAAGCGAATTTCAAGGGCCGCTAGCGGCAGCCCCGATTTGCTGGACTTTTTAACCATTTGCTAAACTAAAAACCATAGCATTCCGAATTCCTGATCATGCTCGGTCAGGACCGACTGGATGTTAGGACAACGATGATGGTTGCGCCGCTGCGGCGAATGCTGCTTCGCCTTAGAAACCTTGCGATGAGCCCAAAGCAATCCCCCTTGCCAGGGCGGCGAGGTTTTTCGCGCGCGGAAGTGGATGCCAAGGTTACGGTTTTCTTCGAAAATCATACTTTCGAGGGGCGCCTGCGCGACGTCTCGATTTCCGGCGCCATGCTGGAGCCGGACTGCGGCATGGGCACCGGCGCGGAACTGGAACTGGAACTACCCAGTATAAGCGGCCGCGTGCAAGCCACGGTCATTCACCGGTCCGGCGACGGCGTCGGTATTCAGTTTACCAATCCCAGTATCGGCATATTGATCGCCGGCTGGAGCAGGGGGACCTCGGCCACCGCGGTGACACCTTCGTCCGGCGAAACGCGCGGTTGAGGGTGCGGTCATGGCGGAAATCCTAAAAAACCCCCTCAGCAATAACATCGGCGGCCGCATGAAAGCCTGGTGGCATGGCGATGAAAAGCCGGCCGGACAGAATGATGCAAGGGCCAGGGCAAGGCCGGATACAGAGGCGCCGGTTGAAGAGTTTCCCTCGCCCAGCGGCGTCGCGGAATGGACGCCACAGCGTATCGCCAGTATTCAAAGTATCTACGGTGAGGGCGTTGATGGTCCATCGGCCCGCGAACGCACCCGCAACCTGATCAATCCCATAGGTCTGAACGAGAAGATGACAGTCCTGGATATCGGCGCGCGTCTGGGCACGACGGCACGGGTCATCGCCAAGGAGACCGGCGCCTGGGTCGATGGTATTGAGAGGAATGATGCGCTGGTGGAGGAAGGCACGCGGCTTTCGGCGGTCGAGGGCCTGGCGAAAAAAGCTGTGATCCGGAAACTGGAATTGAACCACCCTGAAATCAAGGCGCACAAGCGTGACGCCATCATTCTGCGGGAAACCCTGCATCAAATCACGGAACGGGAGCGGCTGTTCAAATCCCTGAGCGACCTGCTGAAGCCCAGCAGTCATCTATTGATAACCGATTTTCTCACGGTACCGAGCAAAGGCAAGTTTGAGCGGGGGGAGTGGAATGCGTTGCATCGCGCCGCCCCGCAATTGTTCCAACTGGATGAGCTTCGCGACGGCTTGCAAAGGGTCGGTTTTGACGTGCGCATCGCCAAGGACGAGACCAAGTCATACATGGCCATGCTGTTGAACGACGTCCGAGACTTTGCCCAGACTCTGCAGAAAGACGCGTTGCCGCGGGAATTGCAGGAGTGGGTGATGTGGGAAGTGGAATATTGGGCCCGCACTTACCAGGCCCTGAGTTCGGGCGGCATCACCCTGCACCGCATCCACGCGGTGACGCGGATTGAAGATCCAACGAAACTATAATGTCCGGGACGTGATACACCGGCGATTGGGATTACGCTTCCCATGCCACGGTTTCTCGGCGCCGCACCGCCGGCCGTTTTGCCCAGGTGCGGCAAGCCTACCGGTCTGGTCCGGGTGGTTGTCTTTTTCTCAGTGCACGGCGCTCATAGGCCCATTTGCGCCAGGATCGCGGGCAGTACCGCGCGGTCCGGATCGCCCATCGCCGCCGTCATATCGAAGTGATCGGCGCCGGGTACCTCCAGATACTCCGCGCCGATCCCGTTGGCCCGGCATAGATCCGCATAGGCGCGGGTCTGTTTGATCCATTCCGCGGTTTCAGCGCCGCCAACGGGCAGCAGCAAGGGTAAATCCCGGCGCGGCAGGTTCTGCATGGGCGACACCGCTGCCAGCATATCCGGGGTCAGGCCGATTTCTTCGTTGACGCTGATGCCCAGCACCGGCGTGGGATCATAGACGCCGGTCAGCAAGGCGGCGCCTTTGATCAAATCCGCCGGCAAGCCTTCGGCTGGCCAGTCGTGCGCCAGCATCATGGCGCCCAGGTGGGCGCCGGCGGAGTTGCCGGAGATGAAGATGCGGTCGGGATCACCACCCCATTCGGCGATATTGCCATGGGTCCAGGTGAGGGCCCGGACCATCTCGGCGATGATTTCCGGCAGGGTGACGTTGGGGCACAGATCATAATTGACCACCACCACCGTGGCCCCGGCGGCGGTGAAGGGCTCGGCGAAAAAGCTGACGTCCGATTTATCCTGGGCCCGCCAATAGCCGCCGTGAATATAAAGTTGTACCGGGGCGGCCCCTGCCTCGGCCGGATAAACGTCCAACACTTCCAGGGGGCCGGGACCGTAGCGCAGATCGTAAACCCCTTCGATGCGGCAGCGCGCCTCGGCCGAGGCGATGACCCGGGAATCGATCTTGCCCTGGTGATCGGGTACAGCCTGGCGCGGATTGTACTGCCGCTCGAACTCCTCGACCGAATAGCCGCGCCGATCAACCGCTGCCACGTCAACCATTGTATCTCTCCCAGCCTCAATATTTTTCTAAGTGAAAGCTTGCAGGCCGGTCATGGCGCGGCCCAGGATCAGGGCATGAATGTCGTGAGTCCCTTCATAGGTATTCACGGTTTCCAAATTCACCATATGCCGCATGATATGGTATTCGTCGGAAATGCCGTTGGCGCCGTGCATATCGCGGGCGGTGCGGGCAATATCCAGCGCCTTGCCGCAACAATTGCGCTTGATAATCGAAATCATTTCCGGCGCTGCCCGGTGTTCATCGATCAGGCGGCCGACCCGCAGGCAGGATTGCAGGCCGATGGCAATCTCGGTCTGCATGTCGGCCAGTTTCTTCTGCACCAGCTGTGTGCCCGCCAGGGGTTTGCGGAACTGCTTGCGGTCCATTGTGTAGGTCCGGGCCGCCTGCCAACAGAACTCGGCGGCGCCCATGACGCCCCAAGCAATGCCATAGCGGGCCCGGTTCAGGCAGCCAAACGGACCGGACAGGCCCTTGGCTTCGGGTAAATAGTTCTCGTCCGGCACAAAGACGTCTTCCAGAACGATGCCACCGGTGATGGAGGCCTTCAGGCTCAACTTGCCCTCGATCTTGGGCGTCGAGAAGCCTTCGAAGCCGCGCTCCACGACGAAGCCGCGGATATCGCCCTGGTCATCCTTGGCCCAGACCACCGCCAGATCGGCGATGGGAGAATTGGTAATCCACATCTTGGCGCCGTTCAGGATCCAGCCGCCGTCGACTTTTTTGGCCCTGGTTATCATGGAGCCGGGGTCGGAACCGTGGTCCGGCTCGGTCAGGCCAAAGCACCCGACATGTTCGCCGCTGGCCAGTTTCGGCAGCAGGCGCTGGCGCTGTTCTTCGCTGCCGTAGGCGTTGATGGGATGCATCACGAGACTGGATTGCACCGAGGCGGCAGAGCGGTAGCCGCTGTCCACCTTTTCGATCTCCCGCGCGATCAGGCCATAACAGACATAGCTGACGCCGGCGCAGCCATAGCCATCGATGGTGGCGCCCAGCAATCCCAGGGCGCCCATTTCATTCATGATTTCGCGGTGGAAGTGCTCCTGCCGGGTGGCCTCGATGATCCGGGGCATCAGCTTATCCTGGCAATAGTCGCGGCTGCTGTCGCGGACCAGTTTTTCGTCCTCATTCAACTGATCATCCAACAGGAAGGGATCATCCCAGGCAAAAGATCCGGTTGCGAGATAATCTGTTTGGCTCTTTGCCCGATCCGTGCTCATTATGGCGATACTCCCATGTGCTGCCGCTGACTTTACCCTTCATAAAGGCAGTGGCCTTATTAACCAAGGATGGCGGCCGCGGCAATCATGGGGGCGCCGTTCGGAGACAAAATTCTCCAGAGTGGCGGTTCGTCCGGGGACAATGAATTACCTAGTAAACGCCGCGGTAGACGGAAAACTATCGTAGTTAATAAAACGGTAACGCGTTTGATTGACACTGATCAAGTCCATCGCCAATTGAGACGGGTATGTTTTGGACGGAAAAGGGGAATTAGCTATGGATTACAAAAGACTATTTGCTGATCGGTTGAGCGACCTTCGCAATGAAGGGCGCTATCGGGTTTTTGCCGAATTAGAGCGTCACGCCGGTAATTTCCCCAAGGCGACCCGATACCATGACGGCGGACAGCAGGACGTTACGGTCTGGTGCTCGAATGATTATCTGGGCATGGGACAGAACGAAAAAGTCCTGACCGCCATGCATGAAGCCCTGGACAAGGTGGGCGCTGGTTCCGGAGGCACGCGCAATATTTCCGGCACCAACCATTATCATGTCTTGTTGGAACAGGAATTGGCGGATCTGCACGGTAAGGAAGCCGCACTGCTTTTTACCTCCGGCTATATCTCCAACGAGGCGACCTTGTCGACCTTGGTCAAGGCATTGCCAGGCCTGATCATTTTCTCGGATGCCCTGAACCATGCCTCGATGATCGACGGCATTCGTCATGGCGCCGGTCCAAAACAAATCTGGCGCCACAACGATACCGCTCATCTGGCTGAACTGCTGGCGCAGGCCGACCCGGATACGCCAAAGATCGTGGCCTTTGAATCGGTTTATTCCATGGATGGCGATATTGCCCCGATTGCCGAGATTTGCGCGATCGCGAAAAAATATGGCGCCCTGACCTATCTTGATGAGGTCCATGCGGTGGGGATGTATGGACCCCGTGGCGCCGGCGTCGCGGCGCGTGATGGCGTCATGGACCAATTGGATATCATCGAAGGCACCTTGGCCAAGGCGTTTGGCGTCATGGGAGGTTATATTGCAGCGTCCGCCGATTTGGTCGATGTGATCCGCAGTTATGCCTCCTCCTTCATCTTCACAACCTCCATCGCGCCGACCATTGCCGCCGGCGCCCTGGCAAGCGTGCGGCATCTAAAGGTGTCCGATAGCGAACGGCGTGCGCATCAGGAACGGGCCGCGACCCTAAAGCGGCTGTTTAGCGAAGCGGAACTACCCTTGATGCCCTCGGTCAGCCATATTGTGCCCTTGCTGGTGGGTGACGCTGCGCTTTGCAAACGGGTCTCCGACGAATTGCTGGATGAATTCGGTATTTATGTGCAGCCCATCAACTACCCAACGGTGCCCCGCGGTTTGGAGCGGTTGCGCTTCACGCCGACGCCGTTTCATGACGAGGCCATGATGGCCGACCTGGTCTCGGCGTTGAAAGTGGTCTGGCTGCGGCTGCAGTTGCGTCGGGCCGCTTAAAGCGGACCCCATCCCCGTATCCCGGTCAGGATCATGGCGCCGCGCGGCTTGGAGAAAAGGCGACGTTATCTGGTGGAATTTCAGACCATTGGCTCGTCGGTCAAGGTTTCCGCCATTGACCCGGTTACCCTGGTCGAGGTTTCGATCGTTGGCCCGACCACCGTCTCTGAAGCGGAACTATCCCATCTCGCCGTGCGCAAGCTGGAATACGTGCTGCGCAAGCAGACTGAAGCTCCCACCGACGCCCGCCCCGGTATCAAAGCATAGATCAAGGCGGCGGATTGCGCCGCCCGGCCCGCCTGGGGCGTAAGCCCGTGGCGAAAACGGTTTGGCGGGAAAAGGGTCAATTAGGCGCGAGGTCTTATTTGCAATGAAAAATGTAAAGATCATTCTTGGTGTTTTCCTTGCGGCCTTGGGGCTTGTGGCCGGCTCTGCCCGGGCCGACATCACCATTGCCATGGCCGGGCCGATGACGGGACCATTCGCCGCTTTTGGCGAACGGATGAAGCAGGGCGCCGAACAGGCCGTCGCCGATCTGAACAGGGACGGCGGTTTGTTGGATCAGAAAATCAAGCTTGTAATCGGTGATGATGCCTGCGATCCAAGACAGGCCATGGCCGTAGCGAATTCGATGGTCAACAAGGGCATCAGTCTGATGGTTGGACATTTCTGCTCGGGCGCGTCCATTCCTGCCGCCGAGGTCTACCATGAAGAGGGTATCCTGTTGATTTCACCCGCTTCGACGAACCCAAAACTGACGGAACTGGGTTTTGACAATGTCTTTCGGGTCTGCGGCCGACACGATCAACAGGGCACGATCGCCGGAAACTTCCTGGCCGATAACTACGGCGGCAAGAAGGTCGCCATCGTGCACGACCGTCAGGCCTACTCCAGAAGCCTGGCGGAAGCCGCCAAAGTGCAACTGAACAAGCGTGGCATCAACGAAGCCATGTACGAGACGGTCGATGCGGGCAAAAAGGACTATAACCCGTTCGTTACCAGGATGAAGCGGAATGATATCGATGTCCTGTATTATGGCGGCTACCATGGTGAGGCCGGTCTGATCATGCGCGAAATCCGCGCACAGGGCATGGCCACCGTACTGGTTTCCGGCGACGATCTGGCGACCGAAAAATATTGGGCGATTGCCGGTGCCGCGGGCGAAGGAACCATGATGACCTATGCGCCTGATGCCCGCAAATCCGTGTACGCGAAATCGGTGGTCGAGAGCATGCGCAAACGCGGTTTCGAGCCGGAAGGCAGTACCCTCTACACGTATGCGGCCATTCAGGCCTGGGCCCAGGCGGTAGTCAAAGCCGGCAGCACGGAAATAGAGAAGACAATCAAGGCCTTGAAAAGCGATACCTTTCAGACGGTCCTCGGCGATATCACGTTCAACAGCAATGGTGACATTAAGCGGCCCGCTTATGTCTGGTACAAATGGAGCCGCGGAAAGTACGCCGAGAAATAGGCGCCGCCAAAAATGCCCGAAACGGCCCGGGCTGGGTGTACCGCATCAGGCCCATAGCATCAGGCCCATAGCATCAGGCCTATAAGAGGCCGGCTTGTTTCAGGCCTGGCCCCGTCGGCGTCCCAAGCCAATCTGCTTGGCGAAGTTGGAGCGTAAATCGGAATAGCTGGGCGCCACCATGGGATAATCGGAGGCAAGGCCCCATTTGCGCCGATATTCGTCGGGCGTCAAATTGTAGCGGGTTCGCAGATAACGTTTTAGCATCTTCAGTTCTTTGCCATCTTCCAAACAGACAATGTAGTCGTTCTGGACTGATCGGCGAATAGGTACCGCTGGTTTCTGCGACTCGGTTTCTACTTCACTTGCGCTGCCCTTATCGATGCTGGCGAGTGTCTCGTACACTGTACCGATGAGTGCCGGCAGGTCCGAGTTGGGCAATGTATTGTAACTTACGTACGCGGATACGACATCGGCAACGAGTTGCCGCAACTCATTCCGTGGCAATTCGGATTTCGTTTCCTGTTCCATTACCTTTGTCCATGAATTGTTGTTCGAATTTGTTTCAAAGGTAAACAACAATTGTCAATATATTGTGAATTTCTAGTGTTTTATTATACGATTCCGGTTTTATTTTGTGATGTTGCAAGTTTTGCCAATCGCGAAAGAATCATAATGGTTAGATGTGGTTATCGATCCCAGCCGGCGGATGCGGCACTGTGATGCGTTGGCAGGGTCATCTACATATGGTATGCAAGCGCCAGCGAAGGCCGATTCCATTGGGTACGAGATCAACGGCCCGGCAGGTAGCCAATGCGGCTGTTTTGCTGCTGCCTAAACCGATTGCATGAATGTAAAGGATTGTTGAATGTCGCTAACCGGTTCCGTCGTGCAGTCACCTGCCGAAAATGGATTTTTTACCCAGGATGTGGCGGAACGGGACCCGGAATTGTTCGCCTCTCTGGCAAACGAATTGCGGCGCCAGCAGGAACAGATCGAGTTGATTGCATCGGAAAATATTGTCTCACGCGCGGTCTTGCAGGCCCAAGGCTCGGTGATGACAAACAAGTATGCGGAGGGTTATCCCGGGCGGCGCTATTATGGCGGTTGCGAGTATGTGGATGTTGCGGAAAGACTGGCCATTGAGCGCGCCAGGGCGGTTTTTGATTGCGGCTACGCCAATGTGCAGCCGAATTCCGGCTCGCAGGCCAATCAGGCGGCTTTCATGGCCATTCTGAAACCGGGCGATACGGTGCTGGGCATGTCCTTGGCCGCCGGGGGGCATCTCACCCACGGCGCACCGCCCAATCAGTCAGGAAAATGGTTTAACGCGGTGCAATATGGCGTACGCCGCCAGGATGCCCAAATCGATTTTGAAGAAGTAGAGCGGCTGGCTATGGAACAGCGGCCGAAAATAATCATTGCCGGCGGCTCGGCCTATCCCCGGGTGATAGATTTTGCCGCGTTCCGCCAAATTGCCGATCGGGCCGGGGCCAAGCTGATGGTTGATATGGCGCATTTCGCCGGCCTGGTTGCCGGCGGCAGCCATCCCAATCCCTTGCCCCATGCGGATGTGGTTACCACAACCACCCACAAGACTTTGCGCGGCGCCCGTGGCGGCATGGTGTTGTCCAATGATCTGGAGCTGGGCAAGAAGATCAACTCGGCCGTCTTTCCCGGCCTGCAGGGTGGACCATTAATGCATGCCATCGCGGGCAAAGCGGTTGCCTTGAAGGAGGCGATGACGCCTGAATTCAAAGCCTATGCGCAGGCGGTCGTGGACAATGCCCGTGCGCTGGCGGTGGTTTTACAGGAACGCGGCCTGGATATTGTCTCGGGCGGCACGGATACTCATTTAATGCTTGTTGATCTGCGCCCGAAAGGACTAACAGGTGATATTGCCGAGGCGGCCATGGAGCGGGCGTCGATTACCTGCAATAAAAATGGCGTGCCGTTTGATCCGGAAAAACCAACCGTGACATCCGGCGTTCGGTTGGGGACCCCGGCGGGAACCACCCGGGGCTTTGGCGTCAGGGAATTTCAGGCCATTGGGCATCTGATTGCTGACGTCCTGGATGGCGTCGCCGGCAATGGCGTGGCGGGCAACGGCGCGGTCGAAGCCGAGGTGCGCGCGAAGGTCGAGGAGATTTGTGCGGCATTTCCGATTTATTGAGAGATTTCATTCCAGGGCCAAACTGGCCGCGGATAAGATACGCTTGAACCCGCAGTGAACAAGGAAAGATGGCTCTAATGCGTTGCCCATTTTGCGGTCATAATGATACCCAGGTGAAGGACTCGCGCCCCACCGAAGATAACGCGGCGATACGCCGGCGGCGTTTTTGCGCCGACTGCGGTTCGCGCTTCACCACGTTCGAGCGGGTGCAGCTGCGAGATCTGACAATCCTGAAGAAGAATGGTCAACGGGTGGCCTTTGACCGGGACAAGCTGATCCGCTCGATCCAAATGGCGACCCGCAAACGGCCGGTAGACGAGGAGCGGGTTGAAAGGGTGGTGAATGGCATTCAGCGCCGCCTGGAAAGTTCCGGCGAGGCCGAGATCCGTTCCGAGACCGTCGGCGAACTGGTCATGGAGGCACTATCAAACCTTGATTCAGTGGCCTACGTACGTTTTGCCTCGGTGTACAAAAATTTCCGGGAAGCCCGCGATTTCGAGGATTTCGTTGGCCAGATCGGCGGCGACGAGGAGATTGAGAACGATTGACGCCAGGCGGCCAAAACGTTCGGATGATGATTATCTAGGCGTCGCCCTTGCCTTGGCCGGTCGCGGCCTGGGCAACGTCTGGCCTAACCCGGCGGTGGGATGTGTGCTGGTGCAGCCGGGCCTGGACCAGACAGCGGACCTGATCGTGGGCCGCGGCTGGACCCAGCCGGGCGGCCGCCCCCACGCCGAAACAATGGCGCTGGCGCAGGCAGGCCCAAGGGCCAGGGGCGCCACCGCATATGTCAGTTTGGAACCTTGCGCCCATCATGGCCAGACCCCTCCATGCGCCGGCGCCCTGATCTCGGCAAACGTCGCCCGCGTGGTCATAGCCGCTCCCGACCCCGACGCCCGTGTCAATGGCCGGGGCGCGGAAATGCTGCAGGCCGCCGGCGTCAGGGTGGATTGGGCAAACAAGTCAGCAGGGGAGGCATTGAATGCCGGCTACTTGTCCAGGGTAAAGCAGGGCCGGCCACTGGTAACATTGAAGCTGGCCTCGACGCTGGATGGCCGCATCGCTCTTGGTAGTGGTGAAAGCAAGTGGATTACGGGACCGCAGGCCCGGGCCCGGGCGCATTTGTTGCGGGCCGAACATGACGCCATTCTGATTGGTATCGGCACCGCCCTGTCGGACAACCCGGATTTGACCTGTCGCCTGCCGGGCATGCTCGGTCGATCCCCTGTCCGGGTGGTCCTGGACAGCAATCTGCGCTTGCCCAGCGCTAGCCGTCTGGTCCAGGGGGCAAGGAATCATCCGCTGTGGCTGCTGACGGGCCCGAAACAGAAGAACGGGGCCCTGGAGAAACACGGCGCAAAAATTCTGGCGGCGCCGGTGGACGAACAGGGCCGGGTTGATCTGAGCGCCGCTTTGGCGGTTCTCTCAGGTCTTGGCATTACGAGGGTGCTGGTCGAGGGCGGCAGCGCCGTCGCAACGGCATTTTTGAATGCATCCCTGGTCGATCATCTGGCCTGGTTTCGCGCGCCGGGGCTGATCGGGGATGACGGTTTGGCGGTTATTGGTGAAATAGGCGTGGCAACGCTGGCGCAGATGCCGCGTTTCGAACGCCAGAGAATTGAGCCGTTAGGAGATGATGTACTGGAAAGCTACGTCCATCGGGCGTAATAAGGGATATGTTTACTGGCATAGTCACTGATATCGGCCGGGTTGATAAGGTCGAACCCACCGGCGATACGAAATTTGTCATCGCCTCGCAGTACGATAGCGCCTTGATCGCCATCGGCGCCTCGATTTGTTGTTCGGGCGTTTGTCTGACGGTGGTCGATAAGGCGCCGGGCTGGTTCGCGGTTACCGCGTCGGCGGAAACGCTGGCCTGCAGTAATCTGGGCGGCTGGGGACTTGGTACCGCCATCAACCTGGAGCGGGCCCTGAAGGTAGGTGACGAGCTCGGCGGTCACATTGTCTCGGGTCATGTGGATGGGGTCGTGGAGATCACCGGGATTGAGAGCGATGGCGATTCGCTGCGCTTCCGCTTCACATTGCCCGACGAATTGGCGCCCTATGTCGCGCCAAAAGGGTCTGTCTGCCTCGACGGCGTATCCTTGACCGTGAATGAAGTGGATGAATCTGGCTTTGGCATCAATATAATTCCCCACACACAAAAGATGACAACTTTTGGTACCGCAGCGGCAGGCGACCGTATCAATTTGGAAATTGATGTGCTGGCCCGGTACGTTGCACGGCTGGCACAAAAGGAGACGCTGTGAACGAAATTATAGTCGAAGATCAAAATTATTTATCGAGCATCGAAGAGATTCTGGAGGATGCCCGGCAGGGCCGGATCTTCATCCTGGTCGATGACGAGGGCCGGGAAAATGAAGGCGACTTGATTATTCCGGCCTCCATGGCGACGCCGGAAGCGATCAATTTCATGGCCCGGTATGGCCGCGGCCTGATCTGTCTGTCCCTGAACGGCGAGCGGGTGCGGCAACTGGGCCTGCCGTTGATGGCGCAACGCAATGAATCCCGCCACGGCACAGCCTTTACGGTTTCTATCGAGGCGCGGGACGGCATATCCACGGGCATTTCCGCGGCGGACCGGGCCCGTACGGTTGCCGTTGCCATCGCGCCGGAAAGCGACGCCAGGGATATTGCCACGCCGGGCCACATATTTCCCTTGATGGCCCGTGATGGCGGTGTCCTGGTACGGGCCGGTCACACGGAAGCCGCGGTGGATGTGGCGCGTCTGTCCGGTCTGCCGCCTGCCGGCGTGATCTGCGAGATCATGAATGATGACGGCACCATGGCGCGGATGCCCGATTTGATAAAATTCGCCCAATTTCATGGCCTGAAGATCGGCACCATAGCTGATTTGATCGAGTACCGCCGGCGCACGGAAACCTATGTGGAGCGCCGCGCCGAGGCGGAACTGGATAGTTCCTATGGCGGTAAATTCCGGGCCGTCGTCTACGTCAACAAAATTGCCTATTCCGAACATGTCGCCCTGGTCAAAGGGGACGTGACCGCACCGGGTTCGGTGCCGGTGCGCATGCATGCCTTGGATGTGTTAAGCGATACCCTGGGCGACACGGCGGGCAAGGCGGGGGTCCTGCAATCGGCCATGCGGCTGATCGCCAACGAAGAGCGCGGCGTGGTGGTCTTAATCCGTGAAGCTTTGCCCACGGCCGTTTCAGACAAGATTCGCCGCAAAGCGGGCGAACATGTGCCCCATCGGGTGGAATTGCGCGATTATGGTATCGGGGCGCAGATCCTGTTCGATCTCGGCGTGCGGGAAATGGAACTCCTGACTAATTCCGATTATGACATTGTCGGCATCGAAGGCTATGGCTTGACCATTTCGGGAACCCGCCGCATTCCGGTCGAGGATTTGTAGACCCAGATGAGTGATGCACCCCACCTGCTGATTATCGAGGCCCGCTACTACGAGCGGATCTCCGATGAATTGGCGAAAGGCGCCGTGGCGGCACTGGATGCGGCCGGGGCCACCTATGATCGATTGGCCGTGCCCGGAGCGTTCGAAATTCCGGCCGCCATCCGTATGAACATCAAAGCCATGGAATTGGTGGGCGGACGTCGGCGCTATGATGGCTACGTCGCCCTGGGCTGCGTCATTCGTGGCGAGACATCACATTACGACTATGTATGCGGCGAGTGTGCCCGCGGTTTGATGGACCTGACCCTGGAGTTTTCCGTCGCGGTGGGATTTGGCGTTCTAACGGTGGAGAACGAGGCGCAGGCCTGGGCGCGGGCAGCGGTCGATCAATCCAATAAGGGCGGGGTGGTGGCCGATGCCGCCCTGCGCATGATCGAGGTAAAACGCGAGTTTGGGTATTTCCCGCGATGAGCCGAGAAACCGGCAAAATAGAAAACTCTGCAGGTTCGTTGCGCCGGGCCTCGCGTCTGGCCGCGGTGCAGGCGTTGTATCAGTTGACCCTGAGCGACCCGGATTCCGGCGATGACGAGGTCGAGGATGCAATTATCGAGTTTCTGACCCATCGGCCAGGCGCCGAGCTACCTGAAGATGCCTATGCCGAAGTTGATGACGATCTGTTTTCCGACCTGGTGCGGGGGACGCGCCGCCACCACGCTGATCTGGTGCAGCTTATGGATAGCGTCTTGCCGCAGCGCTGGAAGTTCGAGCGCCTGGACCGCGTTTTGGCCGAGGTTATGGGCTGCGCAGTCTACGAACTGCAATATCGCCCGGATGTACCGGTGGCAGTGATCATCAATGAATACGTGGAGATCACGAAGGCTTTCTACGACGGCAACGAGGGCGGCTTTATCAACGGCGTGCTGCAGGAGATCGCGCAGAAGCTGCGGGCGGAGGAACTCCTGGAGCACAAGAATGAGCGCGCCAATTCCAGCTGACCCTGCGGCGAAAGGACGGCCCGGTGAATTCGACCTGATCGGCCGATATTTTGCGCCCTTGGCCGGTCCCGGCGCGTTTCATCTGGACGACGATGCGGCCGTTCTGACTCCCACGCCTGGCCGGCAGATGGTCTTCACCGCCGATGCCATTATCTCGGGTGTGCATTTTCTAGGCGATGATCCGCCGGGCGACGTGGCGCAAAAGCTGCTGGCGGTCAACCTGTCTGATCTGGCCGCCATGGGGGCGGAGGGGGTGGGTTATCTGATCACCACAGCCTGGCCCCGCGATCTGGATGAAGCTTGGATCGCCGATTTTGCCCAGGGCCTGGCAGAGGCACAAGCGGCCTATTCCGTCGCCTTGCTGGGCGGCGATACGGTGGCGACGGGGGGACCCTTGAGCCTGACGCTGACCGCGATTGGCGAGCTACCCGGCAATAGCGCCCTGCGGCGAAATGGTGCCCGCGCCGGCGACCGTCTTTATGTCTCGGGCCGGATCGGAGATGCCGGTGTCGGCCTGGGTATTCTGCGTGATGGTCTGTTGGGGGGCGCGGCGGCGGATCGGCAGCGGGCGGTTGAACGTTACCGCCGGCCGAAACCGCAACTGGCCTTGGGCTGCGCCTTGCGCGGCCTGGCCAGCGCCTGTATCGACATTTCGGACGGACTGGTGGCTGACATGGCTCATTTGGCGGAGCAATCCGCAGCCCGCATGGTGGTCGAACTGCATCGGGTACCCATTTCGCCCCTGGCGAACCTGATTGGTGGGGCCAAGGGCGCCATCGTGGCGGGCGATGACTATGAACTGCTGTTTACCGCGGCCCCTGAGAACGAAACGCGCCTGTTAGCCGCCGCCCGCGAAGTTGATGCGGCGGTCAGTTGTATCGGACAGGTCGAGGAAGGGCAGGGTGTCCATATAATTGACCAGTTGGGCAACGCCGTCATTGTGGAACGCGGCGGCTACCGCCATTTTTGATGGTGGTCGGTGTTTTGGTCTTATTGCTGTAACCTTCTCATAACCATTTTTTGTCATGTTGTGTGCTGGCGCATTGCCCGCTCGGAGTTCCTCCGCCGGGCTTGGGCGCAAGCGCGGAGCATGTCGTGAAAAAAATCGTTATGGGATTTCTGGCGCTGATCGTTCTGCTGGCGGGCGTTGGCGGTGGCTTGTACGCTATGGGTATGCTTGACGAGCTTCTGGGCCTTGATCAAGAGTTGGCGGCGGAGGGCGAAGCGCGTGAGGGTGCCGCCAGCGGACACGGCACCGATGCTGAACAGGCCAATGAAGCGCTTTTTGTTCAGTTCGAACCGATTTCGGCGCCGGTAATCTCTGACGGACGGGTGCAGTATCAAGTCATAATGACACTTAGCCTGCAGGTCGCCGACATTGGTACAAAGAATGATGTGCAGGGCGTTCTGCCCCGTTTGCGGGATGCCATGCACACGGAACTTTTTACCAACCCCATCTCGGTTGATGAGGTCAGCGGCACCATAGATTTGCCTGATTTGAAAAAACGGGTGCTGCTTTTGACCAGGGCCATGGTGGGTGACGAAGGCATAGAGGATGTTTTGGTGCTTAATATCCTGCGCATGGGCGGCTAAATTCAAACACTGCCAGGCCCGCCGCGCGCATGAATTCGCCGCTTGTCTGGATTTTGACAAGCGATTAGATTGCCTTGGTGTTTGTCCATCCCCAACATCGTAACGTCACCTTATTGGCAATTTGCCAGGCTATTTTCGTCTGCGGCCAGACCAGCCTGTTTTTCGTCGGCGGCTTGATCGGCTACAAGCTGGCATTCGACAAGACTCTTGCGACCTTGCCTGTTAGCGCGGTTATTCTGGGCACCGCCATTATGACGATTCCGGCCTCGTTGGTGATGCGCCGTGTGGGTCGCCGTAGCGGCTTCATGGGCGCGGCGGTGGTTGGCCTTTGCGGTATGCTGACCTGTGCCTTGGCCCTGTATAATTCCATGTTCTGGCTGCTGTGCCTGGGCGCCCTGACGGTGGGATTTTACAATGCCTTTTGCCAGTATTACCGGTTCGCGGCGGCGGATGTCGCAACCTTGGCATTTCGGCCGAAAGCGATATCCCTGGTCATGGCCGGGGGTATCGTCGCCGGTGTGATCGGTCCCTCGCTGGCCGTCCGGTCCCGCGATTGGTTGCCTGACATTGAATATTTGGCCAGTTATTTTGTACTGGCGGCTATGACGGCCGGTGTGGTGGTGCTGGTTTCGTTCGTGCGGATCCCGCGGCTGTCGGAAGCGGAGATGCGGGAGACGGGGCGTCCCTTGCTGCGGATCATGCGCCAGCCACGCTTTATTGCCGCGGCCGGTGCCTCGATGATCGGCTATGGCGTCATGGCGCTGTTGATGACGGCCACACCCTTGGCGATGGTTTCCGGACATCATCCGGTCAGTGATGCCGGACTGGTCATTCAATGGCACGTGGTGGCGATGTTTGGGCCCTCTTTTTTTACTGGTCATCTGATCAACCGCTTCGGTTTGGTCACGATCATGTTGAGCGGCGCCCTGTTGTTGCTGATTGCCATCTTCGCCGCCCTTTCGGGGGTTCTGTTCCAGAATTATTTGGTCTCGATGATCCTGGTCGGCCTGGGCTGGAATTTTCTTTTTGTCGGCGGGTCGACCCTGTTAACAGAGGTCTATACCCCGGCCGAGCGGGCCAAGACCCAGGCGGCCCACGATTTCATGGTTTTCGCGACCACCGCGTCGGGCTCGTTTCTGTCAGGTCATTTGCTGTTCAACTTTGGTTGGGAGACGGTCAATCTCGTGGCATTGCCATTTATCTTCGCCGTCATTTTGTTGGTTGTCTGGTACGGCTTCATTCGGCGAAGCCAGGAGCAGGCGCTGCCTTCGGCCTAATATCAACGCGTGTTGGTATAAGGGCAGCCGTAGAATATTGGTCTGCATAATTCTTTGGCTTTACCCAACGGCAAAGCGTATCGAGAATCGGGTCCGTGAAGCTAGCGAACGCCCATAGATCGATCAAAATAGTTTTGTCACGCTGCGGGTCATCGGGAAAAGCGTGCGGCCAGCTTTCGCACTGTTCTCTAGCTTACGACGATACGGCTCCGGTCCGGCGCCCGGCGGGTGATGCCTGCGTCAAAGGCACCGGTTGCGTTTCGCACACTTCTCTGGCATTTATCGCGCGCATTTTCGCCCCAGGCGGAACAGTAGGGTCAGACCTCCAATTCTGACCCCATGACTATCGACGAGATCCAGCAAAGAGGATGTGACCTATGTCAACGGGATTGGCTTTTGCCATCGTGTGCGGTTTGATCGCACTAATTTACGGTATCTGGGCGGTGCGCTCGGTATTATCGGAAAGCGCCGGTAACGAGCGCATGCAGGAAATCGCGGCGGCCGTTCAGGTTGGCGCCAAGGCCTATCTAAATCGGCAATACATGACAATCGGCGTGGTCGGCGTGGTGATCTTCATTGTCCTGTTTCTGCTATTTAATATTTCTGTCGCTTTGGCCTTTTTGGTCGGCGCGGTGCTTTCCGGGGCGGCTGGCTATATCGGCATGAATGTCTCGGTGCGGGCCAATGTGCGCACCGCCGAGGGGGCCAGAAAAAGCCTGGCCAAGGGCCTGGACATTGCCTTCAAATCGGGGGCAATCACCGGCATGCTGGTGGCTGGACTGGCTCTTTTATCGGTGTCGGTTACCTATGCGGTGTTGCTGAATATGGGTATTCAGGGCCGCGACCTGATTGATCCGCTGGTGGGCCTGGGCTTTGGTGCTTCGTTGATTTCCATCTTCGCCCGTTTGGGCGGCGGCATCTTTACCAAAGGCGCCGATGTTGGCGGCGATCTGGTCGGCAAGGTTGAAGCCGGTATCCCTGAGGATGACCCGCGCAACCCGGCCACCATCGCCGATAACGTGGGCGACAATGTGGGCGATTGCGCCGGCATGGCCGCCGATCTGTTCGAGACCTACGCGGTGACCGTCGTGGCGACCATGGTCCTGGCATCTATCTTTTTCGCTGGTGATGCGGCCCTGTCCAGTCAAATGATGCTGTATCCCCTGGTCATTGGCGGGGCCTGTATCATTACCTCTGTGATCGGTACTTTCTTTGTGAAATTAGGTAGCAGCCAGAACATCATGGGTGCGATGTACAAAGGCTTCATCGTTTCCGCCGTGCTGTCGGCCGTGGCCTTGTGGCCGGTAACCGACTGGATTATCGGCATGGGTCAGATCGGCACCATGGGCTACACCGGGCAGGACCTTTTCTTCTGCGGCCTCACCGGCCTGGCGGTTACGGGCCTGTTGATCTGGGTCACGGAATATTACACGTCCACCGAATACCGTCCGGTGCGCAGCGTGGCTCAGGCTTCGACCACGGGACATGGCACCAATGTTATTCAGGGTCTAGCCATTGGTATGGAATCGACCGCCATACCCGCCATCGTCATCATTGCCGGAATTCTGGTCAGCCAAAATCTGGCCGGCCTGATGGGCATCGCCATCGCGGTCACCACGATGCTGGCCCTGGCCGGTATGGTGGTGGCTCTCGATGCCTATGGTCCGGTAACCGATAATGCCGGCGGTATCGCCGAAATGGCGAAGATGGACGAAAACGTTCGCAAAACCACGGACGCCCTGGACGCGGTGGGCAACACCACCAAGGCCGTCACCAAGGGGTACGCCATCGGCTCGGCAGGTCTTGGCGCGCTGGTGCTTTTTGCGGCCTACACGGAGGATTTGAAGTTCTTCGCCGCCAATGCCGACCAGTACACCTATTTCAAGGATGTGACGGTGGATTTTGCCTTGTCCAATCCTTATGTGGTGATCGGTCTGATCTTTGGCGGTCTCTTGCCATTCCTCTTTGGCGCGATGTCAATGACGGCAGTAGGCCGGGCCGCCGGTACGGTGGTGGAAGAGGTACGCCGGCAGTTCCGGGAAAACCCTGGCATCATGGAGGGCACGGCAAAACCGGATTATGGCCGCACCGTCGATCTGCTCACAAAGGCCGCAATCAAGGAAATGATCCTTCCGTCCCTGCTGCCTGTACTGGCGCCCATAGTACTGTACTTTGTCATGGTTGCTATCGCGGGCAAGGGCGAGGCGTTTGCGGCGGTCGGCGCCATGTTATTGGGCGTCATCGTAACCGGCCTGTATTTGGCGATCTCCATGACTGTGGGTGGCGGCGCCTGGGATAATGCCAAGAAATATATCGAGGACGGCAATCTTGGCGGCAAAGGCTCGGAAACGCACAAGGCGGCGATTACCGGCGACACGGTAGGCGATCCTTACAAGGACACCGCTGGCCCGGCCGTCAACCCGATGATCAAGATTACCAATATCATGGCTTTGCTACTGCTGGGTTTGCTGGCCCATTGGAACTGATCGTCCAACCTAAAGTTCGAAACGGGAAAACCCCGTCGGTGGTTGCCGGCGGGGTTTTTCGTTCAGCTGTCTTGCTCCGGCGTGTTGCAGTGTATGGCACCATTTTCGATTTTGTGGCGGTCCGAAGAATAACGACGCTGGACCGGCCTTCTACTGGCCTTCGTTCGAAAAGCGGCCGACGTTGCCGAATAACTGCCCTAGGACGGTAATTTCCTTACCCCTGGTCGGGGTTTTTCGTTCCACCAACACCAGGATGCCGCCGTCGGCCAGGGTGTAACGCTGAATATCGCTGACTACACCTGCATTGTTGAAATGCACCGCCAATACGTCCTGTTCCAGCATTTTCTCGCTAAAGAAAGCAATCTGCTCGGATGCCTGTTTCACATATATCCAAGTCTCGCCATTGAAATTGGCAACGGTGACGGGCGAACCGAAGAGGGACGTGACCGAATCGCGATCATGCACGCCGGGGCGCAGTTTCGCCACAAGCTCTTCATCCGGAATATAGCCGTGGCTGTTTTGCATGGGCGAGCAGGCAACCAGGGCAGTCATCGCCAAGGCGGCCAAATGCAGAGGCAAACGGGCCCGGAAAGAACATCTTTGGTGTATAACCATCCTTGTCATCGGCTGGGAACATGCCACCGTTACCAGAGCCAAGTCAATCCAGAGCATTTCCGGGCTATTCTGGGTCATTTGACCGTCCACCAAGGCCCCGTGGGTAGGCGCGGTTTGCAGGTCGATGTGGGACATCGTCCAAAACCCGCAACGCAGTCACGGGGCCTTGGTGGACGGCCTTTGATGGTGACCCTAAGCCATTCGGATGGGTTGCGCCGCTTGCACCCGGATCGGCAGACTGAACCACATCGCACGGCGCGACGCGCCTACCCGAATGGCTTATGGTCACCATCAAATGACCCACAGTAGCCCGGAAATGCTCTAGGTGTTGCAAGGATCGGAATGTGTTGAGAAATTGGTTTCACAAGCGCGACAGGGGCCAGGACGTGGCCCATCTGCTGTACGACACCGCCGTTAACCAGGCCCGGCAACCGATCTTTTACAGCGATCATGGAATCCCTGATTCGGTGGATGGGCGTTTTGATCTAATCGTTTTGCATGTTTTTTTATTGCTGCGGCCCTTGAATGAATTGGCGCAGCCTGATGCCCCTCTGACAGTCCGCAGGCGGGCAGGCGATATTGCCCAATCCCTATTCGATACCATGTTTGGCGACATGGACCGCTCATTGCGCGAAATGGGGGTCTCGGATATTGCCGTAGGTAAGCGGGTAAAGTATATGGCAAAGGCCTTTTATGGGCGTGTGGCGGCCTACGACGAGGCTTTGGCGGGATCAGACGAGCTCTTGGGTGAGGCTCTGCGCAGAAATCTATTCGGCACCGTCGCACCGACGCCGGCCCATGTGGAGGCGATGGCGGATTACCTCCGTTGTCAAGCGGGACATATGGCTTCGCTCCCCGAAGCGCGGATTTTATCCGGTGAGGTGCAATTTGCCCAATGGACCGGAAAAGGCGTTGACCGGTGAATTCGATATCCGTATTTTGCGCCGGCTTTGGCACCTGCCTGAACTTCGTAATAGGGCGACGGTGCCCATCTCGGTCATTCATGAAGTTGGAGAGTTTGCATTGACCAATATGGGGGCAATGCCGGAGTTTAGTCGCTTGGTGCTGGTCGATGCCGTCGGCGCCGACGGCGCCACCATCAAGCTTCAGGCTGATACCAAGGAACACACTGCCTTGGCCCAACGTCTCGACCTGCAAAGCATGGCGAATTTGCAGGTGGATGTGTCCTTGCGGCGGACGGCGACGGGCTTGGTGCGGTTGAATGTTGATTTTTCGGCGAATGTGGTACAATCGTGCGTCGTGACGCTTGAACCTGTGGCGGCAAAGGTTGCGGATGGATTTTCCCTCCTTTGTGAAGGCGGGAAAAATCGAGGACAAAGGGAAGATTCTGACAGGGAAGTGTTTGTAGATCCTTTTGGCGAGGATCCGATCGAACCCTTGGACCACGGTCGAATTGATGTTGGCGAACTGGTTGCCCAGCATTTGTCGCTTTCCCTTGATCCATATCCGCGTATGCCGGGGATCCAGACCGAAGCGGTGTTGGGGGACGCGGGGATAGTCGGGGGTTGGACCGAAATTGAGATGAACGTTGGGAGCGATGAAGCGCCGGAGGGCGAAACGTCGCGAGAGGACAAAGTAGGTGCTGACCCGGACGATGTGAACCCCTTCGCCATTCTTGAAGGATGGCGGTCTGGCGGGCAAGGTGACGGTGGCGCTGGAAACGGCGCTGCTTAGGCGGGTCAAGCGATGTGAAGAAATGATGCGATGAATTACTGTGACCAAATACTGTGACCGAATACTGTGACCGAATACTGTGACCAAATACTGTGATGAAATCGGACCGTGGCCTTTATGGTCTGTTAGAGGCTCCCGGACAACTTGGATGAAAATGTGAAGCTATGGCTGTACCTAAGAAGAAAATCTCTGTCGCGCGTCGCGGTCAGCGTCGTTCCCATGATGCTTTAAAAGCCTCGGCCTACGCTGAATGCCCAAATTGCGGTGAATTGAAGCGGCCGCATCATGTGTGCGCTGCGTGCGGTTATTACAATGACCGTGAGGTCAGCGAACCGTCAAGTGCCGCATGATTTTGACATAGTAGCGCTTGGTCCACAGGCGTGACCCCCGACATTACGATTTCGTTGGATGCGATGGGTGGTGATGCGGCCCCCGGCATGGTTGTCGGCGGCGCAGCATTGGCGCGCGAGAGGCATCCCAACTTGCGTTTCCTGATGTTTGGTGACGAGGCCAAAATTACGCCCTTGCTATCCCGTCACCGTATCTTGCGTGATGTCGTGAGCGTACGCCATACGGACCAGCAGGTGAAATCGACGGATCGGCCCAGTCAGGCACTGCGCCAGGGCCGGCAAACCAGCATGCGTCTGGCCATCAATGCGGTGGCTGATGCTGAAGCGGGTGGTGTCGTCTCGGCGGGCAATACCGGTGCCCTGATGGCGATGTCAAAATTCGCCCTGAAACCCATGAAGGGGATCGACAGGCCGGCCCTATGCGGCTTTCTGCCTACCCTGCGCGGTGAAAGCGTCATGCTTGACCTCGGCGCCAACGTAGAATGTGACGAAGACAACCTTGTCCAATTCGCTATCATGGGGGCGGCCTTTGCCCGTACGATCCTGGGTCTGCCGCGTCCTACGGTCGGGCTGCTGAATGTGGGTGAAGAGGAATTGAAGGGTAATGAAGCTGTGAAAGGGGCAGCGGCGATTTTGAACGAGGCGTCTCTACCCTTACGCTTTCATGGTTTCGTCGAGGGTGACGACATTGCCAAGGGCACCACCGATGTGGTCGTGACCGATGGTTTCAGCGGCAATGTGGCGCTTAAGACCATGGAAGGGACGGCAACGCTGTTTTCCCAGTTCCTGCGGACAGCCTTTAGCCAGTCCTTGATGTCAAAAATTGGTTATATGCTGGCCAGACCGGCGATAATGGCCTTGCGGGAAAGGATCGATCCCCGGCACCACAACGGCGGTGTCTTTTTGGGATTGAATGGTATCAGTGTAAAAAGTCATGGCGGCATGGATGATGTAGGTTTCGCCACAGCTATCGGTCTGGCGGTTGACATGGTGGCCGACGATCTGATTGGTCGTATCACGACCGACATGGCACAGTTTTCCGATCATGATGAAACGCGGGACAGGGCCGTGGCTCGATAAAATGATAAAATCAGTATTCATAGGCTGCGGTGCGTATTTGCCGGAACGCAGCGTTAGCAACGACGAATTGGCCGCGAAAGTAGATACATCCGATGATTGGATTGTCGCGCGTACCGGCATTTCCAACCGCCATATTGCCGCGGATGGCGAGATGACATCGGATCTGGCTTTTGCCGCGGCGGTCGAAGCACTGGCATCTGCCGGCATGGCCGCTGGCGAGTTGGACCTGATAGTCCTGGCGACAGCAACACCCGACGAAACATTTCCCGCTACCGCGACCCAGGTGCAGGCCCGCCTGGGAGTTGCCGGTATCCCGGCTTTCGACGTGCAGGCCGTCTGTTCCGGCTTTGTTTATGCCTTGGCCGTTGCAGACAACTTTATCAAGGCCGGGCAGGCCCGCAATGTACTGGTAATCGGGGCCGAGACCTTTTCGCGAATCCTGGACTGGGAAGACCGGACGACCTGTGTGCTGTTTGGCGATGGCGCTGGCGCCGTGGTGCTGAGGGCTGAAACCAGCCCATCCGGCACATCGCCCGCCAGCGACCAACGCGGCATCATGTCGACCCACCTGCATGCCGACGGTCGCCATCACGATATGCTATATGTTGATGGCGGGCCCTCATCAACCGGCACCGCAGGGTTTTTGCGGATGCGCGGACGCGAGGTGTTTCGCCACGCGGTCAGCAATCTGACCAGCGTCGTCGCGGAGGCACTTGCGGCCAACGACCTGTCGCCCGACGCCATTGACTGGCTGGTGCCTCATCAGGCCAACAAACGGATCATTGATCACACAGCGCGGAAGCTAAAACTACCCTCCGAGAAGGTCATATTGACGGTAGCGGAACATGGCAATACTTCAGCGGCTTCGGTGCCTCTGGCCTTGAACGAGGCGGTCACGGATGGTCGGATCAAGCAAGGCGATGTAATTTTGATGGAGGCCATGGGCGGTGGCTTCACCTGGGGGGCCGTGCTGGCCCGCTGGTGACCCTGTAGGTGCGCGAATTGGCCGACAGGTGATAAGGCTGCACCGGAGGGTCAGATGCCGGTTTTCCCTGTCAATCGTTATATTACTTAAACTCTCTCCCGCATCCCTTTGATATTGACTGAAAACTTCCAATTTGCTACAGTTTTGCCCTGGCGAAGCAAGGGGAAGAAACGTGGCAGGCAATACCGTAACGCGCGCACAACTGAGCGAGGCCGTGTACCAAGAAGTGGGGCTGTCGCGCAATGAATCCGCCCAACTGGTGGAATCCGTACTGGCTGAGATCTGTGACAGCTTGGTTCAAGGTGAGTCTGTAAAGGTTTCGTCTTTTGGCAGTTTTTCAGTGCGTCAGAAAGGTGGGCGCATCGGCCGTAACCCCAAAACGGGGGAAGAAGTGCCTATCGCGCCCCGCCGGGTTTTGGTCTTTCGTCCCAGCCATGTGCTAAAAGAGCAGGTGAACCGGCATCTAAGTGGTTCTGCTGCCGGAGAGAATTCGGTCGACTGACCGGGATTATGGCGGATTCCATGGGCGGCGCCCCTGAAACGCGCCGGAAAATCAAGGCCCCTGGCGCGTTTCGCACGATCAGCGAAGTTGCCACGGATCTTGAGGTTCCGCAGCACGTTTTGCGCTTTTGGGAAAGCAAATTCACACAGGTCAAGCCGTTGAAACGTGGTGGCGGCCGGCGCTATTACCGGCCTGAAGACGTGGATCTGCTGCGCGGCATTCGCCATCTTCTCTATTCCGATGGCTACACAATAAAAGGGGTGCAGAAGCTACTGCGCGAAATAGGCTCGAAATCGATCATGGAATCCGGGCGGTCACTGTCGGGACCTGACCGCACAGGCGCAGCCGGCGTCGCAGCAGCCCGAACCCGCCGTCAAGGCGCTGTGATGGAGCCACAGGCCGGCCCGCAAACGGTGGATCGGAGCAGGCTTGACCCTTCGCTGACGGAAAAGGCCATTGCCAGCGGCAATGAGGCTTCTGGCAATACGGGCCTGACGGCGGCACAGCGCGGCAAACTGTCAGATTTGGCCTTGGAATTGGGCGAGTTGCGAGAGCTTTTGCGCCGACCCACCACAAAAAGTTAGTTGCCGCTACAATTGCGTTTGTTTCGTTACGTGGCGACCGTTATATTCCTCGGAACACCGTCTGGGCCTTATTGGTTTGTTCGGTCATTGTCGGAGCGTAGCGCAGCCTGGTAGCGCATCACACTGGGGGTGTGGGGGTCGGTGGTTCGAATCCACTCGCTCCGACCATTGAATTGGGGGTCGATCCGGTAGGATCGGCCCCTTTCTCTGTGGCCTCCGGCCGCAGTAAAGCTTCTCATATTGCAGTTTAATTTATATGCGTAACTTATTTTAATATAAAAATGAATTAGGATTGAAATGACGACCAGCGGGGAGATGGAAAGTAACGATGGGCATGCTGTCCGGGCACGTCCCATGGTGGCAGCATGGCTGTTGGTGGTGGCGGCAATGGTCACGGCCATGGTCATGCTTGGCGGCGCCACCCGGCTAACCCATTCGGGCCTGTCCATGGTGCAATGGCAGCCCCTGATGGGAACTTTGCCGCCCTTGAATGAGGCCGACTGGCTCGACACCTTCAACAAATACAAGCAATACCCGGAATATCAGAAAATCAACCAAGGCATGACCCTGTCGGAATTCAAGGGTATTTTCTACTATGAATACAGCCATCGGGTCCTCGGCCGCGGCATCGGTTTGGTGTTCGCTGTTCCATTTTTATGGTTTTTGCTGACCGGCCGCATCGAGCGCCGCCGAAGAGCGGCTATTTTCGCCTTGTTTGTGTTAGGCGGACTACAAGGGCTGATAGGTTGGTGGATGGTAAAAAGTGGACTTGTGGATCGCCCGGACGTCAGTCATTACCGGCTAACTGTGCATCTGGGCGTGGCGTTCCTGATCCTGGGCGGGCTGATCTGGGTCGCCCTTGATCTGCTAGCCAAAGCCAGAACAGCGGTCGCGGCGACAGCCGGGGACCGGGGGCTGCGGGCTTTGTCTTGGCTGGCGGTCGTCCTGGTGTTTCTACAAGTTTTATCGGGAGGACTGGTCGCGGGTTTGGATGCCGGATTTGTCTACAATAGTTTTCCCATGATGAATGAATACTGGCTGCCCCCGGAATTGGCGGAATTAACGCCGTGGTGGTTGAATATGCTCGAAAATGTGGTCACGGTTCAATTTGACCATCGTATTGGGGCCTATTTATGCACGTTGCTGTTTCTCGGGCTTTGGTTCAAGGCGCGGTCCATCGTACTGGACCCGGCGGCCCGTCTGGCCCTCAACCTTATGCTGGTGGCCCTGGGTGTCCAATTGGCTCTGGGCGTCGCAACCCTGCTGCTGATCATACCGGTGTCACTGGCCGTACTGCATCAGGGCGGTGCGTTGTTGTTGTTCGCCGCCACAGTGAATTTCTCCTGGCGTCTGCACAGAACATAAGGGGGTGGATATGCAATGGCGGAGTTGACCCTGTTGTATGTAACCTGTGCCGATGGTGACGAGGCCAAGACTATCGCCCGTGTCCTGGTCGGCGAGCGTCTGGTCGCCTGCGCCAATATCCTGGGGCCCGTAACCTCGGTCTATCGTTGGGATGGTGCGGTAAAGGAGCAGGAGGAAGTGGCCATGCTGTTGAAAGCGCGCCGCGATAGCACCGTTCTAGTGACAGAGCGGATCAAGGCTCTCCATTCCTATGATCTGCCTTGTGTCGTTGGCCTGCCGATCCAGCATGGCAACCCGGATTTTCTGGCCTGGCTGCAGCGCGAGACTGATCGAGGCGAGGTGGTGAAGCCCACACCGGCGGACAGGGTGGCCCCGACATGCTCTAAAAGCGGTTCCAATAGCTTCCACGACTGGGTTTAGCTAAACTCCCGCCATGACGGAGCTGACACAGCGTAGATTGGCGGCCATCGTATCGGCCGATGTCGTCGGCTATTCGCGCCTGATGGCGGCGGACGAGACGGGTACCCTGTCTACGTTACGCGCACATAGGGCCGAATGCATTGATCGACTGATCGGCGAGCACGGCGGCCGCATCGTCAAGACAATGGGCGACGGACTGCTGCTGGAGTTCGCATCTGTCGTCGACGCCACTCGATGCATGGTCGAAATCCAGTTGGGGATGGCGGAACGCAACAAAGGCATTGATGAAGACCGGCGCATTACCTTTCGCGTTGGCGTCAATCTCGGCGACATCATCATCGAGGGGGATGACATTCTCGGCGACGGTGTCAACATCGCCAGCCGTATCGAGGCGCTGGCCAAGCCCGGCGGGGTGTCGATTTCCAATCAATCGTTCGAGGAGGTGCGCAATCGGCTTGACATCGCGTTCACTGACACCGGCGAACAGAAACTCAAGAACATCGAAAGGTTGGTCCGGATTTGGAGTTGGTCGCCCGACGGCTCGTCCGATCCCGACGCTGCCAAGCCCGCACATGATACGAAACGGCTCCCCATGGTCGCGGTCATGCCGTTCCATAACCTGTCGGGCGATCCCGATCAGGAATATTTTTCGGACGGGCTTACCGAGGACATCATTGCCGCGCTGTCGCGCTATCGAACCTTCCCGGTAATCTCACGCAACTCGACCTTCGCCTACAAGGGGAAGGCGCCAGAGGTGCGTACGCTCGCCAGCGAGTTGGGGGTCCGCTACGTCCTTGATGGCAGCGTACGCAAAAGCGGCAGCCGCGTGCGCATATCGGCTCAATTGACGGACGGCACGAGTGGCGTCAACGTCTGGGCAGAGCGGTTTGACAGCGATCTTACCGATATCTTCGATCTACAGGATGAAATCGTCCAACGGATCGCGGCGACCGTTGAGCCCGAGATGCATCGGGTGGAGCGCCAGCGGTCGGTTGACATAAACCCACAAAATCTGGACGCCTGGGATTACTATCATCGAGGCTGGTCCAAACTCTTTGAATTCACAAAGGAAGGCAATGAGCAGGCCCGGGCATTCTTCGAAAAGGCGATTGAGCAGGAACTGAACTATCGTGCGGCTTATACCGGTCTTGCATACAGCTATCACCGTGACCTGACGGCAGAATTCGTCGAGGACCGGGAGGACGCCATCACGAAATGCCTGGAGGCCGCGAAGCGTGGGGTCGCGCTCGATCCAATGAATTCGAATGCCCGCGTGGCCCTCGCACAGGCTTATATATGGCCTGAACAGAACGACTTGGCCCTGGCCGAGGCGCAAAAGGCGATTGAACTGAACCCGAATAATGCGTGGGCGCTTACCGTGTATGGGACTCTCAAGGACAGCGATGGAGATTTCGAGGTCGGCAATCAGAGTTTAGAGAAGGCGCTCGAACTCAATCCGCAGGATCCCCGAAACCACGTCGCCTTCACCCTTCTGGCCCGTGCGCATCTGAACGCCAGGGACTACGAAGCGGCGATTGAATGGGCCAAGCGGGCTTTACAACACCTTTCAGATTACCCAAACGCAAACTATGTCATGGCAGCAAGTTTTGGACATCTCGGACGAATGGATGAAGCGCGCGCCGCATTGGACGCATGCGAGCAAGCCCAGCCAGGGTTCGTCGCCAAACGGAAAACGTGGAAGCCATACAGGAATCCGATCGACAACGAGCACATTCTCGAGGGCATTCAAAAGGCCGGGGTGACAATTTAGGCTGGCGTGGTGAACACCTGGTTCAAGCAGTCTGGTCATAGCCGGATACTAGACCACGTTTATAGAACATAGACCCGTTTGACCGCACTTCCCAGCTTCGTGGCTAGGCGAAGGTTGCCGCGCGTAGTGGGATTACGGGCAAAACCTTCAACGACGCCACGGCGCTGGGAAGCGCGGCCTTCGGTAGCGCGTGGTGGCCATTCGGATGTGTTGTTTTGCTTGCCCGTAGTCCCACTACGCGCGGCGCAAAACGCCTACCCGAATGACCTCCACACGCCATCAAACGGATCTATGTTCTGTAAACATGGTCTAGGGGCTGCCGACATGGCGCGCCGTTTTTAGTGAACGCCTCTTTTTGACCGGATAGGCATGGATTATTCTTCCAGATCCGGTGCGATGTTGCGCAAGGGGGGGCGTTCGCCGTCGAATGACATTGGTAGTCCGGTCAAGGCCACACCGTGGCCGGTATCCTGCAGAATACCCAAGGCCTGGGTCTGCGGGTGAGCAACAACCTCACCGGCATGCTGGATGGGTGCGTTTGGAACGCCGGCCCGATCCAGGCGTTCCTGCCAATGGGTTCGGGTCTCAGCCTTGAAGATCGGCATTAGCAGGGCGTTCAAATCCTCACGGTGGCTGGAGCGGGCCGCATTGTCGGCAAAGCGCGGATCCTCCAGCCAGTCAGCATGTTGCAACTCCCGGGCCAGATTCTGAAACAGCCGGTCGTTGGAGGCGGCGACCACCAGATAGCCGTCGGCGCAGTCATAGGCCTGATAGGGCATGATGCCGCGTACACCGGAGCCATGGCGTTGTGGTGTATCGCCCGTGACCTGCACATCAGCGTTGTAGTATGCCGTCCAGCCCAGGGCGGTTTCGTACAGCGAGGTATCGACAACACCGCCCCGGCCGCTGCTGTGGCGCCGGTTCAGAGCCGCCAGAATACCGATGGCGCTCCACATGCCCGTCCCCATATCAACCACCGATATGCCGGCCCGGACCGGCGCCTGGCCTTCCTCACCTGTAACCGCCATGATGCCGCCGAAGGCCTGCATCAAGGCATCGAATCCGGGCCGCCCCGCCAGCGGCCCCTTGGCTCCGAAGGCCCACAGATTACAGTAAATCAGACGGGGGTTTTCCTCCGTCATGGCCTTGGCGCCCAGGCCCAGCCCATCGGCCACGCCGGGGCGAAGGTTTTGCAGCACCACATCCGTGTCCGAGGCGATCCGCCGGCGCAGCGACGCCAGCGCCTTGGGATCCTTGAAATCGATGGTAATCGAAGTTTTATCCCGATTTATGGTTTGAAATACCGTCGCCACCCCGCGCCAGAACGGCGGGCCCCAGCCGCGTGCATCATCGCCGCCGTCTGGTCGTTCTACCTTCACCACGTCGGCGCCCAAGGCCGCCAGGATCCAGGTGCCATAGGGGCCGGAAACATTACTGCCCAACTCGAGCACACGGATACCGGCAAGGGGAAGGGCCTGCTTCATCATCTTTACTCCATCTTTACAGCGCATGGTTTTGCGATACTAACGGGAAAGCATCGATGCATGGCGAATTTGATGCAGAGCGGCCGGGCCTCGGTATATGGTTTGTATCCAAGAGCCGGGCGCGTTTATCTGGCGCCGCTATGACGGTATAGCGACGTAGGCAATCTCCAGCACTTCGATCTCTTCAACGCCTGACGGGGTGCGCAGTTTTACGGTATCGCCTTCCGCGGCCTTGTGCAGGGCGCGCGCGATGGGCGCGACCCAGCTGACCTCGCCGTGATCATGGCGGGCTTCATCGGCGCCTACGATGCGCACGGTGCGTTCCAATTCGCCGCCATCCAGATAGGTTACCGTGGCGCCAAAGAAAACCTGATCGCGGTTCTTTTGCCGGCTTTGATCCACCACTTCGGCAATCTCCAGGCGTTTCATCAAATAACGCACCCGCCGGTCGATCTCCCGCAGCCTTTTCTTGCCATAAATGTAATCCCCATTTTCCGAGCGATCACCGTTGCCGGCGGCCCAGGCAACGACGTTAACCACCTTTGGCCGTTCTTCCCGGCGCAACTGGCGCAGCTCTTCCGTCAGGCGGGCGTACCCTTCCGGTGTCAGGTAGTTCTTCGCACCAGGGGGCAGGGGGGCCGCCATCTCGGGCAGATCCTCTTCCACTGCTTCGTCGTTTTCTTTCGTGAACGCCTTGCTCATGGGCAAATATTCTCCGCCGAAAAGAATGCCATATGCTCTAAGGTATAGGCAGTTAAATTTTTAGAGCACGGGGCAGGTTGGTGGAATACGTCAAGGTCGCGGATGCGAAGGATAAACCCGGATTGCGATTGGCGCTTACTATGGGAGTGCCGGGGCCGTGGAGCCAGGCGGCAAAGTACATCTTCGAATACAAACGCTTTCCCTTCCTTCCAGTCGGTCAATTGGGCGCCCGCGAAAATGCCGAGTTGCACGCCTGGACGGGCCATCGCAATGCTCCCGTTGCTGTTTATGAGGATCAGGCGCCACGGGTGGGTTGGTACGAGATCATCATGCTGGCCGAACGGATCGCACCCTCGCCCAGCCTGCTGCCGCCTGGTTCCGCCGCCCGGGCCGAGATGTTCGGTCTGATCACCGAGATCGCTTCCGAAGGTGGCTTGGCATGGCAGCGGAGGCTGCAAATGATCGACCAAATGTATGCCGCCTCGGACGACCCCAAGGTGCGCCAGACACCGGATGTGCTGGCTGCCCGTTATGGCCATAACGTGGCGGCGGCGCAACGGGCGGGAGACCTTTGCAACGATATCCTGGCCATGTTGGCGGACAAGCTGCGCTCGCAGGCGGCAAGCGGCAGTGATTATTTCGTCGGCGACGGTTTCACCGCCGCTGATCTTTACTGGGCCTGTTTCTCGCAATTGGTGACACCCATGGCAGAGGATCTGAACCCCATGCCGATGCGACTACGGGGCCCCTACACGGCGCCGGAGACGACGGTGTGCAATCCCATATTGATCACCCACCGGGATAGCATGTACACCCGGCATTTGAGTTTGCCACTCGACTTTTGAGGCGGTAGCAACTCTAGAATTCTTACATTGAAGAGGATCACAACATGAAGGTCTTAGGAATTTCCGGGAGCCTGCGGGAGCACTCGTACAATACGGCCCTGCTGCGTACGGCGCAGCAAATCGGACCCGCGGGAATGGAGATAGAGATTGCCGACCTTGCTGGCGTTCCGCCCTACAACGAGGATGTTTATGGCAACGGTTTTCCGGCGCCGGTTGAAACTTTCCGGGCACAAATTGCTGCCGCCGACGGGCTGTTGATCGCTACGCCGGAGTATAATTATTCCTTTTCGGGCGTGCTGAAGAACGCCATCGACTGGGCCTCACGCCCACCGGAACAGCCCTTTAACGGCAAGGTGGTTGCCTTGATGGGGGCCAGCGCCGGCCGGCTGGGAACGGCGCGGGCACAATATCATCTGCGTCAGGTTTTTATCTTCCTCAACGGTCATGTGCTCAATAAGCCGGAAGTCATGGTCGGCGGCGCCGGGCAGGCGTTTGATGACAACGGCATTCTGCTTGACGACGGCGCCAAAGATTTGATCAGCCAGCTACTTGTCTCGCTACAGGACATGAGCCGGCGTTTGAGCACTGGTTGACAGCGCCATTCCAGACATAGCCATGCTACTTTGCCCACCATGAATCGAACTATCTCCACCATCGGCGTCATTATCATTGCCGTACTGATTCCCGCGACGACGGCGGCATTTGACGAATTTGATCAGACCGATCAGCAGGGCTTCAAGCCCATGCAGACATGTTCCCGCTGCCACCTTTTGCAGGCGCAGGGCGGCGTAGTCAAAATGATCGGAGCAAAACTGAGAGGCGCCGATCTGCGCAAAATGAATTTGAATGCGGCCGATTTGCGCGGTGCCGATTTGCGCGGCGTAAAGTTGCAGAAGGTCAATCTATCCGGCGCAAAGCTGAAAGGTGCGCGACTGCACGGCGCGAATTTGCAGCAAGCCAATTTGCAGCGGGCGGGTTTGGCCTGGGCGGTTTTGCGCGGCGCTAATCTGCGGGATGCTGATTTGCGCGGCGCGAATTTGAGCCGGGCCGATTTGACCCGGGCCTCGATGCAAGATGCCAAGTTGCGCGGCGCTATTCTGTGTCAGACGGTCATGCCGTCAGGCGTGATCAATAATCCCGATTGCCCGTGGTGGAAGATCGAAGAACCAAGTGACGTTAACAACAAGGCGGCGGAGGCAGCCGCACTCCCGTTAATAAAATCTACCCCGCCATCGTCTCGGCTCATAGTCAGGCCGGCCGGGAAAAGCGACCTTGATCTGCCTGATATCGCGGCATTTCTTGGCCGCATATTTGGAACCGCAACGACAATGCCTGACGATACGGAGGCGAATTCCAGGTAATATCAAGAACTATGGAAATAAGATCTCCACCACACTTTTCTCAACATTGGCGCATCAATCACGCAGTTCCCGGCGCAGGATCTTGCCGACCGGCGATTTCGGCAGTTCGTCAATAAATGTGATTTGCTTGGGTACCTTATAGGCAGCGAGATTCTCCCGGCAAAAGGCGATGACATCTTCGGCGCTAACATTCCCATCGGGCATTTTCACCACAAACAATTTCACCGCTTCGTCCGTGCGCTCGTCCGGCACGCCGATGCAGGCAGCCTCTAATACGCCATCCATGTTGGCGACCACCGCCTCCACCTCATTGGGATAGACGTTGAAGCCCGAGACCAGGATCATGTCCTTCTTGCGGTCGACGATCTTAAAACGGCCCTCCTCGGTCAGGATGGCGATGTCGCCGGTGCAAAAATAGCCATCCGCCGTGGTCACGGCCGCGGTTTCTTCCGGCCTGCGCCAATAGCCCTGCATGACCTGGGGTCCTTTGACGCACAGTTCGCCCGGCTCGCCCATGGCGACTTCGCCGCCATCCTCGCCGCGCAGGGTGACATCGGTGGACGGCAGGGGGATGCCGATGGTGGCGGTAAATTCATCCCGCCCCGCCACATTGAAAGTCACCACGGGCGAAGTCTCCGAAAGGCCATAACCTTCGGTGATATGGAGGCCCGTGACCTCGCGCCACTTGTTGGAAATTGCTTCCTGGATCGCAGTGCCGCCGCCGCCCACCAGATGGAGGGCAGAGAAATCAAGCTCGGCAAACCCCGGCGTGTGCAGCAGACCATTGAACAGCGTATTGACCCCGGTTATGACCGAGAACTTCCAATTGGCGAGTTCCTTGACGAAGCCGGGCATGTCCCGCGGATTGGTAATCAGGACATTGCGGCCGCCCTTGGAGAAATAGGACAGGCAATTCACCATCAAGGCAAAGATGTGATACAGCGGCAGGGCGGTGATCACCACTTCCTCGCGCTCGCGAATATCATCGGCCAGAGGCAGGGTGAACTGCAGGATATTGGCCACCAGATTGCTGTGGGTCAGCGCTGCGCCTTTGGATAGGCCGGTGGTGCCGCCGGTGTATTGCAGGAATAGTAAATCCTCGCCCGCGATATCGACAGGCGTGAAAGAGAGTTTCTCGCCTGTCGACAGGGCATCGGAGAAAGTAACCACGTTGTTCAGGCGTTCATCCGCGGGGGGGCTGGGCAGGGCGGCATTGCCGCAATCACCCAAATTGGCGACGATGACGTTCTTGATCTTGGTGTTGCCGATGATTTCAGCCAGCACCGGTGTCGAGCCTGAGAAGATGACAATGGTATCCGTGTCGGCGTCGTTAAGCTGATGTTGCAGCTCCCGCGGGGTGTACAGCGGGTTGACATTGACCTGTACCAGACCAGCCCGCATGTTGGCGAACATGGTGACGGGAAAGGCCATGATGTTGGGAGACATAATCGCCACCCGGTCGCCTTTTTTCAGGCCCAGATGCCCCTGCAGATAGGCCGCCAGGCTTTCCGACAAGCGGTCGACGTCATTATAGCTTAGATCAGCGCCGAAATTGCTGAATGCCGGTGCGTCGCCATACTTGTCAATGGCTTCACGTGACATGGCCCAGGTGGATGGGTAGGCATCGGCGTCAATCTCGTGCGGGACGCCTGGTTCGTAATGCTTGATCCAAGGTTTGTCGGTCATGATGGTCCTACCCATTGGCTTGGTTGTCGATATCTCTCAATGCGGCGAATTGCGAAGAATATCCTGAAATTTATCCATCGCGTACAAATATTTCGCCAACGGATCGACACCATGATCGGCCCAGGCGGCGATTACCCATTGCAGGGTTTTCAGGTAAGGTTCGCTGATGAGAAACGAAGAACAAGGCGAAAATACCCAGGACGCGCCTGTCCGCCTCGAATGCGATGGCGCTGTGGCGACATTGACCCTGAACCGGCCGGACAAGCTGAACCCCCTGGATAGCGCCACGATCGATTTAATGCGGGGCATGGTGACGGATTTGGAGGCGCGCCCCGAAATCCGTGTGGTCCGCGTGACCGGCGAGGGAAAGGCGTTTTCCGCCGGTGGTGATTTGGCCGGATACATATCTTTGTACCGGTCGCCGGCGGCGTTCAGGAAATTCCTGCAGGTCTTCCACGATCTACTGGACCAAATGGAACGCTCGACCAAAATATTCGTGGCGGTCGTCAATGGCGCCTGTGTGGCAGGTGGTTTGGAACTGCTGTTGGCCTGTGATGTGGCGCTGGCGGGGGAGGGTGCCCGTATTGGTGATGGTCATCTGAATTTTGGCCAGTTGCCGGGTGCCGGGGGTTCCCAGCGTTTGCCTCGCGCCATCGGCGCCTCCGGGGCGAAATTTCTAATGCTCAGCGGTGAGTTATTGGATGCGGCGGCGGCGGAACGCCTTGGTCTGATCAATCGGGTTTTCCCCGATGCCGAATTGGCAACGCTATCAATGGCCTTGTGCCGGGCCATGGCCAGGCACAGCCCGGCCGGCCTCGAAGGTGCCAAGTATCTGGTCAACCAGGGCCTGCGTGATGATCTGCAAGCGGGCCTGCAGTTGGAGCTTGAATTCGTGCACAAATATGCCACGACGGAGCCTGATGCCATGGAAGGGTTGTTGGCATTCAAGGAAAAACGGCCGCCGGTTTATGGCGAGTAGGCAATCGGGGCGCTGGCGAAAACGCGGAAGCGCCGGCTGCGGTTAGCGTTTGTCGGTCCCCCAAGTAATAGCGTTCTGTAGCAAGCGCGAAAACGCTTCGGTTTCCCAGACACCATGAAATTCGGATGGCACGGTTCGTTCTGAATGGATGCTGGGATCGACGGTTGACTGGGTATTGGTGCGGCCCGTGTGGCAATGTCCCAATCCCACGTAAACGATTTCCCCTTGCCCGATTTCGCGGGCGTAGCCAAGCACGCGTGTTTTTCCATCCGGCTGCAACGAGGTATCTTCGTCATAGTAAAATCCAAAGCCAGGCGGAGACGGGTCCGCTGCCAGCTCCGTTGTCAAAAGAATACGGCTGGCGCCCGGATCCTGAAGTTCTATCAGGTAGAGTTCATCCTGGACGGTGAACAGATCGGGCAGGTCTTGGGTAACACGATGGTCGCCGGTGACGGATACTTGAAACTCGCGCAGCGGCGGATGGTTGAGAAAAAAACATCCCAGGGTCTGGTGGTGCTCAGCCTTGACCATCTTTTTAACAGGACGGCCTTCGTGTTCAGTTTTGACGGCCTTTCCCCCGGATGTCCCATGCAGGGCGAACCACCGCCCGCCATTCTGCAGCCAGTTCAATAATGCTTCATTGCCTGCGCCCGCCGGGTAGGGGCCCGCGACATAAGTTACCAGAAGATCGGTTCCAGGCAGCCAGCGTTCGACGTCCTGGAAATCGTTCGCGACGGTTACGGCAAGCTGGTCTTTGGCTTGCAGTTTTAGCAACAGTTGCAAGCGCGCGTAATCCATATCGTGTCCTGCGGCGGAACCGGGAGGGAATCCCCCGGTGATGAGATGGGCACGCTGGGTCGTGGTCATGGCGGATCCTCCGATACACGGGGTTTTTCAGTTATCAAGCTCAAGGGTATCCATTTGAGCCTTTATGCTATCGCGGCGTCAAATGCCGCGCCTCCGCTTCTGGCTGGTGGTCCATCACCCGCAAAATGGCCGCGTTCATCATGTAGACGCTCATCACCGCGGTCAGCTCCAGCAAACCTTTTTCACCATACCGCTGCCGCACGGCGCTGAAGGTTTCGTCACTGACCTGTGGCGCCTCTAAAAGTTCCCGCCCGAAGCGGATAATCAAAGCCTCATCCGCTGTAAGGCCGTCCAACGGTCCGTGGGTATCGACAGCGTGGAGCGCCGCCTCGCGAGTGCCCGCCTGCAGACCTAGTCTGACGTGTGCGTTCCAGATGTAATCGGCATTGGCCGCCCGTGCCGCCGTGCAGATCGCCAGCTCCGACTCCGCCTCGCTCAGTGACGTGTGGTAGCGCAGGTGTTCAACGAGATCCGAAAGCAGGGCGCCGGCGCGCCCGGCATAAGTAAGGTAGCTGCTTGGTGGGGGCAGACTTTTGCGTGTCTGGAGAACGTGGCGCACGGCGGCGCGGGTTTCGTCGGCAAACGCTTCCGTATCGGAGGGAATTGGTAATCGTGGCATTATTTTTGCTCCCTAATCTGGCCCCATGCGGCCAATCCATTTACGATGCATCAAGAGATACCAGCAATGGAAACAAATTACTCGCACCCGCCTGGCATCCCGGCTGCAATGTCTTGGCCCAATTCCCATTTGGGAATTCTGCCCATATGGGCCACCATGGGCTGGCCCTACCGCCAAATTGGCGCGTGGGGGCAAGCTGTCCTGGATTACCGTGAGTTAAGAAAATCCACCTGTGTGTCAGCAACCATCGAAATCTGGACACCCGGTTTTAGGCATGTTCACGAAGCGAGCGGAGGAAGCCATGAACAAAACGCAGGCGAAAGACGAACCCTATGCGGGCAAGGACCTCGGTGAGATCCCGTTCATATGTACACCAACCATGGTGGAGCATTATTGCGACGGACTGGCCGTCGACCACTCACGCTATCGCAGTCCAAGCTATTGGAAAGAAGCGGCGGCGCCCGCGATGATCGTTGGCGAAGTGGATGGCGGCTTTGACGGGGCGCGGTTCGATAACGCGTTTGGCAATCTTTGGATGCGCCAGGAATGGGCCTTTCACCAACCGATTTTTCCGGACCGCGTGTATCGCCGCACATCCGCCGTGGTCGACATCTACGAGTGGCGAGACCGATCGGTGGTCAAACAGGAAGTGAACCTCTACGAAGGGGAGGCGTTAATCGTTCGTGGCATTCATCATCAGAGTTACCTGTTGGGCCAAAACTCCGGCAAGGTGGCCCTGCGCGACCCGAAGAAAAAGGAAGGCGTCCGCAAGTTCGAAGTGCCTCAAGGAGAAGCCATCGCCAGCGTCTCGCGCAGCATCGATCTAGAGATGTGCGGCGTATTTTTTCACGGCAACCGGAGCTACCACACTGACAAGGCAGCGTCGGAAGAGCTTGGTTTCGAGGAGGTCGTGGTCGGCGGCAAAATGACCATGTCACTCATCGGCGAGATGATCGAGCAGCGCTTTGGCCGCGGTTACTACGAAGGCGGAACACTCGATGTGAAGTTCACGAATATCGTGTGGCCCGACGACCGCGTTACGGCAAAAGGCGTGATCACCGACAAGCAGGCCGGACGGGCAATTATTACAGTGTGGATGGAAAAGGATGATGGCACGGTCGTTATTGTCGGCTCGGCCTCGGCGACCAGCTAGAGCATTTCCCGTCTGGTCCGTTTTGCTCAATCGGTCAGTAAATTCCGGCTTTCTGCCGGCAGGCGCACTGTCAGACCGTCCAACTCGGCGGTCATGACAATCTGGCAGCCCAAACGGGAGTCGCGTTTCAGGTCGAAGACCAGGTCGAGCATATCGTCCTCTTCCTCCTTGGGGGCAGGGAGTTTCCCGCTCCAGCCCGGATCGACGATGACGTGGCAGGTCGCGCACGCCATATTGCCTTCACAGGTGCCCTCCATATCGATGTTGTTGCTGATGGCAATTTCCATCACCGAAACGCCGATAGGCGCCTCGACTTCCTGTTGCTGGGAGCCGTCGGCGCTGACAAAAACCATATGTGGTGAATTCAGGCTCACTGATGTTCAGGCTGCATTGGCATGGGTGCTATTGCGGCGATAGATTTCCGCCCACGCGCTCAGAAAGCGGTCGATTTCCGTCGTCGTGGTGTCACGGCCCAGACTGACCCTGATCGCGGTCATGGCTTCGTCCATTTCCATGCCCATGGCATCCAGCACATGGCTGGCGGCAACCTTGCCCGATGAACAGGCGGAGCCGGCGCTGACCGCTATTCCAGCCAGATCCAGAGCCATGACCTGGACGTCGGAGCGGACCCCAGGCATGGTCACACAGGACGTGTTCGACAATCGCGCCACGGTGCCGCCGATGACTTTGCGGGTTGGGGCAATTTCGCCCAGACGGTCTTCCATACTGTCACGCAAGCCGGCGAGTTCGGCAAACTGGTCCAATTCACCGGCTGCCAGCCGGGCGGCTTCGCCAAAAGCCGCGATGCCGGCAACATTTTCCGTGCCGGAACGGCGGCCCATTTCCTGACCGCCGCCAACCATTTGTGCGAAAACTGTACGGTCTTCGCGCATTACCAGGGCACCGACGCCTTGGAGACCACCAAACTTGTGGGCGGACAGAGAGAGCAGATCAACCCCCAATTCCTCTATATCGATGGCGATTTTACCCGCCCCTTGAATAGCGTCGCAATGCACCAGCGCGTCGTGCCCATGCGCAACGGCTACGGCTTCCGCCACCGGTTGGATAACGCCGGTTTCGTTATTCGCCAGCATCAATGAAACCAGGGTTGGCCCATCGCTGGCGCCGAGGGCGGCTTCGAGGGCGGCTAAATCCATACGGCCCTGATCATCGACGTCGACGATCACCGCGCCCGGGTCCAGCAACAGGGCCGGTGCCAGGATGGCGCCATGTTCGACGCCGGAGACAATCAAACGGCGGGCGCCAAAGCCGCGTAGCGCCAGATTGTCCGCTTCCGTCCCACCGCCTGTAAATATGACGTTTCTCGCCTGGCCTCTGACCAGATCTGCGACCTGTTGACGCGCCAAGTCGACACGCGCCCGCGCCTTGCGCCCGGCTTGATGTACCGACGAGGCATTACCCACGGTGGCCAGAATTTCGCCAACCAGTGCAATTACCTCGGGCCGGGTCGGTGCTGTCGCGTTATAATCCAGATAGACCGGTTCGGTTGCCGTCATAATATCGTCCTAGTTATTTATTTCCGTGCAACCGCCAACGTCGTCGTCTTCATCGTCATCCGCGTCGTCATAGGGCGCGGCCAATTCTCCTAGTTTCCAATCCACCTTGTCGGGATCGTCCAACCGCCGCTCCAACTCTTCAACCTGCATGGACAGGCCCTGGACCTTGTCCAGAAGCGCATCAATGACCCGTTGTACCGGGTCGGGAATGTCGGCCTGGGTACCATAGGCGGCGAAACGAACATCATTGGTTTCGTTGTCGGGGGCGCGGCCACGGGCGATCTTGGCAGGAATGCCGACAACCGTGGCGCCGGGTGGTACATCGCGCAAGGCGACGGAATTTGCCCCAACCCTGGCGCCGGCGCCAATGGTAATCGGGCCCAGAATTTGTGCCCCGGAGCCAACGATGACGTCGTCGCCCAGGGTTGGATGGCGTTTGCGCTGGCGCTGGGCGTCTGAATCAACCGACGGTGCAATCCCGCCCAGGGTGACGTCATGATACAAAGTGACGTTGTTGCCAATTTCCGCGGTTTCACCGATCACGACGCCCAGGCCATGATCAATGAAGAAACCCGTGCCGATTGTCGCGCCGGGGTGAATTTCGATCCCCGTCAGCATACGTCCGATATGGGATATGACCCGGCCCAGCAGAAAGAACTTTCTTTGCCAAAACCATTTCGCGATGCGGTAATACACCACAGCGTGAAAACCCGGATAAGCCAGGACGACCTCCAGTTTGGACCGGGCCGCTGGGTCGCGCGCCATGCAGGCCGCAATGTCTTCTCGAAATGTCTTGAACATGACGCATCTCCGCACTGTATCGCGCCGCCGCAACCTTGTGCGGCAACTGCATTGACAATGCCCAGGGGACCCCTCGCCATAACCTGCCGCATTTCCGCAGGCTGGTGAACCTCGGCTACCAGTCTAACCTAGTTAGCTTAGTCTAAATGTTCAAGATGCGCCGTATCAGCGTATTTTTCCATCGATTCTGCAAAATAAAACTGCAAAGGCTTGCAGATACGGGCCTCTGTGCATTATATGGCCATTAAGGATGACGTCGATAGCTCCCTGGAGTGTACAGGTCGCAGCATCGGCAACAAGGAGTACCCTCAATATGCCTGAAGTTATCTTCAACGGGCCCGCCGGCAGACTGGAAGGGCGCTTTCACGAAAGCAAGGCAATCAACGCGCCGATCGCCATGGTGTTGCATCCTCATCCGCGTTTTGGCGGCACCATGAACAACAAGATTGTGTACAATTTGTACCAGTCCTTCGTAGAGCGGGAATTTTCCGTTCTGCGCTTCAATTTTCGCGGGGTCGGTCGCAGCCAGGGCACCTATGACAACGGCATCGGCGAATTATCCGACGCCGCGTCGGCCCTCGATTGGCTGCAAAGTATCCACCCTAACGCCAAGATCTGCTGGATTGGCGGTTATTCCTTTGGCGCCTGGATCTCCATGCAACTGCTGATGCGCCGGCCGGAGATTTCGGGCTTCATTTCCATCGCACCACCCGCCAACAATTTCGATTTCACCTTTCTGGCGCCCTGTCCCGCGTCTGGCCTGATCGTTCACGGCAGCCGTGATGAAACAGTGCCCGAGGCGGACGCCGCAGCCCTGGCCGAGCGGCTGCAGGCGCAACGCGGCATCGCTATCGACTATCGGAAGATCCCCGGCGCGACCCATTTCTTCCAGGGCAAGATGGAACGGGTGAACAAGGAAGTGTCCAACTATCTGGACGCCAACTTGAAGGAAGACGCTGCCTAATCGGTTGAAATCGCCGCTCGTCGGGTTGCCGCGCCAGCCATGAAATTTCTACTCTTACTGTTGATCGTGGTCGGTGGCCTGGTTTGGTGGCTGGGCGCGGTCCGGGTCGCGCGGTTGCTTGGGGTGCCGAAAAGCTGGACCACGAAACGAGGTCAAATTGTCTTTGCCGTTATTATCGTTGGCGCGGCCCTGGCCGTCACGTTGTTGCCCTACCTGAAATAATATCAAAAACCTTTACCGTATTCAGTTCCTGCCTACCCGGTCATGACCCAGCGCGGGCATTGTGGCGAAGGCAAACGGTGGCTCAAAAACCGTCGCATCGCCGGGCAAACTCGCTGGTGTTCCGGTTTTGGTTTCGGTCGTGATCTGCGTATGCGCTATTGTATCGCTGACGGGTACTCGTGCCGCATTCACGGCATGACATGTCAAGCGAGGCCAGATGCACCTACCTTTGAACAACACACTTAAGATCGGCGTGAATACGATGCACCGGCGCACCGAACCCGGCGTCGGGCAATGGCTGCCAAAGATCGACGATCTGGTTGCAATGGTCGAACAGGTTGACCAGTTCGGCTATGATTCCTTCTGGTGCGGCGACCATATTTCCATGGAAATTCCGTTTATGGATCCGCTACTGCAGATCGCCCAGGCCGCTGTGGCGAGCCGGCGTCTGATGTTCGGGACCTCGGTCTATCTCCTACCTCTGCGGCACCCGACACCGGTCGCCAAACAGGTCGCGACCATCGACTTGCTAACCGAAGGACGGTTTATATTCGGCGTTGGCGTGGGCGGCGAGTTTCCCAAGGAATATGAGGCCTGCGGCGTGCCGCGTCACGAACGCGGCGCGCGGCTTTCCGAGGGTATCGGCGTGCTGCGCAAGCTTTGGACCGGCAAGAGCGTCAGCAATGACGGCAGATACTATCCGTTTGAAGATGTGCGCATGACACCTGCGCCGGCCCAGTCCAATGGCCCGTCGATCTGGTGTGGTGGCCGGGCCGAGGCGGCGTTGCAACGGGCCGGGCGGATTGGCGATGGTTGGTTTTCCTATGCGATCACGCCGGATATGTACCGCGACGGCCTTGTTGTCATCGAAGAGGCGGCCACCACGGCTGGTCGTGACCTTGACACCTTTGGCACGGCGCACCTGCTTTTTGCCCGCGTCTCTGACAGCGCCGAACAGGCGTTGGACGAGGCGAGCAGGCATCTGAGCATCCGCTACGGCATGGATATGCGCAAGGCGACCAAACGATATGGCGCGTTGGGGGCGCCGGCGGATGTCGCGGCCACGATCCGCGCCTATTATGATGCGGGCGTGCGCCATATTTCTCTCGATTTTGCCGGACCGTACGAGCGGCGCCATGAGCAGTTGGAGCGTTTCGCCAATGAAGTAAGGCCGTTGTTGCATGATTTGATGTAGATGTAGGGAGTTGTTTTCATGCCTGATCCTAACCTCACGTTTGACTATACGGAGGAACAGAAACTGCTGCGTGATAGTGTGCTTGGCACGTTGCAGCGGGTCTTACCGGCGGAGAAAATCCGCCAACTCGATAAAGCGGGCGAGTACCCATATGAAGCCTGCGCCGCCTTGGCCGAGGCGGGCATCAACGGTATCGTCTATCCGGAAGAATACGGCGGCCAGGACGGCTCCTTTACGGATCTCGCCGTGTTGGGCGAGGCGCTGGGCTATCATTACGGCGGCATCGCCCAGGCTTGGGGCATTACCTGTATTTATGCCGGTATGCACATCGCCCTGCACGGCAGCGACGCAATGAAACGCGAAATTCTGCCCAAGATCATATCCGGCGATATGCGTCTGGCACTTTGTCTCAGCGAACCCGATCATGGCTCCGACGTTGCTTCCATCGAGGCCCTGGCGGAGCGGCAGGGTGATGACTACGTCCTGAACGGCCAGAAGATTTACAACAGTGCCGCCCATGTGGCGCATAATCTTGTGGTCGTCTGCAAGACCAGGCCGGGCCGGGGCTATGACGGCATCTCCATGTTCGTGGTCGACACCACCTTGCCCGGCGTCACAATCCAACGCCTTGATGCTCTCGGGCGCTTTACCACCGAAGCCAATCATTGTTTCTTCGAGGATGTCCGCCTGCCGGCCGACCGCCTGATCGGTACGGAAAACGACGGCTGGCAAGGGCTGATGAAATGCCTCAACGTGGAGCGCCTGAACCTTGCCGCCAACGGTGTCGGCAATACCTTGAAGATCATGGAGCACGCGTTGGCTTACGCTAAGGGGCGAGAGCAGTTCGGCCGTCCGATTGGCAAGTTCCAGGCGGTGAGTCATAAATTCGCCGAGATGCAGATCATGTATCAGACCGCCCGCGCCCTGACCTTCCGGGTGGCTCATATGTTGGATGCGGGCGTGGACCCGATCATGGAGAATGCCGTCGCGAAGGCCTACACGACGGAAGTCAATTGGAAGGTCGCGGACATGGCAATGCAAATTTTAGCGGGTGCCGGCTATATCCTGGATCAGGATATGCAGATGATGTTCCGCGACGCCCGTGTTGGTCCCATTGGTGGCGGTACCAGCGAAATCCAACGCAACGTAATAGCTCAACGTATGGGATTATAGGGAGAAATGCCAATGGAGGCGCGCGAACCGAGCGGCATGTATTTCGAGGATTTCGAAATCGGCAAGACATACAAAACCCCAAGGCGCACAATAACCAACACGGACATCGTGAACTTCGCCAACCTGTCGGGCGATTTCAACGCGCCGCATGTGGATTGGGAATTCTGTAGGGAACAGCCCTATGGCCAGCCCATCGCCCACGGTCCGTTGATACTGGCTGTTGCCGGCGGCCTCGGCTGCCAAAGCGGTATAAATGATGGCACCATCATCGCGATGCTGGGCCTGGACGAGTGGCGCATCCACAAACCGGTCAAGCACGGCGACACCATCGAGGTGGCAACAACGCCAACCGAAAAGCACCTGTCGAGCAAGGGTGGCCAGGGGATCGTCACGACGAAGCGGGAAATATTGAATCAACATGGCGATGTCGTGCACTCAATGAAGCTGACCAGCCTGTACCGATGCCGGCCAAGCACATGAATATGAGTACATCGATTTCTTGCGACTTCCGAAATTGGCACATTGCCGCCTAAACCTGTCGCTTAGAGCAACCTGCGTTCAATTGCACGCAGACAAGGTGCTCTAACTCTTTGAAATAGGTCAGATTATCAGCCCAAAACTTATTCCATTTTTTGGGCTGTTTGATCTAATGCCGGGCGAGGGGCCCTCTGAGCAGGCGGCCCGGCGTAGCGCCGGTGGGTTCATTATCGCGCAACAGCACCGCGCCATTGACCACGGTGGCGCGAATGCCGTTAGCGGTTTGTTTCAGGCGCTTGGCCGAGGCCGGTAGATCGGTGACGACTTCCGGCATGCGTGGACCGATGGTGTCGGGATCGAAGACCACCAGATCAGCCGCCATACCCTCGCGCAACAGGCCGCGATCATGAAAGCCCCAATGGGTGGCGGTGTCGTAGGTTACCAGACGCACCGCTTCTTCCAGGGTAAAGGCCTGACGCTGGCGCACCCAATGGCTGAATATATGGGTCTGTAACGAGCTATCCATGATCTGGGAAACATGGGCGCCGGAATCCGAAAAGGTAACAACAGAGCGGGGATGTTGCATCATCTCCAAAGCTTGCGCGTCGTCTTCGTTGGCGATGGGCTGGCGGAAGAAAACCTTGAAGTCATGCTCCAGTGCCAGATCTATCATTGCCTCGACTGGTGAGACACCCCGTTGCCGCGCCACTTCCGCCATCGACGGATGCGGGCCTTCGACCGTATTCATCAAAAAAATCCAATCCCAATCGGGCGGCCGCGCCTCGGTCCCGATCGCCTTGGGCCCGGTGTAGGGTTGGTTGGCGATCGCGATCAATTTCGCTTTGGTATCCGGATTGCGGAAGGCGGCCTTCTGTTCTTCGAGGGGCAGGGCGCGGATTTCCCGCCATAACTCCCATGTGTCGAATGGCGTGTTGGTTTCAAAAGACAACAACACGTTCAGGGCCCGGCTGTGGACCTGGACAAACAAGCGCCCGCCTTCCGCCGCCGCCTGATTGAGCACATCGAACCAGGGGCGCCAGGCCTGGGGCTTGGCGCGGGTGGAAAACATTCCGAACGTGATGGGCCTGCCTGTTTCAACTGAAAGATCCTTCAAGCCATTGAAATAGGGTTCGGCGCGTTGGTGATTGGCGCCGGTGGGTTCTCCCGCCAGTTCCAGGATACCGGCGTCAACCTCGCCCATGGCGCGGACCATTGTGGCCAATTCCCGCCAATCCGCCGCACGGGATGCCACGGGCCGATAGTCAGAGGTTTCATGGTTGCTGCTGCGTGAGGACGAAAAGCCGATGGCGCCGGCGCGCACGGACTCTTTCACCAAATGCGCCATGTTTGCCAGTTCGTCTTCGTTGGCGGTTTCGCTGAAGGCACGCTCGCCCATGACATAGGTGCGCAACGCCGAATGGCCCATATAGCCGCTGTAGTTGATCCCCTTGGGCAGCGAGTCGAGGACGTCGAGATATTCGGGGAAGCTTTCCCAGCGCCATTTGATGCCGGCCAGCATGGCATCGCGGGAGATATCCTCGGCCCGCTCCAGATTTCGAAATACCAGGTCCGCCTCTGCCTCGCGGCAAGGCGCCAGAGTAAAGCCGCAATTGCCCATCACCACCGAGGTAACGCCGTGATAGCAGGAACAACTGCCCAGGGGGTCCCAGAAGATCTGTGCATCCATGTGGGTATGACCATCGACGAAGCCCGGGGATACAATGTGGCCCTCGGCATCGATACTTTCGCCGCCGCCATTGCTAATGCGCCCGATATGGGCAATGCGGCCATCTTTTACCCCCACGTCGGCCCGGTAACGGGGCATGCCCGAGCCATCAATGACAGTCCCGTTTCGCACTACCAGATCATAATTCATTGCGAAATTCCCCATAAGCCCCGTGAATAGCGTTCGGCCATTATGGCCCATGCATAGGCAATCCGGTAGGGTAGCCCGGTGAATGTCTGCAACGCCTGCACTATTGGAGTCATTAATGCCGGTATCTCCACCCAGCCACGCGGCCATCGTCATAGTCGGCGGCGGCGTCGTAGGTTGTTCCATCGCCTATCATCTGGTCAAGCTGGGCCTCACGGATGTGCTGTTGTTGGAGCGAAAACAGCTGTCCAGTGGCACCACCTGGCATGCCGCCGGCCTGGTCGGGCAGTTGCGCGCGACGCAGAACCTCACCCAGTTGGCGAAATACTCGACCGAGCTTTATGCCGGTCTGGAAGCCGAGACCGGGCAGGCCACGGGCTTCAAACAGAACGGCTCCATTTCACTCGCCACCAATGGCGAAAGGTTGGAGGAATTGCGCCGCGCCGCCTCCATGGCGCGGGTCTTTGGCCTGGCAGTGGAGGAGATCAGCCGGGATGACGTCCGCCGCATGCATCCCCTGTTGTCTGTTGAAGATGTGGCGGGCGCGGTTTTTCTGCCAAAGGACGGACAGATCAATCCATCGGATTTGACCCAGGCCCTAGCCAAGGGCGCGCGCGCCGGCGGTGCCAAGATTCTGGAAAACACCAAGGTGACGGACATTTTGACGGCCCAGGGCAGGATAACTGGCGTGGCCATTGAAAGCGGCATCATCAACGCGGACATCGTGGTCAATTGCACGGGTATGTGGGGCCAGGAGGTGGGTGCCTTGAGCGATGCTTTGGTGCCCCTGCATGCCTGCGAACATTTCTATGTGGTGACCGAGCCCATGGCCGGCGTCACCCCTGATCTGCCGGTGCTGCGCGATCCCGACAACTATGCCTACTACAAAGAGGATGCGGGCAAAATTCTGCTGGGTGCGTTTGAGGCCGAGGCCAAGCCCTGGGGTATGGACGGCATTCCGGAGGATTTCTGCTTCGACGAACTGCCCAGCGATATGGAGCATTTCATGCCGGTACTGGAACGCGCCCTGACGCGGATGCCGGCGTTGGCCGAGGTCGGCATCCGTACCTGGTTCTGCGGACCGGAAAGCTTCACGCCGGACAACCGCTATCATCTGGGCGAGGTGCCCGAGACGGCCGGCCTGTTCGTAGCTTGCGGATTTAATTCCATCGGCATCCAATCGGCGGGCGGCGTGGGCAAGGTGATGGCGGAATGGATTCGCGATGGCCATCCCACCCTGGATTTGTGGGATGTGGATATTCGCCGTAACATGCCCCATCAGAATAACAGCCGTTATCTGCGTGAACGGGTCAGCGAGTGTCTGGGGCTACTGTACGCCGTGCGTTGGCCATTCTATCAATACCGCACAGCGCGCGGCATTCGGAAATCGCCTCTGCATGACCGTCTGGCCAAGGCCGGCGCCGCGTTTGGCGAAGCGGCGGGCTGGGAACGGGCAAACTGGTACAGCCCTGGAGAATTGGCGCCCGGATACGACTACAGCTTTGGCCGGCAAAACTGGTTCGATTTTTCGGCGGCGGAGCATCAGGCGGCCCGCCAGACCGTGGCCTTGTTCGAGCAGTCCTCGTTCGCCAAATTCCAGCTCGCCGGCCGCGATGCCTTGGCAGTGCTGAACCAGGTCTGCGCCAACCAGATAGATGTGGCGCCGGGGCGGACGGTCTATACGCAATGGTTGAACGAGCGTGGCGGGATCGAAGCGGATTTGACCGTGACCCGCACCACTGAAGACAGCTTTCTGATCGTCACCTCCGCCACCAGCCAGGTGCGGGACTTTCATTGGTTGAAGGGGCATATCCCGGACGATGCCCAGGCCCACCTGGTCGATCTCACCTCGGCCTTCGCGGTGTTGTCGATTATGGGGCCAAGGGCGCGCGATTTGTTGGCCTCGGTCACGGATGGGGATGTTGGCAACCTGGCCTTTCCCTTTGGCGCCTCGCGCGAAATTGCCATTGGCTATGCCATGGTGCGCGCCACGCGACTGACCTATGTAGGCGAATTGGGGTGGGAGCTGTATATCCCGGCGGAATTCTCGCAAGACGTCTACGACACGATTTTGGCGGCGGGGCCTGAATTCGGCCTGCGTCATGCCGGCTATCACGCCATGGACTCACTGCGCATGGAAAAGGCCTACCGTCATTGGGGGCATGATATCACCGATGAAGACACCCCCATCGAAGCGGGCCTTGCCTTTGCCGTGGCCTGGGATAAGCCGGGCGGTTTCATCGGACGGGAGGCATTGTTGCGGCAACGCCAATCCGGCCCGCGGCAACGGCTGGTTCAGTTTAAATTGTCGGATCCGGAGAAACTGCTCTATCACAACGAGCCGATCTGGCGCGATGACGTGATCGTCGGCCATCTGCGTTCAGGCAGTTATGGCCATACCCTGGGCGCCGCCATCGGCCTGGGTTATGTCCGCGATCCCGCGGGTGGTGTCGTCGATGCGGGGTTTATCAAGGACGGCAGCTATAGCATCGAAGTGGCATGCGATCGGATCGAGGCGACGGCGTCTTTGCGTCCCATGTATGACCCCAAGAACCTGCGTATACGGGCTTAAGCCATATCCCCATAAGTCTTTGTTAATGACCCGTAACTATATTGCCCAGCGTATTTTATGGCTATGCCGGAGCACGTAAGTAGCGGCTCCGAGGTCCGCTATGCGCAAGGAGGCACGTTGGATGGCCCAGCCGAAAAAGAAGTCCCCAGGCATTGCCGACAGTCCCGCTGATTGGCAGCCGGGTATCGGCCACAACAGCAATTATGCACCACCAGAGGAACTGGAAGCCGAACTGGCGGCATTGCGGCAAGCGGAGGCGGAAACCGAGGCCAGCGATGCGGCCGCGCCCGACCTGATCGAATATCTTTATGAAGTGCGGTTCTACTCGGGCGGCGACCTGACCAGAGGCGAACTTGAAGCCTATGACTTGAAGCACGCCCAGCGGCAACTGCGCGTCATACTGGGCGTTACTCATTTGCCGGTCGATACCCGCATCATCGAAAAACACATTGTCGACGAGGAACAGCGGCAACGGAATGGCGAGCGCAATCGACGCCTGCTGCGGACGTTGACCGCGCATCATCGTTGGTTGCAAGGCGATCGAGACGGCGTCCGTGCTGATTTGTCCGACGAGAACTTAAGCAACGTGAACCTTGAAGGGCGGGATTTAAGCCACGTCAGCCTGGCCAACGCGAAACTGTCCGGAGCGCGGTTGCGCGGCGCCAAGCTGGTCGGGGCGGACCTGACTGGGGCGGATCTGAGCGGCGCCAACCTGACCAACAGCAACCTTTCCTCTGCCTCCCTGACCGAGGCCAATTTAATCGAAGCCGATCTGTCTTCGGCCGTTTTGCAAGGCGCCGACCTGTGGCGCGCCAATTTGGCCCGCTGCGTCATTTCGCCGGATAGCCTGCATCAGGCGCTCAATTGCGAGGCGCCCGACTAACCCTAAAACAAGGCGTTTGCGGCCGCGGTTCAACGTCACGGCGGCCCTGTGATAGAGCATTTCCGGGCTATTCTGGGTCATTTGACCGTCCATCAAGGCCCCGTGGGTAGGCGCGGTTTGCAGGTCGATGTGGGACATCGTCCAAAAACCGCAACGCCGCCACGGGGCCTTGGTGGACGGCCTCCGGTGGCGTCCCAAAGCCAATCGGATGCCCAAGGCTCTGGGCGCCGCTTGCCCGATGTACCACATCGCGCTACGCGACGCGCCTACCCGAATGGCTTAGGGTCACCATCAAATGACTCACAATAGCCCGGAAGTGCTCTATTATCCTGAACAGACCTACCTGGTGTTCAGAATGCCAGGCTGCGTTTTGATCTAAGGCATGCACAGGTAAGGACCGATCATGGCAGAACACGGTCATAAAGGCGAAGCGCACAGGCTTGCCATCGACCAAATCGATGTCAGTGATCCTGCATTGTATCAGGATGACACCTGGCACGAGGTGTTTGCGCGCCTACGCCGGGATGCTCCGGTACATTACTACCCCGACAGCCCCCATGGCCCTTATTGGTCATTGAGTTGTTATGACGAAATCATGCAGGTCGAACTGGACCACGGCACCTTTTCTTCCGCTTCCGAAATGGGCGGCATTCGGATCAACGATCAGCCCGAAGGCGAGGAATTACCGAATTTCATACGCATGGATCCGCCACGGCATACGGCGCAGCGTAAAACCGTTGCCCCCATTGTGGCGCCCGGCAATCTGAAGAACATGGAAAGTCTGATCCGCCAGCGCACGGCGGCTGCGCTGGACGCCTTACCCCGTAACGAAACCTTTGATTGGGTCGATCTTGTCTCTACTGAATTGACCGCCATGATGTTGGCGACACTGTTCGATTTTCCCTTCGAGGATCGGCGCAAACTCAGTTTCTGGTCCGACGTCGCCATCGCCGACACCAACGCCGACGATGCAGTGGTCAGCAGCGACGAAGAGCGCATGCGGCATCTTTACGAGATGGCTGAGTACTTCGCCAAGCTTTGGAAGCAGCGCGAAGCGGCGGAACCGACGTTCGATCTGATATCCATGCTGGCCCATTCCGAGGCGACCGCGAACATGCCGCCTCGGGAGTTCATAGGCAACATCGCCCTTTTGATCGTCGGCGGCAACGATACCACGCGCAATTCCATGAGCGGCGCCCTGCTGGCCTTCGCCGAGTTTCCAGATGAATTTAGAAAGCTGCGGGCCGATCACAGCCTGGTCAAAAATATGGTGCCCGAAATTATCCGCTATCAGACCCCGGTGATCCACATGCGCCGGACCGCTTTGCAGGAAACCGAAATTTCCGGCCATCCCATCGCCAAGGGCGACAAGGTAGTGATGTGGTACGTTTCGGGCAACCGCGATGAAAGTGCGATTGCAAACGCAGATCAGTTCGTCATCGATCGGCCGCGCGCACGCCGGCATCTCTCATTTGGTGCCGGTATCCATCGTTGTGTCGGCGACCGGCTGGCAGAGTTGCAGCTGGAAATCCTGTGGCAGGAAATACTGCGCCGGGACTTGAAAATAGAGGTGATGGGCCCACCCGTGCGGCTCTATTCCAACTTTATTCGTGGCATCAGATCCCTGCCGGTGCGGATCACGGCTTGATGAATCAGAATAACCCCGACATGCTCTAGGCGCCGCGCACATAGCGTTTGCTCAGGATGCGTATCCGATCGCGGAAATGCGGGCGGACTTCGTCGGACCAGGGTGTTTCAACGGCAGCTTTCCAGGCCTTGCTACGGGTCACATCGGGCGATGTCAGGTGATAGATCGCGACATAGCGGTGGGTGCCCTCGGCGTCCTCGCCGGAGCGGTAGCGCCGGGCCGCCAGCGTACCCGGCACGGCGGCGAGGGCGGGCAGGTGCTCTTCGTCGTACCAGGCATTGAAATTGTCCTCAGCCTCGGGCGTGACGTTCATGGCGTTCAACAGTAAGCCGCCAGCACCCTCCGGTGCCGCCGCTTCGCCGGGCGAGATTTGCACCCCTTCAAAACGCAGCAGGCGTCCGCACATCGACGTCACACGCTTCGACCAGGCGGACAGATTATCGTAGGCGATGGATTTATAGGCGTCGCCGCGCAGCACATCGAGCGTATCGAGATCGTAGGTGGCGACCGAAATGGTTGGCGCCTCGTCGTCGATCCACCGTTCGCAGGCGCCGAACCCGGGCACTGCCTGGCGTTCCGGGACATGTTCCAGATCGTACCAGTCGTGAAATTCGTCCCCATGCGCAGTCGAGAAATCAAACGCGGCGATGAGTAGACCCTTGGACATGGCAGCCTCCTACATGATTGGACGGCATAATCTCAGGCCGCCAATAGCATTTCAAGCGCCTTGCATCATGGCCTCTCTATCCGATCACCTTGCGCAGGATATGACGGCGGTTGGTGGTGAAGGGCCGAACCTCGGTCGGCCAACGGCCGCGCTCGCCGGCTTCGGCCCATTCGGGGCTGAGCAGCACTTCCGGGCCCTCGATTTCGTAGATCACGCTGTAGCGCGGCTCATTACCCGGGTCCATGGCCCGTTCTTCCCCGGCGAGCATCATCTGCAGGGGCTCTCTCACCGAGCGGGTCGCAGCCAGGACACCCGGCACGGATGTCAGATAGGGCACGTGCTCGGTTTCGTAAACCTGATTGAAGAAATCCTCCCTTTCGGCCGGCACATCCATGCTGACCGTGAAGAAGTATCGCGTTCTCATGGGCATTCCCAGTATCCCTATATTTTCCATTCCCGCACTGTTTGCTCAATTGGCCACAATTCACGGTACGATAACGCGAGTGGCCCACTCCGAAATATGCAGATGCCGTATACATCAACTTGAAAACCGCGGAAATCGGAGGGGCAGTTCCTTCAATTCCTCCACGCGGCGTGGGTCTTATGACACGGGGTTATTCCGGCAAATCCGCCTTGTGCAGACCATCGGCGAACTTCTCCGCGTCGGCGCAATTCCTGAACGGTAGCCGATCTATATGTTCCGCAAAGGAGTAGGCCGGATTGATTTTTTTGAGCTCGCGCCAGGTCCGCCGGGCCTCGTCCGGGTCGTTCAAATGACCCAACGCCGACGCCAGAAAGGCGCGGGACAAATCAGTGGTCGGATTGATCGCTATGCGATCTCTGAATGAAGCTGCGGCAGTCTCGTAATCACCATCCACGAAATAGGCCGTGCCGAGGAAATGCATGTAGTGTGATTGTTGCGCCGGGTCGAGGCGCATCGCTTTCTTGATGTCGGGGATCGCCTTGCCCGGTTCTCCCGCATAGATATACACGATGCTCCGGACATTAAGCGCCAGCGCGAAGTTGGGGCTGAGCGACAAGGCCCTATCAGCCGAACTGGCCCAGTTCGCAAAATCCTTCCGAAACATGGCGACCAGGGCCGCGCCATAGTGCGCAAAGGGATCATTGGCATCTTTTTCGATTGCCTCGGCCATCAAGCGCCCGGCTTTATCAAGAGAGTTTTCGGGCGCATCGCTCCAACGGTTGTTGTGGTCAAGCACGTAGGCCATACCCAGACCCGCACAGGGGCTGCCATAGTTCGGATCGAGCGTAATAGCGCGCCGGAAACAGGCCGTCGATTGCTCGAACATTTCGCGGTCTCTTTTAAGTCCAAACATCAGAGCTCGGCCCTTCAGAAAATTGTCATGGGCGTCTACATTCGTGGTGCCGCCTGTGACGATCAGGGCCTTTTCGGCCGCGTTCAGCGTTACTTCGAGCGCGCCGACGATGTGTTGTGTAACATCGTCCTGAACCTCGAATATGTCGGTGAGTTCGCGGTCATAACGCTCTGCCCAAAGATGTCCGCCGCTTGATCCGTCGATCAACTGGGCGGTGACCCGAACGCGGTTGCCGGCCTTGCGGATGCTGCCTTCGAGGGCGAACCTGACGCCTAATTCGCGGCATACATCTGGAACATGGAACGTCTTGCCCTTGTAGACGAAGGCCGAATTGCGGGCGATCACAAACAAACCGGACACTTTTGACAGATCCGTGATTATGTCTTCACTGATGCCGTCGCTGAAATAATCCTGGTCCTGATCCCGGCTCATGTTGTCAAAAGGGAGGACGACGATCGAAGGCTTGTCGGGCAGTGGCATGGGCGCGCTGTCGCCGAAAGATGCGGGCAACGAGTGGGCGGATTCCTGAATCCACTGCCAGACGCGTACCGGCCGCCCGATATTCTTGACTTCCTGTTCCCCTTGATCCTCGAAGGTGACGTCGAGACGGTCACGCACCTGTTCATGCACGCTGCCGGAGACGCAAATGCCGCCAGGCGACGCCAGCCCTTCCAGGCGGGCCGCGATATTAACACCATCGCCCTGAATGTCGGCACCATCAATGACCACGTCGCCCAGGTTGATGCCGATGCGGAATTCAATTCTATCGTCTTTGGGCAGATCGGCGTTGTGTTCGGAGACGGCCTGCTGGGTTTCCACGGCTGCGTTTACAGCGTCGACAACGCTGGAGAATTCCACCAGCATCCCATCGCCCATTAGTTTAACGATCCGCCCGTGATGCGCTTCAATTTTCGGATCGATTAGCCCCGCGCGCATCACCTTCAGGGCTGCGATGGTCCCTTCTTCGTCGGCTCGGATTAGCCGCGAGTAGCCAACCACGTCAGCAATCAGAATGGCGGCAAGACGGCGATCCATCGAAATTCTCCCTGCAGGCAAGATTAGTGATGACGGACCGGAAAATCCACAAGCGTCGACTACCGTGTCGTTTGCAGGGTTAGCGCGCCACATTTCAAACTGCGCCGTCGCTGATTATTTGCGGCAAAATAGTGGCAGGCGCGGCGCGTCCGGAATAGACGATTGGCGACCGGGCAGTAGCGTGTCATCATTGGACCAGAACCGAATAGGGCGGGCCGGATGGAACGCCCAGGACAGGAGGGCGCAAAATGAAAGCAGTTGAAGCCATTGTCGAAATTCTGAAGCGGGAAGGGGTGGAATGTCTGATCGGCTATCCCGTCAACCATATCCTGGAATATGCCGCGCGTTGGGATATCCGGCCCATTATTGTGCGCCAGGAACGCATCGGCCTGCATATGGCGGATGCCATGTCGCGGCTGTCTTCCGGCAAGAACATCGGCGTCTTTGCCATGCAGCACGGACCTGGCGCCGAAAACGCCTACGGCGGGGTGGCCCAGGCCTTTGGCGAAGGGGTGCCCATCCTGGTCCTGCCCATGGGCTATGCCCGGCGTCTCGCCCACATTCGCCCGAATTTCAACTCGACCGAGGCCATGGCCCAGGTCGCCAAGTCGACCGAGCCGGTGACCTCGGCTGACGAAGTACCCAACATCATGCGCCGGGCCTTCACGCAGCTGCGCAACGGACGGGGCGGCCCCTGTGTGGTGGAAGTACCCACCGATGTCTTTAATGAAGAGCTGTCGGGAGAGCTGAACTACACTCCCGTCCTGTCAACGCGCTATGGCCCGGATCCGGCGGCTGTGGCCAAAGCCGCGGAGGTGCTTGTAGGGGCCGAGCGGCCGGTGATTTACGCCGGCGGTGGCATCCATTACGCCGAGGCCTGGCCGCAACTGAAACGGCTGGCGGAGCTGTTGGCGATTCCGGTCTGCACCTCCCTGGGCGGAAAAAGCAGCTTTCCCGAGGATCACGCCCTGTCCCTCGGGTCCGGCGGTCTGGCCTATCCCAAGGCGGTGCACCAGTTCCTGCATGCATCGGATGTCATATTTGGCGTCGGTTGCTCATTCACCGAAACCAGCTTTGGCATCGCCATGCCGAAAGGCAAACGCTTCCTGCACGCCACCCTGGACCCGGTTGATATGAACAAGGATGTGGAGGCCGAAGTGGGCCTTCTGGGCGATGCGGCCCTGACCCTCGATGCCCTGATCGAAGCTGTCGAAGAGCTGGTCGATGGCCCGCGGGACAGCACGGCCGTGGCGGCCGAAATCGCATCCGTGCACGAAGAATGGCTGGCCCAATGGAAACCGAAGCTGACCTCGGACCAGAACCCCATGACGCCCTACCGGGTGCTATGGGATCTGCAGAATACGGTGGACAAGGACAATACCATCATCACCCATGACGCAGGCTCGCCCCGGGATCAGCTTTCCCCGTTCTGGCGGTCGACCAAGCCGCTGAGTTATATCGGCTGGGGCAAGACCACCCAATTGGGCTACGGATTGGGGCTGGCCATGGGGGCCAAACTGGCCCGGCCCGAGGCCTTGTGCATTAATGTGTGGGGTGACGCGGCCATCGGCTTCACGGGAATGGATTTCGAAACGGCGGTGCGCGAACGTATTCCCATACTGTCCATCCTGATGAATAACTTCTCCATGGCTATCGAGTTGAAGATCATGGAGGTTTCGACGGAAAAGTATCGCTCCACCGATATTTCCGGCAATTATGCCGACATGGCCAAGGCTTTTGGCGCCTATGGCGAGCGTGTCACGGACCCGTCCGAGATCATTCCCGCCATTCAACGCGGCATCGCCCAGACCGAGGCCGGCGTGCCGGCCCTGTTGGAGTTCATCACCGCCAAGGAAGTCGAAATTTCACGCGACTGATTTTGATAACAGGGACTTATGCCATGACAACCGCTCGCCCCATGACCGTTTCCGCCATTCAGATTACCGCGGAGGATGGCGAAAAACAGGCCACGGTGGAAAAGATGTTGGGCTTTCTGGACGTGGCCGGGCGGCGCGGCTCGGAACTTGTGGTGCTGCCGGAAGTCTGGACGGGCCTGGGCTTTTCCTCGGACGAAGCCTATCTGGAAATCGCCGAGCCAATCCCAGGACCAACCACCGGTCTGGTGGCGGAGAAGGCCCGTGAATATGGCATGTACGTCGTGGGCTCCATGTATGAACAGGATGGCAACCAGTATTACAACTCCTCACCCCTGATCGGCCCGGACGGCGAGATCATTGGCAAATACTGGAAAACCCATCTGTTTGACGCCCCCGACCGCCCGGACATCAAAAGCGGCATTCGGGAATCCGACCATGTCCGGGCCGGCACGGAACTGCCGGTTTATCAAACGGACCCGGCCAAGATTGGCGTCTCGGTCTGCTCCGATCTACGGTTCCCCGAGGTCTATCGCGAACTGGCCCTGAAAGGCGCCGAGGTGATTGTCTGTGCCTCGGCCTTTCTCAGCCCGCGCTTTGACCATTGGGAGTTTTTCCTGCGCGCCCGGGCCACGGAAAACCAATGCTGGGTGGTTGCTTCCGGCCAATATGGCGTGGAGCCGAAATCCGGCATTGCCTTTGTTGGCCGTTCCATGGTCATCGATCCCTGGGGCACCGTGGTGGCGACCGCCTCCGATGACGAAGGCGTCATTACCACCGAAATCGACTTGAATTTCGCCGACGAGGTCAAGCGCCGCTATCCCCTGATGGATCAGCGGCGCCCGGATTTATACGGCAATATCGGCAAACCCAAGGATCAACTGCCACTTTACAAATAGTGATGGCCGTCACACCGGAATACCGGGCCTACATTGAAGATCTGGTCGCGCCTTTGGGCCACGTAGGAACACGGCGCATGTTCGGCGGCCTGGGGGTGTTCTATCGGGGCCTGATGTTCGCCCTGATCGTCAACGATGTGCTGCATTTCAAGGTCGACGAGCGGAACCGTCCGGATTATGAAGCCGCGGGCATGGAACCCTTCAGCTATCAACGTAAAGGCAAGCAGGCCACCCTGGGCAGCTATTGGCAGGTGCCCGTTGATGTCCTGGATGCGGAAGACGAATTCCTGATCTGGGCCCGTGGGGCGGCCGATGCCGCGCTGCGCGCCGATGCCGCCAAGGGGACTAAGAAAACTCGCTAGGCCATGCGGCCCTTGACCTGCCGCGCCGCGCAGGAAACTATGGCCGTCATGGAATCTGCAAAACACACGTTGGACGACTTTCTGGCGCAGGAGCGTGCCGCCCTGGTCTCGGATTGCACAGCCTGCGGCAAATGCGTGGAGGTCTGTCCGGTTACACCCTTTACCGCGATCCAGTCCGGTGACGAACCGGCCGTTGTCGGCGGCGTGCTGGGTCTGCTGCGCGACGGCACGCCGTTGCAGGAAGCGGCAAAGGAATGGAGCAGCCAATGCAACGGCTGCGGCCTGTGCATTCCCACCTGTCCGGAAGGGATCAATCCACGCCGCATGTTGATGCTGACCAATACGACGGCCGCGGAACAGAACAGCCCCACGCCGCAGCTGTTTCGCAAGATGTCCCGTGCGATCCGCATCATGGCGGCCATGCAACTGGCCCCACCGGAGTTCGACAGGCTGTTGCGCAACCCCCGGGCCCACGATGTCGACGTGGTTTTCTATACCGGCTGCAATCCGATCCGCACACCGCATTTGCTGTTCAACGCAATGACCATCCTGGATGCCCTGGAGGTTGACTACGAGGTGGTCGGCGGGCCGGGCGCCTGTTGCGGCATTATCCAGTCTTTGTGGGAAGGAGATCAGCCTTCCGCCGAGCGGGTCATGAATGGCACCATCCATCGTTTCGCCGGTCACAGACCCAAGGAAGTATTGAGCTGGTGTCCATCCTGCGTGCTGCATCTGGGTGAGACTTTGTCGGGCTTTCGCCAGGCAAGTTTCGATTTCGATCATGTCACCAATTATCTTGTGGCCCGTGCCGAGGGCCTGGCCGGCAAGTTTGTCCAACCGGTAAACAAGCGGGTTCTGCTGCATACCCATGACGGCATGGACAAGATTGGCCGCAACGTGGCGGCAATGCTGTCATCGGTTCCGGGGCTGACTCTGGTCGATACGGTGTCGGAACCCGGCTTTACCTGCGGCGGTTCCGGCGCGGACCGGTCACCCGCACTGAAACAGGCCGTCCGTGAAGTCACCCTGGCCCGGGCCGAGCGCGAGGACGTGGATGTGCTGGTTTCTCTCTATCATGGCTGCCACGCTCAGCTTGCGGGACTGGAGGCAAAAGGCAATTTCCAGGTTATGAACTGGACCGACCTGCTGGTCCAGGCGCTGGGTCAACAGCCGCACGACGATATCTCCAAACGCTACCGCATGCAGGATGAATGGGACATGGTGCTGGACGAGGGCGAGATCTACCTCAAAGCCAATGGCCTAGAAATGGACCGGGACTGGCTGAAAAACCTGCTGCCGGAGATCTTCGCGCAGACCGAATTCAAGGGCGGCCTGGAAGCATTTGCCGATGGCTGCAAGAAGACTGAGGTGGCGGTATGAACGAGCAATTATCGAACGAAAGAGTGGTTTATCTGAACGGGGACTATGTACCCGAATCCCGGGCCCAGATACCCATCACGGACCGCGGGTTTATTTATGGCGACGCTGTTTTCGACACGGCGCGGACCTTTGGCGGCAAATGTTATCGTCTGCACGAGCATGTCGAGAGGCTGCTGCGGTCCCTGCGCTATGTGCAGATTGATCCGGGTCTGAGCGCGGCGGAATTCGTCGCCATCGCAGAGGACGTGATCGAACGGAACCTGCATCTGCTGGGCCCGAATGACGATTATTGGGTGTTTCTGCGGGTTACCCGTGGCCCCAATTATCCGGACGGGCCGGGGGGCGATACCGGCGCGACGGTCATCGTCACCTGCGTGCCCTTGCCCTTGGCGAAGCGGGCAACGCTGTTTCGCGACGGTATCGACGTGGTCGTGCCCGCCACCCGGCGCACGCCGCCGGAATCCCTTAACCCGGCCGCCAAAACGCACAATTACCTGAATCTGATCGTGGCGGGCCTGGAAACCCAGAATGCGGCGCCGGACGCCTGGCCGGTGCTGCTGGACACCCGCGGATTTCTGACGGAAGGCAGTGGCAGTAATATCTTTCTCGTTCAGAATGGCAAGGTGCGCACGCCAAAGGCGCAATACGTCCTGGCCGGCGTAAGCCGGGCGGTGACCATGGATCTGTGCCGTGATCTTGGGCTGGATATCCAGGAAGACGATCTGTCGCCGTTCGACGCGGCCACGGCCGACGAGGCCTTCATTACCTCGACCTCTCTCTGCCTGTGCCCCATGCGCAGCTTCAACGGCGCGGCCATCGGCAATGGCGCGGTGCCGGGCCCGGTCACGGCCAAGTTGATGGAGGCCTACAAGGCGGAAGTCAAAACGGATTTCGTGGCCCAGTATCTGGATCATCTGCCGGGCCACTAATCGGCCGCGGGAACCCGATGGGCACGAACATGCCTGCTCGAACGTGCCGACCACTGGCCCACTCCGCCGGTTTCCTACAATGACGGACCAGCGGGCATTGGTGTTGTTTTCGGGTGGTCAGGACAGCACGACGTGTCTGGCCTGGGCTCTGGACCGGTTCGAGATGGTTGAGACCGTTGGTTTCGATTATGGACAGCGCCACGCCGTTGAACTTGATTGCCGGCCTAAAATTCGTGCCGAAATCGAAGCCCGGTTCGAGAACTGGTCCCCTGGTCTGGGACAGGACCATCTGATCGATCTGCAGGTTCTGGGTCAGATCAGTGACACATCATTGACCAGGGAAATCGAGATCGAGATGGGCGAGACTGGCCTGCCGACAACTTTCGTGCCTGGCCGAAATTTGCTGTTTCTGACCTTTGCCGCCGCGATTGCCTATCGCCGGGGGATCAAACACATCGTGGGCGGCATGTGCGAGACGGACTTCTCCGGCTATCCGGACTGCCGGGACGAAACCATCAAGGCGATGCAACTGGCGCTCAATCTCGGCATGGCCAAGAGCTTCGTGCTTCATACCCCCTTGATGTGGATCGATAAGGGCGAGACGTGGCAACTGGCATCAGACCTTGGCGACGATGCACTGGTACAGATCATCATCGAAGACACCCATACCTGCTATTTGGCGGATCGCTCCAACAGGCTGCCATGGGGATATGGCTGCGGTGAGTGCCCGGCGTGTGAATTACGCAGCAATGGCTACACGATTTATCTGCGCCGCAGGGCTATGGTTGCAGCATCGAACAAACTCTGAAATGCGGCGGACACTTTAAGAGAAAATTTTACGGGCGGAGGCTTCTCGCCTGAATTACTGCCAAAATCTCCGCCACGACCTTTGCCGGCGGCGAAGCGGGCGGCGCCCGCCTGAATCTCTTTGGTATCGAGAGTTCGGCCGCCGCGCCCTTCGTTGATCAGGGCCTCCGGGGTCTCCATGCTCCATTCCGGGTGGAGGCCGTCGTTGCTAGACCAGTTTCGATTTCGAATTACGCAATCCAGGCCGCGACGGCGGCCCGGCGCCAGTGCGCCGCCCTCGCGGAGCGGTGCGCTTTGGCGCACAAGCGTGAGCGACAATAGCTAGGCCTGATTCGATGAAAATCGAAA
>JAJFGG010000152.1 GCA_021776235.1 Alphaproteobacteria bacterium | reverse complement strand
CCGGAGCCCGGTTCGATTCCGAGAGCTATACCTATGGCTACTCGTTCTCCAAGGAGTTGCTGGAGGAATGGGACTGGAGCGAACACTTCGCGGGTCAGCCCGAAACGCTGCGCTATCTGAACCACGTGGTCGACAAGTTCGACCTGCGCGGCCACATGCAGTTCAATTGCAAGGTCAAGACGGCGGCCTTTGATGACGATGCCCGCTGCTGGACCGTGACGCTTGAAGATGGCCGCACGCTGACCAGCCGCATCCTGCTGACCGCGATCGGTATGCTCTCGGCGGCCACAATGCCGCGCATAGAAGGGGTGGAGTCGTTCGAGGGGGAATCCTTCCACACCTATTATTGGCCCCAGGAACCGGTGGATCTCGAAGGCAAGAAGGTTGCCATCCTCGGCACCGGTGCGACCGCGGTGCAGATCATCGCCGAAATTGCCGACAAGGTGGGCGATTTGAAGGTATTCCAGCGGCGCCCGAACTGGTGCGCGCCGTTGCATAACGCCCCGATCGATGACGCAACCCAGGCCAGGATCAAGGCATCCTATGACGAGATCTTCGAGCGCTGCCGGCAGACGCCGGGCGGTTTCATCCACGGGCCCGATCGGCGCAAGTTCCACGAGGTATCCGAAGAGGAACGGCTGGCTTTTTGGGAAGAGCTGTACAACTCACCTGGCTTCGGCGTCTGGATCGGCAATTTCCGTGATGTCTTGGTTGACGAGACGGTCAACGCAGAGTTCACCAAGTTCATCGCGGACAAGATTCGCCTACGGGTCGACGATCCCGTGACGGCCGAGAAGCTGATCCCGAAGGACCATGGCTTTGGCACCCGCCGGGTACCGCTGGATACGAACTATTACGAAGCCTACAACCGCGGCAACGTGCATCTGATCGACCTCAATGAGACGCCGATCGAACGGATTACACCGGCGGGCATCAAGACTTCGGATCAAGAGCACGAATTCGACGTGATCATATACGCCACCGGCTTTGACGCCATCACCGGCGCCTTCGACCGGATCGAGTTCATCGGCACCGACGGCCAGAAACTAAGCGATAAATGGTTCGATGGACCGATCACCTACCTCGGCCTACAGACCACCGGCTTCCCGAACATGATCATTCTGGCCGGCCCGCAAGGGGGCTCTGTCGCGACCAACTTCCCGCGCGGCATCGAAGAGGCGGTCGACTGGGCGACCGAACTGTTCAAACACCTGCGCGAAAACGGCTATAGCCGCGTCGAGCCCACCCAGGAGGCCGAGGATGAATGGACCGAGCACGTGAAGGAGACCTACACTTACTCCCTTTTGGGCACCACCAAATCCTGGTTCACCGGCTACAATTCCAATGTGGCGGGCCACGACAAGCTGCGCTACATGATCTACAACGGCGGGGCGCCCCGTTACCGCAAACGCCTCACACAGGTGGCGGAAAACGGCTACGAGGGCTTCGCGCTCCGTTAGCGCGTTTTCACGAATCCATGTTGGGGTTGACCAGGAATTTCTCGCCAGTGGCCTGCTTGCCATAGACCGCCATGGCGTCCGCTGTCAGCATTCCGGCGAGCGAGACCTCCTGGGTGTAGTGGCTGGCAAAGGTTGTCTTGATCTCCGCCGCGACCCGCTGACGCAGCCGGTTAATCACTTCACCGCCGGCCTTTTTCAGGAAGGGCGTCAGCAGCCAGCCGCCGATGCCCCAGACCAGGCCAAAGCTGCGATTGAATTGCGTGGCGCCGCGATCAAGCCCGCCATAGATATAAACCTGTTTATGGGTGGTCGAACCATAACGGCTGTACTCCGTCGCCGTGCGGTTCGCCGCCACTTCCATGCAGCTCAGGATCTGCCCGGCCAGCTTGCCGCCGCCGATCGCGTCAAAGGCAAGTGTCGCGCCCGTGGCCACCAGGGCCTCGGTCAGTTCGTCCATGAAATCGGGCGATGACGAGTCGCAGATATACTTCGCGCCCAGACCCTTCAGCAGTTCCACCTGGTCCTGTTTGCGGACGATATTGACCAGATCGACCCCGTCCTGAATACAGATCTTGTTCAGCATCTGCCCCAGGTTGGACGCGGCCGCCGTATGCACCAGCGCCTTGTGGCCCTCCATCCGCATGGTTTCAACCATGCCCTGGGCCGTCATTGGATTAACGAACCAGGAGGCGCCTTCAGCCGGGGTGACGCCATCGGGAAGGGCGAGGCACTGATCCACCCGAACCGCCCGATATTGGGCATACATTGCGCCGCCGATGACGGCGACGGTCTTGCCCATCAAGGCCTGCGCCATGTCGGAGGACCCGGCCTTGACCACAACGCCGGCGCCCTCGTTGCCCACGGGCAGGGATTGATCCAGCCGACCGGACATCGCCGGCATCAGCCCATCAGGAACTTTCGCGGTAACGATGGCGCTGTCTCCGCTGCCCGTTATCGCCGCCGTGCTCATGTCGGCGGCGCCAAACAGCAGGCCAAGGTCGGACGGATTAACCGGGCTGGCTTCAATACGAACAACGACCTCGTTATCCTGAGGCTCCGGGACCGGGACCTCGGCCAGCTTGATTTCAAGGGTGCCGCCAGTCTTTACGGTAGAGCGAAGTTCAAGTGCCATGTTAATGGGTCCCACATTGCTGAAATTGATAAATCATTATTTCCATCTGGCCAGATTATCATGCTTTCAGATGAACCGGCGCGCAAAAGTCGTTCAATCGTTGTTGGGGCAATATCATTGGACCGTGATATTGATCGGATTCATCGTCTGGCACGTAAGCGGGCGGCGATAATGCGCAGGAGCGCCCGATGGTGTTAATCATTGGCGGATAGATTGAGGTATGTTGTTCATGGAGGACACGGTTTGGTAGAGGCGTACCACAACACCAAATTGTCGGCCTGGTCGGGCGAGTTCGTCGATCGGGATCTCGAGCGGCTTTATTGGCATGAAACCTGGTCCGGCTGGTCGAAGATCGTCGGATATGCTGGCTTGATCTTTGGCGTTGTCCTGGCGCTCATGATCATGCCCCAGGAAGACTACAGAAAACTCGGGTTTAGCACGGATTTTGTTATTCTTTTGGCGGCGCGGAGCCTCACGGCCCTATGTTTTATCTACGGGGCAATCCTCGCCTTTTCTTCAACTCACAGAGTTCGAAGGTTGCAGACCTGGACCTTTTTGGCGTTTGCCAGCGGGACATTGATGATGAGCCTGGTCATCATTATCCACGACGGCGCAACTGTCCAATCTACCGCGATCTATCTTGGAACCCTGGTAACGATTTACATTATTATTCCAAATCCAATTATCTTTAGGTTGGCGAATGGCGCCTTATTTTTCGTTTCCACCGTCACCGCCAGTTATTACGTTACGTCGACCATCGATCGGCAATTTGTCGTCCTCCTGTTGGTCTGCGCCGGTGGCAATGCGATCGGGGTACTCGGCAGTGCTTGGCAGGCAAAGAAGCTTCGCAAGGATTTCCTGTCGAGTTCCGAAGCCGGGCAGGCGAGCGACAGGCTTTTGGCAGAGCGCGCGGCGTCCGAGAGCGACTTACGCTCCATACTGGACAATATGGAAGACACTTTCTATCGGCTTGATCTTGATGGCGCGTTTACGATGGTCTCGCCTTCGGTCACCGAGTTTGCCGGGTATCGGCCGAATGAGCTGATCGGACGCAACGTCAGAGACTTTTACATCAATGAAGCGGAATTCGACGATTTACGGACCGAGTTGCAGGCGAAGGGCGGTCGCCTGAGAAACGTTCAAGGTCGCATTCGCGGCAAGGATGGCCGGGAAATCTGGACATCCACGAGCGCCCATTACCGGTATGACGACGCTGGGAATATTCTGGGAACCGAGGGCATCACGCGCGATGTTACCGAGCGCCGGCGGGAGCAATTGGCCATGACCGAAAGCAGCAGCCGCGAGCGTGAAGCTCTGCAACTGCTGGAAGATGCGCTTGCCAGTATCACTGAAGGGTTCGTGCTGTATGACGCCGACGACCGGCTGGTTGTCAGCAATAGTCGGTTCCGGGAACTTTACAAGAAAAGCGCCCCAGCGATAAAGCCGGGCAACACTTTCGAAGATATGATCCGATTTGGCTTGGACAATGGCGAGTACGCCGAGGCCGCTGGACGTGAAGAGGCCTGGTTCAAGGAGCGCATGCGGCAGCACCGCGATCCTGGCGAACCTTTCGAGCAGCAATGTGCCGATGGACTTTGGTTGCGAGTCGAGGAACGCAGGACGTCGAGTGGCGGCATCGTCGGCATTCGAACCGACATCACCGAATTGAAGCAGCGCGGGCAGGCGCTGCAAGAAAGCGAGGAGCGATTTCATTCCATCTCGCAATCATCATCGAATGTCATGATCGTGGCCGTTGATCACGACGGGCTCATTGTTTCTTGGAATCCGGCCGCGGAAAAGGCATTTGGGTACAGTGAAGCGGAAATCCTCGAGCGTCCCTTAACAGATATCATGCCCGAACGATACAAGGCGGCTCATCGGCGTGGTTTTCTAAGAGCGGCTAAGACAGATGAATATCAGATCATGGGCAAATCCATTGAAGTCAACGGACTGAGAAAGAATGGCGAGGAGTTTCAAATTGAATTGTCGCTTGGCACCTGGCAACAGGGCGAAGCGAAATACTTCAGCGCTATCATCCATGATATTACCGAACGTAAACAGCTGGAGGAACAAGTCCGCCGTTCCCAGAAGATGGAGGCGATCGGCCAGCTCACCGGCGGCGTGGCACATGATTTCAATAACATACTGGCCGCCATCATCGGCAATCTAAATTTGATAGAGGATGGCCGCAATGGGGACGGTTTGGACAAGGAAAACGTTGCGACCGCTCTGCGTGCCGCGCTGCGGGGGGCCGAATTGACCCATCGGTTGCTGGCATTCTCCCGGCAACAGGAACTGGACGCCAAGGCAACCAGGATCAATGATCTCCTGCCGCAATTCGCCCAGTTGGCCCAGCGCACAATCGGCGCGGATGTCACTATCGAGATGAACCTGGTGGCCGATCTTTGGCCAACCATGGTTGATGCGGGGCAGCTCGAGAATGCCCTCTTGAACCTCGTCATCAACGCCCGCCACGCCATGCCTGACGGCGGGCGGTTGACCATTGAAACGGCCAATCAGACTTTGCAGGAAGGCGATGCCGCAATCTCCGAGGACCTGAGCCCCGGTGATTATGTGATGATCGCCGTCAGCGACAGTGGCACCGGAATGCCGGCGGCGGTGCGGAGCCTGGCGTTCGAGCCATTTTTCACGACCAAGGACGTCGGACAGGGCAGCGGGCTGGGCTTGAGCATGGTCTTTGGCTTCGCCAAGCAATCCGGCGGCCATGTTTCGATTTACAGCGAAGAAGGCGAAGGCACGACTGTCAAAATCTACTTGCCGAGAAGCGGCGAGACAGAAGAAATCGAGACCACCAGCAAAACACTCAGAGAGGACAGGCCGACGGGCGACGAAACAATCCTTGTGGTCGAGGATGACAAGGATGTCCGGGATTATCTTGTGATCGTACTGGGCCGCCTCGGCTACACCGTTCTGGAGGCCGAAGATGGACCGGCCGCATTAAAGATCATGACCGTTTCCGGACCCATTGATTTGCTGTTGACTGACGTGATCTTACCCCGTGGGATGAGCGGAAGCGACGTCGCCTCCGCCTTCCGCGAACAGTACCCGGCGGCCGGGGTCGTGTTCTCATCAGGCTACACCCGGGAAGTCCTCAATCATCGCGGCCAGATTGAAGACGGCATGATGCTTATGAACAAACCATATCAGACCCAGGCCCTGGCCCAGCGGGTGCGAGAAGCCCTGGATGGCAGGATCGCCGGTAACGGAGCGTAGACCCAGCAGGCTGTGTATGTTGACAGGACGAAACTACGACCGCGCCAATTTTCAACCTCGCCCGTGGCGGACGGCCTACTTTTTGTATGGGCATTTGCTGCCTGCGATCCCGAACATCATTTACAAAGCTGTACCATGAAGCAAATCAGCATAATGACCGCCACCTTTGTCGTGGCCGCTATCCTGCTGGCGGCGCATTCGTATCACAATGAATATGCCGATCTTCCTCTCGCGTCCCGCTGGCTCAGAACAATTATCTATGGCGCTGGCCCATGGCTCTGCGCGGCCGCGTTCGCCGGGGCCAAGGTATGCTTTCAGGTACTGCTCTCCAAGGAACCGAATTTCCGCACCACATTTCAGTGGGTCACCGGCGTCATCATTGGTTTGATGATGTTTACGAAGTTCATCGCCACTTAGACCGCCAAGCGACCCATCAGCGCGTTATTTGTTTGCCTGGACCGGGGCGTACCGTATTATTCCCGCGCCATAGCAACATGTAGAGGCGTTTATAGATGAACGGACCATTGGAAGGTATCCGGATTCTGGATATCGCGACCATTCTCGCGGCCCCCCTTGCCGGCACCCTGATGGCCGACTTCGGCGCCGATGTGGTGAAAGCCGAACTACCGGGCACGGGCGATGGTTTACGCAATTTTCCACCCTTCAAGGACGGCAAGTCCATTTGGTGGAAGGCTGCCAACCGCAACAAGAGGTTTATCACCCTGGATCTGCGCAAGCCCGAGGGCGCGGAACTGTTGCTGAAGATGCTGCCAAAGTTTGACGTCTTGCTGGAGAATTTCCGCACCGGCACTTTGGACCGCTGGGGCCTGGACAAGGAGACCTTGTGGAAGGCCAACCCGAACCTGATTATTCTGCGCGCCACCGCCTTCGGACAGACCGGGCCCTATGCCGCCAAGCCCGGCTTCGCCCGAATATTCGAGGCCATGTCCGGCCTGGCCTATATCACCGGCGAGGCCGAGCGCTCGCCCATGCACAACGGCTATCCCATCGGCGATTCCATCGGCGGCCTGACCGCCTGCAATGCGGTCTTGATGTCTTTGTTGGGACGTGCCCGCGGCACCATAACAGGGGGTGAGGAAATCGATCTATCCCTGACCGAGGCCACATTCCGTCTGCTGGATTCGCAAACCATCCAGTACGATCAATTGGCCGAAGTTCCCCAGCGCACTGGCAACGCCTCGCACTATTCAGCACCCGCCAATGTTTTCAGGACCTCGGACGATCAGTACGTCTCCCTTTCGGGCAGCACCCATGCCATCTTTCTGGGCAATGCCAGAGCCATCGGCCGGCCGGAATTGCCGGATGATCCGAAATTCAACTCGAATCAGAACCGCTTCACCCACCGCGACGAAATTAATGAGATATATGTCGACTGGTTCTCCACCCATACCCAGGCCGAAGCCATAGAAGCGTTCGAGCGGGAAAAAGGTACCCTGGCGCCGATCTATTCCATCGCCCAGATATTCGAGGACCCTCAATTCGCGGCCCGCGAAGCCATCGTGCCGGTTCAGGACGACGATTTTGGTGAAGTGCGCCTGCAGGGCGTGGTGCCGAAGCTAACCAATCACCCGGGCAAGGTGCGCCATACGGCCCGTTCCATCGGCGCCGACAACGAGGCGATCTACGAGGAGTTTCTGGATCTGAATGCGGCCGACATTGCCGAACTGAGAGAAAAAGAGATCATTTAGGCTATCAGTTTTGCCATGATCCGTTCGCGGGAGAGGGGCATGTCGTAGATTCGTACGCCAAGGGCATGGGCCACGCCATTGCCGATGGCCGCTGCCGTGGGCGATACGGCGCATTCACCCACTCCTAAGGATGGCATATCGGGGTGGTTCAGCACCGCCGCATCTATATCCGGCACTTCGCTAAAGCGCAGAATGGGATAGCTGTCCCAATCCAACGAAGTGACACCCGGGCCCGCCATGCGGACCTGTTCCTTCAGGGCCCACGAGGCGCCTTGCACCGCGCCGCCCTCCAGCTGGTTGCGCACGCCATCGGGATTGATCACAAGACCGGCATCGGCCACCACCCAGATATGCTCCAGATGGACCATCTCATCGACCCTCAGAGCCACGACAACGGCGGCATAGGCTGCGGTATTCTTGTATCGTGCGAAGGCCATTCCCAGGCCCTGTCCCGTTCCGCCTTCGCCGCGCCGGTCCCAGCCGGCCCGTGCCGCGGCGTCTGAAAGCACGGCCCGGGCACGCGGGTCCGATAGTAGGGCGAGACGGTAAGCCAATGGATCTGCACCGGCCATGGCCGCCAGATCATCCATCATTGCCTCCATGGCGAAAACGTTGGGCAACGCACCCAGTGTACGCAAAGCCGACGTACGCACCGGGGGCGTCGTCACCAGATGGTGCAGAATGCGGCAGTTGGGGATGTCGTAATAGGGCGCGGCGTTTCGGGTGCCGCCGCCGCCCGCTTCTTCCGCCGGGTCCTGTGGCGCCGGGGCGGCGGGCGGATTTGGCAACGCCTCCGCCGCCAGCAGAAAGCCGCTGCCGGTGCCGGGACGCTGGACGTGGGTCGGACTCCAGATCTCGGAGGTCCAATCCTGAGGTTGACCCGCCTCATCGACCCGGACCCGCATGGTAACCAGCATGGCGGGGCCAAAGGGTTCGAAGCCGAATTCGTCCTGCCGGCGCCATTGCAGACGGATACAATGATCGGGCTTGTTGACCGCCACAATTGCCGCATCCAGGGCGGCATCATCGGCGCCGTTGTGGCCATAGCAACCCGCACCATCCAGATGCCTGGCGGTGATGGCCTCCAGCGGCAGGTCCAGTACCTCGGCGATGTTGCGGCGCAGGGGGTGCATACCCTGGCCGTGGGACCAGATGGTCAGGTGATCATCCGCATACAGGGCCAGGGCGCAGGAGGGGGCCATCGAGGCATGCGCGACGTAGGGGCGGCTGAAGGTCGCCTCCACCAAGCGTCCGGAGGGCGCCGGATCTATGGGCGCACCGTAATGGTTGTCGATGGAAGGTTGGCCCTTCAACCAGGCGGCTTCCTGCTGGGCCGGCGCTATATTCGGCACCCCATCCCATTGTGCATGTTCCGCCGCCACCGCCGCCGCTGCTTCCACGGCGGCCTCGTCAGGGCCGATAAAGGCAACGAAATTGGCCAGCTTGAAAATCTCTATCCCGATGCCGGCGGCACGGCGAACCGCGGCCTCGTCCAGGGAGAGCAATGCCGCCCCCCGCCCCGGTTGGCGCAGGACGCGGGCATGCAGAACGCCATCTGGTATCCTGTCATGAACATAGGCAGCGCCGGTCAGTTTCGCGGGCAAGTCATGGCGGGGGACATTCTGACCGACAATGCGGTAGTCGCTGGCGGGTTTGGGCGCCGCGTTGCCGGTAGGCGCCTGGGACCAGTCAATTTCCGGCGCCACGCTCCAATAAGACAATTCCCCTGGCACGCCATTCACGGCGAAACGGCCCGCCTCCACCGTAAGATCGTCGGGGCTGCAATTCAGGCGCAAGGCGGCCCGCCCCATAAGCAAGGCCCGCGCCTCGGCACAGACCAGCCGTATGGATGCACCAGACACCATGATGGACAAAGAGGAAGAGGTATAGCGTTCGTCAGGACCTTCATCGCTGTCGCCTGCCAGCATGACAACCCGATCGAGGGGCAGGTCCAGCTCCTCCGCCGCGATCTGCGACAGGGCAGTAACCACACCTTGGCCGATTTCCACCTTGCCGGTGGCAATCCGTACGGTTTTGTCGGCTTGGAATTTCAGCCAGCGGTCCAGGCGCGGATTTACGCTCAGGCTGGCTGGCAAGCCCGGTGTATCGGTGGTCATGCCGGCTCCTCCCCGCGCAGAAGGGCGGCGGCACGACCTATGGCTTTGATGATGCGGGTATGGGCGCCACAGCGGCATAGATGGCCGTCGAGGGCCTCGACAATCTCGCTCCGGCTGGGATTGGGATTGCGGTCCAACAGTGCCTTGGCACTGATCAGAATGCCGGACAGGCAATAGCCGCACTGCCCCGCCTGTTCCTCCAGAAACGCTTGTTGCAGCGCATGAGGATCCGCGGCCGTGCCCAGGCCCTCGATCGTCAGAACCGCCTGCCCGGCAACGGACTCGGCGGTCCGGGTGCAGGCATAGGCGGGTTCATCGTCAATCAGGACCATGCAGCAGCCGCATTGTTCCAGGCCGCAACCATAGCGCGTGCCCTTGAGGCCCATTTCATTGCGCAACAGATAGATCAGCGGCAGCGACGGCGGCACATCGATCTGTTTGGCCGTGCCGTTGACGGTTATTTCAATGCTTTGCGCCATGCCGCCTGTCTCCAATTCGCTGTCCGCGCAAACTATGGAATCCCCTGGCTACATTGTCCATGCGCCCGATCTCAGGATGCCTGCTCTAACGGCGCGGGCCGGTCAGGGCCAGAACGGCGCCAAGGACGGCCAGGACAGCCGCCAGGGGGCCAAAGCCGGCAAATCCCACCGTTGACAATATCCAGCCCCCCAGGGCGGCGGCGCCCAGCCAGCCGACCGAGGCGGCGGTGCTGTTCAGGCCCATGACAGTGCCCCGCACTTCCGCCGGCACATTGGCCAGGGCGGCCATCAGCGACGGCCGGGACAGAGCGGTAAAAAACATGAAGGCGAAGCCCATGCCGGACGACAGCATGACGCTGACAGGCCAGCCGAACAGCAACAACGCAACCGCGCCCGCCGCCAGCAGGGCCAAGGCGAAGCTCAACATGCGGTTCTTCACGCGATCGCCCAGTTGCCCACCCAGGATGGTGCCCAGGATATTGCCCGCCGCGAATATCGCCAAAGGCAGGGCCAGGGCCGCCAGGCTGATGGCATAGGTCTGCAGCATAAAAGTCGCATAATAGACGGCGGCAAGGCCAAAGCAGATGCGCTCGGCAATCACACTGCAGAGCAACCGCACCACGGTGGCGGAGAACGCCGTGCGCAGCAAAGGGGGCCGCGCGGGCGCCGTTCCGGTGGCCCCCGCGGTTTTGCGCACAACCGATGTTGTGGTGGCGAACATGGTCACGGCGGAAACAACCGCCAGGGCCGCCACACACAGGTTGACGCCGCGCCAGCCAATGCTGGCCCCGATCCACGCCGCCAGGGGTACGCCCACCAGCAGGGTAAGGGACTGTCCGGCCATGACCCAGCCAAGGGCGCGGCCACGCTGCCGGTCGACGACCCGCCCGGCCACCTCTGCCAGGCTGACCCCGGTGAATAGTCCGGCGCAGCCCCCCGCCAAGGTGGCCCAGACCGCCACCGCCAGGAAACTCTGCCCGTTGGCGACGCCAATCAAGGCCAGGGCCAGGCCAATGGGCGCGCCAACCAGGAATGGCCGCCGCCCCAGGCGGTCCGAACCCACGCCGGCCCCGAACGACGCCAAACCCCAGGCGATGGATGTCAGGCCGAACAGATTGGCGATGATGGCCAACCCGACATCGAGATCCTGCGCCATATCGATCAGAAACGGCGCCCGGGTCACCCCGCTGGCGGTAATGGCAAAGGTCGCCAGGCAGGTCGCCGCGATCAGCACCCAGGGCATTGGGGGCAGCGCGGGTTCGACCCTGCGTACAGTGTCTTGAATGGCTATGTCGGCGCGCCTTGGAAGGAGGTGGATGAATGCCGGATCGGAATCATTTCCCGGCCAGTGTAGCGATGGACGCCGAGCGGCGAAAGAACAAGCGAACAGCCTGCACATCGTGCAATTGGCAACGGCACCCTTGGATGCATGATACCAATGGTCCTTGATACTGACCTGTTTCATGGGCTTGGCCGGTTCGCGGGCTAGGCGCGGCGCGCCGCGCGATGCGGTGCATCGGGCAAGCGCCGCAACAACGCCCGAGGGCCGGCCAGGCCCACCTTCGGCCGGATGCTTCTTATCGCCAGCGGCGTCGCGCCCCGCTTGAAGTGAGCGACACTACGGCGCGGCGCGCTCCTACCTGGCGATAAGAATCATCTCGGTGAAACAGGTCAGTATCAAGGATCATTGGTATAGTGGCCGCCATGAACGATGAAAACCAGGACCCTATTCCGACCTCGGATTTCGGCGGCCAGCGGCCGCAATCCGACATCCCTTTCGTCCTTCGCCGCCGGGTCAACTGGGGCGACAGCGACACGGCCGAAATCGCCTATACAGGCAGCTTTATACCCTTCGCAATTGACACTCTGGAAGTCTGGTACGAGGCGGTGCTGGGCCTGAACTTCTATCAATTGAAGCGGAACAACATGGGCAACCCGGCGGTCTCGCTGCACTTCGACTTCCATGCGCCACTAATAGTGGGCGATCGTTTCGACACGGCCGTCTTCGTGGAACGCCTGGGACGCTCGTCCATCACCCACCGTTTCGAAATGGTCAAGGTCGGCGGACCCTTGGTCTGCACTGCCTCATTCACCGCCGCGCTAGTCAAAGACGTCCATACCCCCGCAATCAAGTCGCAGCCTTTTCCGGACGAATGGCGGGAACGGATCGAAGGCTACCGCCGGGAATGCGAACTGCGCGAAAAAGGCGTAAAATCCCGCCGCGAGATATTGGATTTTTGGTTTGCCCCGCCTGGTTCGCCCGAACGGGGCCAGGCGCGGGATATCTGGTTCGCCCGCCAGAAAGAAGAAACCTCGAAGTTCGACGACCAGATCCGCAGCCAATTTTCCGAGACGGTCGCGGCGGCGGCCGCGGGCGAACTTGACCATTGGCGCCACGGCCTGGACGGGATCCTGGCGCTCTGTATCCTGCTGGATCAGTTTCCGCGCAACATTTTTCGCGGCACCGCCCAGGCCTTCGCCACGGACGGCAAAATCCTGGCCATCGTTAAACAAGCCGTCGCCGCGGGCTGGCACCAGAACCTGGAAAGCATTCCCGGAAAGTTCCTGGTGATGCCGTTTCAGCACAGCGAGGATTTGGCCGACCAGAACCGGGGCATGGAACTTTTCGCCGCCTATCGGGGCAGCGAGGGCGGTGACAAGTCATACGAGTCCATGACAAAGCACCGCCAACTCATCATCGACTTTGGTCGCTTCCCCCACCGCAACGCAGCCCTGGGCAGGGTCAACAGCGCGGCGGAGGAAGCCTATCTGCAGGATCCCGAGGCGGGATTCTAGCCCGGATTCGATGAATATCGAACCTGGTTTAGGTCGAATATGTAGCGAACTTTTGTGTTACCGCCTGAGCAGCCCAGTCGGTCTTGACGTTGACGACGGCGACCATGCCGTCATCAACCTTGGCCTGGGCCCGGGCCAGGGCGGCCGGGATCTCGCCCGGCTCCTCCACATATTCACTGTAACAACCCAGGGCTTCCGCCATTTTATCATAGCGGGTATAGCCCAGGTTCCGCCCCGGTTTATCCTGTTCGGGATCGGCGGTCCAGCCGCCGTTCAGGCTGATCACCACCAACACCGGGATCTTGTGGCGCACGGCGGTATCCAGCTCCATGGCGTTCAGACCAAACGAGCCGTCGCCGTGAACCACGATGACCTGGGTATCGGGCTTGGCCACCTTGGCGCCCAGGCCAAAGGGCAGACCCACGCCCATGGTACCGAAGGGGCCCGAATTCAGGCGGTGGCCCGGCGCATAGGTGGGCATGGATTGCCGGCCATAATTCAAAATTTCCTGGCCATCGACCACCAGAACGGCGTCCCGGTCCATGAAATTCTTCACTTCCTCACAAAGCCGAAGCGGATGGATCGGCACCGCGTCGGACAGGCTGTTGCTGCCCGGGCCGGCCCGTTTGGAGGCTTCCTTTTCCGCCAGCACACCGCGCCAGTAATCATACTGCGCCGGATCGACCTTGCCCGAAATCGCCTGGTTCAACTGTCCCAGCGCCACCTTGGCATCGGCGACAATGCCGATATCCACGGCCCGGGCGCTTTCCGAGATTTCTTCCACGTCTATATCGATCCGCGCGATGGTGGCATCGCCGGAAAAGCGCGGCGGGGCCAGATGGCCAACGATATAATTCAGCCGGGTGCCCACGACGGCGATCAGGTCAGCATCGCGAAAGGCTGTCGACCGGGCGGCGGGGAAGCAGCAGGGATGATCCTCCGGCACGACGCCGCGGCCCTGGGGCGTGGTGTAAAAAGGTATGCCCGTGGCATCGACGAATTTCTGCATTTCATCCCAGGCCTGGGACCAGATGATGCCGCTGCCGGTCAACAGCACCGGCCGCTCCGCCTTGGCCAGGGCGGCGACAAGTTCATCGATCTGGGCCTGAGGCGCAGGTGTATGGGCACCAAGAATTGGCCGGCCCGATTGTGACCAATCGATATCCGCCTCGTCCACCATCTGATAGAGCGTATCGCCGGGTAGATCCAGGTAGACCGGCCCCGGCTTGCCCGACATGGCGCGCTGTGTGGCGACGTTCAACATTTCAGGAATACGGCGGGCATCATGGACGCGGGCGGCGTATTTGACGCAGCCCGACATGATCTCCATCTGATCAATTTCCTGGAAGACCTGCTTGCCGTTGCCCAAAACCGGGCTGGCCCCGCCCAGGGCCACCACCGGACAGCAATCGATCAAGGCGTTGGCCAGGCCGGTGGACAGATTGATCGTGGCCGGGCCGGACGCCGCCATGCAGAACCCCGGCCGCTGGCGCAGGCGGCTATAGGCCTGGGCCATCATCGCGGCGGCCTGTTCGTGGCGCACATCAATGCAGCGGATACCCTCGTTGATGGTCGCGGACTCCGCCGCCAACATCGGGCCGCCCATGAGGAAGAATAATTCCTCCACGCCTTCCCGTTTCAATGCTTTCGCCAGGATTTCCGAACCGTTCAACGCTGCCATGACCTATCTCCTTTGCAAAAAGTAACTGTCCAACCGGCCCCTGTCAGCGCCGGGCAACCTTGTATCCTACGCTTTCCCGATCCCAGGTGGCATCCGTCACACCGGCATCGCGCAGCTCTTGTTTCTGAATTTTGCCGGTCGCCGTTTTGGCAACACCGTTCACCCATTCCAGATAGCGCGGCACGGCAAACCGCGGCATATGTTCGGCGCAATAATCCAGCAGCGCCACATTCTCGATCTTTTGGCCCGGCGCGGGCAGCACCAGTGCCTTGACCTCTTCCTCGCCGCCGGCGCCTTCGACCTTGATCCCGACAACCGCGCTTTCGGCAATCGCGGGGTGGTTGTTGAGGACCTGTTCGACCTCGAACGAGGAAATATTCTCGCCCCGGCGGCGAATGCAATCTTTCAACCGATCCACGAAATACAGCCGGCCGTCCGTATCCATGCGGCCGGCATCGCCGGTGTGGAACCACAGATTACGCCATGCCTCGACGGTCTTTTCCGGCATCTTGAAATATCCCGCCATGAAACAGGACGGCTCCTTTGGGCGGACCAGTATTTCGCCAATCTCGTTCGCGGCCAAGGGCTCGTCCGTATCAATATGTCCGATGCGGACTTCGAAGAACTCGTCCAGCACCCGCCCGGCGCAGCCCACTTCCAGCGGGTCATCGGGGCCGGTATAGGCGGAAATATTGCATTCAGTCATGCCGAAGCCTTGGCGAATTTCAAGACCAAAGCGGCGCTCGAAATCGGCGGCCCATTCCTCTGCCACGGGCGCAGCCATGATGAGGCGCAGCTGGTTGTCACCGTCCAGGGGGCTGGCCGGATGGCGATAGATGAATTCCGGCATCACGCCAAGGGCATTGGTCACCGTCGCGCCCGAGGCGCGCACATCATCCAGCCAGCGATTTGGCGAAAACCGTTCGACCACATAGATCCACGAACCGGCAATGAACGAGCCGAACAGTTGCATCAACAGACCATTGGCATGAAACAACGGCATGCAGATGTAGTAGCGGTCGTCTTCCGTCAGGGCCAACGCCCGGCTGGTGCCCAGGCCGAACAAATAGCAATGGGCATGGGGCATCAGGACGCCCTTGGAGGGTCCCGTGGTACCGGATGTGTACATGATGAATGCGATATCTTCGGGCTTCGGCGCCACCAGGACCTCCCGCTCCTGGGCCGGCAGATCGGCAAGATCCTCATACGCCAGCCGCCGCACATCGGCGAACGCCGCCGGCACCGCATCAGGTATGCCGCCGGCGATGAAGACCACCGCCTTGATATGACCGTTCGCCGCATCCACACCCTGGAAAGCATCCGCCAGCACCGTATCGACCAGTACCACCGTTGGTTCCGCATTGCGCAGTTGGTGTTGCAGAAAGGCGCCCTTCAGTTCGGTGTTGATGGGCACGAATACGGCCCCCAGCTTGAAGGTCGCGAACATCGCCACCAACAGCTCAACCCGGTTCTTGACCAGCGCCAGAATGCGGTCGCCGGGGCCAACACCAAGGCTGGCGAGACGAAGGGCCACGTCATCGCTGTCCCGGTCAAAACCGGCGAATGTCAGCCGGTCCCCCTGCTCGAATGAAATAAACTCCCGCTCGCCGTGGCGGGCGGCCTGACGGCGGATCAGGTCCACCAGGGTCCAGCCGGATTTATCCATGGTCATGAAAATCTCGCATCGGTTACTCAAACAACAACACGGCTTATCATGGCACAGCACCGCCGGGGCTGCCAGCGCTTGGCGCGGGGGGCGGCAATTTGCTACAAGTCGTTATGAAAAATGACCTTCGATTTGTTATCGTCGCCTTCGACGGCCTGCGCCCCGATATGGTGGATGACCGCCTGATGCCGAATTTGGCGGCCTTTTGCCGGGACGGCAGCCATTGCGTGGACAGCCGCGCGGTCTTTCCCACGGAAACGCGGGTCAACCAGGCCAGCCTGGTGACGGGCTGCCATCCGGGGCGCCACGGCATGGTGGCCAACAAATTTGTCGAGCCGGCGGCGGGCGGCTTCCTGAACACCGCCGATTTTGCCGCCCTCAGCCGGGCTGACGAGGCTCTGGGCGGCATTATGACGGCGCCCAGCCTGGGCGAGATATTGCATGACGCGGGCCATGCCCTGGCCGTTATCGGCTGTGGCACGCCTGGCGGCAACCGCATTTTGCACAACCATGCGGAAGCCCTGGGCGCCTTGAATATCTCCCTGCATGGCCTGGATAAATCCACCACCCCGGGCTTGGGCGCGGCCTTGGTCGAGGCCCACGGCCCCATTCCCGAGGCCGCCCTGCCGAACCTTGATCGGATCGATTGGGTGGTCGATGCCTACACGCAGCAGGTGGCGCCGCAGCAGGATCCACGGGCAGCAATCCTGTGGTTTTCGGATCCCGACACGCCGTTTCACTATCGCGGCATCGAAAGCCCGGAAGCCGCCGCCTCCATCCGCCATGCGGACGCCGCCCTTGGCCGCCTGTTGCAATGGCGACGGGACAGCGGCCGGGAGGAAAGCCTGCAGATCATCGCCCTGTCCGATCACGGCCATGTGGCAACCCATGGCCCGGCCCTGGAGCTGGCGGCCAGGTTTACCGAGGCCGGCTTCGAGATCGGCGATGGCGGCGAGGCCAGCCTGATCCCCGGCACCTGCGCCGCCCTTTATGTAAAGGATGGCGCTACGCAGTCGCGGCTGGTGTCCTGGCTACAGGCACAATCGTGGTGTGGTCCGATCTTTGCCCGCGCCATGGCTGGTGGCGAACCGCCGCCAGGCGCCCTGCCCCTGGCCGCCGCCAACCTGGAACATGCCCGCACCGGCGACATCGTTTTCATCCTGGCCCGCGACGAACACGCGCCGAACGGCGGTGTAGCGGGCCGCTGCCTGCACGACAACCCGGATATCCCCATCGGCTGCGGCATGCACGGCGGCCTGTCCCCTTACGAGGTCAGCACGGTATTGGCCTTTTCGGGCAGCCTGTTCGCCTCTCAAGCGCAAATTACCGCGCCCACCGGCATCATCGATGTGCTGCCCACCGTGCTGCACGCACTGGAGCTGGAAGGCCCGCCAACGGACGGCCGCATTCTGCGCGAAATTCTGGCCGGCCATGACGGCGTGCCGCCAGAGGCCGAGCCACAACAAACCAGCGCCCAGAACGGCTTTGAATACCGCCAAAGTATTCGGGCCGATCTGGTTGACGCCAGCCGCTATCTGGCCCATGGCCAGCGCGACGGCGGGCCTGACATACACTAATCCGGCAACTGCGCCAGAAATTCCAGTTCAATATCGGTCAGGCCGTGTTCGAACATGTCGTTATGCCCGGCGCCGGGCAGAAAATGTGCTTCCTTGGGTTGGCTCGCAGCCTGGAACAGACGCCGGCCCAGCCGGGTGGGGATCACGCCGTCCTGCTCGCCATGGACCACCAGCAGGGGCGCCTGGATATCGGCGATCAGGTCGATCGAGGGAAAGCGATCATACATCAACAAGCCCACGGGCAAAAAGAAGTAGGCCGACTGGCCCACATCCACGGTCGAAGTATAGGGCGCTTCCAGCATGACTGCCCGGACCCGGGTTTCCCATGCCATGCGTACGGCGACACCGCTGCCAAGGGACTCGCCCAGCAGCACCAGATCGTCCATGGCCAGGCCCTGGTCCTGCAAATAGGCCATGGCGGCGCGGGCGTCGTAGTACAGGCCTTCCTCGCTGGGCTTGCCCGGATTGCCGCCATAACCGCGATAGCCCACCAGCATCAGACCATAGCCGGCCTCGAACAGGGGCCGGGTCTTGAAGATGCGGCCGGCGATGTTGCCGCCGTTACCCTGAAAATAAACGATGGTGGCAAGATCCCTGCCGGTTGGGCCCTTCTTGGCGGGGCGGTACCATGACACCAGTTCCAGGCCGTCGGCAGTCTGGTAGGTCACGGCCTGAAACCCCGGCGCGCCGGCGGCCGCGGGCGAGGGTAGGGACGGATCGGGAAAGTACATCAAGGATCGTTGGATAACGGTGCAACCGGCCACCAGGGCGGCGTAGACGACCACAAGCAGACCCAGAATTTTCAACACTGCCTCCATTTCCCCCTCCCCGTGACAGATCGTACCAGCATGCTACATTGCCGTCATGGACAAGGTGAATCACGCCCAATCGGCATTGCCGCCCTCGTTGTGGGCCGTGACCGCCACGGCGGCCCCTGATACGCCGCCGCTGGACGGCGACGAACGCGCCGACGTGGCGGTTGTGGGGGGCGGCTTTACCGGTCTCTCGGCGGCCCTGCATCTGGCCCAGGGCGGCGCCGATGTTGCGGTTCTGGAAGCCGCCGAACCGGGCTGGGGCGCCTCGGGGCGCAATGGCGGCCAGGTCATTCCGGGCCTGAAGGAAGATCCGCGGGACATTCTGGCCCGCTTTGGCCCGAAGGATGGCGAGGCCATGGTGCGGGCCTCTGGCGCCGCCGCCGATCTGGTGTTCGATCTGATTGCGCGGCACGATATTGATTGCGACGGCCAACAGACAGGCTGGATTCAGGCGGCGCATAGCAAAGCCATGCTGGGTGATTTGCAGAAACGGCACCAGGATTGGGCCGGGCGCGACGCCAATGTCGCCTGGCTGGAGCGCGACGAGCTGTCTAGGCGCATGGGCGATGGGCGCTATTACGGTGGCTGGATTGACCAGCGCGGCGGTGGCCTGCAGCCGCTAAGCTATGCCCGAGGTCTGGCCCGTGCGGCACAGAAATTCGGCGCGCGGGTGCATGGCGCCTCGCCCGTGGAAAACCTGCTCCGGGACGGCCGGGGCTGGCGCTTGCAGACACCCAGGGGCAGCCTGACGGCGGACAAGGTCATCATCGCCACCAACGGTTACACCGACGGCCTGTGGCCCGGTCTGGCGCAGACGGTGGTGCCGGTCTACAGCGTGCAGGTGGCGACGGCGCCTCTGGGCGAGAATATGCGCGGCAATATTCTGGGCGGCGGCGAAGTGCTCTCCGATACCCGCCGGGTGTTGTGGTATTTCCGCCAGGATGCCCATGGCCGCCTGATCATGGGCGGCGGCGGTTCGGCATATGAGAGCGGCGCGGTGAAAATCTATGAGGGCCTGCGCCAAAGAGTGCGGGACCTGCTGCCCGAGGCTGGCCCGGTCGATTTTGAATTTGCCTGGAACGGCCGGGTTGCCCTGACCATGGATCACTACCCCCACCTGCACGAGCTGGCGCCGGGTCTGTGGGCCGGATTGGGTTACAACGGCCGGGGCGTTGCCATGGCCACCATGATGGGAAAAGTCCTGGCCGATCGGGCCCTGGACACGGCCCAGCCCGCGTTTGAGTTTCCCGCCAGCCCCGTGCGGCCTGTGCCCCTGCATGCCCTGCGCGGCGTCGTAGTAACCGCGACCCGGGCCTATTACCGCTTCCGTGATGCCCTGGAGAATTGAGGAGAACAGCCATGCCCAGCCCCGCTATGAATGCCGATGCAATTGCCGACTATCAGGTCGAGGCCTACAACACCGCCAAGGAATCCGAGAACAAGATCCATGATGATACGGTGGCCCGCAAGTTCGGCTTCAGCGGCGGCCTGGTACCCGGCGTCGATGTATATGCCTATATGACCCATCCGGCGGTGCAGCGCTGGGGCCAGGACTGGCTGGCGCGGGGAACGGCCGACTGCCGCCTTATGAAACCGGTCTACGAAGGCGCCACGGCCACGGTTTCCGTCCAGGCCATCGCGGGCGAAGCAGAGGCCATGGCCATTACCGTGGAAAGCGCCGGCCAGATTTGCGCTCAGGGCAGCGTCCGCCTGCCCGGCGCCGCACCGACAGCGCCCGATCTGGCGGATTTTCCGATTACCGCTCTGCCCGCCGAACGCCCGCCGGCATCCCCCGCATCCCTGCCCGCCGGCGCCATGCTGGGTACCTATACAAGCCATTGCAGCGCCGAGATCGAGACCGCCTATCAAGCGGACGTGCGCGAGGATCTGCCCCTCTACGCGGACCAGCACCTGATCCATCCAGGCCATCTGTTACGCTTTGGCAATTGGGCCCTGACCCAGAACGTCGTGCTGGGCCCGTGGATCCATGTCGGCAGCACGGTGCAGCATTTCGCCACGGCGCAGCATGGCGAGGATCTCTCCGTACGGGCCCGGATCAGCAAAAATTTCGAACGCAAGGGCCATCTGTTCGTGGACCTGGATGCGCTGGTTCTGGCCCAGGGCGACCGCCTGCTGGCCCGCATCGCCCACACGGCGATATACCAGCCAAGGCAGCTTCAGGGATGACTTTGCCGGTCACCACTGGTTTGCGTTCAAGCGCCACGCAGGCTGCGCGCCTCAATGGCGCTCGTCCTGGGTGTCTCTGACTGTTCCAGTCAAAGACACCTGCGTCCGGGTCACGAACAGTGACACTGGTTTGCGTTCAAGCGCCACGCAGGCTGCGCGCCTCAATGGCGCTAGTCCTTGATATCTCTGGCCGTTCCGGCCAAAGATACCCGCGTCCGGGTTACGGCGGTCAATCCCCCTGGGGGACTTCGCGGATATCCAGAGCGCCGTCGTTCATGCGTTTCATCAACTTGTGGGCGTCGTCCGAGACCAGGCAATCCAGGAACAGGGTGCGCTCCATGGTCAGGCCCTCTTCCAGGGGTTTTTCCAGTTCTGTCCGCAACAGGCGCTTGATATGGCCAAAAGCCAAGGGCGCCATGGCCGCGTATTCCCGTGCCAGTTCCAGGGCCCGGGGCAGGACCGGGCCGTCGGTGACTTCATGCACCATGCCCAGCGCCAAGGCCTCGCGCGGGGGCACGGTGCGGCCGCGCAGAAGCATTTCCAGGGCCCGGGCCTGGCCCACCAGGCGGGCCAGCTTTTGCGTACCGCCGGCGCCCGGCAGGATGCCCACCTTTAGCTCCGGCAGGCCCAGGGTATGGTCTCCGTCCTGGGCGATGCGCAGGTCGCAGGACAGGCAGAATTCAAAGCCGCCACCCATGGCAAAGCCGTTGATGGCGGCAATGGTAATTTTCGGCGTATTGGCCAGACGGCGAAACAGCAGGTCGATCTCGCGGTCTTTTTCCAACAGCTTTTGATCCGAAAAGGTCTGGCCCCGTTGGCGCAGGGCGCAGGACATTTCTTCCAGAACCCGAACGCTGAAATGACGGATGAAGACGCCGTCCTCGCCACCGGTAAACACCATGGCCCGGCAGCTTTCATCCCGGTCCAGTGCGTCGGTGGCGGCGTTCAGTTCGCTGACGGTTGCATTCGTCATGAACTGGTCCGGCAGGGTGATGGTCAAAATGGCGACGGCGCCTTCGCGGCGCACGGCAACTTCAGACATGAGGTAACCTTTCAAAATACCAGAGGGGCTATTTCCTGCGGCCCTTTAACAGGCTCAGGCCGGTTTTGAAGATGTAGAACGGCACCACGACCACCGCGCCCAGCAGAATGTAAGGCACGGCCCAGCGCACCCCATCCGCCGCCAACTCGCCTGCATGGCGCACGGATTGGGAGAGAAAGCGAAGAAAGCCCAGCGCATCGATATCGATAACGGACAAAACCCAACCGACCAGCAGGCAGACCAGCAGCAGCTTTATGCCGGCGCCAAATAACTTGCGAAAATCAATTCGTCCCATCTTCAGGCCGGGCCCTCTATAAGACCCGGAAAACCCGGTAGAGCGGCCCGGTTGGCGTACGATGGCCCGTGGCAACGCTGATGATGCTATTCAGCCAGGCATAGGCTGGCGAACCGGTCTCGAAGAACGGCGCGGTGCGGAAATAATATTCCGACGGGTCCACGTCTTCGCCCCCGTTCAACCGCGCTATCACCTCGTCCGGACCATGACGGACACCGCGATAGGTCATATAGATCAGCTGGCCATCGTCTGTTTCCAGGGTTACCCGAACATCCAACTGCAACACGCCGTCAGGCCGCAAAATTATCCAATCACCCCCGGCCGGCAAGACCCTGCCCCGAAGCTTCGGCCCTTCGAAGCTGCCGCCCGATACTTCGGCAATGCGCCGGTTGCCGAACGGCGTCTGCCCCAAATCTACGATCCCAGCCAACTCGAAGCTTACTTCGAACAGGAATTCAGTTTGTATATCGCGCATGGCAGGCTCCACGGTTCATCTTTGCTTTGACCGCCATGATACACGAGACATCACATCAGAGCACTGGGTCCCGCCGAATTTAGCCTTCGCCGTTGCCAAGTTTATCCAGATACTCATGGATCGTGATCGTCCCGCCGGCCCGATCCGCCGCGCCATGATCCCGTTCCGGCAGAACGTCCTGAATATCGTCGAGACGTTTCCATGCAGGGACGGGTGTCGCCTCGCCGTGCCGGGGGACATATTGCGAGCTTTCGGCCCTGGTATAGTTGTGGACATAGCGCGGACAGTTGGCGAAGACCTCCGATACATGGACCCGAACGATCAACTGGGCTTCGGCATAATGCTCCAACAGGGACCCGTCGCTTACGGCCTCGGCTGTGCCATGGACGCGAAGGCGGTGCGGTTTCTCGAAGTCCATGAAAAGTAATCCGACCTTGCCGTTGCCGGAAATATTGCCAACCGAGAGATACATCCCGTTGCCATCATATACAGGGAAAACCAGGGTTTTCTCGTCAATCACCCGTACAAAGCCCGGATCGCCGCCTTTGTATGAAACTGTCGGCTGTCCACGGTCGTCGATGGTCGATAAAAAGAACATATCGCGTGATGAGATAAACCGGCGTTCATACTTGCCGATTGTGCACATCACCCCGGCCTGTTCGATATGATCCGCCAGTTGACGGGTGCCAAATGCGTCCTGCCAGGCCCGGTGCTGATCTCCGAATAGTTCGGTCATGACGACGCCCCCCTCTGGTTGCTGGTGCCGGGCGAGAGTGTATCAGAAGAACAAGACAACGCCGACCGGCCGGGGCGCGCCGCGTGAAGCATGGCAAGTCCGGTTACAGCTTGCCCGGCCGCGCAATCTGATTAATAATCCAAATGACTGCCAATAGAATCAATTTCCGGTTCAGCCGTTTAGCCCGGAAACTGGGCAAACTTGTGGTAATCTCATGCATCGTATGGGGAGGCATCGCGGTATGTCCGTGAACAACTTCAAATTCATGTTGGTCTTTGTCCCAGTTGCCATGCTTGCCATGACCCAACAGGCGGGCGCCGAGCCAACCAGCAGCTATTGCAAGTATTATTCCGGGCCGCTTGAAGGAAAGATCAGGGACTATTCACCGACCCAACTGGGACGGATCGGCGCCCCCTGTTATGAAGAATCAAGATGGGGGGACAGCCGGGGTGTTGTCGTCGCGGCACCTGTAAACCCAAGCGAACCGGTAGGCCGTGGAATTGTGGACAACAGCCCGCAAAGCGCGGGATAGCGTGCTATCAGGCGGCGTTCTGTCTATGCTCGTAGGCCGGCACCTCGGGCACTAGAATTTTGTCATCGCCCTCGAGTGGGTATTGCAAGTCCTTGGTCTCGTGGCAGGCCACAAGATCCGCATGGCGCCAGGGCATGTAGACCGTGCCATGTCCCGGCACGACCGCCACTGTCTTTTCCAGCGCCATGGCCGCAATATCCCTCGCCTGGCGCTCGCTATCGGCGCGAATGACGACAACGCCACGGTACATACTCGTTTCCCAATGCGGTTGGCTTGGATCGACCGGTACAAGTTTCCAAATCATCTGCTCGACCTCACCGTGGTTATGGCGAATCAGGATTTCAGTCTAGCAGATACCGCCGACCGACGACATGAACCAGACGGGTCACCGAAGTCGATAATCAACGGTCATAATCCATGCAACATGGCCATCAGATCAGGCATCCTGCCAGCCGTCATGGCGGCGTTCCAAGGCGCCGCAATTTTTAACGGGAGCCAGCCACCGGCATTCGAGCACGGACCGCGCCGGCCGCCGGACCAACCCAATGGCAGGCGCGAAAGGGACATTGCCTAATCGCGTTTCCTATGGGTTGGTCCGGCTCATAACCAGCTGCATTGCCGGGTACCGATGTGCTCACGATTGCCAGACGGCGCCGTATTGACCTGACGGTGCTTCCAGCGAGCAGGCTATGACCTTCTCGTAAAGGCGTGCCCGCGCCGCCGGCTGCCTGGGCTTGGCCCAGTCCCTGTTTATCAGTTCCAGGTCCGGATCCTTTGGATCAATTCCTAAAGTTCGGATGAAGTGTTCATCGACGACCAGGAACTGATGCTTGTAGGCCAGCAGATAGCCGCCATGCTCGGCACGAATTGCCTTCGCTTCGTCATAGGATGCGCACCAAATGTTCGAATGCGCGCCGCAGCGTTTCGGATAGAGCACGGCGCCGAAGCCGCCGGTGCCACCGCCGCCCAACAAATGCATGGCGTGTGACCAGCTATCGAAACCGCACTCTCTGGCGACGGCCGTTAGGCAATGCCGTCGTTGCAACCGCGCGCCGATCGCCGGGTCGTCAAGTTTGCGGAAGTCCCTGAGGTTTTTTTTGAGCCGCCGAAACGCAGCGGCGTCGCCTGCGCGGACCCGTTTATGCAAAATACGGGCGCGCGTCTTCAGCGTCTGAACAATGTCAGCCATCTGTTTCTCCTAATTTTCGGACTTTCCCGCTCCGCGTGATCCAAGAGATTCATCTGGATGAATTTGTTGGTCGGCAATCCAGGGTGAGACGACTTTCGGCGGGCGTGGCGCCCCTGGGCACCAATTGCGGTGGTTAACACAATGTCCTGGCAAATGCAAAAGGCGACAGAGTGTTGCCGGGCCGCCGGGCATTTCCGCATTTAGGCTGTGGCGTGATTACGGGTTGGGATATCTCAATAGGCGACGCACGCCGCAATACTGTTCCAGACCGGCACGGCCGGTCTAGCAAGTCGCGCGCTATGGCTCAACTCAGCAAAAATGCGCGGGCGGGATTGTTATGGTAACAGTTGTCCCTCGGCCCAGCGCCGTGTCTATGTCGAGGCTGCCGGCATGCATGTCGACCATTGATTTTACCAGCGGCAGGCCCAGGCCCGTACCCTCATAGCTCCGGTCCAGCCTGGCGTCGATCTGACCAAATGGCCGCATGACGATGTTAAGCTTTGAGGGATCCATGCCGATGCCGTTGTCGCGCACTTGGATCACGCAGCCCTGTTGCGCTTCGCAGGAAATGGAAAGTTCCACGGTGCCCTGCGCGGGGGTAAACTTGATCGCGTTGGAAAGAAGATTGAGGATTATCTGTTTCATCATCCGCCCGTCTGCGAACAGCTCCGGCAGGTCACTGCAGATACTGGATTCTAAGGCAACCTCACCCTTATTGGCCCGATCCGACGAGAAGGAAATGCAGGTTTCGGCGATTTTGGCCATATCGATCTGGTCAAACGAGGGTTCGATCCGACCCGATTCTATCTTCGACATATCGAGTACGTCGTTAATGACATTTAGTAGATGGCTGCCCGATTTATGGATGTCGTCGACATATTCGGCATATTTCGCCGCACCGATGGGGCCGAATGTCTCGACCTTGATCATCTCGGAAAACCCGATGATGGCGTTCAGGGGCGTCCGCAGCTCGTGGCTCATATTGGCCAGGAAATCTGTTTTTGCCCGGTTTGCGGCGACCGCCTCGTCTTTTACGATGCGCAACCTTTCCTCGCGCTCGTGCAGCTGTCTGACCATGCCGTTGAACGCCGTGGATAGGCCGTGCAGTTCCCTTGGACTGCCCAGTGGCAGCTCCGCGACCTGGGTACGCAGTTCGCCGGACGCCACCGAGGCAGCGGCCTCGCCAACGGAAATGATGGGTTTGGCGAGAAAACGGGACAGCCACCAACTGAAGACGATCGCCAGCATCATGCCAGCCAAGGTGATCAAGATCCCGGTCCTTTTGACATAATTGGCATGATGCTCAAGTTCCTCGACCGGTTGCGGCACCATGACACCCCAGCCCACCCCGGGAACCGCCGTATGGCCGGCGATCATGTTGGCCTTCATCGGCGGCGAGTAAAATTCAGAAACCCCCGTTTCACCGCGCATCATGGCGCCGACCACCGATAATTTTGAGGCATTCTTTGATGTCTGCTCCCACGCCTGATTGGGATGGGCGACAACGACGCCATTGGCATCGACAACCATGGAATGGCCGCGCTTGCCGAAGCCAATCTGCCGTTGCATCTTGCGAATGTAGTTCGTGGTCAAGGATCCAACCGCAAATCTGGAACCGCCCAAATCCTTCACGACAAAGAAGAATGGTTTGTTTCGGTCCCGGATGACATTGGAGATCGTAACCTTTCCATTCGCCTCTGCGGCGACCGTACGCAGACGCGCGATAACTTCCGCGGATGGATAGGGCGCTTCGCCGTCAGGGGGCGTTATCAAGGATTGGACGACGGTATTGCTGCCGTCAATAATATTGACATCACAAAAACTCAAAGACCTGAGGAAACGGCTCGATGCCGGACTCGGCACGCCATTCTCCGCATTGACGACGGCAAACAGGAAACCTTCTTTGACGTCATTGACGTAGCGTTCAAACGCGCCGCTCAGGTTTTCCGCAATGATAAGATGTTTTTCGTTCACGGAACGATACTCGTCCCGCAATGCGGTGTGCTGATCCCAGGCGGACAGCAGAACAACCGGCAAAGCCGAAATCAACACGAAGCCGATAAACAGGATGGATTGAAGGCGAAGTCCAGTCGCCGCACCGGCGCCACGTCCCAACAAATTGTTGAAAATGGTTCCGATGAACACACCAAATTGGTTGTCAGCGGCGGCCCCATCGCCGGAACCGTGAACCCTCGACATAAAGATCTAACTCCTCGCCCATACCCCGAGCAAAATTATTGAATTCTAATGGTTAATAAAGTGTTACCGGCAATATTGGGAAAATTTGCTGACTGGCCGCGTCTACCTGCTGTCGCGCGCCCTCGCTCGGGTCACGCCGCAGTATCGAATGCAAAGCCGACGCCGTCGCAGGTCATGGCTTTACCTGTGCGAGAACGGCATGGAACCAATACCATCGAGAACAACGCGGGCGCCCGTGCGCTGGCTTCGGTGCGGCGCTTGCTTTATCTTTTTGGCTAGGCGCACCCGCCCCTACCAATACAAGGACAGCATGCCATGGCAAGTCATCGCCGCATCAATGTCAGCTCCGGCCGGCCGTTGGAACCGCTGGCCCAATATTCCCGCGCCATGCGTGTCGGTGACATGGTGCTGCAATCGGGCACGACGGCAATTGACACCCAGGGCAATGTCATCGGGGAAGGCGATGTGGCCCAGCAGGTCGACGCCATCATGGCCATCGCCGAGGGAACCATGGGCCAGGCCGGTGGCCGGCTCGACGATGTGGTGCGGGCGCGTATTTATGTTACCGACATCAGTTTGGCGGATCAGGCGGGCCGTGCCTTGGCAAAGTATTTCAAGGACGTGCGTCCCGCCGCGACATTGGTCCAGGTCAGCCGTTTGGCCCGGCCGGCGCAACTGATCGAGATAGAACTCGACGCAATTGACGGCGCCGGAAAATCCGCGCAACGGATCTCTTCCGGCCGGCCAACAGAGGAGATTTACGCCTATTCCCGCGCCGTGAAGGTCGGCAAGCGGGTCTTCATATCCGGGACGACGGCCCTCGACGATCAGGGCAACGTCGCCCATCCCGGCGACCTCTACAGCCAGGCCCGGGATACCTACGCGGCCATCCTGGAAGCATTGGAAGCAGCGGGCGGTGGGCCCGGAGACCTGGTCTACTCCAAGACTTTCGTCACCGACCTGACGCAAGCCGCCGGGGGGACCCGGGCCAAGCTCGAAGCCCTGGGCGAGGTACGGCCGACGGCGACCTTGATCGGCATTCCGGCGCTGATCGCGCCTGAAATGCTGGTTGAAGTCGAAGCGGAAGCGATCATCGGCGCCGCAGCGGCGCGTCAGGACATCTATACCGGCAATGACAGCGAAAAGCCCCGTGGCTATGCCCGTGCCGTGGCCGTGGACGATGTGATCCACGTCAGCGGCTGTACCTCAATGGATGCGAACGGCGTCGTGGCGGCGCCGGGGGACTGGGCCGCGCAATACGATCTGTGTCACCAGGCCGTCGCGGCAGCTTTGGCCCAGGCCGGGGCCTGCCTTGACGATGTGGTGCGCCGCCGTATTTTCACTGTCGCATCCGCGGAACAGAATAGACCCCATGGCGAAGGCCCAGCCTGGTTCGCGGACAGCCGCCCGGTCTCCATGGGTTGCCGGATTGCCGGCCTTGGCATGCCGGACATGCTGGTGGAAATGGACGCCTGGGCGGTCAAAGGCGCCCACAAGGACATCGAATGGCTGGGACCGGAAGACGCCGCATAGACCGTTCGAAACCATGGCGACCCCGGCGGGACGGTGACGGCGTGCCCGTCGAGATACGCCGGAAAAAGCTTCCGCAAGCCTTCGCTGCGGTGGAAATCATGCGCGTCCGGACCGAGGCGAATATCGGTCATGTGGCCTGCAGGCTGAGCGCCAACGACATTTAGGACGTGTTCGTGTTGGCGCCATGAAGCCGCATGAAGGCCAGCCAATCTGCAATGGACTTGGGCGGCACCGTGAAGCCTTTGACCTATAGCGCGGCCTCTTGGATCTCGTACGCGTCTTACAGGGCGGCATATTCGGCGTGGTCTTGAACTTTATCGATGTTGCCGCTGGGCTGGCGGAGGATAGTCCGCAGGACCTTGCCGATCCTGCCCATCAAGTTCTCGCTACCAAGTGGGGACGCTTGCCGCCAGGCTGTTAATCGATCAGCATGGCGAAGACGCAGCCCTTCACGCCGGCATCCGGGTGGATGAAATGCTGGACAAGGGTGATCTAGATGGACGGGTAGTTTGGCGGCGGGTACTTGCGGCGGTTGAGGAGTTGCGGAGCGTGGTGGTTGAGGGGGTGGTGCATTGATGACCGTGCGGCCGAAGGCCGAAGGGACAGGGTTTGAGGTTGGGGTGTGGGCGCAATGAGGTGGTCGCTGGTGGGCATATCTCCAGCGATGGCACTGGGCCGGCGCAAGAGTGAGCGCCACGACCCGCGCGAATCGATGAAGCCGCCTGTGAAGTCTGGATTGAGAGCCCTTGCCGCATGTATTGCTGCGCTGACCATCGCGGGTTGCGACAGCCACGAAGAACATGTTGCGGAGATGAAATCAAATGTCCCGTTGAAACTGTATGAGTCCGGGATTTACGTTGCCAAGCTAACCGGTACTGCAATCTATTGGCTGGATAACGATAGGGTGATCTTCGCCGGCAATGGCGAAAGGAAACCCGAAAAACGGGCTCAGTACAAAAGATTGGAATCGCAGCTGTACATTTGGCGACCCGGCAAACCAGCCAAGGAGTATCCCGTAAAACGGTGGGAAGCGAAGTCTTGGTATCCGTATTACTGCGCGGAAGCGGGCCGCATCTTTTACGGCGGCCAATGGGTTAACGAGGATCCGGCGCAGGGACTTACTTTTCAAAACTGGTATGCTGGTCCACCCGGTCAAGAAAAGCTTGAAAATCGCCCCCAGCCACTAGCGTCCGGGATCGAGCATTCTCAACTTCCCAGACGCCACATTTATTACAGATCTGGGCGAAACCGCTGTATTCGAGTGCCAGACCCGCGCATGTATGGGCGGGTCTGGGTGCAGGACGCGGACGGTAGCCATTACCTTGACTTGCATGAATTTATTGGTGTCAGCGCGATAGATCCTGACACCGCAAAAACATGGCGATTTCATCTAGTCGACACGAAACTATGGCAACGCACTCCGTTGCCGATCACGCGGTACAATAGCGAAAGCTCGTGCATCGCACATGACCCGGCCAACCAACGCTTCCTTATTTGGTCCTGTCCCGCCGACCTCGGCTACGAATGGCCTGCCGACCAATGCTTGAAATTCTGGTTGATCGACGAGGCTACGGCAAAGGTGCGTGCGGACTGCATTCCCGCCGGACCATGGAGCGGGCATAATCGCTATTTCAACAGAATCTTCTCATCGGCGGCAGGCATCTTTTTCATTGCAAAGCCTGGCGACGATGTGAAAGACGACCGGGACTATGGCGCCGCCGGACTGTATCGCTTCCAAAAAGGTAAGGTTGCGAGAGTTATTCCCGGGTACTTCCGACACCCCGTCTTGTCGCCGGACACCTGCAAGCTTGCGTTCTTCCATAAATGGGCGGCTGACGACGTTCGACTCACAAACGAAATTCTACCTTCCGTCAAAGTTGTTGATCTCTGTACTGATTTGAAGGGCAAATAACCCATGGATAACCTCAACGGGTTACGGTGTCACGGCGTAGTTGCTCTACGGTTGCCATTCTGCAGCTATCCCGCCAACCACAACGCCCGCTCCGCCGCCCGCCGCCGCACTAGGCCACGCAGAATACGGCCGCCCGCCCGGCGCCATTTCGGGAACTCGTTGGCCGCTCCAATCGCATCCCCGCGGTTGGCCTTCATACGCAGGGTCGAGGCCTGCAGGTTGCGGGAATTTTGGAACGCCCTGCCGGAAAACCAGCCAGATGCGGCCTGACATCGTCAGGCCGGCGCTGCGCAACCCGTCGCCGAGGCCAAACCCTCCAGAACTCTTCCTGACGCGATGGCACCCATGGCGGCGGCTCCAAGCGCCTGACCAGGAAGATCGAAGGCGGCCCCATGGCCAAGTTTTATGCCGGCAAAACCAAGGACTCTAGGCGCTCCGCACGGGCATCACCGCAGCAGGTCAGGACGAAAGGGTTTGAAACAAGGGTTGAAAGCCCCCTTGGGGCCCACGGCAGATGACAGCTAACTCATTGAAAATATTGGCGACCCCGGCCGGACTTGAACCGAGCATCTCCGGCTTGAAAGGCCGGCATCCTAACCTTTAGACTACGGGGTCGCGGTGGGGAGGAAGTAGCCAAATCAGCCGCGAAATGCAAGCGTGATCTAAGATTTTGTTCCCTGCGCCGCGCCGGCGCGTTCCTTGCCCCGTAACTCGAGCGCAGCGGTTATGAATTCTCGGGAAAGGCCGCGTCTTCGATGAAAAGCTGCACGCCGCGCCGGCCCTGCCAGTCGTCGGCGCGCAGATGGCCGGCCAGATGCAGGCTGCGGCCGCGGGCCGACAGCATGGCCTGGCCCAGGGGGTTATCGGCGGCGCCAAAGGCGATGCCTTTCAGGCGGCCGCCGCGGGCGCCTGCGAGCACCACGCGGACATGGTTCTGCCCCACCAGGTCGGCCTTGACCAGTTCGGCATTGGCGATGGCGAAGCGCGGTTCGGGATAGCCGGCACCATAGGGACCGGCGCTTTCCAGGGTATCGAACAGATCGCGGCTGGCGCCCGATACGGTCAGGGCGCCATCCAGGTCTAATTCGCGGCCCTGCGGCTGTCCGGCCATGGCCTGGGCAATGCGGGCCGTCAGGAACGCTTCCAGTTCCGCCAGCTTGTCCGCGGCCACGGTCAGCCCCGCCGCCATGGCATGCCCACCGCCGGCCAGCAACAGGCCCGCCTGTTTGGCGGCGGTAACGGCGGCCCCCAGATCGACGCCGGGGACGGAGCGTCCCGAGCCCTTGCCCACCTCGTCCTCCATGGCAACGACGATGGCGGGCCGGCGATAGCGGTCTTTCAGGCGGGAGGCGACGATACCGATCACCCCCTGGTGCCAGCGGCGGTCGGCCAGAAACAACAAAGCCTGTTTGTCCCCGCCGCCGCCTTCCACCTGCTCCGTGGCCTGGGCCTGAATGGTCGCCTCGATCTCGCGCCGTTCCAGGTTGTATTCGTTCAGCCGGGCCGCGATGGCGCGGGCCTCGTCCCCGTCATCGGTTGCCAGCAGGCGGGCGCCCAGATGAGGGTTTCCCACCCTGCCGCCGGCATTCAGGCGCGGGCCAAAGACAAAGCCCAGGTGATAGGCGCCCGGCCTTTGATCCATGCCGGCCAGGTCGGCCAGGGCGGCAAGGCCGGGATTGTCCCGTTGCGCCGCCACTTTCAAACCCTGGGCCACCAGCACCCGATTGAGGCCGGTCAAAGGCACCACGTCACAGACCGTGCCCAGCGCCACCAGATCCAGCCATTGCAGCAGGTTCGGCTCGACCCGGCCGCGGAACCAGCCGCGGGCGCGCAGGGCGCGGTTCAGGGCCACCACCAGCAAATAGCTGACGCCCACCGCCGCCAGGCGGCCAAGGCCGCTGTCATCGTCCAGGCGGTTTGGATTGACCACGGCGCAGGCGGCCGGCAGGCGCGGCTCCGCCTGGTGATGATCCACAACAATGACATCCAGTCCCGCATCGGCCGCCGTCTGCAAGGGCTCGTAGGCCGCGATGCCGCAGTCCACGGTCACCACTACCGCCGCGCCCTGTTCCTGCAAGGCCAGCAGAGCCGGACCGTTGGGACCATAACCTTCCTTTTGCCGATCCGGAATATAGACCGTCAGTTCAACGCCGACAGCCCGGAAATAACGTTGCAGAAGGGCCGCCGAGGTAGCCCCGTCCACATCATAGTCGCCGAACACGGCCACCCGCTCGCCGTCCTGAATGGCGGTCGCCAGACGCTCGGCGGCCTTGTCCATGTCGCGCAGCCGGGAGGGGTCCGGCAGGGCCGATTTCAAGGTCGGGTTCAAGAATCCGTCGCCGTCTTCGAGGCTCACGCCGCGGCCGGCCAGGACCCGGCCGACAATATCTGGCACGCCAAGGCGTTGCGACAGGGCCATGGCAATGCGGTCCTCGGCGGCGCGTTGCCGCCACAGGCGGCCGGAGACCGATTGCAGCACATCCAGAACAGCCCCGCCTTCGGAGGGCGAAGGCGAAACCGCGGATAAGCTCATGGCGCTACTTGCCGATGGGGTGTTGCATGCGAATCCAGCGCACGGTGCCGGTGCGGGCCCGCATGGCGACCGATTCCGTGGACAGGCTGGTGGCCGTGCGGCGCACCCCCTGCAACATGTTGCCGTCCGTCACGCCGGTCGCGGCGAAGATCACGTCGCCAGCCGCCAGATCGGTGATTTCGTATTTGCGGTTCAGATCCTCGACCCCCACTTTGGCGGCACGGCCCCGTTCGTCATCGTTGCGGAACAGCAGACGGCCCTGGATGTTGCCGCCGATGCAACGCAGGGCGGCGGCGGCCAGCACCCCTTCGGGGGCGCCGCCCGTGCCCATATAAATATCGACGCCGGTCTCGGGCATCGCCGTCGCCATGACACCCGCCACATCGCCATCGCCGATCAGGACAATGCGGGCGCCCGCGGCACGGACGGCAGCGATCATTTCCCCATGCCGGGGCCGGTCCAGGATACAGGCCACCACGTCCTTGGCGTTCTTGCCCAGGGCCTTGGCGACATTGGCGATATTTTCGCCGGCCGGATTGTCCAGATCGATGGCATCAGCCGGCACCAGCGGGCCGGCCGCGATCTTGTCCATATACACATCCGGGGCGTTCAACAGCTTGCCGCTTTCGGCCAGGGCCAGAACGGCCAGACCGTTGGGCATGCCTTTCGCGGTGATGGTGGTGCCTTCCAGGGGATCAAGCGCGATGTCGATCTTTGGCCCATCGCCGGTGCCCACTTCCTCGCCGATGAACAGCATCGGCGCCTCGTCGCGTTCGCCCTCGCCGATTACCACCGTACCGGCCATGTGCAGGCGGTTGAGGGCGGTGCGCATGGCGTCCACGGCAGCCTGGTCGGCGGCCTTTTCATCGCCCCGGCCCATGACCTCGGCGGCGGCGATGGCGGCGGCCTCGGTCACCCGCACGGCCTCGATGGTGAGATTTCGGTCTAATGTGGTCTTTTCGGACATGACGCGCCCCTATGATTCTGTGTACAAGCTATTGTAGCGAATCCGCCGCGAAACTATAGCGACTCGATACGGATGAATTTGGGTTCTTCCACCACCGAGTCCAGAGCACCAATCAAGGCCATGGCCCGGAGCATGGCTGCTTCCTGATTTTCATGGGTGATCAGCACCACCGGCACCGCCTCTCCCGGGTCGCGCCCCCGCTGCAGCATGCTGCCGATGGAAATTTGCTGATCCCGCAGTATGGCCGCGATATCGGCGATCACACCCGGCCGGTCCAGCACCGACAGGCGTACGTAGTAGGGCCCCACGTGCTGTTCCATGGGGGCGGCCGGCAACGGCGACAAGGCATTGGCCGGAATGGAAAAGGCAGGCAGCCGGATATTGCGGCCGATATCGAGCAGATCACCAACCACCGCCGAGGCCGTCGGCCCCTCGCCCGCGCCGCGGCCTTCAAAGACCACCCGGTCGACAAAGTCGCCCTCCGCTACCACCGCGTTGAAGACGCCGTCGACGTGGGCGATAGAAGTGCCCTCTGCCACCATGCAGGGGTGCACCCGTTGTTCAACCCCATGTTCGGTCAAGCGCGCGATGGCCAGCAGCTTGATGCGATAGCCCAATTCAGTCGCGAATTCGATATCGATGGCGGAAACATGACGGATGCCTTCGATATGCACCGCGGCCAGATTGACGGGACAGCCAAACGCCAGGCTGGTCAGGATTGCCAGCTTGTGGGCCGCGTCCACGCCATCGACATCAAAGGCCGGATCGGCTTCGGCATAGCCCAGAGCCTGGGCTTCGTCCAACACGTCCGCGAAGTCCCGTCCGCTATCCCGCATGGCGGACAGAATATAGTTGCAGGTGCCGTTCAGGATGCCGTAGACGCGGGAAAAGCGGTTCCCGGCCAGGCCTTCGCGCATGGCTTTGACGATGGGAATGCCGCCCGCCACCGCCGCCTCGAAGTTCAGGGCCACGCCCTGGCTTTCCGCCGCGCCGGCCAGGGCCGTGCCATGGCGGGCGATCAACGCCTTGTTGGCGGTCACGACATCCTTACGGGCGGCGATGGCGGCTTCCACCGCCAACCTGGCCGGCCCTTCGTCGCCGCCGATCAATTCGACCAGCACATCGATGTCATCCCCAGCCGCCAATGCCACGGGATCGTCGTACCAGGTGAAGGGGCTCAGATCGAGACCACGGTCCCGGTTCCGGTCCCGGGCGGATACGGCGGTAACCTGGAGCGGGCGGCCGCACCGGGCCGCCAGTAAATCGCCATGCTGTTGCAGCAGCCGGACGACACCGCCGCCCACCGTACCCAGCCCTGCTATACCCAAGCGCAAGGGCGCGCCGATTGCTGCATTCATTGCGCCACCGAAGTACGCATATCCGCGATGTCCATGTCTTTGTAGTCCTGTAAGAAGCGTTTGATATTGCGAATAGCCTGCCGCGAACGATGCTCGTTCTCGACCAACGCGATGCGCACAAATCCGTCGCCATATTCGCCAAAGCCAATTCCGGGCGAAACCGCCACTTTGGCCTTGTCCAACAAAAGCTTGGAGAATTCCAGCGAGCCCAAATGCGTGAAACCCTCCGGCAGCGGCGCCCAGGCGAACATGGTCGCCTGCGGCGAAGGCACCTCCCAATTGGCGGCTCCCAAGCCCTGAATGAGAACGTCCCGGCGGCGGCGATAAAGGTCGCGGATATCCTCGATAATATCCTGCGGGCCGTTCAGGGCGGCACAGGCGGCCACCTGGATCGGCGTAAATGCCCCATAATCCAAGTAGGATTTGATCCGGGTCAGGGCGGCGATCAGCCGGCGGTTGCCGCTGGCAAAACCCATGCGCCATCCGGGCATGGAATAGGTCTTGGACAACGAAGTGAATTCCACGGCCACGTCCCTGGCGCCGGGCACTTGCAGAATGGAGGGCGGTGGCCTGCCATCGAAATAGATCTCGGCATAGGCCAGATCGGACAACAGAAATAAATTCTTCTCCCGCGCGAAGCGTATGACGCGCTCGTAAAACGCCAGGTCGACCACCTCTGCCGTGGGATTGGCCGGATAGTTCAGGACGATGGCCGTGGGCGGCGGTACACAATGACGCACCGCATTATCGAGATTTGCGAAGAAATCCTGCGCCGGCCCGACGGGAATATGCCGGATCACGGCGCCGGCGATAATGAACCCGTAGGGGTGGATCGGATAGCTCGGATTTGGCGCCAGGATAACATCGCCCGGCGTGGTAATGGCCTGGGCCAGGTTCGCCAGGCCTTCTTTCGAACCCAGGGTCACAATGGTCTCGGTCTCGGGATCGATATCAACGCCAAAGCGGCGTTTGTAATAGTTCGCGTTGGCCAGGCGCAGGCCCGGAATGCCGCGGGAAGTGGAATAGCGATGGGTCTTTGGGTCCCGCGCCGCCTCCACCAGCTTGTCGATTATATGCTGTGCCGGCGGGGTATCGGGATTGCCCATGCCGAAGTCGATAATATCCTCGCCCCGGGCCCGGGCGGCAGCCTTCATGGCGTTTACTTCGGCAAATACATACGGAGGCAATCGTTTGATACGGTGAAAATCAAAGGGCATGGGCCGTCAGCATCTGGTTTCGATTGCAGCAGTCGTGGGGACAGCCCCGCACGGGGCCAACCTGACGGCGAGCTTTATGCCCGAAACGATTGGCCGGCGCGAGCCCTAACGGATAAAAACTTCAACCCGGCGATTCTGTGCCTCGCCATCCGGCATAAATTCGAAATACAACGGGTCGGCGTCGCCCTTTGCCTGCACCACGATCCGATCCGAGGCAACACCACTGCGGCGCAGTTCGCCCGCCACGGCATTGGCCCGATCCAGCGAGAGATTGAAATTTACCAGTTTGTGCTTGGCATAGTCCATATCACCCGTGCGCTGGCTGGCATGCCCAACGACATAAACCATCTTGCCTTCGCTTTGGGCCTGTTTGGCAATTTGCTTCAGGTATTTCTTTTCCTTCCCGCTCAAGCGGGTCGAACCGTGGCCAAAGCGGATCAGCCCCGGCGCACCTGGCAAACGCCGCATGGCGTCGTTGCTCATTTGCGGCGACGCTATGACAGAGCCCTGTACCGTCGGCACACCCTGATCGGCACTGTTTAGGGACGCATTAAAGGCCTGTTGTACGACGCCGGGCACGACGGTCGGCCATTGCCCGCCGATGGGCGTGGCGTTCGAGGCATAGAAGACATTGCCCGGCTGGCGTACGGTGGAACTACCCTGGGCCGCCACTGAGGCGGCAAATGTCTGCGCCAGGATCGACTGATCCTGACCAACCTGCAGATTGACCTGTACCGACGGCGCCATCGCCGCGCCACCCTGGGCCGCAAGTTGCGGAACGCCTTGGGCGGTGGACGGCATAAGCCTGGGCGCCTCGGGGCGGGTCACAGCCGGGGCCGGCGCCACGGCGGCAGGCGGCTGGGGCAATGCGGCCGTACCAACCGCCTGTTGACCGTTAGCGTCGCCCTTCTGGACGATCTGCGGGATCGGCAGCCGCGACACTTCGGCGATGGGAGTTGGCGGCGGCGGCGGCGGCGCGCTGCCACGGCGTTGCACGATGGAGGGCACTTGAGCGAAGCCGCCAGAGGCTGTCGTACCACTATTTCTGTCCGGGCTTGCGGCCATAGGTGTCGGCGCGGCGGGCAAGGATGGCAATTCCGACCGGGGCGCCGTGCCCTGGGTCGCCGGTATGGCCGCCATCCGTTGCGGGCTGACGTCCTCAATCCGTTTTGGCGCGGCCGATTGGGCCTTGGCTTCCGGGATGGGCTTGAGGGTTGGCGGCGGTGGTGGCAAGGCTGCCACGCGCTGATCCACGGCGCGCACATCCTGCTTGGTGTATCTGGCGTTGTCCCGGTCGGCGACCAGACTGTTTGTCAGTTCCTGCAGCGCCGCGGCAGAGCTACCGGTATTTGCCGGTGCCTGCGTCTCGCTCAGCTTGGGGTAGGGCTTGTCGGCGCCCGGCGTCTTGGCCGACGATTGCGGCGCCGGCGGCAATTGTTCCACATCGTCGTTGAACCAGTCGCCCGGATCAGCCCAGTCCGGGGTATCGGCGCAGCCGGCCAGGGCAAGTATCATTACCAGGGCGGTCAGCTGCCCGGACTTTCGCCCGACAGACCCGCGCTCCGTCCGGGCGACGTGACCTTGTGCTATTTGTCCGTTCATCCCGCGCATGCTCCTCCGACTGGGATAGCTCAAATCCGGACCGCGGCAGGGCCCAATTGGAACTATATTGGCCATTGTTATAGACTTCAGGTAGTTTGCCAACAACCGTCGCTATCTTCAACGAATCACTTCGGCATAGTATGACCAAGTCAGTGTTCGTCAAACCGGGTAGCCGTTATCAGAAGACCCGTCTTTCAAGGATCGAGACCCGCCATGCCCCAAGATACTGAAACCGGCGCGACCGGATCGGCCAATCCGCAAGCGGCCGAATTCTCCGAAAACATGATCAAGGTTGCCGAACAGTGCCAGACTATGGTTAACGATTTCCTGCAACGGCAGGCCAAGGATGGCGGGCAGGTGGATACCGATCCGATGAATATTGGATCCGCGTTCATGGAATTGACAAGCAAAATGATGTCCGACCCCACCAAGTTGGTGGAGGCACAGATGGCCTTGTGGCAGGACTATATGAACCTGTGGCAAAACGCCGCCAAGGGCATGCTGGGCGAAGGGGCGGAACCGCTGGTCAAGCCGGAAAAGGGCGACAAACGTTTCCGTGGCGAAGAATGGGAAAACAACCAGATCTTCGATTTTATCAAACAGTCCTATCTGCTGACCTCGCGCTGGGTGCAAAACACGGTGCACGACGTGGAAGGCCTGGACGAGGCCACGGCACAAAAAGTCGATTTTTATACCCGCCAGTTCACCGACGCCATGGCGCCTTCGAACTTCGTCGCGACCAATCCGGAAGTGCTGCGCGAAACCGTCGAGACCAAGGGCGAAAACCTGGTGCGCGGCATGCAGAACATGCTGGACGACCTGGAGCGGGGAAAAGGCAAACTGGCCATCAAGATGACCGACCCGGATGCCTTTTCGGTGGGGGAGAATATTGCCGTCAGCGAGGGCAAGGTCGTCTGGCAAAGTGACCTGATCCAATTGATCCAGTACCAACCCAGTACGGCCCAGGTACACAAGCGTCCCCTGCTGATCGTGCCGCCCTGGATCAACAAATTCTACATCCTGGATCTGAAACCGGAAAATTCCTTCATTAAATGGGCCGTCGCCCAGGGCCTGACAGTATTCGTGATTTCATGGGTCAATCCTGACCAGCGGCTGGCGGAAAAAACCTTTGAAGATTACATGTTCGAAGGCATTTTTGCGGCCCTGGACGGTGTCAAGGCCGCCTGCGGCGAGGACGAAGTCAACATTATCGGCTATTGCCTGGGCGGCACCCTAACCGGCGCGACCCTGGCCCACATGGCGGCCAAGAACGATCAGCGCATCAAATCCGCGACCTTTTTTACCGCCCTGGTGGATTTCGCCGAACCTGGCGAGTTGTCCATATTCATTGATGACGAGCAATTGTCCCAGCTGGAACAGAAGATGGCGGATCAGGGCGGCATTCTGGAAGGCGCGGCCATGGCCTCCACCTTCAATATGCTGCGCGCCAACGATCTGATCTGGTCCTTCGTCATCAACAATTATCTGATGGGCAAGGACCCCTTCCCCTTTGATCTGCTGTACTGGAATTCGGATTCGACCCGGATGCCGGCAAAGATGCACAGTTTCTATCTGCGCAATATGTACCAGGATAATTTGCTGTCCCAGCCGGGCGGGATCGAACTGGGTGGCACACCCATCGACCTGACGGCCGTGACGATCCCCGTGCACATCATTTCCACCAAGGAAGACCACATTGCGCCCTGGAAGGGCACCTACGCGGCCACCCAGCTTTATCGCGGCGAGACCACATTTACCCTGGCCGGGTCGGGCCATATCGCCGGCATCGTCAATCCGCCGGCGGCAAAAAAATACGGCTATTGGAGCAATCCGGAGAATCCCGCCAGCCCCGATGAATGGTTCGCGGGCGCGACGCAGCACGAAGGCTCGTGGTGGCCGCAATGGGGCGAATGGATCGCCAGGCAATCCGGCGCAAAGGTCAAGGCACGCTTGCCGGGCAGCGAGGCGGCCCCGATCCTGGAGGATGCACCGGGCAGCTACGTCAAGGTCCGCTCGGATGAGCAGGAATGAAACTGCCCACGAGAAGAGGATTCAGGAGCGGGAATGCCTGATGTCATAGAGGTGAAACGGGCGGGCGATATCGCCATATTGCGCTTTAACCGGCCCGATAATCTCAACGCATTGTCGTTGGCCCTGGCGCGAGGTATCGCCGCCGCCTTGATCGATCTGGACGGCGATGACACCGTGCGGGGCATTGTCCTGACCGGCGCGGGTCAGCGCGCCTTTTGCGCCGGCGTGGACCTGCAGGAAGCCCGGGGAATGCAGGTTGCCGATATCGAAACCTGGTTCGGTACGGTCTGCAATGTCTATCGTCAGATTCTGCTGACGGACAAACCGGTCATCGCCGCCATCAACGGCATCGCGGCAGGCGGCGGCTTTCAGATTGCCCTGGTCTCTGATCTGCGCGTCAGCCACGACGGCGCCCGCATGGGACAGCCGGAAATCAATGCCGCTATCCCGTCCATCATGGGTTCCTACTGGATGTCCCTGCATTTGGGCTGGTCCAGGAACCAGGAACTATCCATGACCGGGCGCCTGATGGCGGCGGAAGAAGCCCATGACCTGGGCCTGATCAACTTCATGGTCGAACAGGATCAGGTCATTGCCAAGGCCTGCGAACTGGCCACGACCCTGGCGGACAAACCGACCGTCGCCTGGGCCCGCACCAAGGCGCGCTTTCGCGAGATCGCCCTGGCCGGCTTCGACGAGGCCTTCCGCGCGGGCGTCCTGGGGCAACAGGAAGCCTATGCCACGGGCCAGGCCCAGGCGGTCATCGAAGCCTTCCTGGCGACCCGGGGCGGCGAGAAAGCATAAACCGGCCGCCCTTGATAATGTAAAACGCCGCGTTGCGGTCAGTCGCCCGCGCCCTCGGCAGCCGTTTCGGTGAAGACCTTGTCGGCGATGATCATGGCCTCGCGCACCGAGGGCACGCCGATATAGCCGGCCAGATGCAGCAGAACCTCGCCCAGTTCGTCCTCGGTCCAACCCTGGCGCAAGGCCATTCGCAGGTGAATTTCCAGTTCCGGCCAGCGGGCGGTCGAGGTGTCCGAGATGACGCAAATCAGGGTCCGGGTTTTGAGATCCAGCCCTGGCCGGGACCAGAGCATGCCGAAGATCGCTTCCGAGGTATACTGGCCGAACTTTTCCATGGTCGGGTTATTGTAGGTGGTCGTCGCCATATCCTGGACCATGGCATCGCCCATCAACTGGCGGCGGATTTCCCGGCCCTTGGTATAATTTTCACTTTCAGCCATTAGCCTCTCCTATCCATGAGTTTCTGCATTCATGCAAATTCGTAACATCGTGACGCGGTAAACCGGATGTGGTCCCCATCCCGGTCGACCGCAAACAGCTCACCGTTACAGCCTAGAAGAAATACCGTTGCTTGTTCAATTGGATCGGTGTCAAAGGTGCATGGCCAAGTTGCCGCCTTTATCCGGCAATAATGGCCCGTTCGGCGGTAGAACGGCCCCGGACCAGATAGGAAACCAAGGCTAGATGTCCAGATTGAGCGTGATCTTCGCCGCCAGCAGCGGCAACGCCAAGGGTATCGCCTGGATGTTCCTGACCGGGTTGATCTTTGTCGGCGTCACCGGGGTGGTTCGCCATTTGGGCAGCAATATGCACCCCATACAGCTGGCCTTTCTGCGTTATGCCATTGCCCTGATATTTCTGACGCCCATTCTGTGGCGGGAAATTCGCAGCTATCGCAACCGGCCCCGGCGCTACGGCCTGCACGCGGCCCGTGGTCTGATGCATGCCTTTGGCGTCATGCTGTGGTTTTACGCCATGGCCCATATTCCGGTGGCCGAGGTGACCGCGCTTGGTTTCACTGCACCCATTTTCGCGACTTTGGGCGCCGCCCTGTTTCTGGGCGAAAGACTGTATCTGCGCCGCATCAGCGCCGTGCTGATTGCCTTCGCCGGCGCCATTGTCATTCTGCGACCCGGGCTGCAAGTGATCGAACTGGGCGCGATCGCACAGCTGGTCGCCGCGCCGTTCTTTGCCGCCTCTTTGCTGATCGGCAAGAAATTGACCGAGACCGAACATAACGGCACCATCGTCGCGGTCATGGGGGTCTTTGTAACCCTGACCCTTTTCCCGCCGGCCATGTATTTCTGGCGCACGCCGACCGGTGAGGAGATGATCTGGCTGTTCGCCGTCGCGGGTCTGGCCACCGTGGGCCATATGACCATGACCCAGGCCTTCCGTTGCGCCGAAGTCACGGCCCTGCAACCGATATCGTTCCTGCAACTGGTCTGGGCCACAATTCTGGGTTTCTACGCCTTTGCCGAAGAACCGGATATCTGGACCTGGGTGGGGGGCGGTATTATCGTGACCTCGGCCACCTACATCGCCCACCGCGAGGCCCGCGCCAAGAAACGGGCAAGCAGCGAGGTTGGAGCATGAATTTGCCGGCGTACTTATTCGGCCTGATTCTGCTGGCGGCCGTCGCAACAGCCCCCTCGCTGGCGCCGGCATCGGGTTTTCGTTCATTCGAGGCATTGGCCGCGCCCGGCGCCGACCCCTGGCCGCGCTGGAACCAGGCGGACGAACATAATGCCGCCGAAATCGATTTCTCGGCCTGGGACGCTCTGTTGCGGCGCTATCTGAAGCCTTCACCCGGCGGCATAAACCTGTTCCGCTACGGCGCGGTCAGCGCCGCCGACCGCGCCGAATTGGATCAATTGGTCGCAAGACTGGCGGCCCTGCCCATCAGCGCCTACAACCGGGCCCAGCAACGGGCCTATTGGATCAATCTTTACAATGCCCTGACGGTCAAGGTGGTGCTGGACAACGGCCCCGTCGCCTCGATCCGGGATATCGATATCTCGCCCGGATTTTTCAGCGATGGACCCTGGGACAAGAAATTGCTGCGGATCGAGGGTGAAGACGTCAGCCTGAATGACATGGAGCATCGTATTCTGCGGCCTCTGTGGCGTGACCCGCGGATCCATTACGCCCTGAATTGCGCCTCCTTAGGTTGCCCCAATCTGGGCGCCAGGGCCTATGGGGCAAAGGATATGGAGGCCCGTCTGGAGGCCGCCGCGCGGGCCTTCGTCAACCACCCCAGAGGCGTGCGCTTTGCGGACGGGGCGCTGGTCGTCTCAAGCATCTATGACTGGTTCATTGAGGATTTCGGCGACAGTGAGGCGGGCGTGCTATCCCATCTGCAACGATATGCCGCGCCCGCCCTGGCTAAAAAGCTCGCCAATCACGGCCGCCTGGACCGCGCCACCTACGATTGGCGCCTGAACGGCGCCGAATAGGAAAACTTCCCGCGAGATCAAACGAACGCAGACAAGTTGCTCTAAGGTCGCATGCCGAAACTGGACGGGCCCGGCGTCCGTAACGGTGCCGCCAGATTGGCAAAATCGCACAACAGTGGCCGGGTCCGGTGCGGTTCGATAATGTCCTCGATCCAGAAAGTCTCCGCAGTACGATATGGCGAGCGCAACCGGTTCAGCCGCTCTTCGATCTCGGCCAGCTTTGCCTGCGGGTCGTCGGCGGCCTCGAGGTCGGCTGCATATGCTGCCTCGATCCCGCCCTCCAGGGGCAGCGAGCCCCAGCGCGCCGTATACCAGGCATAGCGCACGGAATAACGGCCGACGGGGCGATGGGCGCCGCCGGCCACCCCGAAGGAATTGCGTACGATAATCGAGCACCAGGGCACGGTGGATTGGTTGACCGCCGCCATGGCGCGGACACCATGGCGGATGGTCGCCGTCCGTTCCGCCTCGGCACCGACCAGAAAGCCGGGACAATCCGCCAGATAAACCACCGGCAGGTGAAAGGTCTCGGCCAAGTCGACAAAACGGACAATTTTCTGGCAGGCATCCGCGGTCCAGGCACCGCCATAGAAATGCGGGTCCGAGGCCATCAAGGCCACAGGCCAGCCATCAAGGCGGGCCAGACCGGTAATGATCGAACGGCCAAACATCCGGCCCATTTCAAAAAACGACTCCTGATCGACCAACGCCTCGACGATCTTGCGCATGCGATAGACCTTGCGCTTGTTCTTGGGAATAATGCTGTCCAGCATTTCGTCCTGCAGGATCGCGTTATCCGGTCGCGCTCCGCGTGGCGGCAGATCATAGATCGATGACGGCAGATAGGAGAGAAAGCGGCGCGCGCATTCGAAGGCGTCCGCTTCGCTTTCCGCCGCGTGATCGACGCCACCGGCGGCCGTCTGAATGGCATGGCCGCCCAGTTCCTGCTTATCCAGATCCTCGCCGATATGTTTCACGACCGGTGGCCCGGCGACGAACATGGCGCCGATATCCTTGACCAATACGGAATAGTGGCTGGCCGCCAGGCGCGCCGCGCCCAGGCCGGCAACCGATCCCAGGCCCAGGGCCACGACCGGCACCGTCGCCATATTCTCGGCCAGTAAATGAAAGCCCGAGGACGTGCCCATCCCGCCGGGCAGATTGGCCCTGCCCTTGGTCTCGATGGTTTTGACCGAGCCGCCGCCGCCCGAACCTTCGATCAGGCGAATGATTGGCAGGCGCAATTCCCGCGCCATGCTTTCGGGGTACTGGGCCTTTACCGCGATCGTCGCATCCGCCGAGCCGCCGCGCACGGTAAAGTCATCGCCGGAAACGACCACCGGCCGGCCATCGATCCGGCCCCGGCCCATGACGCAGTTGGTTGGCGAATGGGACGAGATATTGCCAGCCTCGTCATATTCGAAAGCGCCTGCCAGGCCGCCAATTTCCTGGAAACTGCCGGCATCGAGAATCCGGTCGATCCTCTCCCGTACCGTCAAACGGCCGCCTTTGTGCTGCCGCTCGATCTTGTCCGCGCCGCCAAGGTTTTGCGCCAACGCCTGCCGGCGGCGCAATTCGTCGCTCTCGTCCTGCCAGTCCATAACCGCTCCTGAAATTGCCAGGAGCACACTATAGACGGCTTCACGATTTAGAGCATGTCGCGCATGCGCCAGGGATCGATGACTCCTGCCTATAACCCAGGCTACGGCCAATCGTACGCCGGTTCTGTCTCAGTTCGAATTGCTGCCGGTACCGTCGCGGTCGGTCATATGCAATGTCATAAAAACGCTGAATGGATCTTCGCGATAAGGCGGAAATGGTTCGCACAGGGTAAATCCAAATCCGGCATAGAGGGCGCGGGCCGGGGCAAACACGTCCATCCCGCCGGTCTCCAAACTCAGCCGCTGGTATTTTCGCCGCCATGCCTCATCCAGGATCTGCTCGAGAATAGCCGAAGCAACTCCTTTGCCACGGTGTGACTGCGCCGTGTGCATTGACTTGATCTCACCATGACGCTTGCCAAGGTTCTTCAGCGCGCCACATCCCAACAGATCCGCCCCGTTCCAGGCTGTCCAGAAGGTAATCTCGGGCGCCCGCAATGCCGCAAGATCAAGGGCATGCATGCTCTCTGCAGGGGAATGACTGCTGGTATGGTCAAGATGCGCCAGCAAGAGGCCGGCGACCTCCGGTCCACGCAGATCATCCTCTCGGATCAGCATTCCAGGTCGTCATCATACAATATGCGCTCGGCGGCGCCGTCCAGATCCTCGAACTGACCGGAGCGCAAGGCCCACAGAAATGCGCCCAGGCCCAACAGCCCTAAGAACAGCGCCGCCGGAATCAATATCAACAGGGCGGTCATGGCGCATCCCTAGCATGCAGCCGCAGGGCGTTCAGGGTAACCAGCAAAGAGGATGACGACATGGCGATGGCGGCAAACAGCGGCGTCATAAGGCCGGCCAGGGCCAGCGGCACGGCCAGGAGGTTATAGGCCAGGGCCAGGGAAAAATTTTGCCGGATCAGACGCCGCACCCGCCGGGCCAGAAGCAACGTAACGGCAACCGGGACGAGCCGTTCGCCCTGAAAGACGAAATCCGCCGCCGCCTGGGCCACGTCCGCTGCCCGCGCCGGCGATAGAGAGGCATGGGCAACAGCCAGGGCGGGCGCATCATTCAGGCCATCGCCAATCATCGCCACTTTGCGCCCGGATTGGGCCAGATCTTGCAGGTAGGCTACTTTTTCATCCGGCCGGCAGTCCGCCCGCCATTGGGAAACCTTCAATTGCCGGGCCAGAGGCTCCACCACCTCGGCCCGGTCACCGGAGGCAATCTCAACCCGCCAGCCGGCCTTTTGCAACTTTTCAATAACGGCCGGCGCATCCGGTTTGAGCCGGTCCCGAAAGGCAAAACGGACTGGTTCCTGGCCGCTTTCGCGATACCATAATTCACTGTTGCCATCCTTTGGGCTGGCCGCGGCAACTTCGCACCAGACCCGATTGCCCAGGCGGGTGCCGCCCAGCGCCAGACCCATGCCAGGTTGCTCGTGCACTTCCAGCCGCGACGCCACGGGCCCGGCGGCCCGGACCAGGGCCTGACACAGGGGATGCCGGCTGCCCGCCGCCAAAGAGGCGGCCCGGGCCAGCACCGGTGCCGCAACCGCGGCCCGGTTGACGAGTTCAGGGCGGCCATGGGTCAAGGTACCGGTCTTGTCAAAAACCAGGGTATCCACCTCCGCCAGACGTTCGAAGCCATCGCCAGCCTTGACCAGAATGCCCCGCCGCATGGCTAGGCCCGAGGCCACCACCTGCACCACCGGCACGGCCAGACCCAAAGCGCAGGGGCAGGTGATGATCAGCACCGCCACCGCAATCAAAAGCGCCGCTTGCCAGTCCAGGCCGCCCAGGCCCCACCAGCCAAGAAAACCGGCCAGCGCCAGCAGATGCACCGCCGGGGCATAAATCCGCGCGGCCCGGTCCGCCAGCCGAACATAGGCCGCCTTGCCACTTTCCGCCGCCGCCGTCAGGCGCACGATTTCCGCCAGCAGGGTGTCATCGCCGGCCGCCGCCACATTGACCTCTAACGGGCTGCTCAGGTTCATCGTGCCGGCATGGACCCAGTCGCCGATCTTGATCGATTTCGGTTCGCTTTCTCCGCTTATCAGGCTGGCATCGATCGCACCCTGACCGAAACTGACGCGGCCATCCACAGGCACCCGGTCGCCTGGCGCCACGCGTACGGTCATACCCGTTTTCACGGCGCCAATCGGCAGGGCGCGGACCTTGCCGTCGGTCCCGACCACCCTGGCCGCGGCCGCGGAGAGCAGCAGCAACTGCTCGGCCGCCGAACGCGCCTTGCTGCGAGCCCGGCGGTCCAGATAACGGCCAATCAAAAGGAAGAACAACAGGCCCACCGAGGCATCGAAATAGGTATGCTGGCCATGGCTGATGGTTTCAAACAAAGACATTGCGGCGGCCAATAAGACCGCAACTGATATGGGCAGATCCATGTTCATCGCGCCGTGGCGCAAGGCCCCCCAGGCCGAGCGGAAGAAGGGCCGGCCCGCGTAGGCCACGGCCGGCAAGGCCACCAGCGCGGATATCCAATGCAGCAGGTCGCGCAGGGCCGGTCCCATGTCGCCCGACGCCTCACCCCCCCAGACCGCCACCGATAACATCATGACATTGGCGGCGGCAAATCCCGCCACCGCCATGGCCCGCAACAGGGTGCGGTCTTCGTTGGCGGCGCCATCCCGCAAAAGCTCCGGGTCAAACGGCACCAGGCGGTAGCCCAGCTCTGCTACGGCGCCAAGCAATTCCCCTGCCCCGGCCTGATCGGCGCGCCAATGCAGGGCCAGGCGCCGGGTCGTCAGGTTGACCCGGGCCGAGGTGACCGCATCCCTGGCCGCCAAGGCAGCCTCTATCCGCCGCACACAAGCGCCGCAATGAAGATTTTCCACCGCCAGATTCAACGAAGCAATGCCTGTCTCATCGGTGCGGATATATGCCGCGACATCCGCTGGCGCGTCGGTCGGGATATCCTCATTGAGAGCTATTTCAGCCAAAATCGCTTCTCCCAACGATAATCGATCTTCTCGTGGGCCGCGTCGTTGGCTTGCGCCACCAAGCGCAAATCCCATTGCCCCGACGTCTTTGGCGCGGCAAAGGCGCGATAGCCGCCATTGCCGGTGGCCTCGAACGACAAGGCCAAATCGCCGCCCTGATGGGTTGGGCGGCGCAGTTGGCCTGACAGCTTCAGATCCTCCAAGGGCCGGCCATTGCGATCCTCAACCCGCACCTGCAAGACCAGCTCGCGGCCCGGCATTGTTTGCGTGGCGGTTGCCGTAACCCGCCAACCGGCGGCTTGCTGCGCCCTGCCCCGGGCCACTGCGCGATTAAAATGCAGCCCTTTGACATAGGCGTTCTCGGTCGTCAGGCCACTGAAACTGCTCAGAGCGAAAAAAATGAAGACACCATTGACCAGTAGGATCAGGCCGAAAAAACCCAGCAACATGGCCAATACCTTGCGCCCGGTCATTCTTCGGGGCCCCTGAAGACGGTGTCGTTGTCCGCCGTGGTGCCGCTGTCCTGATCCATAATCCGCAGACGAATATCGGTGGTATCGCCCTTCAGATTGCTGCGGGCGGTCGAAATCAGAACGCGAAAACTGGCCAGCCGGTCCGATTTAACCGTGAACAGAGGTGCCCCGTCGTCACGGCCGATCACCTTGATCGCCGCATCCGGCAAGCCATCCAGGGTCAGTCGGAAATGCCGGGTCGCGTGCACTTTATTGAGAATTTTGACGGTATAGCCGTTACGGATATCGCCATTCGACAATTTGACGAACAAGGGGTTGCGGTCCCGCTGTACGTTCAATTCCAGGGCCGGTCGGGTCAGCAGGGCAGCCAGCATGATCGCCCCAACAACCGCGATCAGAACGCTATAGACTATGGTGCGGGGACGCAGCAGGCGAATTTGGCTGCGTTGCAACTCTTCGCCCTTATCAACATTGGCCAGGGTGTTGTAACCGATCAGGCCACGGGGTTTGCCGACTTTGTCCATCACGCCGTTGCAGGCATCCACGCAGAGGGCGCAGGAAATACATTCCAACTGCATGCCATCACGAATATCGATACCCATGGGGCAGACCACGACACATTGGTTGCAATCGACGCAGTCGCCCAGACCTTCCCGGCGGCCGCCTCGGCCCCGTGGCTCGCCCCGCTGCCCCTGGTACGAGATGATCAGAGACTCCTCGTCGATCATGGCAGCCTGGATACGTGGCCAGGGGCACATGTAGGTGCAAACCTGCTCGCGCGCCAAACCACCCAAGGCGTACGTCGTGGCCGTCAATACGCCAACCGTGATGTAGGCCAACTCGTCCGCCTCCAGGGTGAACAGATCCACCAGCAGGGTCGGCGCATCGGCGAAATAGAATACCCAGGCACCACCCGTCAGGGCCGCGATGGTCAACCAGATTGTATGTTTGGCAAGCCGTTTGCCGATTTTAAGAAAAGTCCAATTGGCGTTTTCCAAACGAATGCGCGCGTTACGGTCGCCTTCGATGAAACGTTCGACGATCAGGAACAGGTCGACCCAGACGGTTTGCGGACAGGTATAGCCGCACCAGACCCGGCCGGCGACCGAGGTAAACAGAAACAGAGCCAGGGCGGCGATCACCAGGATACCGGTTATGTAATAGATTTCCTGCGGCCAGATCTCGATAAAGAAAAAATAGAACCGACGGGCCGGCAGATCGATCAATACAGCCTGATCCGGGGCGCCGGGGCCGCGCTCCCACCGCACCCAGGGAACCAGGTAATAGATCGCCAGGGTAACGGCCATGACAGTCCATTTCAGACTGCGGAAAGTGCCTCGCACCCGGCGCGGGAAGATCTTCTCGCGCTTTTTGTAGAGGGCGCCGGTGACCCTGGTATTAAGGGCCTTTACATCGACCGTCTCGACGCTATCGATGGCGCCGGGTGGTGCGGAAGTTTGTTCTGCCGTCGGCACGGCCGGTCCCGTTACTCACCACCGCCCAGAGAATGGACATAGACCGCCAACTGTTTGATGGCGACCTGATCCAGTCGGCTGACCCAGGCAGGCATCATGCCCGAACGGCTATGGGTGATGGTGTCTACCACGGCCGGCTTGCCGCCCTCATACAGCCAGATACCATTGGCCAGATTGGGCGCACCCAGTTCGCTGTTGCCCTTGCCGCCGGCACCATGGCAATCCACACAATTTTCGCTGAACAGCGCCTTTCCGGGCAGGCTTTCGGCCAGGTCATCATCCCGAGACAGCGCCATGACATAATCGGCGACTTCATCCACCTGTTGCGGGTTCAGGATTTCATCCCGGCCAAAGGCCGGCATTTCGCTGATCCGGGTATCGTCATGATCCGCGCGAATACCGTACTGGATGGTTGCCTCGATCTGCGCCACCGTACCGCCCCAAAGCCAATCGTCATCGTTCAGATTGGGATAACCGTCGCTGCCCGACGCGCCCGTGCCATGGCACTGGGAGCAATTCACGGCAAAGGCTGAACGCCCGCCGGCCAGGGCGAATTCGAGCAATTCCGGATCGGCCTGGATTTCCGTCAGGCCGGCCTTGGCGGTGCGGGCGATCAAATCGGCCTGGCCCGCCTTGACGGCGGCGATCTGATCTGACAATTGCGCCCGTTGCGAATGCCCCAACAGACCTCTGGTATAATCCGACAGCAGGGGCCAGGCAGGCATTGCGATCCAATAGGCCACGGCCCAGAGGATCGTGGCGTAATAGGTCCACACCCACCAGCGCGGCATCGGCGAATTCAATTCGCGGATGCCGTCCCAATCATGGCCCGTGGTCTCTGTCCCGCTGAATTCGTCGATCTGTTTCTTGCTCACCGGACTAATCCTCCTGCAATGGAATTTTGGCGGCGGCATCAAAGCGCTTCCGGTTACCCGGCCACAGGGCGTAAATCACCATGCCGACAAACAGCAGGAACAGATAGAGCAGGCCATAGGTCTGGGCGAATGCGGAAACGTCCTGATAGGTCATCATATTTCCCTTCCCTAGCGCAGGTTCTCGCCTTCGGCCTTGTAACTGCCGAAATCGACCAACGTGCCCAGCATCTGCATGTACGCAATCAGAGCATCCATTTCTGAAATCATCTCGGGATTACCGTCGAAATCGCGCACCTGCGCCTTTGGGTAACGCGCCAGCAGGGCCTCCATCTCGTCGCTGTCGGGATCAACCTGGGCCGCCAGATCCGTTGCGGCGTTGGCGATCATCTCGTCCGTATAGGGTACGCCGACCATGCGGTTGGCTTTCAGATGCGCGGCAATATCCGCGCTGTCCAGGGGCGTCGTGGCCAGGAAGGGATAGCCGGGCATAACCGATTCCGGCACCAAAGCGCGGGGATCCCGCATATGAGCGGTATGCCATTCATCGGAATAACGCCCACCGACCCGGGCCAGATCCGGCCCCGTGCGTTTGGAGCCCCATTGGAACGGATGGTCGTACATGCTCTCCGCCGCCAGGCTGTAGTGGCCATAACGTTCGGCCTCGTCGCGCAACGGGCGGATCATTTGACTGTGGCAATTGTAACAGCCTTCGCGGACATAAATGTCGCGCCCGGACAGCTCCAACGGTGAATAAGGACGCATCCCCTCCACTTTCTCGATGGTGCTTTCCAGATAGAACAACGGCGCCAATTCCACGATGCCGCCAATCGACACCACCACCAGGACCAGCACGGTCAGCAGGATTGAATTCTTCTCTATCGTCGCATGCTTGATCATGACGCGGCTCCCATCGCCGGGGCAGGCTCGGCTGAAGGTATGGGCGAGGCCTCGAGCCGCAGATCGCCACGCATGGTGCGCCATAAATTATAGGTCATGACCAAAGAGCCGATCACGAACAACAACCCGCCCAGAGCACGGATGACATAGAAGGGATGCATCGCCGCCACCGTCTCGACAAAGGAATATTCCAAGAATCCCAGGTGGTCATAGGCCCGCCACATCAGACCCTGCAGAATACCCGAGACCCACATTGCGGTGATGTAGAGCAGGATGCCGATGGTGGAGATCCAGAAATGAACATTGACCAGAACCATGGAATACAACCGCTGCCGGGCCCACATGATGGGCACGATATGATAAAGCGCGCCAAAGGAAACAAAGGCGACCCAGCCCAGGGCGCCCGAATGCACATGGCCGATGGTCCAGTCGGTGTAATGGCTCAACGCATTGACTTCCTTGATCGCCATCAGCGGCCCTTCAAAAGTGCTCATGCCATAAAACGCGAGGGACACCACCATCATGCGCAGCACCGGGTCGGTTCGCAGCTTGTCCCAGGCGCCCGATAAGGTCATCAGGCCGTTGACCATGCCGCCCCAGGACGGCATCCACAGAATGATGGAGAAGGTCATGCCCAGGGTCTGCGACCATTCCGGCAGGGCGGTGTAGTGCAGATGATGGGGCCCGGCCCAGATGTAGAGAAATATCAACGACCAGAAATGCACAATGGACAGGCGATAGGAATAGATTGGCCGTTCGGCCCGTTTGGGCACGTAATAGTACATGATCCCCAAAAAGCCGGCGGTCAGGAAAAACCCGACCGCGTTATGGCCGTACCACCACTGGGTCAAAGCGTCCTGAACGCCGGCCCAAAGACCATACGACTGGGTACCCGTCCAACTGACCGGAACGGCAAGATTGTTAATAATATGGAGCATCGCCACGGTGACGATGAAAGCCAGATAGAACCAGTTGGCGACATAGATGTGCGGCTCCCGCCGCTTCCATAGCGTCCCAAGAAAGACCAGCAGATAGACGACCCAGACCAGGGTCAGCCACAGGTCCACATACCATTCCGGCTCTGCATATTCCTTTGACTGGGTGACGCCCAGTACATAGCCCGTCGCCGCCATGACGATGAACAGCTGATAGCCCCAGAATACGAACCATGGCGCCCAGCCGCCGGCCAGGCGGGCCCGGCAGGTCCGTTGCACGACATGAAAAGATGTCATCAGTAAGACGTTGCCGCCAAAGGCAAAGATCACGGCCGAAGTGTGCAGCGGCCGCAGCCGGCCGAAATTCGTCCAGGGCAGGTCGAAATTCAACACCGGGAAGGCCAGTTGCAGCGCGATTACCAATCCGACCAGAAAACCCACCACGCCCCAGAAAGTCGAAGCGATGGCGCCGGCCCGGATAATGCCGTCTTCGTAACCTTCATCGCCAGTCCATTTGCTTCGGCGCCGGTGCAAGAGAACGATGCCGGCAAGGAAGAACAGCGCCATCAGGCCGGCATGAAAACTCATCACCCCGTCACTGGCCTGCAGGGCAAGCGTCACCGTGGCAGCAGCGCCCAGCGCCAACATCAACATGGACAGAATATGCATCAATGGATCCCCAAACGATGAGCGCGCAACGGCGCATCCGCTGTTTAGCATACTGGATTACAGCGCGGTCTTGTAATTGTTATGCTTCCAATGCGCGATGCGGCAAACTGTCACTGGAGCAAACTTGCCGCGTTGTTTCGCCTGCGCTCTACTCGTCATAATTGCTAATCCGGCTCTCGACGCGCTATCCGTACGGATATTGGGAACCGGATGCTGGCTCCGCAATCCCTGGTCATCCGCTTGCAACGGATAGTTCCCAACCTCAAGGGTCGGAAAGACCACTGGATGCTTAAGATCAGCGTGCGGGCTAAGCAGAAGAACTCTTCTGTTTGGTTCGCGCCACTGGGCGCTGTACCATGGCCAGAGATCGATTTGCACAGGAGTTTGCCGACCCATGAGTTGGGACAAGGAAATAGCAGAGATCCACCGGCGACGTGCCCTGGCCAAGCAGCATGGCGGCCCGGAAGCCGTCGCGCGCCATCATGCCAAGGGACGGCTGACCCTGCGGGAGCGGATCGACGGCTTGATCGATCCCGGCAGCTTCAAGGAAACCGGGATGGGTGCCGGCGGTTCGGAAAAAGACGAACACGGCAATCTGACCGGCTTTACACCGGGCAATTTCATTCTGGGTTTTGCCGAGGTCAACCAGCGGCCCTGCATCGTTGGCGGCGAGGACTTCACCATCGGCGGCGGCTCGCCCACCGTCGCTGGCTTGCGCAAAAGCGTGTACACGGAAGAACTGGCCTGCCGCTATAAAGTTCCTCTGGTGCGCCTGCACGAAGGCGGCGGCGGCTCTGTCATGGGCGCGAGCGGCAAAAAGGGCGGCGGCCCGGTCGGCGACAGTGTCGCCGCACCCCCGCGCTTCAAATCCGTGGCCGAGGCCATGGCCATGGTGCCCGTCGCCTCTGCCGCCCTGGGGCCGGTGGCCGGGCTGCCGGCGGCACGTCTGGTCGCCTCGCACTTCGTCACCATGAGCCGGGAAACCGCACAAATTCTGATCGCCGGGCCGGCAGTTGTGGACCGTGCCCTGGGCATCTCAATGAGCAAGGAGGAGTTGGGTGGCGCGGCGGTACATGCCGCCAATGGCGTGGTCGATGCGGTGGCCGAGAACGAGGCCGAGGCCCTGGCGCAGATCCGCACATTCCTTGGCTACATGCCGCAGAACGTCTGGGAACTGGCGCCCATTGTCGATAGCGGCGACCGCCCTGACCGGGCCGAAGAAAAACTGGCCGGCATAATTCCCCGCAACCGCCGCAAAGCCTTTGATATGCGGAAACTTATTGCGGCGGTAGCCGATCTGGACTCGTTTTTCGAGATGGGGCGCAAATACGGCCCCGGGCAGATTACCGGCCTGGCCCGGATGAATGGTCAAAGCGTCGGCATTCTGGCCAATGATGGCCGCTTTTACGCCGGCGCCATGACCTCCGAAGGCGCGCAGAAAGTCCGCCGTTTCATCGAAATTTGCGACACCTTTCACTTGCCCATGATCTCCTTGATAGACGAACCGGGTTTCATGATCGGGCCGGAGGCCGAAAGCGGCGGCGCGATCCGCTATGGCACCTCGGCTGTCCTGGCGGCGGCGACCTATTCGGCGCCCTGGGCCTCGGTCCTGGTGCGTAAGAATTATGGCGTCGCGGCGGCAGCCCATTATGGCCCCGATGCCTATGTCCTGGCCTGGCCCTCGGCCGAGATGGGCGCCCTGCCCCTGGAGGGCGGCGTTGCGGTCGCCTTTGGCCGCGAAATCGCAGCGGCCGAGGATCCGGAAGCCAGGCGTAAGGAACTGGAGGACGAATTGGCGGCCCGCCTGTCGCCTTTCCCACGATCGGAATCCTACAACTTTCACGAATTGATCGACCCCCGCGAGACCCGGCCCATGTTATGCGATTGGATCAAGCTGGTGCAGCCGCTGTTGCCGCAATTGCTGGGACCGCGCCACTTCGGTATCCGGCCCTAACGCGCCATCGGGACCGGGTCCATGCGGGAAAAGGAATTGCGCCTGGCACTGGTCTGTTATGGCGGTGTTTCGCTGGCCGTCTACATGCACGGAGTCAGCAAGGAAATTCTGAAACTGACCCGGGCCTCGGTTGATCATCAGGCCGGCGCCGAAGCGGGCGGCCGGGCCGCCAACAGCGATTTCACGGATACGGAAGCTGTCTATCTGGATCTGTTGCATGACATCGGCCGGCATCTGAATTTGCATGTGGTGGTGGATGTCATCGCCGGCGCTTCCGCGGGCGGCATCAACGGCATTCTGCTGGCCCGGGCCCTGGCCCTGGACCTGGCCTTTGATCCATTGCGCGACATGTGGCTGAACAAGGCGGATGTCTCCGAATTGCTGGCCCCGGACCGCCGGGCCTCCATGTGGAGCAAATGGATTTTGCGCCCAGTGCTGCGCTGGGGCCTGACCCGGCGCAGGATGGCGCGTCTGACCCCGGATCAGGAAATGCGGGATAAGCTGTCCTTATTCATCCGTTCGCGCTGGTTTCGCCCGCCTTTCGGCGGCCCGGCCCTGTGCGATACGCTGTATGACGGCATGGCCGCCATGGGCTACGGCAAAGGCCCGCGCACCTCGTTGACGCCCACCGGCCAATGGCTGGACCTGTATATCACCCTGACGGACTTTTTCGGCTACAGCCAGCCCATCCCCCTGCATGACCCAAATATGGTCACCGAGCGCGAGCATCGCCATAGTCTGCATTTCCGCCACCGCTATGTCTCCGCCGGAAATATGAGCACCGATTTCGATGCGCCGGATTTGCCGGCTCTGGTTTTCGCCGCACGAGCGACCTCGTCCTTTCCCGGCGCGTTTCCCCCGGCCCGTATTGCCGAAATTGACCGTCTGGTGGAGCGGCGCAAGGCACGCTGGGATAGACGGAGGCAATTCCTTGCGGACAATTTTACCGCCTATGATGTCGCCGGGCAGAACCCGGAAGACGCCGCCTTTATCGACGGCAGCGTGCTGAACAATAAGCCCTTTGCCCAGGCCATCGACGCCATCAAGCAGCGCCCGGCCTATCGTCAGGTTGACCGCCGCCTGGTCTATATTGATCCCGCTCCCGAACAGGCCGGCAACAACGCCGGCGGCAGCCCGCGCCGGGCACCCAGCATGCTGCGAACCCTGAAAGGCGCCCTGTCGGACATTCCTAGAAATGAACCGATCCGCGACGAGCTGGATTGGATACATGGTTTCAACGTACGGGTCGACCGCCTCAAAACCGTGCTGGATAGCGCCATGCCGCGGATTGACGAAATGGTGGCCGAGGTCATGGGAGACACCAGCACATCGCCGTTCCGGACGGAGCGCATTACCGAATGGCGGGCCACGGCCGGCCGCCTGGCGGCGGCCAGATCCGGTTATGCCTACGACGGCTATCTGCGCCTGCGGATCGAAGCCGTGATCGAGCAATTGGCGACCATTCTGGCCCGGTCCATCGGGCACCGGGCGGACCGGGCCGCAATTGACCGCTGGGCCGAACGCCTGCGGACCTGGGCCGGCGATGCCGGGGTCTATCCCCGGTATGGCGGCGGCGAAGACGCGGCACAGGCGGCCTTTCTACGCGGCCTGGACGCTGATTACCGGGCCCGCCGGTTGCGCTTCGTGGTGCGCGGCCTGAATGAAATGTATGGCACCTTTCGAGCCTCTGAAACCGCGGCCGCCCTGGACCGGACGAAAGGGCGGATCTATGATCTGTTGGAAGACCTGCGCCGCTGCCAGGACGCGTCGGTGCTTAGCCGCCGTTGCCGGGACATGGCCGCCGCTATTGAATCCGGCCGGGACCATAACATCGGCGCCCTGATCGGCCTGGTGGCTGACGATTTTGCCTTGAGCGGGCTGAGCCGGCGCGTCGACCAGATGCTTGATCAAGCGACCAATACGGATTTGCCCGCCGAGGCCGGCCAGGTCCTGTTGAACAGCTTCATCGGGTTTGCCTTCTGGGATGTCTTGGCCTTCACGGTTACGTCGTGGCGCGACATCGGGGAATTTGATGAAATCCGCGTTGACCGGATCTCGCCTGATGATGCCAACAGCCTGAACCGGGGCGGTGCCGAGGCAATTCTGAAGGGCGTGGGCCTGGGACATTTCGCCGCCTTTTTCAGCCGCCGCCATCGCGAGAACGACTATTTGTGGGGCCGCCTGCACGGCGCCGAGCGGTTGATTGACATCGTCATAAACTGCGCCGAGTTGGAGGACGCGGCGGGCGGCATTGATGTGGTCGCCATGAAAAAGCGGGCCTTCACCGCAATCCTGGATTCAGAGGCGCTGCACCTGGGCAAAAGTGCCGATTTGCTGGCCGATCTGCGCCGCGAGATCGCCGCCCTTTAGACCACGTTCACGGAACATAGATCCGTTTGATGGCGTGTGGAGGTCATTCGGGTAGGCGTTTTGCGCAGCGCGTAGTGGGACTACGGGCAAGCAAAACAACGCATCCGAAGGGCCTCCACGCGCTACCGAGGGCCGCGCTTCCCAGCGCCGTGGCGTCGTTGAAGGTTTTGCCCGTAGTCCCACTACGCGCGGCAACCTTCGCCTAGCCACGAAGCTGGGAAGTGCGGTCAAACGGGTCTATGTTCCGTGAACGTGGTCTAGCCGCGCTTGTCCCCGACCGGCGGCCCTTCTACACTTGATTTATATTGTACGGAGGAGCCTCGCCATGCCCGTTGAATTCACCAGGGTAGAAGAATTCGCCCTGATCACCCTGAACCGTCCGGAAGCACTGAACGCCCTGAGCGTTCAGGTGGTCAAGGATATTGGCGCCGCCATTGATGCGGCCGCCGGATCCGATGCCCGGGCCCTGTTGGTCACCGGCGCCGGCGACAAGGCCTTTTGCGCCGGGGCCGATATATCCGAGTTCATGGGCCGCAACATTGTCGAGGCCATGGCCGCGACCGAGTTGGGCCAGAAGACTTTCGCCAAGCTGGACAGTCTGACCATCCCCTCGGTGGCGGTCATCAACGGCTATGCCCTGGGCGGCGGCCTGGAACTGGCGACCGCCTGCACATTGCGCGTGGCCACGGCGAACGCCAGACTGGGGGTGCCGGAAATCAAGCTGGGCCTGATCCCGGGATATGGCGGCACCCAGCGCCTGCCCCGTCTGGTCGGTCAGGGACGGGCCCTGGACATGGTCATGACCGGACGCATGGTCGCGGCGGAGGAAGCCCTGAGCATGGGCCTGATCAACCGGCTGGTCGAAACCCCCGCCGTGGCCGGCGCCATTGCTTATGCACGGGAATTCGCGGCTTTCTCCCTGCCGGTCCTGCGCTATGGCCGGGAAGCGGTCATGCGCGCCGATAACACCGCCCTGGCGGAAGGCTTGTCCATTGAACGGGATCTGAACACCCTGGCCTTCCAGGGCGAGGATGCAACCGAAGGGGCCAATGCCTTCCTGGAAAAGCGTGCGCCAGAATTCAAGGACCGCTGAGCATGGCGTCGGGCGCGCCAGAGAGCAAGATCATCGCCGTAACCGGCGCCAGCCGGGGCATCGGCTCGGGCCTTGTCGCTGAACTTGCCGGGCTCGGCCACACCATCGGCTGCCTGTCGCGCAAGGGCCTGGGACCCGAGGATCGGGAGGTTCCGGGCAACCTGATCAATCTGGTTTGCGACATGGAAGATGAAGCGCAGGTCGTCACGGCCCTAAAATCCCTGGCGGACCAGGCCGGGCGCATAGACGTGCTGATCAACAATGCCGGTCTGCATTTGGAAGGCATAAGCGCCGAAGTCCCCAAGGCCGAATTCGAACGCACCCTGGCGACCAATATTACCGGGCCATTTCTGGCCTGCCGCGAGGTCTATCCGCACATGGTTGCCCAGGGCGGCGGTCTGATCATCAATATCGGCTCATTCTTCGAACGCCTGGGTGCCAAGCGCAACCTGGCCTATAATTGCACCAAGGCGGCCTTGGGGGCGTTGACCCGCACCCTGGCGGTGGAGTGGGCGCAGGACAAAATCCGCGTGGTCAATGTGGCCCCCGGCTTTGTAAAGACCGACCTGAACGCGGAATACATGACGCACGAAAGTTTCCGGAACTTTATCCGTCGCCGCATACCTACCGGCGATGCCGCCAGTATCGAGGAAGTCGCCCGTCTGGTCGCCATGCTGGTGGCCGAGGATCTGCCCAGCCTGACCGGTGAAACCATCGTCATGGATGGCGGCCAAAGCATCAACCAATAAGGTCAAGAGCATGAAAGTGTTACAGCGCCTCGACGACAGTCTTGCTCTAGCGGAGGAGGAGCGGTTGCTGCTGGACGCCGTGCGCGCCCTGTGCCGGGATCATTTGCGGCCACATGCCGCCGAATATGACCGCAGCGCTGAATTTCCCTGGGACAACGTCCATGCCATCAACAAGCTGGGCCTGAACGGCATGTTCATCCCCGACGAATATGGCGGCGCCATGACCTCCTACGTGAGCTATCTGGCCGCGGTGCGCGAGATGGCCAAGGCCTGCGCCTCTTCCGCCATGGTCTGGAGCAATACTTTCCATGCGGTCAAACCGGTGATCGATTTCGCCTCCCATGAACAGAAGACCCGCCTGCTGCCGAAGATCGCCGCTGGCGGCCTGGTGTCGCTCTGCATCACCGAACCCACCGCGGGCTCCGATGCGACGGGGATGAAGACGCGGTTTACGCCCGACGGTGACGATATCATCATCAATGGCAGCAAGATATTCATCACCTGCGGCAACCACGCGGAATTTTACGGATTGTTCGGCAAATGGTCCGAGATTGATAACGACAGGGCGGCGATCTCGTTCGTCCTGGTGGAAAAAGGCGCCGAGGGCCTGACAGTGCTGGGCAAGGAGGACAAGATGGGCCAGCGCGCCGCGCCTATCGTCGGTCTCAGCTTCAACAACGTGCGCGTGCCCCGTGAAAATCTGTTTTGCGAGCCGGGAGACGGCTTGAAAATCCTGTTCTCGGCCCTCAACAAGTCCCGCCCCTCCATCGCCGCCCACGCCCTGGGCATCGCCCGCGCCGCCTTCGAGGACGCCGTTGCCTATATCAATCAACGGCAGCAATCGGGCCGCAATATCATAGAATTCCAGGGCATTCAGTTCATGCTGGCGGATATGGTCACGGATCTGGCGTTGTGCGAAAGCTGGCTGTGGCGGGTCGGCGCCATGATCGATGCGGGCGAGGAGGATATCGGCATCGAGGCCTCGATGCTGAAGATGCGCGCCTCGGACCTGGCCATGCGGATCACCACGGATGCGGTGCAATTGTACGGTGGCTACGGCTATTGCAAGGATTACCCCATGGAACGCTATATGCGGGATGCCAAGATCACGCAGATCTATGAAGGCACCAACCAGATCCACCGCCAGCTGATAGGGCGATCATTCATCGAGAAATGAATAGTGTGGAACGCAGCCCCCCGTTGCCCTGGACACCCGCTTTCGCGGGTGTGACGGTAGATCTCGTCATTGCCCCTCAAGCGCAATCGTAGATGTTTGATGACGAAAGCCGCCGGCAGACAATTGAGGGCTGGATTATCGGGACGCGAAGTAGTCGGCGCGTTCCAGGGCAAAGAAGCTGAGATCCAGGCCGTAGTGGAATTGCAGGCCGCCGGGCCGCAAACCGATCTTCGTCAACACCTGCTGCGAGCCCAGGTTGTCGGGATGGGTGACCGCGACGATGGGATCAAACGCCAACACCCCGAAGCCATGCCCAAGCACCCGGGCCGCCGCCTCCGTCGCCACACCTTTGCCCCAGGCCGTGGTCAGGTAGCGATAGCCGATTTCGATCAAACCGGTCTCTTCCAAAGGGAACAGGCCACACCAACCCAGCATCTCGTCCGCACCGGCCCATTCAACCGCCCAAACGGCGCCACGTTGCGGCCAGCCGCTGGTGATCTTGTGGCGGCAAAGCTCACGCTGCTCGGCCTCTAACGGTGAGCCATGGGGAAACAGGTAGCGGCCCACCTCCCGGTCCATGTTCATGGCGACGCAGACCTCCAGATCGTCCAGCCGCCAGGGCCGCAAATGCAGGCGTGCCGTATCCAGGTCAGGCGGCATTCGCCGCCGGTAAGGCCGTACCCTTGATCTGACAGCGCCATAGGATACGCCGGGCCTCGGGATCGAAAGCGTCGCGGCGATGCAGTGTGGAACGGTTGTCCCAGATCAGCACATCGCCGGGTTGCCATTGATGGGAATAGCTGAACCTGTCAGCCACGCAGTAATCCCAAAGCCGGTCCAGCATGGTTTCGCTGTCCGCGACCGTCATGCCCTTGATGTAGGCATTGGTGCGTCGGCCCAGAAACAGCGCCTGGCGGCCATTTTCCGGATGCGTGATGACGATGGGGTGCACCGCGCCGGGCGCATCCCGCACATCGGTCACCGCGTCCATTCCCTTGCGCAATTCGCCGGCCGAGGTATAGGAGGAATTATGCAGGGCCTGGGCATTTTCCACAGCGCTCCGCAGATCCTGCGGCATCTGTTCCCAGGCAGCATACATATTGGCAAACCAGGTATTGGCTCCCATGGCGGGCACTTCATGGCCGTACAGCACAGAGGCCGTGGGCGGTACGTTCAGATAGGTCATGTCGGAATGCCATTCCGCCTCGCCATAGCCAAGAGCGCCAATGGCTTTGCCGTTCTCTACCACGTTGGAAATGATCCACATATCCCGCGCCTCGTCGGCACCGGCATCCGAGCGCAGGTCTTTTTCACTGCCGGGGGGAGGTTCCAACGGCCCGAAACGGGCCGCGAAGGCAACCAACTGGGCTGGCGTCAACTTTTGCCTGCGGAACAACAGCACGCAACGATCCAGCCAGGCCTGATGAATGGCCGCGAAGGTCTCGTCATCGAAGCCGGCGGCCAGATCAACGCCGTCTACCCGGGCGCCGATGGCATCGTTAAGCGGTGATATCTGCATAGCCAAGTCCCTTCCAATTCCCGCCCGCCATCATGCCTGCTAATGGCGCGAACATCCACCTATCCATCCATGACACTTGCTTCAAGACGCCTTGGCATCTGGGGTGTAGTAGGTTCCTTTGCCATCCTGCCTGACGATGCCGGCCGCTCCCTTGTGCACCAGCACGCCAGGCGCCATGGGCCGTGCGTCTTCACGCAACCATAGGCGCAACAATAATCTTTTTTGCGCCGCGTCGCCGGCGTCCTCAAACGCCGTTCGATTGTGCAGCAACAGGCAGTTGTTGGCGATGCTGAGTTCACCCGGTTCCATCATGAACTCCAACTTCACATCGGGGCGCTCGGTGACGGATTCCAGGAAATCAAGCGCCTCCAATTCCATGTCGCTGAGCCGGACATGGCCTTCCTGTACCGCCAGATCGATATAGCCGCGAATAAGAATGACCGACGGCACGCCCTCGGCCACCGAGAAGATCGGGACACGTTCCCTGGTGACCAGGGGTTCGCCGGGGGCTTGCTGGCCAAAGCGGTGATGGTGATAGCCTCGATAGAGCGCCTCGATCAGGTCCGGCCGCTCTTGCAGCACGATGTTGTGGGCGGTCAGCCCGCTGGCGTAACCGCTCATGCCACCCGAGACGGCCGGACGGACACACAGCATGGCAAGATGATCGCAGCGGTCGGTGTGCAACAAAAGCCGCCGGCTGCTGCGGTAGGCGCGCTCTTGGCGGTCCTTGCCGCCGACATCGACGACCTCGCCGATCAGATCGCCCAGGGGGCTCTGGGACGTGGGCCGGCCAAAGTGGCTGCCAAAACCCAGATACATCAGACCCAGGTCCTCGGTATCGATGTCCGCCACCGGAAAACCGCGCAGGATGAGAATGCCGCGGCCGCGCTGAACCTCTTCCCGCCAGGCGGCGACGTCCTCGGCTATGGCGTCCAGAGGAAAGCGCTCGCGGGTGATGTCCCCATTGCCGTACCTCTTTGCCTTGAGCGCGGCCAGCCCTGCCTCCAGTGCGGACAGATGGCGGCCGTCGAGTTCGATGGTCAGGTCCTCCTTGGACCCAAAATCCGTGGCACTCCAGGCCGCCGGATGGTCGAAGGGGTGGATGGCAGTGTGCATGGCGATACTCCCGGTTTCGTTACTTATGCCTCAATTCTTAGGAATGTTGCCAGAGTCCGCCACTCGGCCGCAAGAAGGTAAGTACCTGGATACCCGATTGGCACTCCTGGCAATCGCTAACCTTCCCCGCCTGGTGTTGGCATCTGGCTTCGGACCGCGTCGCCGACGCGAGCGCCGTGATATAGCGCCCCGCCCGGCGTCGCAATGCTTACCCTTACCCGGTCCCCGTCCTGATGGAACTCGAGGATGGCCGGCCAGCTCGACCAGCGAAAGCGGCCGTCATCGCAGGCGTACATGGGTACCTTGTAGGGTGGGAATACCTCGCCGCTGGTGTCGTCCTGGCCATCGGTATAAAGAATGCCGTCCTCGAAGAACACATCCAGCGTATTGACGGCGGCAAGGAAGCCGTGGATCACGTACCGGCCACTGAAGCGTGCGAGCCCGTCCACGGGATGCTCGGCCGGGAGGGCCCGCAGATAACCCGGAAGCTCGACCTCGCCCGTGGAGAGCGTCCGGTGGAACAGCAGACAGTCCCAGGCGTCGCCCGCACACACCGGTTGGTATCTCAGGTTCGAGCGGTCCGGGCGTTCAACGTTGAGCCAATCTGCCACCGGACCGCTGCTCGGGGCCTCGCGCAAATCCAGGAAAAAGCTGTCCGGACCAATCTTTGCGTAGGCAGCCTGGTTACTGTCGGACCGCGCCGGCTCTCCCTTCACCGAGCGCTCGCTCGTAGCACCAATAAACAGTACGTCATCGCGCCCGAAGCGGCTGGAGAAGTACGAGCCCATGGAAGTCGCTTTTTGCGTTCGCACTGGGTGCAGTTGCAGGTGTGTGTTGTGAGCGCCGACCACGATGCCGGCATCCCAGCCCTCGCGCTGACGAATCCAGTGCAACGATTCCGCCATGGACACATCGCGCACATTCCAGAACTGGCGTAAGCCGACCTCGAAGTCAAATTCCGTTTGCGCAATGCCCTGTATCACGTCCCGAAGAATTTGTGCGCAACGCAAGGCCCAGTCGTAATCGTCGTGCGACGTCGCCGTGGTATAGGCAATGCGGGCTTGCTCGATCCTGCTCACCACCAGGGATGCCGCGCCGATCAGGTCCCTGAAGGTGGACCCGGTGACCTGCTCGCGGGTCTCGAGTGTCACCTGCGCCACCGCCTGTTCAAGGTCCCTGGCGATATCGTCGGCCAGATCCTCGTCAACCTGGACCGCGAAGTCGTGCACGGCGCGGTAGGCATACCGGGCATGGGCCCAGTTGCCGGTGCCGTCCATGCCATAAAAGCGAAGCTCCCGCGGACGGTCCGGGTTCGCATTCCATTCCCGCATCCAACGTATGAGCTCGTTGAGCTCGGCCCAAACACCCCAGACGTTGTTGATCGCTGCTGCGACGGTGTCCCAGTCATAGTCGGCGCCGGCGACATAGTCATGTACCCGGCGGCCTTCTACCAGACCAGATTCGAGGACGAAGGTGCTGAACCCATGCTCAAGCGCAAGATATTTGAACAACCGGGCGCGCCACCGGTTCCATTCGTGCAGATAGTGAGCGCTCTCACCCACGGCGACGACCCGCTTGCGGCCAATCACGGCGGGCATGAACCCGAGGTCATCATAGTTATCGTCCTGCCGGGGAATGGACAGCGCAACGGCCTGCTGCCGGGCCCAGCCAACGAAGGCATCCGCCGAAGGGTTTAGCTCTGTTGGCCGTTCGGGCCTGTCCATGGCGCTGCCTGCCTATCGTCCGCATCGGGGATCAATCAGTCGCCGACCGTAAATCCAATTGGCCGCGCGGTATGTCCCACAACGGCGCGGTCCCGAATTTATCCCGGCCAGCCGGGGTCGAAACCGGTATCCCGCTGTGCCCAGACGAAATTTTGGCCAGGGACGTTGCCCATGATATCATCCCTGCATCTGCTTTGGAACAATGGCCTGCCGCAACATCGCACCAGTCGCCGCGCGCGGCTGCCAGTCCAGTCATGGTGGGCATGAAGGATATCCAGGACGTTGGCGTGGGGATCGACTTGGTAGAGCCTGGGCCGGCGGCGTAGGCGTTTCGGAGGCTTATTATGGGTGAAATTGTGCGATGAACCAGGCAAAGGACGCCTTGCCCTCCGATCTGCTGAGCACATTGGCGGACCATTCAGCGAGGTCCGACGAGGCGCGGCAGTTGGCCCGTGAAAGCGTGGAGGCCATGCGGGCGGCCGGATTGTGGCGGCTGCTGGTGCCCAAACGGGCCGGCGGCGACCAGCGCGGTTTCCGTGACGCGGCGGCGCTGATCTCCGCCTGCTCGCGCCATTGCAGCGCGGCCGGCTGGGTACTGATGGTCTCGGCCGCACATGACTGGATCATCGCCGGCTTTCCCGAGGCGGCCCAGGACGACGTCTGGCGTGATGGCCCCGATGGCGTTACCCCCGGTTCACTGGCGCCAAGCGGCGCGATCGCGCCCGTCGACGGCGGTTTCAGAATTACCGGCCGTTGGTCGTTCAATTCCGGCGCCGCGCACGGCGATTGGTTCCTGCTGGGCAACGCGGACCGCAGGAGCGATCAGGATCGGGGCAGCAAACCGCGGCTCTATCATGTGGTGGTGCCCCGGGCGGATCTGGCCCTTGACGACAATTGGCAGACTATTGGCCTGCGGGGAACCGGCAGCGTGGACGCCACGGCGCAGGATGTCTTCGTGCCGGAACACCGCGCCATGGATACCGGGCTGCTGCTTGGCGGCCGCGGCGAATGGGCCAGGCGCCATGACAGCGATCTCTACCGCATACCGATCATTCCGGGGCTAGCGGCTTACCTGGCTGCCGCCACCGAGGGCATCGCGGAAAACGCCTTCGATGCCGCGCTGGATCGGATCACCAGCCAGCGGGACCGCTACACCGGTAACAAGAAATTGGCGCGGCCAGGGTTGCATATGCGCCTGGCGGAGGCGCGCGGCGAGCTTACCTGTGCCTCGCGGCTGCTCGGCGATACCCTCAATCTGTTGGAAGAAGCCGCCAATCAGGACCATAGCCCGGCGCTGCGGGCGCAGGCCAAATATCAGGCTGCCTATGCGGTGGAACTGTTTCGCCGCGCCGTCGACCGCTTGATGGCGGCGGCCGGCGCCCGCTCGGCATTTGATGACAGCGCCCTGCAGCGGGCCTTTCGTGACCTGACCATGGCCGCCAAGCACGAGATGATCAACATCGACACCTCCGCGCAAGCCTACGGCCGCACCCTGGTAGGCCTGGACACGCACGGCTTTCCCCTTTGAAATAGCCATGGCTCTGCTTTCCAAGGCAATGGACAGCGGCGGGGATCATCAATAGGGCTTTCTGGGAGGGAATTTATAATGTCGAGCCATGCCAATAGCGGCCTGACCGGTGCGGATATCCGTGCCAAACTAAACCATCCGGTGGTCGATGCGGACGGGCATATGATCGAGTCCACCTTCGCCGTGCTGGACTTCGTGCGCCAGGTCGGCGGCCCCGATATCGCCAATCGATACCAGGATATGTTGCGCGGCGATCAAACTGGCCCCGGCCGGCGCGCCGTATGGGTTGGCAATTCCGGTCCCGGCTCCATAGACCGGGCCACGGCGATGCTGCCCAAACTGTACCGGGCGCGGTTGGACGAGGCCGGGATCGATTTTGGCGTCGTTTACGGCACCCTGGCCTTGAGCGTCCTGCGGCTGGATGATGACGACCTGCGCCCCGTGGTCTACCGGGCCATGAACATGCTGTACGCGGATATGTTCAAGGATGTGTCCGACCGTTTGACCCCCGCGGCGCTTATTCCCATGCACACGCCCGAGGAGGCCATGGCCGAGCTTGATTTCGCCGTTGGCGAATTGGGTTTGAAGGCCATCGTCGTCAATACGCTGCTGTACCGGCCGGCCCCGGAGGTGCTGCGCGAGGCGCCCCATCTGGCGCATTTGGCATTGAATTTGGAATCCCCCGGCATCGATATGGCTGACGCCTACGATCCGGTGTGGGAGAAATGCGTCGCGCTGGGCGTGGCGCCCAGTTGCCACAACGCCTTTCGCGGGCGCACCACGACCCACGGCTCGCCCAGGAACTATTGCTTCAACTCCCTTGGCAGTTTTGGCGATAGCAGCGAGTTTTTCTGCCGCTCGCTGTTCTTCGGCGGTGTGCCCCACCGGTTTCCCGATCTGAAATTCTGTTTCCTGGAAGGCGGCGCCGGCTGGGCCGGGCAACTCTATAACAGCCTGTTCGAATACTGGGAGAAACGCAATGTGGCTGCCCTGGCCCGCAACCTGGACCCAGCCAGGCTGGATATCGAGCTGCTGGTCGAGATGTTCGAAAAATTTGGCGACGAACATCTTACCGCGGAACGGGTCCGTGCCGATCCGCACCAACCCGCCTCGACCCAATTCTTCGGGGCACCGGAAGAGCTGGACGATTTCGCCGCCAGCGGCATCAGGCAGCCGGAAGATATCCGCCGCATCTTCGATCAGAATTTTTACTTTGGTTCCGAGGCCGACGACCGTATGACCGCCGTCGCCTTCGACAGCAGGCTGAACCACCACGGCGCCAAGCTGAACGCCGTATTGGGCTCGGACATTGGCCATTGGGACGTGCCCGATATGACCAAGGTGATGGTCGAGGCCTATGAGTTGCTGGATGATGGATTTGTCACCGAAGACGATTTCCGCGATTTCACCTACGCCAATGTGGTCCGCATGCACACCGGCATGAACCCGGATTTCTTCAAGGGCACCGTGGTTGAGACAGAGGTGGAGACGCTAAAGTCCGAAACCGCCTAAGGTGACTCCGGCGCCTGACGCTGCAAAATATCCGTCAGCCGCCCAATTCCTTGCGCAACAATGCCGCGCCGGCGCCCAGCGCCTTCAGCTTTCCTTCGGCTACGTCGCGGGGCATGGGCGCCATGCCGCAGTTGGTGCAGGCGATGATCCGTTCCGGATCGACAAATTCGAGGGCCGCGCGCAGGGTGGCGGCGACTTTTTCCGGCGTCTCGATCTCGTTATTGGCGACATTGATTGCTCCCACCAGAACATCCTTGTCCTTGAGCAAGCCGAGCACCGATAGCGGTACTTTCGAATCCGCACATTCCAACGAGACCTGATCGATCCGGCTGTCATTGAGGGCCGGGAAGAATTCCTCGTACTGGCGCCATTCCGCGCCCAGCCCCTCTTTCCAGTCAATATTCGCCTTGATGCCGTAGCCATAACAAATATGTACGGCTGTCTTGCAGCTCAAACCATCGATGGCCCGATGCAGGGCATCCACACCCCAGACCGGGACCTGATCCATGAAGGCGTTGAAGGCCGGCTCGTCGAACTGAATGACGTCGACACCCAGAGCATCCAGTTCCCGCGCCTCCTGGTTCAGAAGTTCGGCAAAGGCCATGGCCATTTTCGGCCGGCTGCCGTAATGGGAATCCGCGATGGTGTCACAGATGGTCATGGGGCCGGGCAGGGTGAATTTGAGCTGATGAGAAGTGCGTTCGCGGCAGAATTTTGCCCCGTCCCCATGCACGGAATTTTTCCGCCCGAGCGCCGCTGTCACGGTTGGCACCTGGGCGTCATAGCGGTCATCGCGGATGCCCATGGTGGTCATGCGCTGCCAATCAATGCCTTCGATCTCTTCCAAAAAACCATGCACGAAATGTTTGCGGAACTGTTCGCCGTCACTGACGATATCAATGCCGGCGTCTTCCTGAATCTTGATCCAGGCCAGGGCCGCGTCCTGTTGGCCTTCGATCAGGGCCGCGCCCTGCAAGCGCCAGGGCGCCCACAGCGCCTCCGGCTCCGCCAACCAGGCCGGCTTCGGCAGACTGCCCGCTACTGTCGTCGTGATCATCGCATCCCCACTTGAACGATCATTGTCAAATGGCCTGCAAGGCCGGGGTCAGCATAGCCAAAACGATACCGCGGCACCACGGCAGCTTGCAGGCAAAGCTGACCCTGGGCTAAAAGCTGGCCTGCATGGCTACATCCCTCACCGCGCTTTTTTTGAATGCCTTCGTCGCGGCAACGATATTGCCGGCGGCGTCCGAGATCGCGCTATGGGCCCTGGTCGCCCATAACCCGGCGATGCTATGGCCTGCCATCGCCGTTGCCGCCGCCGGCAATACCGCCGGCGCCGTGGTCAACTGGCTGCTTGGCCGCTTCCTGTCCGGCTTCAGCGATCGAAAATGGTACCCCCTGACACCAGGGCGGCAACAGCGGGCCGCCGCGTGGTTTCAACGCTTTGGCCTATGGTCTCTGTTGTTCGCCTGGCTGCCGGTGGTTGGCGACCCCCTGACCGTCGTGGCGGGCATCCTGCGGGTCCGCTTCCCCATCTTTCTGGCGCTGGTCGCCGTCGGCAAGACCGGGCGCTATATCATCGTCGCAATAACGGCGTCGTCTGTCTAATCCGCCGCCGGCGCCGCCAGGCCGTCGGGGGGCCAGGCCTCCATGCCGTCTTCCAAGGGAATCTTCAGGCTTTTCAACAGGATGGAAAAGCTGTTCCAGTTGCAGATCGCCGCCACCAGCTCCAGGCGTTCCTCGTTGCTGGGCAGGTGCCCGGCACAGGCCCGCCACGTCGCCTCGCTGACGGCTCCATGGTCCAGCACATCGTCGGTTGCGGCAATCACGGCCCGGTCGGCGGCGCTCAGACAGGTTGCGTTTTCCGGGTCGCGGACCGCCAGTATGTCTTCTTCCGCCATGCCGATGCGCAGGGCGACATGCCAATGCTGGGTCCACTCGTAGGCGGCGCCCGTGCGCCAGCCAATCCGAATGATGATCAGTTCCCGCAGGCGTAAATCCAGCTTATTGCCCTTGAACAGCAGCATGGACAACTGTGTGCTGACAGCCGCCGCCAGGGTGGGATGTTGCGAGAACACGCGAAATACGTTCAGCCCGGCCATGGTAGATGGGATGCCCGCCTCCTTGCCGATGGCGCGGGCCGCCTCTTCCGACAGCATGGGCACGCGTGGTTCCGTCACCGCCATATCCGCAAACTCCTCTGGTTTTCTTATGACGAATTCAGGGCACGAATTTGGGCCGGCCACCAATTTGCCATAGACTGGCCATGATAACATGGAGGTGTACAGGTAATGATCCAATTCGGCTTGATGAACCGGGGGCAGTTCCCGGTTGGCGGCGATGCGGCCCAGCATTGGGCGGAAATGCTGGAACAGGTGCGCTGGGCCGAAAAGCTGGGTTTTGATTCCATCATGAAGGGCTCCCACTACACCACCCACCCCCTGTCCGAGTTTCAGCAGGTGCCGTTTCTGGCCCGCATCATGGCCGAGGCGCCGTCACTGCGCCTGATCGCCGGCGTCGTCCTGCTGCCCCTGCACAAGCCCCTGGATATCGCCGAACAGTTCGCCAATATCGATGTGATGTCCGGCGGCCGCCTGATCTTTGGCGTCGGCATCGGTTACCGCGATGTGGAGTTCCGCGCCTTTGGCACCACCTTCAAGGAGGCCGGGCCGCGCCTGGAAGAAGGCCTGGCGGCCATCAAGCGCCTATGGACCGAGGACAAGGTCTCCATGATCGGCTCCCACTTTGAATTGATCGAGGCGGTCTGCACCATCAAGCCGGCACAAAAACCCATGCCGCCCATCTGGACCGGGGCCAACGCCGATATCGCCATTCGCCGTGCCGCCCGGTTGACCGACGCCTGGTTCGTCAATCCCCACAACCGCCTGGACACCATCGAAAGGCAGATGGAGGTCTACAAGCGCGAGTTGGATGCCTGCAACAAGCCGTTCCCGGCCGAGTTTCCCATGATGCGGGAAGTCGTGGTCGCCGCCTCGCGCGAAGAGGCCATGCGCATGGCGCAACCGTATCTGGAGGCCAAATACAGCGCCTATCACCAATGGGGCCAGGACAAGGTGATGCCGGCGGGGGACAACGATTTCGCCATAGATTTCGAGGATCTGGTCCAGGACCGCTTCCTGTTTGGCTCACCGGAAGAAATCGCGGCGCAGATCCTCGATCTGGTGCGCCGCTTCGGCGTCAACCACTTCGTCATGGGCGTGCAATTCCCCGGCATGCCCCAGAAAATGGTTCTGGACGAGATGCAAATGTTAGCCGAGGAGGTTTTCCCCCTGGTACGGTCGGGGCTATAGGTATCGAAATTTTGATTGCCTCAATTCAAAGGTTTTAATAAACTAATAGGCTAACCATTAAATTTTGCATAGAAATATTCATGATCTTATTTTTGAGAATTTCAATTTATACTATAGTTTTATTAGGGATTTCTTCCTGCGAACTTACGAAAAAGACACAGAGGTATCAGACCCGCGAGGTTCATATTGGCCACTTGGAATCCAACGACAGGATAAGATTAGCGAGTGTGGACCGATTGAAAGTAGCAAAAATCACCGTTAACGCGCCGCGCAAAGGAACAAAAGTGTTAGGCATGGAGGCCACGACGACGTCCAGGGGGCTTGGTCACAATTCAGCTTCGTGGGAAAATGCCGTAACCTATGTACTTCAAGAAGACTTTGAGGACGAAGTGCAAAATGTAATGGCCCAGTTATTCAAACTGGATCCGAATTCCGATAAGACTGCGATAGTCAACGTTAAGCCTAAAATCGACGGTTACTATGGGGGAAGAGGCTGGTGCCATGATTGGAAAACAACCACAAAATTTGATCTAACCATTAAAATCTTGATGCGGGGCGTTGCCCTCTCAGAAATCCAACGGGATTCAGAAATCGAAAATTCCCACTGTGCTCTCGATATATTCATGTCGGGAGACTCGATTGGCGAGGATCTTCAAAAAGGATTGCGGTCATCAATTGAGGAAATTCTGAAAGATGGATCCTTCCAGCGTATGGTTCACCAGGCAGCAACAAAGTCTCGTCAATAGGTAGGTCGGGGCCAACACCTGTCTCGCTAATGAATCGTCATGGCAAAGGCAACGTCTGGCCGAAAGCACTTGGTTTTGGACTGATATGTCGGCTTCCGATGCTGATAGCCGCTGTCGGTACTGGCCCAAATGCCTCGGCCCGCTCGCCACAAAGTCGCCTGCGCAACGCATTAATCTAGGGTCGGCAATTGCGGCGTGCCGTTTTTTCTGGGGAAATTTCTGATTAAGCTCGGCGATCTTGAGTACAATGCAGATTGCGGAAACCATGAAATACGGGATTGGATGATCGGCATGGCAGACAGCGTGGCGCAGCAACTTTGGACTTCACGGGTCAATGACTTGAAACTGCCAGGTGATTTCGCCGGCAGCCCCGATACGGAAGACGAAGCCTACGAGATACAGGCCGCAATGATCGCGGCATCGGGACTTCCGGTGACGGGTTGGAAAATCGGCGCGACCGTCGAAGCCCTGTTCGCAGTGTTGGGCGTTAGCCAGCCGTTTCTCGGGCCATTGTTTCAGCGCTTCACCCATGAAAGCGATGCGGCGGTGAAAGTGCTGCCCGGGCACAATGTCGAGACTGAAATGACCGTGCGGTTGCATTCGGATCTCCCGCCGAAAGATCCTCCCTATGAACGAGCCGAGATTGAAAACGCCGTGGCGGCTATCCACCCATCGTTCGAAATCGTTGGCGCCCGCTTTGAGGGCGAATTGGCGGGCGCCGGTTTTAGGGTGATCGCCGATGGCGGCGCCAACGTGGGCACGGTTCTCGGACCGGAAGTCCGGAATTGGTGCGACTTTGATCTAACCGATCATCCGGTGACGCTGTCCATCAACGGCGAAACAGTGAACGACGGTAATACGTCGGTCCTGCTATGGGACCACATTTTCGATGCCCTGGCCTGGTGCCAGCGCCATCCCGCACTTGCTCAACGCGGCCTGTGTGCGGGCGACCTGGTCATGACCGGCACCTGCACCGGCATCACGCCCATTTCGCCAGGCGACAAAGTTGTGGGCGATTTCGGCGGGATGGGCGAGGTTCGGGCCAGTTTCATCTAGATCATGTGGGGCTAGTAGCCCGCCGCGATATCAATTTCCTGTAGCAGGGATTCGCCCGCCGCCAGGCGCCGAATGTTGGTGGCAATTTCCGTCACCAGGCCGGCGACAGTCGGCCGCCGCGCCACATGCGGCATCCCCGTGATCTTTGGGTGCGCCCACAAGGGGCTTTCCGTCGGCAAGGGCTCGGGCCAGAGGGCGTCAAGGGCGGCGTAGGACAATTGCCCGGAATCGAGCGCCTCGATCAAATCCTCGTCAACCACATGTTTGCCGCGTCCAACGTTAACCAGCATCGCGCCTTTCGGCATCATGGCGAAAGTGCGGGCGCAGAATATACCCTCCGTTTCCTGGGTCAGCGGCAACAGGCAGACGGCGATGTCGGTTTGCCTGAGGAAAGGCTCAAGCTGATCGGGGCCGTGAAAAATCGGAACTTCGGCATCTTCCTTGGGCGTTCGGACCCAGGCCGATACGTTGAAATCCAGCGATTTCAAAACCAACGCCGGCGCCTTGGCCATCATGCCGTAACCCAGAAAGCCAACGCGCCTTTGCTCGGGCCGCATTATCGGCGCCCGATGCCATTCCCGTTTGGCCTGATACGCCTGATAGGCGGGCATATCGCGATGGAAACGAAGTACATGCATGACGACATACTCGGTCATCATTGGGTCACCGCCCGACGGCTCCAGCTTGCCCAGTGGCGCCTGCGGCAATTTCGGATGGTTGACAATGTCATCGACGCCAGCCGCGCGCGAGAGCATGGCTTTCAAATTCGGAAATGGCGGCAGAATATCAAAATCAGGGTGCATAAATGCGAGATACTCAATATCCCCCAATTCACCCGCATTGGGCCAGATACGAATTTCGAGTTCGGGAAGCTGTTCCTCGAATGCATCGCGCCACGCATCTGCGTTGCCGATAAATTTATCCAGATTAACGATAAGTAGCGCCACGGGCCCTCCCCGACATTTTGTCCATGATTCCAGCCGTTCGACGTTGCCGTCATAAGTGATCATACTTTATGGCAGTCGATCGAGTTTGTCTGCCAATGTCAAAATTCAGGCGGGCATTGCCGCGGCTACCGGAACAGGGTCTCAATGACCGGGCATTCGGGAATAGTACCGTCCGCGCATTGAGCCGAGATCTCCGCCAGGGTGGCTTCCAGGCGCTGTAGATCGGCGATCTTTTGCCGCACCTCGTGCAGATGCTTCACGGTCAGGTCATGCACTTCGCCACAGGTGTAATCACCGCCGTCGACCAGGGCCAGTAGGGCGCGCACCTCTTTCAGGGTAAAGCCCAACTCGCGGCTGCGTTTCACGAAGGTCAGGCGTTTCAGGTGGTCATGATCATAACGGCGGTGTCCGGCCGCGCTGCGCGGCGGCGGCGGCATGATGCCGATGTTTTCGTAATAGCGCACCGTCTCCAGATGCACGCCGGTCCGCTTCGACAGGGCGCCAATGGACAACGCCGTAACGTCTTTGTGAGCAGGCATTTTCCGTCTTGATCCCGTAGTAACTACAGGATGTAGGTTAGCAGCATTCACGGACGAGGCAAATGCGCTGGATCGAAGGAGCACGGCAGACATGAATGACCGTAAGAAGCCGAATGGTTTGCTGGGCCTTGGCCTGGCGGGTACCGGTCTGTTGGCCGTCTGCTGCTTTACCCCGGCCCTGGTGCTGTTGTTCGCGGCGCTGGGGATTTCATCGCTGATGGGCGCCTGGCTGGACTTTATCCTGTTGCCCGGCCTGGTCTTTTTCCTCGGTGTTACCGGCTATGCCCTGATCCGCCGCAACCAAAGCGCCCAGAGGGCAAAATCGAACGCGGCGGATAGCCGGTCATGAGTCTGGATAGCCCTGCGGCGGCCAAGGGGAATAGCCGTTATGACCTTGCCATAGTTGGCGCCGGATCGGCTGGATTTTCGGCTGCGATCACAGGAGCCGAACAAGGCGCCCATGTCGCCTTGATCGGCCACGGCACCATCGGCGGCACCTGCGTCAATGTCGGCTGCGTGCCGTCCAAAACCATGATCCGGGCCACGGAAACCCTGCATCATGCCAACGCCGCGGAACGGTTCGCCGGTATCCGGGCGGCCGGGCATTTGGCGGACTGGGGCGCGGTAGTGGCGCAAAAGGATGATCTGGTCAGCGCCCTGCGGCAAAGCAAATACCTCGACCTGCTGCCTAGCTATCCTGGAATTGACTATCTCGAAGGCCCAGCCGCCTTCACCGCCGACGGCCTGTACCTGGACGACAGTGCCCTGGCGGCAGACAAGATCATTGTTGCCACCGGCTCCCAGCCGAATATTCCGGCCATACCGGGATTGGCTGATGTGCCCTATCTGACCAGTACGACCGCATTCGAGATGACGGTATTGCCGCGTTCCATGCTGCTTATCGGCGGCGGCTATATCGGCTGTGAACTGGCGCAAATGCTGACCCGCGCCGGCGTCGAGGTCGTTATCGCCACCCGCAGCCGGCTGTTGCCCGAGGGCGAGCCGGAGGTCAGCGACGCCTTGCGCGGCTATCTGCGCGACGAAGGCGTGGGCGTTCTGGACGGCCTTGCCTATGAAAGCGTCGAACGCACCGAGGCCGGCGTTGCCCTGAATATCAGGATAGGGGGCGAAGTGCAGACATTGGGCGCCGAACGTCTGTTGCTCAGCGCCGGGCGTCGGCCCAATACCCATGGCCTTGGCCTGGCCGATGCCGGCATCGACACCTTGAACAATGGCGGCATTGCCGTCGATGGACAAATGCGCACCTCGCGTTCCGGCATCTATGCAGCGGGGGATGTCACGGGCCGGGATCAATTCGTCTATATGGCCGCCTATGGCGCTAGAATCGCGGCCCAGAACGCCCTGAACGGCGACGCCCGGCAATATGACAACAACGCCATGCCGGCGGTGGTCTTCACGGACCCGCAAGTGGCAACCGTGGGACTGACGGAAGCCGGAGCCATGGCCCTGGGCCATGACGTGGCAACATCCTTGCTGCCGCTGAAATTCGTGCCCCGCGCCCTGGCCGCGCGCGATACCCGCGGCCTGATCAAACTGGTTGCCGATGGGCCCAGCAAACGCCTCCTCGGCGCTCATATTCTGGCGCCCGAAGGCGCCGACAGCATTCAGACCGCCGCCCTGGCGATCCACCAGGGAATGACCTATGTGGAGCTGGGCGAGATGATCTTCCCCTACCTGACCACCGTTGAAGGCCTGAAACTGGCGGCCCAGACGTTCGAAAAAGACATCGCCAAACTGTCCTGTTGCGCCGGTTGAGCCGACCGGCGTTCGCCGCACTTTGTTAGCTGGACGGCGCTGATTTCGCCTGCCGGGCCGTCAGCAACAGATAGACGCCAGCCGCGAGCGTAGCGGCCGCGATGAGATAGAAGGCGTTGCTGTAGCCGCCGCCGAACTCGACCATGGCGCCGAATATAGGCGGGCCGCTGACAATCCCGAAGAACAGAAAGAACTGGCCGCCGCCCGCGGCCTCACCCACCTTGTCGGTTGGCGCCAGGCGGGCGAACTCCGAAAGCAGCAGGCCGAGTACGCCATTGGTGCTGGCGCCCAGCATGACGGCGACCAGCGCGGTCAGCCAGAACGGCCAGGCCGGCGTGAAGAAACTCATCGCGAAGATGCTGCCCGACATCATGACGCCGATCAGGCCCAGCAGGACCCAGCTGCTGGCGAAACGGCCCGCGGCGGCCCCCCAGATGATCCGCGCCGGGATCGCCGAGCCGTGAATGATGGCAAAAATACCCCCCGCAAATGCCATCGACAGGCCGTTGGCTTCTTCGAGAAAGATCACCATGAAAGACAGAACGGCCATCTGCGCGAAGGTATAGAAATAGCCAACCGCCGCGAGGGTGGCGAGCGGCCTGGAGGTGACGATCACGCGCAACGAGTCCGCAACGCCGGCCAGGCTGATGGGATAGCTGGAATTGCGGTCGTCATCCAGACATTTGCGAATAAGCTGTACGCCGAGAAGGGTAAGCAGCGGCAGGACGGCGATTACGGTAACAGCAATCCGCCAGTCGTAAAGCGCCATCAACGGCGGCAGCAAAAGCCCGGCCAGCATGCCGCCCATGGGTGTTCCGGTCTGCTTCACCGAAAAGACGAAGGGCATCCATCGCGCCGGCGAATGCCTGGCCAGGATCCGCGAACTGGCCGGGTTGAGCGGCCCCATGCCGATGCCGATCAAGCCGGCGCTGGCCACCGCCAGCCACCATACCTGGGCGGCGCCGGCCAGACCGAGACCAAGGGCCGCCGCCAGCAGGGCGGCCTGGCAGGTCCGGATGACGCCATAGCGGGCCAGAAAACTGCCGGCGCCCAGACCCGACAGCATGCCGATGATGTACAGCACGGCCATGTAAACACCGATGCTGGTCGATTTCACGCCGAGATCGGCGGACGCCTGCACCGCCACGACGGCACCGGCGAAACTGCACATGGTGCCGAAGGACTGAATAGCCAGCATCGCCGGCAGGGCAACGCGGACTTTCGTTTGCAGCAGATCGCGCATAGCCGGTTGTCAGCTCCCGGATGATAAAACCAGGCACCATGCGGCCTGAAGGGTCGTGGATACGGTTATCACATCGGCCGGCATAAAGCTGGATTCAAACGTTGGCTGATATTGCCGAAGCCGGACCCTCGAAAAGCAAGTCCGGTCGTTCACCCACCGCGAACGAAACGATTCTGCTTATCGCCTGGCACCAGCAGTCCGGAAACTCTGGGGTGATTTTCCGGTCCAACGTTTGAAAGCTCGGGCGAAGCTCGTTGGATCCGAATAGCCGACCGCGTCGGCGACATCTGTGACCTTCTGGCTCGTATCGGTCAGGGCGTGGCAGGCTGCATCGCACTTCATCTGGTCCAGAACATTGCCGATTGTTTGATCTTCCGCCGCAAGCTTGCGTGACAGGGTCCGGTGCGGCATTCCACAAATTTCCGCGACACGTTTGGACGACAGATCGAACTCGCCAATATATGGGCGAACCGCTTGGCGAACCGCGGCAGTGATTGAACCGCTGGCAAGGCGCGCATCATTCTCCTCATCCACTTTCTTAACAAAGGCCGGTGGCGAGAAAGGCTCATTCAGCCAGATCGATGGGAAATTCACCCGGTATCCCTTGTTTCCCCCTTTCAACGCGGTGACGCCATAGAAGATCTGTGGAATTGCCTTGGGATCGCTAACCGCGATGAGAACATCATCCGCCTTCCAGACCGGCCCTACTGCCCGGCGAATGGTGGATACCGCCAAGGTTGCGAAGTAGGCGTCAATCTGTCCCGGCGTAAACGGAGTTTCGAAACTTCGACTGCCTTCGAATGAAGCGTTTTTTCCGTGCACAACTAAACTATGTTGTATCGAACTTGAATGTTCGGTCGCCGCGACGGCGAATGCTGTCAACAAACTGCCGACGGTCGTAAGTGCACCGCCATTTTTCTGCAAATTCAACCAGTTGGTGACATCAATGCCTTCGGCCAATTTGGCGAAGAATAAACTATCGTCAGTTGCCGCGGCGGCTTCCTCCAAGAACCTGTACATCACGGTTGCATGAATAAAGGTGTCCGGATTGTCCATCGCCGTCCTTGTGAGGCCGGATTTTTCCAGGACGGCATCAGCCGAAAAGCCGCGTTTTTCCAGCTCCACCACGACCACCATGGCGGTGTTCAATCTAATAAGCGGTAAGCCAGCCATATTTTCCCCCATGTCAGACCAGAACGAATTCTGATCATGACAATGCACCCCATTCGCCTCTCTGAATCAATGTCCCTGTCCGGATAATCCTTACTGTTGATGGAAGAGTTGAACTCTAACCTACTTGAAAGTTATTGCCAAAGTTCAGTTGGCTGTTTCGATTTCGTCCAGAGTAGCGGCAAGATTACTTGAAAAGCTCGGCCAGCCCGTTTTTCACGACCGGAGTGATATTGAAACCGATCCGAAACCGCGGCCCAAAAGCATCGGATTTCTCGACAAAATAGTCCGCCTCCAGCGCTAATTTCCAAGGCCGTCCCGAACTCGAAATGATGGTTTTTGAGAGCGTCAAGTTGACCGGAATGGTCCATTGCTCGGCGTCCCAATTATAGTTTAACGCCGGGTTTGAGCCGACCGACCATCCGCCGCCCGGTAGCAGAGTAGCGATGAGCTTCAGATTCGTCACATTGACGGTTCTGTCGGACCAGCCCGCCACGTCCCAACGATGGCTTGGAAAAATGCCGGCGATGTATTTCTTGGTTTTTTTTGCGATCAACACCTCGGGTCCGATCGACCATCTTCCGCTGGCCAATCGGCTGTTGGTTGCAGTTGGCAACACGGTGAATAGACCAAATGCTGTAAGCCAACCGCTTTCTGAACTCATCGAATAGGCGAGATCCATTGAGATATCGCCAATTCCCGTCTCTTCGTCAAAGTCCAATCTCGATGCGTCAAAAAGGGGTTGGTCCAGCAGCAACGGTACCGCCGGTCGCCATAGGATCGAAGTACCCTTCTTCTCAAGTGGGAATGGCAGGACCGGTTGAAAGAGCATGGTATAGTTGGATTGGTCGTCCGCATTCCGTAGATCACCCTCGTACCAGGTATAAATGTTCTTGAGGGTCAACGAGGCCAGGGCGGTGTTTGGGTTTGACAATTCGGCCGCCATCTCCGATGCCGAGGCTGCCGCAGGGCCACCAGTACTGGGTCGCTTTGTTGTATCGCCGCTCACGACCGCACGGCCCTTGGGGCCGATCTTGTGGATTTCGACCGCCGTTCCGGTCGCGACATCTATCGCCCGGTAACGCGTTGGTTCGGATTTGCTTTTCTCCAGCCGGTAACATTGGCTGGCCGGTTCGCCGGTTACGCAAATCTGGTCGTCACCTTTGGTTTCCCATTGCCTGGGGAAACTGGCGCCCCAGGCATACAATATACCGCTGCCGTCGTCCCGGTACTCACCACGACTGGTGTCGCCGCCCAGGTCCTTCCATTCGAGTTTTGTACCGGCCATGAATGCGCGCAAGTTATCGGCCCCGGTCACTGGCTGCCATTCACCGGCCTGAGCGAATGCTGCGGCTGTTATAAAGACAGCACTGTTCAGCATTATCATCGTAAAGTGCAATATTCTGTAGATCATTTTTCTCTCCCAAGAAGAAGGATTAACAGCCTGCTGAAGTGGTATTTCAGTCTCCGGGACCCACCATTTTTGGTCTCACTGTCAAAGTCCACGTACTGATCCAACAGAGGGCCGCCTATGACTGGTCACAGCGCAATCCTCGCGCGCAAACCGAAAATCCAGATATCGTCCTCGCTTGCGTTCAGGGCGGGGTCGCGCAGGTACTGCAGAGTCGGGGTAATTGCGAACTGTTGGGTAATCTGGGCTCGGTAGAACGCTTCCGCAGTTATTTGATCATCCAGGCCAGCCGCAAAGGTCGTCTCGTTGACCTCGCTCCAATTCAGGCCCAGCCCTGCGAGATCGCCAGCCGGATCGGTTTGATGCATCAAACCGACGCTAACCGACGTTTGCAGCAGGCTACCGCCATCATCCGCGAAGCCACCGCGAAGGAACGGCATCCAATCGCCGTATTTGCGGATGTGGGAGAAGGCGATCCCGCCCCCTTCGGCCGTTCCGGCAGCCGCGCTTTCGTCGACGCGCCAGAGCGTGATATGTGTGTTGTCCAAATAAATACGCCCGGGCGAAGCTGTCCAGCCGATTTCCAAGGACATGAAATGCTCGTCCGTGTCGAAGAAATCACTGAAACTATCCTTGAATGGATCGGTGGAATCAGCAAAGGCGTTGGTGATGCCGCCGATGACATAGAAGTTGTCGGTAAGCATCGTGGCGCCTGCAACGCCCAGGGACGCATCGTTGGGCAGAAAGACGCTCGCCGAGCCGGTGCTGAACGCGAGATTGGTAAATCCGGTCCACGGTGTACCGCCTATAAAAACGTCAAGATAATCCGTAACGTCGAGATAGCCGCCGATTACGGTTGTTCTGCCCTCGTTGAAACGTTGGCGCCAGTACAAGTTGGTAAGGCGGCTGCCTTGATTGCTGTAAGGACCACCGATCACACCGACATAATTGAGTTCGGCCAGGCCAAAAGTGTTCGGGGCAGTGTCAGCGTAGCGATGCCGGTGTTCGGCCTTCCAAAGCAATGCGCCCGTGTTCTTGGTTCCCCGGCCGATCAGATCCCAAGCACCGAATAATCGAAACATTGCCGCGGCCGCATTATCATCCCCCGCATCACTGTTCGAAGCCAAAGCCAAGGTGGTATAGTCCATACCGAAGGAGAGACCGCTTTGCGCCTGAACGCCCTTCTTCCATTCAAACCAGGACTCGAGGAGCCGTTCATCGACCAGTGCCGGCCCCGGCTCCCGATCGTCTTCCAGGGTATTCTCAACTGCATTGGGGCCACCGAATTTCCGATCTTTTTTCCCGTCTTCTGCCCGGGCCGGCAGACTTAAGGCGATGAACCCCACCAACACGGCGACAAGATAAATAGGATTATCAAACCTCATTGTCGTGCCCGCCGATCCAGAGTGTATTCTTGTGATAAGCACCGTCCTTCATGATCACGCGAAAATCCTTCCGGTAATCTCTGAGTACGGTCGATTCTTCCAAAGGGTTACCATCGACAATCAACAGACCGGCATAGGCACCGGGCGCGATGACGCCAAGCATACCGTCGTGATAAGGATCAAGTTCATGGACCATGAACTTGGTGTCTTTAAGCAGTTTTCCGGGATTGCCGGTGGCGTCCAGCAGGGCCTCATAGGGGCCGAGGTCAAGGTCCGTTTCGACAATGATGTTTTCGATGTTGCGCTTGTCGAAATTCGATCCAAACGTGTCGCCGCCGGACACGATGAAGACGTCATGTTTGCGTGCCCACGCCGCAACTTTCGGGAAGTTGTAAAATAACTGTGCCGCTGCTGCCCGTAGTTCGCCCGAGGTACATTGTGTTGTATTCAGCGGATCGAAATCACTGGAGACACCACCGCCCACCATCACTTTGGTTTGCGTGGCACCACGACGGAGGTCCAGACGCACCGCCTTCAAAACCGCATGCCGGCCGTCGATCACTTTAGTGCCTGGTTTGGCTTTTACATTCCTGCCGATAGACTTGATTAGATTCCCTTCGACGAATACTCTTTGCTGTTCGATGAGGGCTGAATTTTTTCCATCAAAAATTTTGACGTTTGTGATCAAAATCTGCAGTTTTAGCTTATCTTCTTTAGCGCCCGCAGACTCTGACATCGCGCTGAATAGCGTGAATATGCTGAAGACAAAAATCCAATTAAGGTATGTCATCATGCTCTCCCTTGCATTTTCAACTCTTATCCGAAGGCTGTCCGCTTGCCGCCAACTTCGGTCAATCCACGTTCATCGCGGCATAATTAAAGGCAGGGATTTTCCGTCTGCGCCTTGCAATTCAAGCCACTGCGCAGGGAAAGTGCGCGCAATCTGCCAGGATCGCACCATTTTCCGAAGCGCCAAAAAGGTGTGAACAAACGTTTCTGTAAGTTATCCAAACAAAATTCGATCCGCGAACAAGGTAAGCGCTCGGCGTCGGTGACGCGGGCGTGGGCGCGACAAGATCATTGGCTTTAGTGGCATTTTGGTTGCAGAAACACTGGCAATGCGTGCCGCGACATTCAAAAGGTTTTCCAAATTGCCAGACTTCCCTTTTCTTTCATGGTGCGATGATGACCGAGCCGTTACCTTAGGGATGTCAGTAGAGCATCCATGGTGAAAAGGCCTGCATCCATGACACAAGGGTCGATAAAGGAATTGAATCTGGAAGAGCTCCCTCTCGTCAGATTGCGCCTGGTAGTGCCATTACTTGAGGCGCTGGAATCGTGTGGGATTTCGGGACATGAGGTCATCGAGCGAGTCGGACTAACCCGCGACGCCATTTATGACCCTGAGACATTCCTTCATGCTTCGATTGTTTATCAGTTTATGGAAGAAGTCGCCGCCGAGGCTGATGACATTCAGTTCGCCGCAAAAGTAGCGGAAGGAATAGACGTTACGCGCTGGATCTCGCTTGAGGACGTAGGCGGCAGACTCGCGACAGTGGGAAATTTGCTAACCGCGATCGCTGTTGCAGCAACCGAACATTCAAGTTCGACGCAACATAGCTTGGAAATTAACGGTCGAAATGCCTTGTTGGGCGGCCGGCGAAGCTTCGATACAGTGTTTACATCTGCGCAAATTGACGCATTCTTCGCCGCGCTGATGGTGTCGTTGATAAGGCGCGCAATGGGGTCTCTATGGGAGCCGCAAAAAGTTCGGGTTACTGTGAGTGAGCCCAAGGCATTGCCCCCGATCTTTTACGGTGTTGCGTTGAACAAGGGAAAAGGACAAGGTTATCGCCTGCGATTTCCATCAATTTGGCTTAACGAACCCTTCGTGCCGGCCGAGTTTCAACAACAGGATTATTCAGACAGACAGAAACACGTGGTGGGACAAGCCATGCTGGCGGCTTTTTTCCAGACCCTGGAGCCGCATATTGGGGAACCGGCTTTGGACAACAAACGCGCGGCAGAGCTATGCGGAATGTCTCACCGGTCGTTATCACGCAAACTGGCGTCCGAGGGCATGTCGATCGGATCGGCGCTTGATACGCTAAAATGCGATGCAGCCAGATCGATGTTGTTGAATACCGAGCTGAAAATCGCCGAGATTGCGACATCACTCGGTTACACCGATCCGACGAGTTTTACGCGATCTTTCAAGCGCTGGACCGGTATGTCGCCATTCGAGTACCGACGGTCCTAAATTTTTGGTACGGGCAGGTCGTGAAGGGATGTTTACGAACCTAGCCGTCTTAGAAAAATCTCCAAGTTGGCAATTTTGACATTTTTACCGTTGTCGTTGACCTGAACGGCAAGGCGCAGTGGCCTGAGTCATGCTCAAATTTGAACCATACACCGGGACCTCGTGTCCACAGTGATGGAACCAGGGCAATATTCCTGATCATTATGAAAGGGCTCAATGAATGCTTACGATACCAAGAGCATGTTTCGGAATAGTGGCCGCCATCTGTTGCTTGGCGCTTTCAATTCCTGCAATCAGCGCAAAATCTGTCGCCACGGAAAAAGAACTACGGGCGGCGTTCGATGACGGTGATCTCAATGGCGATGATGTCCTCGAGATTGACGAATATGCCGCCTACATGGTGCGCCTATTTGATTCATTGGATAAGGATAACAACCGAATTCTCACACCGGACGAAGTGGGAGGTTCTGTCAATGATAGGTTTCGCGAGATCGACCGCAACGGCGATGTCAAGCTGTCATTGGGTGAGGCTGTTGGCGACAAGGTAATTGACTTTTTCGATGCCGACACGGACCGCAGCGGCACCCTTTCATTTGCCGAATTACGCCGGTTCGAACAGCTCAAGTAGACAAACCAAGGGGGACGATATGATGAACACTATCAGCAAAACGACATTCATTGCGGCACTGCTGTTGGGACTGTCTTCATTTGGCCTGATGGCCTGCACAAATTCCTCGGCAGACAAGAAGCTTCGCGGTCAGGTTATTGGCGGTGCGACCGGTGCTGCCGTTGGTTCAATGTTCGGCAGTGGTAGCGGTAAAGCGGTGGCAGTTGGCGCTGGCGCTTTGTTGGGCACGGTAGTGGGTGGCAAAGCAGCCGAATAAGCCGACGCGTGGGATTTCCGCCGGCCTGACAGGCGGCGCCATCGCCCGAGATGGCGGCACTAGGGCCTATTTTGTTGGTGACGTGTAACGCTGAATCAAGGAAAGACAAGGAGAACGCAGCCATGAATTTAGTTGTACTGACTCTCAGATCATTTGCCGTTTTAACGCTGCTGGTCCTTGGACACCCGCCGGCCTGGGCAGCCAAACCCAACGTGGTTTTCATCGTGGTGGATAACTGGGGCTGGGGTGATCTTGGTGTACAGGGCAGCACCATTCCCACTCCGCGCATTGACGAACTCGCACGCCAGGGCCTGCGCTTATCCAACTACAACGTGGAGAGCCAATGCATGCCGACCCGCTCGGCCATTCACTCGGCCCGTATGCCGACCCGCTCCGGTACGGCCAAGAACTCCTGGTCGGCGGACACTGAAGGACTGGCACCCTGGGAATACACAATCGCGGAGTTGTTCCAAGACGCCGGCTACGCCACCGCGATGTACGGTAAGTGGCACGTGGGCAGTTCCGAGGGGCGCTTCCCGACCGATCAAGGCTACGATGAATGGTGGGGCCTCCCGCAGTCGACCAATTCGGCCCAATTTGCCAGTTCTCATGGCTTTGACCCGAGCACCCTGAGGGCAACCAAGGGCGCACCCGCGATACTGCAAAGCACCCGAGGAAAAGCGCCCGTAAAGGCCATGGATTTCACATTGGAAACGCGGGGCAAAGCCGACGGGATGATCACTGATCGTTCGGTCAAATTCATCAAGAAACATGGCAAGGAATCAAAACCGTTCTTCCTGATGGTAACCACGCTGGCTATGCACCCGCCGATTGTCCCAAATCCCGACTTCGAGGGCAAAACAGGTTTTGGCCCCTTCCCCGATATGCTGGCGGAACTTGATCATAACGTGGGCCGCATTGTCGATGCGGTTGACGACGCTGGTATCGCAGACAATACGGTCTTCATCCTTTCGGGTGAGAATGGAGCCTTTGAAGGTATCCCCGTTACCGGGATAGGATTTGGCACCGGTAACAATGGCCCCTGGCGGGGCGGGCTCGGAACCGGCTACGAAGGGGGGTTCCGCTCACCGGCTATGATCCGCTGGCCCGGTAAGATTAAGGCGGACCGCGTCTCTGACGAAATCTTCGCCGCCCTGGACTGGATGCCAACGCTTGCCGCGATCCTCGGCGAGGAGAAGCGTATACCGACAGACCGCCCCATCGATGGCATCGACCAGTCAGACTTCCTGCTGGGCAAGCAGGAAAAATCCAACCGCGAATTCCACGCAATGTACATCGCTGACGACCTTGTTGCCGTGAAATGGCGCAACTTCAAGGTGCATTTCTTGACGCGCGAAGGCCGGGTGGCACCGGTTCTCAAGTGGTCCGTTCCCCTTATGTATAACATTGGCGCCGATCCTGGTGAAACAAGAGAGCTGAACCAAACGGAGGGTGTAGGCAAATACATCTGGGCTGCAACGGATGCGCTCATGTATATCGGGGAAATCAACAAGAGTATGCAGAAATACCCGAACATCAAGCCGGGTGAAGATTTCAACGGTTACCAATAAAAATGATACATCAAATCAGAAGGGAACAATCTTAGCGTGAATTGAAATGCGCGCAGAGGCGCTGCCACGGCAGCGTCTCTGGCCTCCTTCAACGGGCGAAAGAATTCCAAGTTCAGTATTTCGTCCCGCCGCTTCCCGTTAAACGACCCGATGCATCGGATTACTCACAGACTCCCCTTCTCTTGATGGTGACCGTCCGGTGATGCCCAGAAGACCGGCCTGACCTTTGGCGCGTCGTCTACTCTTGACGGCCGATAGCCATGGTTCCGGCAATCAGTCTGGCGCTTCCGCCAGCGCCGACATAAGAAAACTCCTTAGCCATTCGGCGCCCTCAGGGGTCAAAAGCGCGATCCGCGTATCGCCGCCGTCGGTTTCGATCCGGAGCGCCATGTCCCCTAAGCCGATGCCTTTTACGATGGCGGCGCTCTCAATTGTGTCCAGGGCACGGGTCTTGCGATAAATCCGAAAACCACCTAACAACTGAACGGAATAGCTGAGGTTTTGCGGCGTAACCCTCAATCGGCAGTGCAACCCGAAGAGCATAATTTCAGCGGTCAGGAAAACAACGGCTACGAGGATGAGTATTTGCCCGACCGGGAGGGGGAGAAAAAAGCCGGAAAGCACGAATGTCACAATGCATAGGCCAAAGCCACCGAAAGCCATGAGTATGAATCGAAACCTGCCCTCGGGTCGAATTGTGACAGCAATTTCGCCGTCACTTCCCGACCAACTGATACCGGAGGGCGATTCCGGATCGAATTTGGCCTCTATCTGTCCCGTACGAACGCGGTCGGCCAGCGAGGTGTCCAATTCGTCCGGATTTCGGCGCTCCCAGCCCTCGGCGGTCTCGCGAATTGCAGGCAGGTTCAATGCCCGCGCCGCGTCTTCCCATACCTTTCGAACACCGTCGACACTTTGACTATCCAACAATTCAACCGACCGGTCACTGATTGTCGCGTGGCGAAGTTCGACAATCTGATGCAATGAATTTTTGTTGTTCGAGCCTTCAACAAGCACCTCCTGCCACAGCACCCCATCGAACGCCTGGATATGATCCCGCCAAAGTTCAACGCCGTTGTGGGTGGCGAATACCTCTTCATCAGCCATTGTCACGGTCTCCGCGCGGCGCAGGATTAGAAGGCGCGCGATGACAAAGGCAATAACGGGCAAAATCAAGACAATCGGTTTCGGAATCAGCCCGGGAAACTTGTCCAAAAGGAAAATCGATCCAAGAAGAGTGGCGACAAAAGCGACCACGCCCATGATAAAGCCCGGGAATTTCAGCGGCATGACAACGCAAGGCAATTGTGAAAAGTCGGGTTTTTCCATGCCCATGAAACGCGATAGCGAGGACATCAATTCTTCTCCCCTGATCTCAACAAAAAGACGGGAACGGAAATCACCCGGAACCGAGATTATCAAACTAGCGCCAGGCCCATACCGGTTCACCCAGGTGCGCGACCCGGGTCTGACGGCCATACAGGCCAACCTCGCGAAACTGATAGACCATGGCCGCCGAGGGGGCATGCAGCGCGTCGTCATCGCCCATCAGCAGGCGGATCACCGGTCGTTCGCTTTCCGGGATGTCAACAAATTCAGGTGAATCCGGCCGGTTCAGCTCGCGAAACGTGATCCGGTGAATGCGCGCCACTTCGTGCGGGTTGGCCACCATCTTGGCATCTGCGCCGCCCCAGACCACGATCGGCGTAATCAGATAGCCGGATTGGGTCCGGTAGTCGTCCAGCAGGCCCAGGACGGCGTCTGCCTCCAGGTGCAGGTCCACTTCCTCGCGCAATTCCCGCAGCGCCCCTTCGATGGGCGTCTCGCCCGCGTCGATGCGCCCGCCGGGCAAGGCAAACTGCCCCGCATGGCTGTTCAGGCGCGGCGTGCGCCGTGTCAGCACGTAGGCGCCCTCGCCGTTGCTGTCGCAGACCAGGGTAATCGCCACCGCGGCATGCTTCAGGCCCTCGGCCGAGGCCGGGGTCCGCGCGAAACCACCGAGGTTGGCGGCGATGCGGGCCCGCATGGCTTCGTCATAGCGGTAATGTGTGTCTTCCATGCTCAAATCCGTTTGCTCCGACACTTCCCCTGATAGCCTTTAAATCCGTGGCGGACAACCATGGCGCCGCGTGGGCCGGGCTCGGGCGTACCTCGTCTTGTCTCGGCTGGATTTCCCGAGCATATTGGCGCAGGTATTTGGAAACGACCGGCCCGCGCGGGGTTGCGCCGTTTTGCCAAGCGCCCCGCAGCCATCAATTCACCTGGTCACGATAAATGTAATGCAGAACCAAACGACGCCCAACGCACCTGACTGGTTCCAGCGCGCCATCGATCATCCGGCCTATTCGCGGTTTGTCGATGTGGAAGGTTGTGCCGTCCACTATTTGACCTGGTTTGACGCCAATAATGGCGCGCAAGACGATAATCGTCCGGGCCTGCTGTTTGTTCATGGCGGCGGCGCGCATGCCAACTGGTGGCGTTTCATTGCACCCTTTTTCGCGGCGTCTTATCGGGTCGCGGCCATTGATCTATCGGGCATGGGCGACAGCGGCGCCCGCGAAACCTATCTCCCTGATACCTGGGCGCGGGAAATTGGTGCCGTCCTGGACCACAGCGGCCTTGGGCCGCGCCCGGTGGTCGTCGGTCACAGCTTTGGCGGCCTCATCGCCATGAAGTACGGCGCGGAACACGGTGCGGCGTTGTCAGGGACCGTGATCGTTGATTCCCCGGTGCAGGACCCCACTGACACGCCCCTGCCCAAGCCGGCGCCGCCGTCCAGATCCGGGCCCAGCATCCACGCTGACCTGTCGACCGCGCTGGCGCGTTTTCGCCTGATGCCCGAGCAACCCTGCGAGAACGCCTTTATCACGGATTTCATTGCCCGTACCTCGGTCAAGCAAGTTGAGGGCGGCTGGACCTGGAAATTCGATTTCAAGGTCATGGGCTCCCGGCGCTTCGGGGAGCCCTATGACGAAGAGCTCAAGGCGTTGGCATGCCGGGCCGCGCTGATTTATGGCGACAAAAGCGCCATTGTCTCGCGGCGAACCGTTACCTACATGTCATCGATAATGGGCCCGAAGGCGCCGGTGGTGGAAATTCCCGAGGCCCATCATCACGTCATGTTGGATCAACCCCTGGCCTTCGTCGCCGCGCTGCGCGCGATCCTGGATGGCTGGGCCAGGGATCCACTTTAAGCCGAAGCACACGAGGGCGACTGTTCAGATCGTAAGAACGGCCTTGCCGGCGAAATCGCGGCCGATCAAGCGTGCCGCCGTCTCGCCTATGGTCTCCCAGCTCCCGGTGACAGGTATGTGGGTCGTCAGGCGTTGGTCGGCCAAAAGCAGCAACAGGCGGTCCAGCCCTTTGGCCGCGGATTCGATTTCGGATTCTCGGTACAGATGGAAGCCTTCGATGCGGCCGTCGCCGGTGGACATCAGCTCGCGCACCGCCAATGTGGTTTCGGGACCGCCACTGACGCCATAAAGAATGGCCCGGCCGCGTTCGTCCAGCCGGGACAGAAGCCTGGACAGCACCTGGCCGCCAACGCCGTCGATGATCCCGCGGAATTTGCCGTGCGCGCCAAAGCCGGAACCGTCAGGGGAAATGACGACGTCATCGACCCCGGTGGCCCGCACCATGTCTGCGAAGTCCGGGCGGCGCAGTTGCGCCGTCACCTGTGCCCCCATCAACCGCGCCAGCTGGCAGGCGAAATAGCCGACGCCGCCGCTTGCCCCCGTGACCAGAATTTTGCTGCCCAATAGCCGCTCACAGCGTTCCAGAGCGTAAAGCGCGGTCAGCCCGGCGACCGGCAATGTCGCTGCGTCGCTGTCACTGACCGCGTCGGGAATGACCGCGAAATCCGCCGTCGGCAGGGCCACGAACTGCGCCCAGCCCTGCATACGGCGGGAAAATCCGACCACCCGCGCACCCTCGGGCGGGCCGCTGCCGTCGCGGGCAGTGTTTCGGACCACACCGGTCAGGTCCCAGCCGATTTGCGTGCCGTCCGGCGCCGCTTCGGCGCGTCGCAGTTCACCCCGATTGAGCGAGAACGCGCTGACAGCGATTACCGCCTCGTTGGAGTCAGCCTGCGGCTCCGCCACCTCGCCCAGTTCAAGGCAGCCCGTCGCCTTGGCGTTCGTCACCACTGCTTTCATGCTTCGTCTCCCTGCACCGGCAATTCCCGGATCAAAACCAATTACTCCGTGTCAGCCCAACAGCCCGCGAAGATGGGCCAGGCTGCGCGCCCGCGCCGGTGCCGCCGCCGCTTCGCTGTAAGATGGATAGCCGTGGCGGTTAAACCCGTGCTCGGCGCCGGGATAGACATGAATGTCTACATTGTCCCAGGCCCCCATGCGCGCCTGGATCGCATCAACCTCGGCCTGGGGCACGTGCGGATCGATACCGGCAAAATGCATCAGGACCGGACAATTCAGGTTGTCGGCTTCATCCAGATACTGATCGATCTGTACGCCATAATAACTCACCGCGGCGTCGATCCCGTGCCGCACGGCGGAGAGATAAGCGAATTTGCCGCCCAGGCAAAAGCCCATCACCCCGACCTTGCCGGTGCACTCGGGCCGCGCTTTCAGGGCGGCAATCGCATCGGCCAGGTCATCGGCGAATTGATCGGTGTCCAGATCGGCGCGCAGCGCCTGCGCCTTGGCCCGCCCCTCGTCGGTATAGGGTAGATAGCAGCCGGCCTCCTGGCGCCAGTAGACGTCCGGCGCGACGACGGTGAAGCCTTCGGCGGCGTAACCGTCGACGACCGAGCGGATATGATCATTGGTGTTGAAGACCTCCGGCAACAGGACGATGCCCGGCGCCGGCGTGGCCGCGGGCAGGGCCAGATAGGCGGCGAAGACACCGCCGCCGGTCGCGCTGATCTCTATTTCCTGGCCCATTCGTTATCTCCCCATGCTGCTATTGAGATATGCCGCACAAACTCTCGGCAGGATTTTACCGGTCCCTTTTCCAAGCGCGCCGGTTCGCCCTTGCAAGCATCTTAGGTGGCGACGTCATCATAACCAAGGTACCAAAGCAAAAAGGCAGAATGTTCGAAGATTGCCGGATAATCCTGTTTCGCTCTGCGCCTTTGCAGGACTGAAACATCGCTTGCGAAGCCCCGGCGCGGGCGTTATAAACCGGCCTTCTTCGCGGTGCGCCGGCGCGGGCCAAGGCCCGGGGCATGCCTGGCCACCGATTTACTTGACATATCCTACTCTATGGGAGGATCAAAAATGCCCAAGATGAAGACCAAATCGAGCGTGAAAAAGCGCTTTAGCCTGACGGGAACAGGCAAGGTTCGCCGTTCCCACGCCGGCAAACAGCATGGCATGATCAAACGCACGAACAAGCAGATCCGTGAACATCGCGGCACCACCCTGCTGTCCGATGCGGATGCCAAGATCATCAAAAAATTCATGCCCTACGGCTGAGGCTGGGAGTAGCACAAAATGGCGCGCGTAAAACGCGGCGTGACATCTCACGCCAAACACAAAAAAGTTCTGGCTCAGGCCTCCGGCTATCAGGGCCGGCGCAAGAACACCATTCGCATTGCCAAGCAGGCGGTCGAAAAAGCGGGGCAATACGCCTATCGCGACCGCCGCGTCCGCAAGCGTACTTTCCGCGCCCTGTGGATCCAACGGATCAACGCGGCCAGCCGGGAACATGGTGTCAACTACGCCCGATTTATGAGCGGCCTCAAGCAGGCGGGTATCGAGATTGACCGGAAAGTCCTGGCCGATCTCGCCGTCCGCGAGCCTGAGGCGTTCAAGGCCCTGGTCGACCAGGCGCAGGCCGCATTGGCCTGAACCAAGACCGGGCCTTCGATCTGAAGATCGGGCCCCGACAACATTACCAAGTCACGAGAAATGGGGGCCTGTCCGAGGACGGCTCCCTGTTTCCGTTGGCATATGGATATAACCGCAACCCGATTGCGTGAAAGCGAAACAATGACAAGCGATATTGACGCCCTGCGGGACGAGCTTTTGGCCGAAGTGGCCGCCGCCGCCGACCTTGCCGGCCTGGAGACGACACGCGTCGCCACCTTGGGCAAGAAAGGCCGGATCACGGCCCAGATGAAAGGCCTGGGCCAACTGACCCCCGAGCAGCGGCGCGAGGCCGGCGCCTCGTTGAACCAGATCAAGGATCTGGTGGCGGAAGCCATCGAGGCGCGGCGGCAAAGCCTGCATGAAGCGGATCTGGAGGCCCGCCTGGTCAGCGAGGGCATCGATGTTACCCTGCCGGTCCGCCAGCAGGCCCAGGGCCGCATCCATCCTGTCAGCCAGGTGATGGATGAAATCGCCGCAATCTTTGCCGATATGGGTTTCACCATCGCCGAGGGGCCGGATATCGAAGACGACTTTCACAATTTCACCGCCCTGAACATTCCGCCCGAGCACCCGGCCCGGCAAATGCAGGATACTTTCTATTTGCCGCAACGGGACGACGGCATGCCCATGGTGCTGCGCACCCATACCTCGCCGGTGCAGATCCGCACCATGCAGGATACGCCGCCGCCGCACCGGATCGTGGTGCCCGGCCGCACCTACCGCTCGGACTCCGATCAGACCCACACGCCCATGTTCCATCAGATCGAAGGCCTGGTAATTGGCCGCGACATCCACATGGGCCATTTGAAGGGCACCCTGGAAGCCTTTTGCCAGGCGTTTTTCGAGGTCGACAACGTGCGCATGCGCTTTCGCCCCAGCTATTTCCCCTTTACGGAACCATCGGCCGAGGTGGACATCGGCTGCTCCTACGAAAGCGGTACGTTGCGCATCGGCGAGGGCGATGACTGGCTGGAGATCCTGGGCTGCGGCATGGTCAACCCCCGGGTTCTGGAGGCCTGCGGCGTCGACCCCGGCGAATGGCAGGGTTTCGCCTGGGGCATGGGGATCGACCGTATCGCCATGCTGAAATACGGCATTCCCGATTTGCGGGCCTTTTTCGATTGCGACCTGCGCTGGCTGCACCACTACGGCTTTGTGCCCCTGGATGTGCCCACCATGTCGGGGGGGCTGTCGCGATGAAGTTCACCCTGTCCTGGTTGAAAGAGCATCTGGAAACCGACGCCTCCCTGGCCGAGATTACCGAAAAGCTGACCGCCATCGGCCTGGAACTGGAAGCCGTGGAAGACCGCGCCGCCGATCTGGCGCCCTTTACGGTCGGCTATGTCATCGAGGCCAAACAGCATCCGAACGCCGACCGTCTGCGCGTCTGCCTGGTCGATACGGGCGCGGAACAGGTTCAGGTGGTCTGCGGCGCGCCCAACGCGCGCACCGGCATGAAAGGCGTCTTCGCGCCGTCGGGCACCACCATTCCCGGTACCGGCATGTTGTTGAAGCCGTCCAATATACGCGGCGAAGACTCTAACGGCATGCTCTGTTCCGAGCGTGAAATGGGCCTGAGCGATGAACATGACGGCATCATCGAACTGGCGGAAGACGCCCCCCTCGGCGCGCTGTTTGCCGAAGTGGCCGGCCTGGACGATCCGGTCATCGATATCAATGTTACACCGAACCGCCAGGATTGCCTGGGCGTCCGCGGCATCGCCCGCGATCTGGCGGCGGCCGGTCTGGGCACCTTGAAGCCCCTGGAGGCAGCCGCCATCCCAGGCGCCTATGACAGCCCCATTGCCGTGGAATTGAATTTCGAGGCCGCGTATGACGGCGCCTGTTCCTGCTTTGTGGGCCGGCATTTTCGCGGCCTGAAGAACGGCCCCAGCCCGGAATGGCTGCGCCGGCGCCTGCTGGCCATCGGCCTGCGCCCGATCTCGGCCCTGGTCGATATGACCAACTACGTCACCTACGATCTGGGCCGGCCGTTGCATGTCTTTGATGCCGCCAAGGTTACCGGGCCCATCCAGGCCCGCATGGCCCGGCCGGGGGAAAGCATGCTGGCCCTGGACGGCAAGGATTACCAACTGGACGGTGAGATTACCGTGATCGCCGACCAGAATGGGCCGGAAGCCCTTGGCGGCGTCATGGGCGGCGAGGCGTCGGGCTGCACCGAGGCGACCACCGAGATGTTCCTGGAAGCGGCCCTGTTCGATCCTCACCGCACGGCGGCCACCGGTCGGCGCCTTGGCATTGAAAGCGATGCCCGCTACCGCTTTGAACGCGGCGTGGATCCGGCCATGGCCCAGCCCGGGATCGAAATAGCAACCCGGCTAGTGCTTGAAATGTGCGGCGGGGAAACCTCCCACATCGTCCTGGCCGGCACGCCCGAAGGACCGGCCAAGGTGGTCGACTTCCGCCCGGCCCGGGTCGACGAACTGATTGGCATTGTGGTAGAGGCGGCGGAACAGCGGACGATCCTGTCGGATCTGGGCTTTGGCATTGCCGACGGCGGCGATGGCGGCCATTGGCAAGTCACCGCGCCGACCTGGCGCAGCGATATCGATGGCGAGGCCGACATTGTCGAAGAGGTGGCGCGGATCGCCGGCTTTGACCGTATCCAGTCCACCCCCCTGCCCCGCCTGTCCGTGACCGCCAAACCGGCCCTGACCACGGCCCAGCGCCGCCCATCCCAGGCCAAACGGGCCCTGGCCGTCCGCGGCATGGTGGAATGCGTCACCTGGTCCTTCATGCCGCGCCGCTTCGCCACACTGTTTGGCGGCGGCGGCGACGAATTGCAGTTGGCCAATCCCATTTCCTCGGAACTGGATGCCATGCGCCCCTCCATACTGGGCAATCTGATCCTGGCGGCAGGCCGCAACGTGGACCGGGGCCATGACGACGTGGCGCTGTTCGAGGTTGGGCCCCAATACAGTGACCCGACGCCAAAGGGCCAGATCTTCGCCGCCACCGGTCTGCGCCGGGGCCGGAACGCCCGGCGCCATTGGGCTGGAACCCCCCGGGCCGTGGATGCCTACGACGCCAAGGCCGACGCCCTGGCCGTGCTGGAAGCCATCGGCGCCCCCACCGCCAGCGTCCAGATCGCGGCCGAGGCGCCGGAATGGTACCATCCGGGCCGCTCCGGCGTGCTGCGCCTGGGCCCGAAAAACCTGCTGGCCGCCTTTGGCGAGATCCATCCCCGTATTCTCGACCGCCTGGACGTGACCGGCCCCATGGCCGGCTTCGAAGTGTTGCTCGACAACGCCCCCCTGCCCAAGGCCAAGGCCAGCCGCAACCGGGCGGAACTGCTGGTCAGCGACCTGCCTTCGGTCCAGCGCGACTTCGCTTTCGTGGTCGATCTTGCCACCACCGCCGATGCCATCCTGCGGGCTGCCAAGGGCGCCGACAAGGCCTTCATCGCGGAGGTCAATGTGTTCGACATCTACACCGGCCAGGGCATCGGCGAGGGCAAGAAGTCCGTTGCCATCACCGCCCGCCTGGAGCCCAAGGACAACACCCTGACCGACCCGGAGATCGAAGCCATCGCCGCCAAGATCGTCGCCGCCGTCGGCAAAGCCACGGGCGCTGTGTTGCGGGGTTGAGATTTCAGGATTTCCTCCTATATTGCAGGATAGGAGGAAATCCTGAATGCCCCTGAATATCAAAGATGAGAAAACCCACGAGATGGCCCGGAAACTGGCCAATCTCACGGGCGAAACCATGGCCAAGGCGGTCAAGACGGCGATCGAGGAACGGCTAATCCGTTGCGAAAAATCGAAACGAAGGAAGGGCGTCGCCGAAAAACTCAATCGGATTGCAGACTATTGTGCAAGCTTGCCCGTGCTCGATGACCGAACCGCCGACGAGATTATAGGATACGACGAATTCGGCCTTCCCAAATGATCGTCATAGATTCGTCCGCGATCGTGGCCATATTGCGCAATGAACCGGAAAAGCGGGCGCTCAGTGAAATTGTCGTAAGCGCCGATGTTTGTTATATGAGCGCGGCGACCCTGCTTGAGACCCGCATTGTGCTATTTCGCCGCTTCGGAGAAGGGGCGGAATTGGCAATAGACGCATTTGTGGAGAATCTTGGCGTCAAAATTATCGACGTTACAAGGGAAACGGCCGATATCGCATTCGATGCCTTCCGCCACTATGGAAAAGGAATGGGCCACGCGGCGTCATTGAACTTCGGCGACTGTTTTTCATATGCCTTGGCGAAGCAGATGGATTTGCCTTTGTTGTACAAAGGCAATGATTTTCCCCAAACAGATATCCCTTCCGCCGCCATCGACATGGCAATCTAATTTGACTACGGTTTGCGCCAGTCAAATGGGAACCCGATAGATGGACGTAATTGCAAATGGCTTGGTGGCCGTGGTCAAACAGGATTGTCCGACCTGTGTGCTGATTGAACCGATCCTGGCGCAATTGGCGGCGGGCGGCATTACGGTTTACAGCCAGGATGATCCTGATTTTCCGGCCCAGGTCGCGGGGGTCCTGGACGATCGCGAGTTGGAAGCCTCGTTCCGGCTGGAGATAGAGACCGTGCCAACCCTGTTGCGCATGCAAGACGGCACGGAGGTCGGGCGTCTGGTCGGCTGGGAGCGGGGCGAATGGCGGGATTTCACCGGCATCGCCGATCTGGGCGAGGATTTGCCCGGCTATCGTCCGGGCTGCGGCTCGAAAAGTGTCGAGCCGGGCATCGCCGAGGATCTGGCCATGCGCTTCGGCGACCTGCCCATCGCCGCCCGCCGCATCGAAGTCGCCCCCCTGGAAGACGAAATCGAGGCCTGTTTCGACCGCGAATGGAGCGATGGCCTGCCCGTCGTACCTCCGACCCCAACCCGGGTTTACCGCATGTTGCAAGGCACCACTCGCGCACCCGACGAGGTGGTTGGCGTCATCCCCCCCGACCTGGCCCCCTGCACGATAGAAAAGGTTGCCATCAATGCGGTCATGGCGGGCTGCAAGCCCGAGTATCTGCCGGTGGTTCTGGCCGCCGTGGAAGCCGCCCTGATCGACGAATTCTGCATGCATGGCCTGCTCTGCACCACCATGTTCGCCGGCCCCATGGTGGTCGTAAATGGCCCCATGGCCCGCAGGATCGGCATGAACAGCCGCGAGAATGCCCTGGGCCAGGGCAACCGGGCCAACGCCACCATTGGCCGCGCCCTGCAGCTGGTGATCCGCAACGTGGGCGGCGGCAAGCCGGGCGGCATTGACCGAGCCTGCCTGGGCAACCCGGGCAAATACACCTTCTGCTTTGCCGAAGACGAGGCGGGCTCGAACTGGGACTCCCTGTCGGTGGAGCGCGGCTTCGCCCCCGATGCCTCCACGGTGACCCTGTTCGCGGCCGACGGCGTACAGGCGGTGGCGGATCAGAAATCCCGTACGCCTGACTCCCTGGCCCGCACCTTCGCGGCCTGTCTGCGGGTGGTGGATCATCCGAAAATGGTCATGGCGGGGGATGCCTTCCTAATCGTTTCGCCGGAACACGAACGGGTCTTTCATTCAGCGGGCTGGAGCAAGGCCAGGCTGAAAGGTGAACTCGATGAATTATTGCTGATACCGGGCGCGGACCTGGTGGCCGGCGCGGGCGGCATCGCCGAAGGCATCCCCACCAGAATGGCCGGCCAGAGCCTGCCAAAATTCCGCCCCGGCGGCTTGAATATCATTCGCGCGGGGGGCGGCGCGGGCATGTTCTCCGCCGTCATCGGCGGCTGGGCCGCCACCGGCGAGATTGGCTCCATACCTGTAACCAAGGAGATAACGTCATGACTGACAAGACCATCATGCTCGATCCTACATCCGAGCAGACGCCGGCGCGGCGGCAGTTGCTGCCGCGGCCGGAAAATCTGGCGGGCTTGACCGTCGGGCTGTTGGATATTTCCAAGCCGCGCGGCGATGTCTTTCTCGATCAACTGGACAAGCTGTTGCGCGGCAAGGGCATTGCCGTGAAACGCTATGCCAAGCCGACCTTTACCCGCGTGGCGCCGGTGGATCTGAAACAGCGGATCGCCGGCGAAGTCGACGTGGTGGTGGAAGGCCTGGCCGATTGAGGCTCGTGCACATCGTGCTGTATGCATGATATCACGGATCTTGAAGGCCGCGGCATTCCCGGCGTTGGCGTTGCCTCCTCCGAATTCACCCAGGCAGCGGCGGCCCAGGCGGCCTCCCTGGGCTTCGATGCGGCCATGGTCTTTGTCCCGCACCCGATCCAGGACCGCAATGACGATGAAATGCGCGCCCTGGCCGAGGCGGCCTATGACGAAATCGTCGCGCGGGTGTCGATGACCTAAACCCGTTCGAGGCTGGCCGAGGCCCCCGCCCGAGGGTTCATTGCAACGAACCCGGCGGGTATCTGCCCACGCCCCAGCCGCCGTCGACCGCCAGGACCTGGCCGGTGATGAAGGCGGCCTCGTCGCTGCACAGGAAGGCCACCGCCTGGGCGATATCCCCGGGCCTGCCGACCCGGCCTAAGGGCGTCTCCACCAGCATGCGCTGTTGCACCGTGCCCGCCTGGTGGATGCGGGCCTCGGTCATGGGCGTTTCGATCAAACCGGGCGCAATGGAATTGACGCGGATGCCGTCAGGGCCGAATTCCGCCGCCATCTGCCGCGTCAGGCCGTTCAGGGCCGCCTTGGACGCGGCATAGGCGCCGGCGTTGGGTGTGCCGATCAGGGCAAAGATCGACGACATGTTGAGAATGGCGCCGCCGCCCGCGCCCTGCATGACTTCGACAGCGGCGCGGCATAGGGCGAACACGGCGGCCAGGTTGATATCCATGATCCGGGCCAATTCGCCGGCATCGGTCTGCAGCACCGAGCGAGCCTGGCCGACCCCGGCATTGTTGACCAGAATACGCCAAGGGCTGCCGTGGGCTTTGGCCGCCGCACTGACTTGCCGGCCGGCATCGTCCCGGGTCAAATCAACGGCAAGGGTTTCGATGGCGCCGCCCGGGTCAGCCTCGGCCACCAGGCTTTCCAGCCCCGCCGGGTTCTGATCGACGCCCAGAACATGGGCGCCACGGGCCGCCAGCAGCAGGGCCGTGGCCCGGCCGATGCCCGAGGCCGCGCCGGTCACAACCGCCAGGCGGCCATCGGAAAAACGGTATCCATTGGTCATCTTGGTTACCTCCCATCAAGGCCATACCTGGCCGTTAAGAGCAGTATAACAACTAGCAGGTAGCTTTCACCCTTCCGCGCGTGGCCGTGCGGTGCTAAAAGCGCCCCGCAATGACAGATTTGAACCATATCCGTAACTTCTCCATCATCGCCCATATCGATCATGGCAAGTCCACCCTGGCCGATCGGCTGATCGAGCATTGCGGCGGCCTGGAAAGCCGCGAGATGCACGAGCAGGTCCTGGATTCCATGGATCTGGAGCGCGAGCGCGGCATCACCATCAAGGCCCAGACCGTGCGTCTGCAATATACCGCCAAGAATGGCGAAACTTACACGTTGAACCTGATCGACACCCCCGGTCATGTGGATTTCGCCTATGAGGTGAACCGCTCTCTGGCCGCCTGCGAGGGCTCGTTGCTGGTGGTGGACGCCAGCCAGGGTGTCGAGGCGCAGACCCTGGCCAATGTCTATCAGGCCATCGAAAACAATCATGAAATCGTGCCGGTCCTGAACAAGATCGACCTGCCGGCGGCGGAGCCGGAGCAGGTGCGGGCGCAGATCGAGGATGTGATCGGGATCGACGCCTCGGAGGCGATCCTGACCTCGGCCAAATCCGGCCTCGGCATCGAAGAGGTGCTGGAGGCCCTGGTTGAACGCCTGCCACCCCCCGTGGGCGATGCCGATGCCCCCCTGCAGGCCCTGTTGGTGGACAGCTGGTACGATGCCTATCTGGGTGTGATCGTCCTGGTGCGGGTCATGCACGGGCGGTTGCGCAAAGGCATGCAGGGCCGTCTGATGGCCACGGGCGGCCGCCACCTGATCGAACAGGTCGGTGTCTTCACGCCGAAGTTGCAGAAGACCGACAGCCTTGGCCCCGGCGAACTGGGCTATTTCACCGCCTCCATCAAGGATGTCTCGGAAACCCGCGTGGGCGATACCCTGACCGATGACCGCAACCCCACGAATGCCGCCCTGGAAGGTTTCAAGCCTGCCATACCGGTGGTGTTCTGCGGCCTGTTTCCCGTGGACGCGGCAAATTTCGACGATCTGCGCGAAAGTCTGGCGCGCCTGAAACTGAACGATGCGTCCTTCGCCTTCGAAACGGAAAGTTCCCCGGCCCTGGGCTTTGGCTTCCGCTGTGGCTTTTTGGGCCTGCTGCACATGGAGATCGTGCAACAGCGGCTGGAGCGGGAATTCGATCTGGATTTGATCACCACCGCGCCCAGCGTGATCTACCGGATCCATATGAACGACGGCGGCCTGCAGGAAATTCACAACCCGGCGGATATGCCCGATCCGGTGCAGATCGACCGCATCGAAGAACCCTGGATCAAGGCGACGATCCTGGTGCCCGACGACTATCTGGGCCAGGTCCTGAAGCTGTGCGAGGAACGGCGCGGCAAACAGATCAATCTGACCTATGCCGGCAGCCGGGCCATGGTGCAATACGAACTGCCCCTGAACGAGGTCGTGTTCGATTTCTATGACCGCCTGAAATCGGTGTCGCGGGGTTATGCCAGTTTCGACTACGAATTGGTGGATTACCGCCCGGAACGGCTGGTCAAGATGTCGATCCTGGTCAATCACGAACCGGTCGACGCCCTGGCCATGATCGTCCATGCCGGCCGCGCCGAACAGCGGGGCCGGGCCCTGTGCGAACGCCTGAAGGACCTGATACCACGGCAGTTGTTCGCCATTGCCATTCAGGCGGCCATCGGCGGCCGGGTCATTGCGCGGGAAACCGTGCGCGCCATGCGCAAGGACGTCCTGGCCAAATGCTATGGCGGCGATGTCAGCCGCAAGCGCAAGCTGCTGGACAAGCAGAAGAAGGGCAAGAAGCGCATGCGCACCTTCGGCAAGGTGGAAATTCCCCAGGAAGCCTTCATCGCGGCCCTGAAAACCGGCGAATAGCGCTGCCGCGCCGGCATTTTCCGTTCAGGAAAACGAGCCGCGCCGGCGGCGGCCGAGCAACAGCAGGACCGCCGCGGGAATCAGGGCCACCAGCCAGGCCGGCCATTGCAGCACGGCCACCACACCGGGGTCCCAGATCGCCGGATGCAGATAGCGCTGCACCACGGCCTGCATCAGACTGATACTGCCGCTATCCAGGTCGTACCAGAGCTGTCCCAGGGCCATGGGCTGCCATTCACCGGCCCGCAACGAGGCCACCGCCTCGGCCCCCGCCGCCATCAAAGCCAGGGCAAGCAGCAGCCAACCTAATAACCAGCCTACGGTTTTGGTCTTCCGCATCGCCATGTAAACACCATTGCAACAAAAACAATCGAGCCAAGGGGGCAATCATTGAAAAATAGCCCACTTCTGTCAATTTGTTCCCGATGACCATGTTGCCGCACGCCGTAATCATCACTATGTTCAGGCGCGAAATCGAAATGCGGAGGGGTGGCCGAGTGGTTGAAGGCGCACGCCTGGAAAGTGTGTATACGGGAAACCGTATCGTGGGTTCGAATCCCACTCCCTCCGCCATTCGCCTACGCCGTTCGCTACGCTCCGGCTTCGGCGGAATGAATTCCCGATCTATCATTAGCGAGCGGCGTAGGCGAATGTCACGCCGAAGCTTCAGCGTAGGCGGACCTGTCCATGCACCATGTATACATACTTGAATCGGTATCCTCTCCAGATCGCCACTACGTCGGAATAACCGCTGATCCCAAGCGACGGTTGGACGAACACAATGCCGGCAAATCCATTCACACAAACAAGTTCAGACCGTGGAAGCTTTCCGTATGCGTGAGTTTTTCAGATAACGCCAAGGCAACCAACTTCGAAAGATACCTAAAATCCGGTTCCGGCCGTGCATTCGCAAAAAGGCATTTTTGAAATATTCCTGGGACCAGTTCGCCGTTGGCAAGGATTAGTATTTCAAGATTAGATGGCAGGCCCCGATTCACGCGCTTCACACAACAGAACGAAGCGCGAGGCTTGACCCGTGACCGTCAAGGGGTAACAGTATTGCCGGTTGCCAAGCTTGAATTCGCCCTTGAAATCGGCGCACCACAGCTGATTGGGTGCGGTGGCATCGGAAAGAGCTGTTCCTTGCGCCTTCTTACGCCGTCTCCGCCGCCCCCGTTTGACCAGGCCGTGACGGTCCAGCACCGCCTGCGCCGTGCTCTTGGCCGGAATGCGTACATCACCGGCAAGCCGGCGCACCAGTAGTTCCCGGATCTTCCGCGCACCCCAATGGGGCTTCTCCCGCTTCAGGCGCACGATCATCTACTCAACCGGCTCGGGAAGCTGGTTGGCATAGCGCACCGGGCGCCGGGAGCGATCGCATAGGGCTTCGAGGCCATGCTCCTTGTAGCGCTTGAAAATCTTGTAGCCGGTCTTTCGCGATATCCCGAAAGACCGGCAGACGTCGCTCATGCCCTTGCCATCAAGCTGCCGGGCGACAAATCGTAGACGTTCTTCCATAACCGAACTCTCCTGCCACGGCATCAACACCTCCAGCTTCGAAAAAGAAACCAGAAGTGTTACCCATGTGTCCGGTACAAAGCGTCACCTATCTCTCGGGTCAGTCACTTGAGTCCTGCCAGATTTCTCTCTTCTCCAGATCAACGTCCTTGTGTTTGAAGCTGATAAGCGAGCCGTCGCGCCGCCGGTAATCCGGCTAAAGTCGAAATACTCTCATACCGCCATGACGGCGAAATTGACGGCATCGGTGTGAAGCACTGGGAGCATTGCCAAAAATAACGGCGGTCGCGCGCAAATGTAATAATGTCTTAATATTCGGCTGTTATCTACGTTACCCATAAAGAAACAAGGGAGGATCGCGTTGGCAATGCTTGGATTATGCGCAACACGGCACCCAATTGAGCTCGGGGCCAGCGCCGCGAAAACTCTGAACTGGCGACTACGAACGGTCGCAAGCCGCCTTGCCCTTGCCCACCGCCATCCGACTGCTGGAACCTGCTTAAACACTGCCGACAAGAGGGCTTGGCAGGAATCCCTTTCGCCAACGGTGGCATCACATACAACCCGGCGGCACACATCTCGGCGCCATCGCGAGACATCTCCATGAGCAATGCAACGAACCGCGTATTGCTGATCGATGACGACGAGGACGATTACTTGCTGACGCAAACTGTTTTCGACGACATCCCCGGTGGCGCATACGAGGTGGTCTGGTGCCAAAATTTTGAGTCCGGTCTGGAGAAACTGGAGCAGATCAATTTCGATGTCTGCCTGGTTGACTATCGGATTGGTGCAAACTCCGGCGTTGATCTCATCAAAGTCGCGAACGCGAATGGCCTGCAAACTCCTATGATTCTTTTGACGGGCCTGATTGAGCGCGAAATCGAATTTGCCGCGACAGAAGTGGGCGCGGTCGATTATCTGGAAAAGCATGCGCTGACACCGGTTCTCCTGGATCGCGCGATCAGATTCGCACAGGCCCAAGCCGAGGCGCGGCGTTCCCTGGCGCAGCAAACCAACCTGCTCCAGGCAACTCTCGACCATACCGGAACGGGAATAGCGGCGCTCGATTCCGGCGATCGGCTCATTGCCTGCAACACACGCTTCGAAAATATTATGATCGACGCCGGCGCCGCTGCTGGAGAGGCCAATTGCAGCGACGGCAATCCGGCCGGTGAAAGCAATGTGGAGGAGACTTTGCGGGCCATGCTCGACCGGCGCGGAGACTCCGTGGAGGATCCGCTCGAGCTGAGCTTGTCCGAAGATCGCACGGTGCAACTACGCATCAACGGAATGCCAGAAGGCGGCCGCGTCGTCGTCGCCATCGACGTCACGGAGCACAAGAAAGTCGAGCGGGCGTACGAAATCCTGAGGGAAACCCAGGAACGCCTTGTGCAGTCAGAGAAATTGGCCGCGCTTGGCGAGCTCGTCGCGGGCATTGCCCATGAAATTAATACGCCGGTTGGCGTGACCTTGACGGGCGCCACGCAGCTCCAGATGGAAACCGCCCGTGTCCGTCAACTCTATGACACCGAGGAATTGAGCGCCGAGGACCTGGAAGACTTTATGGATGTGACCATCGAGACCACGGACTTGATGACCGTTAATTGCTGCCGCGCCGCCGAACTTATTCAGAGCTTCAAGCAAATGGCCGTCGACCAGACCGGCGGCGAACGCCGGACATTTGATCTGGCGGGATATATCGACGACCTGCTGGTCAGCCTCCAACCTCTGTTAAGAACGCCGCAAAGCCAGATCCTGGTGGACTTTCAGCCGGACATTTTGGTGGATGGCTATCCAGGTGTGCTTTCCCAACTGCTCACCAATCTGATCACGAACTCGCTGACGCATGCCTATGACGACGCAGATCGGGGCACCATCAACATTGCCGCGCGATTGCTTGATACGGATGAAGTTGAAATTCGTTTTGCCGATGACGGCAAAGGTATCCCACCGGAGAATGTGGATCGGATATTCGATCCCTTTTTCACCACGCGCCGGAGTTCCGGCGGCAGCGGTCTCGGGCTTAGCATCGCCTACAACCTTGCCAGTCAGGCGCTACAGGGGACGCTGACTTGTAACAGCGAATTGGGCCGCGGCACGGCGTTTGTATTACGCTTTCCAAGAAAACACCCTTTGTCGGCTGACGAGGGCCGCCCCCGCAGAACAGCCGGGGGGCAGGCATGACAAAGGAATTCGCGTTTGCCAGGAAGCGTGCCAGCAAGCCGCCGGTTGCGGAAGAATCGGAAAACAATTGGCGGATACTTGTTGTTGACGACGATGAGGAGGTGCACGCGGTCACGCGGATCGCTCTCCGCCGCCTGAGGTACCGAAATCGAGGGCTTGAAATCCTCGACGCCCACTCCGCTGTGGAAGCGCGCCAAATATTAGAAACCGAGAGTAATATCGCGCTGGTCCTGCTTGATGTCGTAATGGAAACCAAGCATGCGGGCCTAGGACTCGCGCGGGCAATTCGGGAGGAGCTGGAGAACAAGGAGGTGCGCATCGTATTGCGCACCGGTCAGTCGGGCCTTGTGCCAGAAGAAAATATCGTCGTCGAGTACGACATCAACGACTACAAGACGAAGACAGAACTGACCGCCCAAAAACTCTTCACGACCGTGATTACTGCCCTGCGTGGTTACGATGACATCGCGGCTCTCGCGAAGAATAGACGAGGCCTGGAACGCATTATCAGGGAGTTGGATTTATTCCCCGAACTCCGCTCCAAGGGGCCATTCGCGTCCACGGTTCTTGCGCAACTCGCCGGCTTTGTCGGTGCCAGCTCTACTGGCGTGATGTGCGTCTACCGGGATGCCGAAGGCATCAGTGACCTGAACGATTTCGCGATCCTGGCGACAACCGGCGCGTTCGACGAACTGCCGCTTGACCAGGGCAAGTATCCGCGACTTAGTGAAGCGCTGATACCGGCCGACGTAAAATCCCTGGTTGCTGAATGCGCACGGATGCGCTCGAATATGTTCCACGAGGGCAACGCTGCCATTTTCCTGGACGCCCGAGAAGGTGGCGAGTTCGTAGCCTGTCTCCTGGCCGCGCCGCCATTGTCAAATCTAGATGAACCGCTGCTGGACTTATTCTGCAACAAGATCGCCGGTGCTTTTCGGAACCATGCATTGTTTGAGAGCTTGAGAGAGGCGAATCTGTCCCTCGAACGACGGGTTGAGGAACGTACCATCGAACTCCAGCAAGTGAACCGGGAACTCGAAATGCTGGCGATGACCGACCCGCTAACCCACCTATCCAACAGGCGGCACTTCGTGCAACAAGCGGAGGCTTGGCTGGCTCTGGCGGCCCGTTATGGTCATACGGCCTGCGTTGCCATGATTGATGTCGACAAGTTCAAGGACGTGAACGACACCCATGGTCACCACGGTGGCGACGAAGTTTTGCGGGTGCTGGCAGCAACCGTACTAGATCAGATTCGCGTTACCGATATTTTTGGCCGGTTGGGCGGCGAAGAATTTGGAATCGTGATGCCGGAAACCGGAATTCAACTTGGCGAAAGCGTCTGCGAGCGGGTGCGTGCCGCGGTCGAGGCAACGCCGGTGGAGGTTGAACACGGAACGGCCCACATTACCATTAGCATCGGCCTTGTCGAACTGCGCGAAGGCGATAATTTGGGTACGCTGCTAAAAGCCGCCGATAAAAGTGTCTACACCGCCAAGCGAAGCGGACGCAATTGCGTCATCCGACACGACAGCATAGCAACGCTCGAAGTCATAGGCCCGGGAACTTAGCGCATTTCAAGGTTGCACACGGCGCCTGGTGCGGTCCGATCACCGTCGCACACCTGTGACGCCTATGCCGCCTCCTGCAGCATCTGCGTGCGGATCGTATTTGGCATGGCCTGTATCTGCTTCAGGAGCGCCGGCGCATCCTCAAGATGGTGGTCTTCCTCCAATACCACGTAACCAATTTCGCTGTCGTTCTGGTAATGCTGCGACGCAATGTTGACCCCATGCTCATCGAAGATGGCATTTAGCCGGCCAAGCTCGCCGGGCAAATTCTTTTGCACTTGGATGAACCGCGTGCCGGCCGGGTGGTGCAGCGTATGAATTTCCGCGAATAACGGGGATAGTATTGTGGAATGAACCCCTGAATTGAGACTGGACTGCACCCCTTGGGCGAGACAGAAAAATCAGGGACAGGTTGCTGCGGTTGGAGGTATGGCTGGCTTTTCTTCCCAGGTCGCGACAAACCCTGCCCCGCCGCGTGACCTGACGGGGCAAGCCCGGAAGAACAGTGCGCGCCTGACGTGCCGCCCCAAATATCTATGGCCAAAGCCTGCGAGCCACAAGATTAGTGGTATCCTGTCACCGGTATCCCAGACGAATTCGCTCCCTCTTACGCGCCAAATGGATGCCGTTCAATCCAGTGTCTTGCGATTTCGGCCCGGCGGCACACCCAGACATCGTCGAAGCCCGCGATGTATTCGAGCAATCGGGCCAGACCCGCGGCGCGCGCCGGGTGTCCCATGATGCGCATGTGCAGCCCCACCGACATCATTTTTGGCGCCGTTGCGCCCTCCTGGTAGAGCATATCGAAACCGTCCTTGATGAAGTGGAAGTAGTCATCAGCGGTCGCCAGATAACCGCGCATGAACTTGACGTCGTTATTGGTCAACGAATAGGGCACGATCAGATGCGGTTTGCCGCCGACTTCGGTCCAGTAGGGCAGATCGTCGCTATATGAATCGGAATCGTAGATAAACCCGCCTTCCTCCGCCAACAGCCTACGCGTGTTCTCGCTCGGCGCATAACGGCAGTACCAGCCCAACGGCCTTTCGCCCACGGTACGCTGCAGCGAAGCGACGGCGCGCCTTATATGTTCCCGTTCGGTCGCCTCGTCGAGCTTGTAGTGCTCAACCCAACGCCAGCCGTGGCAACAAACGTCATGCCCGGCCTCGCGGATCGCAGCGGCCGTCTCCAGGTTGCGCTCCAATGCCAAGGCGCAGCCGAAAATCGTGACTGGCATATCATGTGCGGCGAACAGCCGCATCAACCGCCAGAACCCGGCCCTGCTACCATATTCGAACATCGACTCGGCGCCCAAATTCCGTGCGCCGGGAGCGAACGATGGGGCGGAACCTTCAGTCAGGCCGGTTTCCGTCTGCGCCTCACCGTCGAAGATCGAGGCTTCCGAGCCTTCCTCGTAATTGATCACGAAATTGACGGCGAGGCGCGCACCACCGGGCCATTGCGGGTCCGGCGGGTTGGCGCCATAGCCAACCATGTCGCGAGGATAGTCCGACGTCACAGCGCGCTCCTCTTTGTCTGTTCTGGCAACCATATGCGCCACAAAGCAGCACAGTAAAGCGAACGTCCGATCCAGACAAACAATCTCCCGAATCAAGGATTAGACAAAAAAGGGGGACAACATAATTGATTGGTTGGTTTCTGCGGCCTTTCTTGGGCGCCCGGTCAGTCGGGCTGTGAGGCGTGGCCAAGCTTTGCCTTCCAGGCCGCGATAAACCCTGCCGCGGCGAGAACGCGGCCGCCGCGGCCATGCGGGCGCGGCCGGTTCAGGTCTGCTTCCGCCAGGCTCAGGAACAGGAAATCGCCCCAGTCGCCGGCCCGGCAGTAGGCCGGCAGCAGTGGCAGATGGGCGGCGGCGTCCGCCTCATCGAAGAGTGTCCGACCCGGAGACATAGGTAACAGTTTGTACCTAAGACATGGGTGACACACTCTGTTGCCAGCGGGGCTTGGCAAGAGCAGCGTATGGGATGCCTGTATCGGAACGATTCGCAGATTGGCGCCGAGCCCGCGAATGTCAGATCCAGCGCACAGTGTCGTCACGGTTCTCGGCGCTGATCAGGGTGGTGGTGCAAACGACGGTATCGTCACACAGGTCATAGCGCCGGCTGAACTGGCAGCGGACCTCCGCCTCACCCTGAGGAATCTTCGAACGCTCCCACATGGCCAGGTCCGGGCGGCGGGTCAACAACAGGCTGCGGCAGCGGCCGGCCTCACCGTCAAGGCAACGCCACAGGCCGATCACCTGGCTGTCGTAAGAGGCCTCGAAGCCCGGCCCGACGGCTGTGCAGAGGTCAAGACATTTCGGCCAGTCCGCCTGCGGCAGACCGAACCAACGAAAGGCGTAGTTGCCCCGGCGCCGCGGCGTTGTCCGGCCGCAGGGTTGGTGTCATCGCCTCACTACCGCAATTGAGAACATCAGGCAGTTCGCTTATCTGGCGGTCGGCCGATCTGACTACGCCAAACCCCATACAGGCGGCCACCGGCCGCGCCCAGCTTCGCCCCATTATCCTCTCCCAACGCATCCGCGACCATTTGCCATCGCCGTGGCGCTGCCAGGACCCTGGTGTGGAGATAGGTTTCAGCCATGGGCGCGTTCCTGTCCCCGGCCTTCGGTCCAGGCCCCGCCAATTGCTGATGCCCCGTCCGTCGGCATCCCTAACCCGCCGCTTCGCAGCGCCATGATCTCACCTCGTCCTGCTCCTTCACATATGGCCGATTGGGACATCACGACATCGGCCCGGTACTCGTGGCTTGGCAGATAGCCAAATCCGCTGGTTTGGTCAAAGAGATCCGGCCCTTCAAAACAGAGCCAGTTGAATCCCAGACACTTTCCCGCCGCCATTAGCATGTTCCCAACAGCCTCCCGGCGTTTCTCGCGGGCCTGAAAACCCTGAATTCAGCGGGCTTTTGAGCCAAAAGCTGCTGAAAGCGCTGATTGAGTACATGGAAAGAGGGGCAAAACACCTGGCAGGCAGTAAATGACATACGTCGTCACAACTCTTCCTTGTCATAATCGCGAAAGCGGATATCCAGATCTTTCCTCCTATTCCGCGGTTTGTTTCGTGTCTCTGGATCCCCGCATTCGCGAGGATGACGGTCTCGCCAGGGCTCGCCATTCAGCAAGAGTGCATATCGCCCGGTGTTTTGCCCCTCTGACGGTACATGTTTCCAATGCGGTTTTTCCAAACGATATTTCGGCATACCAATTTTGCGTAATTCGAAGCGTTGGCCCGTGATTGTCCTTTATGGACGGCATTTCCCTGATAACCGCATTAGAGAAAACGTCGATGCGGCCGCATACTTCTGCCCCGGGCGAAGGGGTCGGTTGCCGGACTGAAAGCGCTGACGCCTCGAAATTTTCGCGGCTGGTCCGCATTCAACCGACCCACCCATGCGAAACACCAAACGATCCGCGGAATAGATTTCAGTGTCCCATTTCCGCGACGTTGCGTATGCCGCTTCGGGTCCGGGGCATGTTCTTATCGTCTCGGATATTCGGCTCACCACTCCAACTGGTACAAAGATCCGCCAGCTTTTCGGCGCGCTCCTTGAGCAAATTTCTCTGCTGATCGCTCAAATCTGCGTAGGCACCCGACTTATGGTCAGTGGCGAGATCGCCATAAGCTTTCCCGATCCTGGTCGAGCGATAGCTCTCGGAAAACGACGCCAGTTTCTCCTCCAACGCGCCCATCTCGACCAGCAGACGGCGCCATCGATGCTCGTCGAGGTCAAAGTCGCGGGTAATCCTTGTGCCGGCTGCATGGCCGAACTCGGTCAGCCTAGCAATCCTTTCCGGCGGCATCTCCAAATTCAGTCCGCCCTCGTCTTGCCGCAGGCTGACCGTGACAATGCGCTCGCGGTAACCGGTCAGTATGGACTGAAGCGTGTCCTGCCAGTCCTTCGCGCTGTTGAGCAGCGCCATAATGAAGCCGGCAACGCCGTCGAACGACTTCGTTGGAAGCAACCAGCCATCGGCCGCATCGGTCGGCAACTGCACACGGTCGCCTGCGTCTTCCTGCCCCTTTCTTCGAGCCTCGTTCTGTTCGCCGGTGTAACGGCGCTCGTCGAGTTGGTCGAGAGAAATGCCGAAAGTGGGTGTCTGCGGGAGGAACTGATCGAAAAAATGCACGGGAAAATTGCTGGAAATGCCGCCGTCGGAAAAGTGGCATTTCACCGCCCTCTTCCGATCCGTTGGTGATCTGAACGTATAGTCGCAGCGGTAAAGCGCAACGGTGGTGAAGAGAAAGGGGAAACTGAGACTCATCCTCGCGAGCACCACCACGGGGAGGTCGTTGGTATTCTGGAAATAGAACAAGTCGCCGTCCGCATTCTCCACGGTGTTGGAATCCACGGGACTGCTGGTCGCGCACATGTGCAGCACCACTCTCTCCGGGAAGTAGGTCAGGAATTCCCGGCGGCTGAAAAAATGCAGGTTGTTTTCCATCGGCAGTTTATACGGCCGTTGACTGGTGACATCGGTCGTCACGGTCGCAACATTAATCCCTTTGCTGAGCAGGTCACCGATAGTGAGGGGTTTCTTGTATTTTTTCGTATTGGAGAAGCCCGATAGTGATGCGGGAACCTCGCGATCTTCATCAATGCCGGCGACATCGTCGATGGTCTCGGTCAGCCAGTCGGAGAGCGCCATACCCTCGAAGCCGGGCTGGCCCACACCCGGGCACATGCCATAGCCCTTGCCTGGCAGTTGCCGCGTGATTTGGCGAACGACGGAACCTCCGGCAAGGCCGAGGCCCAAGAGGACCATGCAAAGCACGCCAAGCAGACCGAAGCCCCAGTTCGCGGCAAAAATGCCGTAAGCCAGCAACGCCGCCCCAGGGAGGGCACCGATCGCGGCCGAGAGCCAGTAATTCCTGAGTAGAGACCAAACTATGTTCAAGAGGCCGCCGCGAAGCACCGCAATTGTCAGTTTGAAAAGGGAAGCGAGTTCCGGAACCGGCTGAAATTTCTCAAGCAGGGTCTTGGACAGGCTATCGGGAAGCGCCTTGATCTTCTCAAACCCTCCCACCTCTCGTCCATACTCGGCCGACGCAGCGACGACCGCGGCGATTGCGCCTGCGGACGTGCCGCCTATATTCTGAAATCGATAACTGCGCGAAAGCTCATAGATCGCGAGCGGATAGACCACGCCGCTGGTGATGCCTCCCTTCATTACCAGGTCGCAAGTTCTTTCCGGTCTGGTCACTGTCCATCTCCTCACAACTGCTCCGAACGCAACCGATGGGCGCTCTCGACGAAGGACGATACAAGGGTGGACCGGGCGTTGCCACGTAAATCACGTGACGCAAGGGACGGCCTGGAAAAGCTCCAGGAAAGCGGCTCAGCGGGCTGAACCCGGGATCAAATGGATGCTATTGGCGTCGTCCATTGGTCTGTGGCAAACTTGGCGCCAAACGAATTGCCCCGCCATGCTGGCCCAGAGGAGACCTGCCCATGTCCGATAACGTGACCGACTTCACTTTCCTGCAAGGCGTCAAGGTAATCGATTTCACGCAGTTCGAGGCCGGTCCTTCCTGCACCGAGACCCTGGCCTGGCTGGGCGCCGACGTGGTGAAGATCGAGAATCCAAGAATGGGCGATCCCGGCCGCCGTTTGCGGCCAGACGAGCCGGATACCGATCCGTACTATTTCCACATGTTCAACGCCAATAAGAAGTCGGTCACGGTCAACTTGAAATCGGCGGAAGGCCTCGATCTGGTCAAGGACATGATCCGCAAGGCGGACGTGATGATCGAGAACTTCGCCCCCGGCGCGATCGAGCGGCTGGGCCTGTCCTACGACGTGGTGCAGGCGATCAATCCGGGCATCATCTATGCCCAGGTCAAGGGTTTCGGTGAAGGCAGTCCGTTCGAGAAGAACCTCTCCTTCGATATGATCGCCCAGGCCAGCGGCGGCACCTTCAGCGTGACCGGCGATATTGACGGACCGCCAACCCGGCCCGGCGTCACCATCGGAGATACGGGTACCGGCATGCTGATGGCGATTACGATCCTGGGCGCCCTATACGAACGGCGGGAGAGCGGCACGGGCCACCAGATTCAGGTCGCGATGCAGGATGCGATGCTGCACTACATGCGGGTCAATTTCGCCACCCAGGGCCGGACAGGCGAGGCGGCCCAGCGGGGCGGCAGCAGGGTGCCGGGTGTCAGCAACGCGCCCATGGGGCTGTATCCCTGTTCGCCGGGCGGGCCGAACGACTACGTCTACATCATGACAAGCCGGGCCAACCCGGAGCACTGGGACCGGTTGCTAAAGCTGATCGGGCGGGAAGACCTGATCGGCGACAAACGCTATTTGACCCCCGCGGACCGCGTGACCAATATTGCGGAAGTGGACGAGGTGATCGCCGCCTGGACCCGGCGACAGAGCAAATTTGATGCCATGAAAATGATCGGCGGGGCAGGCATCCCCGCCGGTGCCGTGCTGGATACGGACGAGTTGAACAGCGACATCACGTTTGAGCAGCGCGGGGTTATGCAGACGATGGTCCATCCTGTTCATCGGCCATTCAAGATGCCGGCCTGGCCGGTGCGGGTGGACGGCAAGGCCACGCGGCTAAAGGCCTCGCCCATGCTGGGTGAACATACAGATCAGGTGCTAAGCGACTGGCTCGGCCTGAACAGTGCCGCAATTGCCGCATTGAAGATGGACGGAGCGGTCGGTTAGCGCCGGCCTGTGCCCTACGCGGCGTTGCCACATTGGAGCGTGTCGCGGCTAATCACGAGAAGCAAAGGCAGCCGGCGGGTCATTCTTGATTTCAGATCGCCCGGGTCTTGAAGTAGCTATAAACCGTGGCGTCAATGCAACGCCGTTTTCAGGCTTTCCAGGTGCTTTCTAAACTCGTCAATCGTGTCATAGGGCAGGCCGCAGATAAGTCCGTCCACGCCTAGGGTGCGGTAATGATCCAGCAGTTCGCGGCTTTGGCTCCGGTCCGACAAGGGCAGCCGTGTCGATACGATGACTTGTCCGGGCGGCTTGTTCATTGCCGCGGTTAGTTCGCGATACTTTTGCAGGGCCACGGCCAGGTTTCCGGGTGTCCTTGAAATCGGCAGCCAGCCATCGCCATATTTAGCGGCCCGCGACAAGGCATGCGGCGCCCGGCCGCCAATCAGAATGGGCGGTTTTTGCGGCCGCGGCTTGAAAAGGAATCTCTGACCATTGGCCTCTACTTCGTCCTGCAAAAAGCAGGCGTTCAGAAAAGCCAGGGTTTCATCGGAAATGCGGCCGCGGGCCTGCCGGTCCACGCCAAGGGCGCGAAACTCGGGCTCCATCCAGCCAATGCCGACACCAAGCAGCAGCCGATTACCACTGAGTTCCTGTATGGTCGCGACCTGTTTTGCGGTCGGCAACGCTGCACGGTAGGGCAGGATCAGGACCCCGGAGCCAAGCTTGACACGCTCGGTGATCCCGGCCAACCAGGCAAGGGTGGTCAAAGTGTCCAGATAGCGCCCGCCACTGCCTTCGGCGTCGTCCGGGGGGATGGCAATGTGATCCGTGATCCAGATCGAGGCAAAACCCATGTCTTCCACGGATTGGGCGCAGGCTGCAATCAACTCACGGGTCGACTGCGGCCCCATGTTCCGGATCGAGACGCCGATTTCCATTTTTCCTCCCTGCCGCCGGAACGATACACGGGCGGATTAGTCAGTCATTGCTAGCGCCTATCGCGCGGCCAGGCGCCCTTGAAAGGGAGCTTGAGGGCGCGTTCGACGAATTCAAGATGGTCCTGGCCGTAGAACATGTCGCCATTGACAAAATAGGTCGGCGAACCGAAGACCGAGCGGCGTATGGCTTCCTCTGTATTGGCCAGATAGACGGCCGCGACTTCCGGCGACAGGGCGGCGTCTAGCAGGGGCGCGGGGTCGAGGTCAATTTCCTTCGCCAGCCGCACTAGGGTCTCGCGGTCGGCCAAATCCGCATCATCGCGCCAGTGGGCCTCGAGCATCCTGTGCGCCAGCCGATCCACATTTTGGCCCTGTCCGATGCCGGCGATCAGCATTCCGTTGCACAATGCCGTATCGTTGTAGTGATAGGTTGGCATGCCGGTCACCACGGGCGCATTGCGCCATTCGGACCAGCGCTCAATCTCGCGGCCAAAATAGTAGTCGCGGTGACGGCCGCCACGCTCACGGGTCGATCCGGCGCCGGATTCGACCATGACCCGAAGCAGATCCACGGGTTTATGGACAATCGTGGCGCCCGCCGCCGCGGCAATCTCCATCAGCCGGGCGGAGCCGAGATAGGCAAAGGCCGAATGCGCGGAGTAGAAATATTCGATACCTGACATTCCTGGGCTCCTAATCAGCGTGACTTTTTCCGATTACCATAAATTCATGGCGATCATAGCATCTTCTCCGCCGCGTCGCGGCGTTACAAGGGCACGGGCATCGATGTCGCTGAAACGCCGCTCCGGACAACGGGCAAGCTTCGGTGTTTGCTGCCGACCGGAAATATCCAATTTCTAATCACGAGCCAAAAATTTGTACCACAGCTCATTCCAGAGCGCTTCATTCCTGCCAAGACTAGCGGGCGCGGTGGTCCTTGTTCAATCCGGGCTGTTTTGGGTGCGGGTAGGGATGGTGAAAATCCGGCTTTTCATAGGCGATGGCAGCCAGGCTTTTGCAGGCATCCCGGTACACTGGAGCGATGGCATCCTCCAGGCCATAGTTCTTGGCCAGATCGGCAGCGAACTCGGGTTTCTCCTCTGGCGGGTTGTCCTGGTACCAGTGCACGGTTCGTTCCATGGCGTCGAGGGGGGGCACGACATCCCGGTAACCCAGTTCCGATTTTACCTTGTAAAGGTCGAAAAGCTGGTGGTTCGACGGACCATGGAACATCATCAAACCGCGTGCCGGATAGGCGTACATATCCGGCACACCGATGATTTCGATTTTCCCGTTCATCGCCTGCGCAACCACTTCGACCCATTGCGCCATGGTCAGTTGGCGCTCGTCGCCGCAATCATAAATCTGTCCGGCTGCGGTTTCGGCCTGCTGCGCGGCCAGCAGAACGGCATGAGCAACGTTCTCGGAATAGCCGCGAGTCGTGAGGGTCAGGCCGCCGTCAGGCAGCACCATATACGGCCGTTTGTCCATGAAACGACGCATGATCGTCCAAACCGTCGGGGTCAACTGCCGGGGACCATAGACCACGGGGTAGCGAAAATGCGTAGCGCTGTAACGGCCCTCGTCATGGCCTTGCATGACGGCCTCTTCGGCAAGCCGAACCAGATAGCCGAAACGGAACTCCTCTTCGCTATCTATCTTCGGCGCATCCTCGGGAAGCGGCACCTGCAGGCCGGCCGGATATAGAGCGTCCGGTTGCAATACGCCCCGAAAGCACGGCGCGCCGCCAACCGTGATCAGCCGACCGGTGTAACTGCCCGCCAGTTCGGCGATATAGCGGATGCGTCCGTAGGTCGCGATTATCAGGTCGAACGAACGGCCATGCAGCGCTTCGCGAATGGTTTCCCGGAAATGTGGATCACCAATGATCCGCCCGACGGAACGGGGAATTTCATCGCTGTCATGGGTCCCACGATGCATGATCGTTACATCATAGCCCTGCGCGATTAAGCCGTTCACCAGGTATGGTCCGGTCGGTCCCGTGCCGCCGATGACAAGTGCTTTCAAGTATCTGGCTCCCAATTGAACTGCAAACCGCTAACGCTCAAGGAACCGCGGGGCAGGGTTTTATCCACAAGGCGTCGCCTGGCGGTTGGATTCTTCCAGGACAGGCCCTAAACAGGTTTCTGCGCGGTGATCAGGCCCAGCTGATGCGGCGTAAACCAGCGCGCAACGGCATTGACATAGCCCGCCTGGCCAAGGAAGTCACACCATTCGGCACCGGTATTGACGCGCCCGAGATAACGGCCCCGGCGCACGCCGGCCAAATTGACGAAAGCCGGATCCAGCGGACCGGTCTTGTCGTCCTGCAGCATGTAATCGATGATCAGCATTTCACCGCCGGGTTTGAGCGCATCCTGTGTCCGGCGCAGTACGGCGATGATCTCGTCGGGCATGTAACCCTGCAACGGCGTGATGTACGAGGCCAGGTCATGTCCGCCGGGGAAAGGCGTCTCCAGAAAGTTCCCAGGCACGGTGTCGATGCGCGCTTCCAGCCCATGTTTGGCGACAAACTCCTGTGCGATCAGGATCACGTTGGGCTGGTCCATGATGGTCACCCGCAGATCCGGATTACGCTCGGAGGCCGCGATTGCATAACAGCCCGAGCCGCCAGCGATGTCCAGCCAGTGGCCAAATCGCGAGAAATCGTACTCCTTGGCCAGTTTGTGGCCCAGGCCGATGGATGCCTCGTAACCGGCAACGGTAAAGCGCCGCGCGGCCTCTGGGTCCTGCAGGTAATTGAGGTAGCTACGCTCGTCACGCCCGTCGCCGTCGGAAGCCGCCGTCAGATCGTCGGCGATATGGTCCCAGTTGGCATAGTCGCGCTGCGCGATATAGGTCAGATAGTCGCCAAAATAAGTGCGGCTGTCCTTAACCAGATAACGCTCCACATCGCTCATGTTGACGTGGCGGCCATCGACTTCGCGCAGCAGGTCCATTGCCTTGCAGGCGGTGAGCAAGCGGTCGGCCTTCTCGGCCTCTATGCCCATCGCCGCTCCCAGTTCCCCGGCCGTGCCCGCACCGCCCGAGATGTGGGAGAACAATCCCAACTCGATCGCCGCCAGCAGCGTGCCGGTTTTCTTGAAGGCAAGCGCGATGTCGGTCATACGCTCGGTCTTCATGCCATGGGTAAAGTCTTCCTTCGTCATGTTTTCTCCCATCGTAGATTGTCTACGGTGTCGCCAGGCGCATTTCCGAATTGACCGGGATCGCCCGGCCGGCCATCGCTGCTTTTGCTATGCGCCCGATCCTTACGGACGGAAACTAGCCGTTGCAATCACGCCACTAGGTTGGTGTTTTTTGGTCGCGATAGCGTTGCTTCCGCGCCTCCCAGTTCTTCACCTGGTCTTGCGAAAGGAAGGGTTGCTCGGCCGTAAAGACGGTATCCTTCCAGGCCTCGCCCCCGGACCAGGCAAGCGGCATGGTAATGGTGGTGCGGGGCGCCTTGGCTGTTTCAAGCAAATCCAGCGCCGTAGCGACGACCCGGCTCTGCATATCGCCATCAAAGGGTTCGCCGCAGGGGCTTCCCAGCGGAAAGTCCACGAAGACGAAGCGCGAAACGCCGCAATGCTCGACAATGTCGCGCGCCGCACCAATGATCACCGTGGGTATGCCGTTTTCTTCCAAGTGACGTGCGACCAGACTCACGGTCTGGTGGCAGACGGGTCAGACGGGCGTGAGTATCGCGACGTCGGCCCCTTCTTCACGGCACTTCGCCAAAGCGGCCGGCGCCGAGGTCTCCAGCATCAGTTTCTGGCTGTAGCCGCGGTTGATGTTGTGAAAGCTGCGTGTCACCGCACCGATGCGTCCCGCCTCGACGAATTCCCGTAGGCGGGTCAGCGGCAGGTAAGAGTCGACATCATCGAGCGAGGTCGCGTACCGGTCGAAGCTTTCCTGCCGGCTGTATAACTCCCCAATCGGTGTGTTCCAGGGAACCGAGTAAACTTCACCGACCGTGGTCTCCACTGCCGACAGCGCAGCGCCGTCCTTTTGCCGGACCGAGACGTCCGATGTCGAGAACAGAGTAACCGTGGATTCAGACAGCGGCTTCTGCAGCGGCGTAAAGGGAACATCCTCGAAATGCGCCCAGGTATAGGGCTTCTCATAGCCCTGACCCAGATAGTAGTCCCGGATCCGTCGCATATATTCAACATGGCTCATGCTATGCATTCCTTGTTTCTGGCTGGTACCGCATCCGTCAAGTATAGCGGCAATAGGGCGGGCCGCAAAACGACGTCAAACCGTGTCCTCGCCACGAAGGGCGATGACCGCCTCTTTGCTGTATCCCAGTTCGGCGATGACGGCCTCGTTGTCGCGGCCAATTGCGGGCGCCGGCGCGAGTTTAAGGGAACCCGGCCCGGCAACGGCATTGATCTGACGAAGCGGTCCCTCTTGCGGGTGCTCCGAGGCCGCGATCATGCCACGCGCGAGAAGTTGAGGATCAGCAAAAGCTTCCGCCGGCGAGCGCACCAGCGAGACTTCGATATCCAGTGCGCCAAGCTCCGCCACCCATTCTTCGGCCGGCCGGGCCGCGATCGCCGTACGAAGGAATGCCGCCGCCTCCGCATCGCCTGGCATGGCGCCTCGCTCGGATAGATCGCCGCGCCCCAGGTGTTCGAAAAGTGCCCGGCGCGAGGCCCGCCGGGCGGCGCCGATCGCGATATAGCGGCCGTCCGCCGCCTGGTAAACGTTGTAGGCGGCGGTTGAAGCGGGTCGATCCGGGAGGATACCGTCACGCTGTGTTCCGTGTGAGACAGCGAGCAGCGAAAACGCCGCCTCCAGCATCGAGATATCCAGATAGGACCCGACCCCCTCCGCCGCGGCCTTCCGGAGGGCCGCCGCGATTGCGAAACCGGCGGCATAGCCCGAAACAGCGTCCGCAAGAAAGGTCGCCGGCACGCCGGGCGTAGCGCCCGGCGGCGTCGTCGCGTGCAACAGCCCCGTAGCCGCCTGGAAGATCAGGTCGAAGCCCGGGCGCAGACGGTCCGGCCCCTGCTGGCCGAAACCCGAGATCGAACAATAAACCAGCCGTTGATTAATCTCGCGAAGCGTATCCCAATCGATACCGAGGCGTTCGGCGACGCCCGGCCGATGGCCTTCGATCACCACGTCGGCCCTGGCGGCGAGGCGGTGGACCACCTGGCGCCCGGCCTCGGAGCGCAGATCGACCGTAATTGAACGCTTGCCCTGGTTGAGCAGCAGGTCCTCGTTGCTGATCGTATCCGGCCCGCCGCTGGGGCGCTCGATGCGGAGCGACCGCGCGCCCCAACCGACCAGCAGGAAACCCGCGAACTTACCCGGCGTCATGACCCCGATCTCCAGAACCTCTATCCCGGAGAAACAATCTTTCATGGCGGCATCTCCTTATGTCAGGTGCCGCACCGCGGCCACGGGGCCTTGGTGGACGGTCAAATGACCCAGAATAGCCCGGAAATGCTCTGGGATGGTTCGGTCGCGGAAGCGATTAGCCGTAGCTCTTCGAAATGCTTTCGAGGGGCGATTTTTGCAGACCGTGGTTCGGTATCGGATAACGCAGGCCGACCCGGCTAAGTTCTTCAAGTCCTTTGACAACGCCCGGCAGAAAACTAGGCGGTATCGCCACCAGCATTTCGTCGTCCTGGACACCGCCAAATTTACGCTCCGCGTAACAGGGGATGGAGACCGACGGTTCGCCGGTACTCAGCGCCTTGCCCCAGGAATCCGCGCAGGCACTCTCGCCGACGCAGGTGAATTCATATTTCTTGTAGTTTCTGTGCTGCAGACCATTGATAAAAGTGATCATCTGTCCCGGTGTCATATAAATCAGGCAAATATCCGGATTGTCCAGCCGGCCCGAGGCCAGGGGCGAGGTCGCGACGGCTTCATAGTCACCATAGGAAGCGCAGCTCATGGCCCTTTGATGGGCAGAACTGTCTTTCAAGGTGCCGTACCAAACGCCTTTCATCCGGTCCCCGGACAACCATTCCTTGCTGCGCGGGTGCAGACCGATGACGGCACCGCATTGCGCGCCCATCAGGTTTTCCATGGTAATGCCAAGGGTGTAGCCGATCCAGCGGGATTGACCGACGATTTGGTCCATCGCCAGCTTTTCGTTGGGGTCCGGGCGCCGAATTCTCGGCACGGCCTCCATATCCGCCACTGTCTTGAAGCGTTTCATGCCGATCGGCGTCGCCTTGAGACGCAGATAACGGTTCAAACTGTCGATGATAGCGTTGAAGTCATACTCATTGTCGTCATTGAAGCAATTTGCCGTCGTCATGATCGATCTCCATATGGTCCGCGATTTTGAATTTCAGAGTAACGGGACGGGGCCGATTGTCAATTTAGCGGCGCCCACGGAGACCGCAAACTTGAGGCCGTGAGGATTTTACGATCGCGCCCTGCACTCACAACGCATTGGATTGCAGAATTGCGGCGTCAAATTTTGCCTTGGGACCTGAGCAGATCCCAACAGGCTGAACTGAGATTCTCGTCGGCCTGCTCTTGCAGGCAGTCTTCAAGGGTTGGGGTCAGAAAGGTGTAAATGATCGCCCCCGCCACCACGAGGCCACAGGCCAACATCAACAGATAGAAGCGAATCTTCGCCGGTTCCCACTTCATGCCTTTGCCTTCCACAGCTAATTGCCACGCCTGTCCAGCCTGCATATTCAGGCCAGGCACCGCCGGCCGCCGGCCTGAAGGGCCTTATAATTGAACCCCTCTTGTCAGAGCGCCATCCACAACCAGATTGGTTCCCATGATAAAACTGGCGGCTGGACTGGCCAGGAATACGACCGCGCGGGCGACCTCCTCCGGCCTGGCCATGCGTCCAGTGGGATTGAGGCCCAGGGCCTGGGCATAGAAATCAGGGTTACCCTGCTCAATCTGCTGCCAGACGCCGCCGTCGAAATAGGTATTCCCGGGCGAGACGGAGTTGGCCCGGATACCTTTGCCTGCCAATTGGCTGGCCAGACCCTGGGTATAGTGCAGCAGGGCGGCCTTGAAGGCGCCATAAGGTCCGGCGGCAAAATCAATCTCCCGGCCTGAGACACTGGAAACCGTTACGATCGAGGCGGCGGCGCTGTTCTCCAGCCACGGCATGGCCGCGTCGACCATGCGCACGCTGTGCATCAAGTCGACCTCGAAGCCCTGGCGCCAGCTGTCTTCGTCATTGTTGATCGCCAACGCCGATACATTGGCAACGACGATATCGATCCCACCCATTGCCTCCGCCGCGGCTTCAATCCAGGCCTTGAGACCGGCCGCATCGGAGACATCAAGCGCCTGGCCAAAAGCCGAAGCGCCCCGCGATTGCAGATCCGTGGTTGCCGCGGTAACGGCCGCCTCATCGCGGGCACAAATCGCCACGGCGGCGCCCTCGTCCGCCAACAGTTCCGCTACCGCCCGGCCAATCCCTTTGGTGCCGCCGCTTACCACGGCCCGCAGGCCCCTTAATTCCAGATCCATTGTCATCTCCCCGTTTTCCAGCGCCGGCGTCCCCGTCACTCGCAATTAGAGCGCCGACGACCATCATCGCGCCCGCCAGGATTATCTTATGATCAAATCGCCGGGGAACCCAGATATCAATGAACAGGATTTCAGGGTGTAATTGCGTTAACAGGGTCGAGGGTCGCCGAAGAGCGGCTGGGAAACGCCCGACACCGGCCGGCAGGCGCATTGACACGGTTGCCCTGGCACCAAGCATCAGTTTAGGCTTGCTGACTGTTTCAAGTATGGGCGCAAAAATTCTGCAACAAGAACTCAAGCAACACAGGAGAGCACACAATGGCGGTCCAAGTTCCTACCCCCGACCAACTCTGGGAAGTGGCCGAGGAAATCGGCCTGAACCTGACGGAGGCGGATATCGCCTCATACATCGAATTGATGCGCGGCAACGTCGAGGCTTACAACATCATCGACGCCATGCCCGACAATTTGCCGCAAACCAGCTATGCCCGGACGCCGGGTTATCGGCCCAGCGGCGATGAAAACAAATATAACGCCTGGTACGTGAAGACCACCGTACAGGGCGCCGCGCGCGGCAAGCTCAAGGGCAAGACCATCGTCTTGAAAGACAACATCATGCTGGCCGGTGTGCCCATGATGAACGGCGCCGCCACTTTGGAAGGTTATGTGCCGGAGATCGATGCGACAGTGGTAACCCGCATTTTGGATGCTGGCGGCACTATCGTCGGCAAGGCGCATTGTGAATCATTTTGCCTGTCGGGCGGCAGCCACACCAATGCCACCGGCGCCGTGCATAACCCGCACAAGATGGGTTATTCCGCCGGCGGCTCGTCCTCGGGCAGTGCTGCCCTTGTCGCGGCCGGGGAAGTCGACATGGCCATGGGCGGTGACCAGGGCGGATCCATCCGCATGCCGGCTTCGTATTGCGGCATCTATGGCATGAAAGCGACCCACGGCCTGGTGCCCTATACCGGCATCATGCCTATCGAGATCTATGTGGACCACACCGGCCCGATGACCAATACCGTGGCCGACAATGCCCTGTTGCTGGAAGCCATCGCCGGCGACGACGGCTACGATCCGCGTCAATACAACGTCAGGACACAACGCTATACCAAGGCGTTGGAAGACGGTGCCAAGGGTCTCAAGGGTATGAAGATAGCCGTCGTCAAGGAAGGCTACCAGGCGGAGAACGCGGAAAGTGATGTCAACACCAAGGTCCGCGCCGCCGTCAAGAAACTGCAATCCCTGGGCGCCAAGGTGAAAGAAGTCTCGATCCCCATGCATACCCTGGGCGGCGCGCTGTGGCTGCCCATCGGCATAGAAGGCCTGACCCAGACCATGATGCATGGCGACGGCTATGGCAGCAGCCGGCCGGACCTCTACGTTACGTCCCTGATGGACAAACATCGTGGCTGGCGCGAGCGGGCCGACGAGATGTCGGAGACGACCAAGCTTTTCACCATGTTCGGAACCTATATCAACAATCAACACGGCAGCCGCTATTACGGCAAGGCCATGAACATCACCCGATTGTTGACGGCCGCTTACGATGCGGTGTTGGCCGATTACGATTTACTGGTGATGCCGACGACGCCAGTCAAGGCGACCCCCCTGCCCGGTCCTGACGCCTCGCGTGAGGAATATGTCCAACGGGCGCTCGAGATGCTTTACAATACGGCACCGTTCGATATCACTCATCACCCGGCCATGGCGATACCATGCGGCATGTCAAAAGGCCTGCCGGTCAGCATGCAGTTGGTCGGCAAACATTTTGACGAATCCACGATTTACCGCGCCGCCCATGCCTTTGAATTGGGCACGAAATGGAAATCCATGTAAAAATATAGAGTACTTCCGGGCTACTGACCCGGGAATTCGGGGCGCTGCATCCAGATGAGGCAGCGCCCCAGTTTTTTTACGATTCCCGCCAATCGAAGTTGGCCTCGAACGCCGCCGCCGCGCGGTAAATCGTACGTTCGTCGTAGTGACGGCCGATCAACTGTAATCCAGCCGGCAGGCCGTCGGCGTTGCGGCCACAGGGCACCGAGATGGCCGGATTACCCGTATAGTTGTAGGGCGAGGTATTTGCCAGCATGCACCAGGCCTGTTCGATCTTGCTCAACCGGTCGGCGCCCTCGCCGGGCAAGGGCATGGCCGCCATGGGCAGGGTCGGCGTCAGCAGCAGATCCCAATCCTTGAACAGTTCCGCATATTGGGCCGTGGCCTGGCGCTTGAGATTCTGCCCCTTGCCGTAGATGCGTCCGCCATAGGTCTGGCTGACCCAGGCGCCCAGCAAGGTCATGGCTTTCACCGTATCGGGCCATTCATTGGCCCGCCGTCCGGCGGCATTGATTTTCTCAATCAGGCTGGGTGGATAGAAGCCCGCCGCCCCACTGGCCACGCCGCCGCCAAAGGTAAACTGGCGCACCATGCCCTCGGCGATCATGGGCAGGTAGATATTGCCGATGTCCCTATGCATGGGCACCGAAATTCGCTCTACCTTGGCGCCCAGGCCGGCCAGCAGATCGGCCGCCGCCAAGACGGCCGCATCAACCGCTTCTTCGGATTCTTCCAGGCCGAAGGCCTCGTCGACGACAGCGATGCGCAGGCCTTCGACGCCACGGTCCAGTTCCTCGGTATAGCTGTCGGCCCGCACGCCGGCCTGCCGGCAGTCATAGCCGTCGGGTCCGGCCAGCACCTCCAGAAACAAAGCGTTGTCAGCCACATTGGCGGTCATCGGCCCCACGTGATCAATGGATATTTCCATACTCATGATGCCGCTATAGGGGACCAGGCCATGGGTCGGTTTCATGCCGACGATGCCAGAAAATGCCGCCGGAATGCGGATGGAGCCGGCCTGATCGCCGCCGATGGACATGTCCACGGCGCCCGCGCCCACCAGCGCGGCGCTGCCCGACGACGAGCCGCCCGCCGAATAGCCATGTTTGACGGGATTATGCACCGGGCCCGTGGACGAGGTGTAACTGCTGCCCGAAAGACAAAAATACTCGCAGACCGCCTTGCCGGTGATGGTGGCGCCCGCATCCAGCATGCGGGTCACAATCGTGGCATCAACTTCCGGCACATAGCCTTCCATGACCGAGGCGCCATTCATCAGAGGCACGCCGGCCAACAACACGGTATCCTTCAAGGCGACGGTCCTGCCGGCCAGTTTGCCTTCGGCGGCGCCCTTTACCTCGGTTTTATAATACCAGGCGTTCAGCGGATTATCTGCGGCCGCTGGCCGGGTGCCGGGTTTGCGGGGATATTTGACCTCCGGCAAGGCATCGGGTCCCGTCAGGGCGGCGTCCGTCAGTTCGAACTGCGGACCCAATATGGCGGAGAAGAACTCTGCGTCCTCCGCCGTCAAGGTAACGCCAAAGGTCGCGGCAATATCCTGGAGCTGTTTGTCAGTCGGTTTCATCTGCCTCGTCTCCCTTGCCAATAGTAAGGTTCGTTACGCGGTGAACGATGTCCAATCGCCGGATTTTTCGAACGCTTCGGCCGCCCTGTAGATGGTGACCTCGTCAAAGAACCGGCCGGTCAGCATCAACCCCACGGGACGGCCATCACTCATGCCGCAGGGCATGGAGAGGGACGGATGGTGGCTGATGTTGAAGGGTGCGGTATTTTCCAGCATCTCGAAGGCGCGGTCGACGTAGAAATTCCAGTCATCATCCGCGGTCGGCAGCGGCGTCGCCTTCATAGGCAAAGTCGGCATCAGCAACAAATCATAATCCGCCAACACCGCATCATAGGCCGCGCGCAGGGTATAGGAGAGATTGACCGCCTTGCCATAGAGACGCTTGCCCACGGTATTGTCCACATGGGTCCCCATCATCATGGCCATCTTCAGGGTTTCCGACAGGGAATCCGCCTGCTCCCGCCAACCGCGGTGAAAGTCCATCAAGGCGGTGGAATACAAATCACTGCGCGAGACGCCGTAACCATCACCCATCATCATGGTGTGGGTCAGGCCATGCAGCCCGATGGGGGTCCAGATCGCCATGGCGTCCAGATGCATGGGGATAGAGACTTCCTCGACCGTGGCGCCAAGATCGGCGAAACGGGCCGCCGCCGCCCGTACATAGGCATCCACGTCGGCCTCTGAATTCTCGCGGCCAAAGCCTTCCGTCACCACGGCGATCTTCATGCCGCCGACGCCGCCCTCCAGCAGTTCACTGTACGGGTGGGTAACGATGTTCTGTTGCCGGCCGTCGTAACCATCCACACCGGCTATGGCCTCCAGCATTAATGCATTGTCGGCCACTGTCGCGGTCATGGGCCCGGTGTGGTCGACAAAGGGTTCGATCGGCATGACACCCGTATAAGGCACCAGGCCATAAGTGGCTTTCATGGCGACGATGCCGCAATAGGCCGCCGGGATACGCACCGATCCGCCCTGATCGCCGCCAATAGCCATATCCACATCGCCCGCCGCGACCAGGGCCGCGCTGCCCGAGGACGAACCACCGGCGGAATAGCCAGGCGCCCTTGGATTATCAACGTTGCCGGTGGCGTTGGTGTGACTGCCGCCGGAGAGGCAAAAACATTCGCAATGGGCCTTGCCCAAGATCGTGGCGCCGGCATCCAGCAACCTGGTCACAACGGTGGCATCGACGTTGGGTACGAAGCCTTCCATTGTGGCGGAACCGTTCATCATGGGCACGCCGGCCAACATGACGTTGTCTTTCAGCGCGACGGTCTTACCCACCAAATTACCCGCCGCCGCGCCTTTGATTTCGGTCTTGTAGTACCAGGCGTTATGAGGGTTTTCCGCGCCTGTGGGCCGATAGCCGGGGGTACGCGGATATTTGACCTCCGGCAACGGATCGGCCATCTCGTCAACCGCCTTGTAGGCGGCAACATAATCGGCGAAGCGGGGCTGCAGTAACGCCACCTTGGCTTCGTCAACGTTCAGGCCGAGTTGTTCGGCGATTTCGTATACTTGCTCGTCGGTAGGCTGTTGCACGGTCATGAGGTTTCCCCTGAAATTGCCTGGTCCTTGGCATTAGGCTCCAAAGCCGAGGTATTCGGCCACCATGGCCGAATCCTTGATTTCATCGATTGGGATCTCGGTGTCCAGAACGCCGCGCGAGATGGTGTAAATACGCGACGCCAAACCCACGATGAATTCCAAATTTTGCTCAACAAGTACAATTGTCAGATTCTGCTGTCCTTGCAGTTTCTGCAATACTTCACTGATTTCATGGATGATGGAAGGTTGCACGCCTTCGGTCGGTTCATCCAGCAGGATAAGAGAGGGATGATTACACAGGCACCGGGCGATCGCCAAAATTTGCTGCTCGCCGCCGCTCAGGGCGCCGCCGCGGCGGTCCAATAGCGGTCGCAGGCGGGGAAAATATTCCAGCATCTCGTCGATCCGGTCGAGTGAGCCCTTTTTACCCAGAATGCCTACCGTGAGGTTTTCCAGCACGGTCAAATTGGGAAAAATCTCCCGCCCCTGAGGTACCAACGACATGCCCATGCGGGCACGGCGATAGGTCGGCAGCCGCTGAATTTCTTGATCCTGATAGACGATGCGGCCTCCCTTGGTGGTGACAAACCCCATGATCGCCCGCAACAACGTGGTTTTACCCATGCCGTTATGGCCAAGCACACCAACAAATTCTCCCTGCTCAACATGCATATCGATCTTGTGCAGGATCGGCACATGACCATAGGCCGCCCTAAGATCATGGATTTCAAGCAGCGCCATTGGCTTCTTTTCCCAAATAGATTTCCTGAACTTCGCTGTGCGCCATGATCTCGGCGACATCGCCTTCGAGAAAGACCCGGCCGCGATGAAAGACGGTAATCTCCGTCGCGATTTCCCGGATGAATTGCATATCGTGTTCGACCACAATAAGCGACGTCCGGCCCGCCAGGTCGCGCAGCACGGCAGCCAGGCGTCCACGCTCTTCGGCCGTCATGCCGGCCGCCGGTTCGTCGAGGAGAACCAGTTGCGGCTTGCCCGCCAGGACCATGGCCAATTCCACCAACTGGCGTTCGCCATGGGCCAGATTACCGACTTCGCGGTGCGCCAAACCGGCGATGGAGATCAACTCCAGCATCTCGTCCGTGATCTCTTCCGACTGCTGCTGCGAATGGTTCTGCCGCGCCGAAAGGGCGATATTTTCCCGCGCCGGCAAGCCATCGAACAAATTGGGCACCTGGGTCTTGATGCCAATGCCCTTGCGGACGATCGCATGTGTCGTCTGCCCACTGAGTTCCTGGTCGTTGAACTGGATCGTTCCGGCCGTCGGCTTCAACTGGCCGGTCAGACACTTGAAGAAGGTGCTTTTGCCGGCGCCGTTGGGACCGATCAGGCAACGCAATTCGCCGCTGGTCAGGGTGAAATTCACCTGATCCACGGCCACGACGCCGCCAAAGCGCATGGTCAGATCGGCCGTGGTCAGCAATGCTGGCGCGGCGGATGTCGTCATGACGGCCGCTCCCCCGAAGTTCCGCCCCTTGCCCGTTGCCACAGCTTTATGACCAGATCCCGGAAAGTGGGGAAAAGCCCCTTAGGCAGCAGCAAAACAAGGAACATCAGAATGGTTCCTAAAATGATCAGATTGTTGAGAAAAGAGGTCTCGCCCAGTTTCAGCGACAGATATTCCAGCGCGATGACGCCAACGATGGGGCCAAAAAGGGTGCCGACGCCCCCCGCCATAACCCAGATCAGACATTTCGCTGAAACTTCCAGGCTGAAGGCATTAGGGTCGATAAAGGTCTGATAGGTCGCCCACATGGCCCCGGCAGCGCCGCCAATTGCGCCGCCAATAGTAAAGATCCACAGCTTGTAAAGGCGCACATCATAACCCAGCAGGCTGGTCCGAATTTCGTTCTCGCGAATAGAAATGGCGACACGGCCAAACTTCGACTTGATCAGGAAATGCAGCAACAGATAGACGATGATCAGAATGGCCATGAAATACTGGAACATCTGGCTCGGCTCCATTTCCATATCCGGCTGCCAGGGCAGCGTCATGATGGGTATGGAGGGCACACCGTTAAAACCACCTAAACGGGCCTTGCCGATGATAAACTCTGGGCCTGCGGTATGATTGATCAGCTTCCACAGAATCAGCGTCACCACCAGGGTAACCACGCCCAAATAGACGTCATTTAATCGGCCATAAAACATGAAATAGCCCAGGGCGGCGGCGAACAGGGCACACATCGCGATGGCCATGAGGAACGGTATCGTGGTCTGCCCCATATTGATGGCGGAGACGGCGAAGGTATAGCCGCCCAGACCAAAGAATCCCGCCTGGCCGAAGCTCAGGATACCGCCGAAGCCCCAAATGTAGGCCAGACTTAAGGCAAACAGAGACAGCACCACATACTTGGTCATTTGCAGCACTTCAAACAGATCGAACAGCATTGGCACAAAAATCAGAACCGCCAGGCCAATGGCCGTGACAAAACCGACACCCAGCCAATCCTTGGAAATATTGCTCAACATGCAATCCTCACGGTTGCGCCGGCTTCAGATGCTGCGGGTAAAGATGCGCCCCGTAATGCCCTGGGGCAGAAGGCGAAGCAGTATCAAGGCGACGAATAACAAAGCGGCATCGCCGTAGACCGGATTGGTGGCAAAGGTCACCGCCTGGCTGATGCTTCCCAGAATGGTCGATGCGCTCAACGTGCCGGCGACGACGGCGGCGCCGCCTGTAACAACAGTAATAAACGCCTTGCCAATAAGCAGGGCGCCCATGCCGGGCACCACGCCGCTGATCGGGGCCAGAAGACCGCCCGCCAAGCCGGCGAATGCTGCACCGATGCCAAAGGTGGCCATGTAAACATGCTTTGAATTTACCCCGAGGGCCTCAACCATGTCCGAATTCTGCATGGTAGCCCGGGCGATCAAACCCGCCTTGGTATATTTCAAGGTCAAATAGACCGAGGCAATGAAAGCCACGGCTGCAAAAATCAGAAAGAAGGTATACCCCGCGACTTTGTACTGCCCGACCGCAAAACCGCCAAAGGGGTTGGAGACCCCTTCCACGGTGTTGCCGAAGACCACAGTGACGAAGCCGATCAGGAAAAGGCTCAGGCCCCAGGTCGCCAGCAGTGAATCGATAATCCGGCCGTAGAGGTGGCGGATGATGCATCGTTCCACGATGACGCCGAAAATACCGACAGCCAGGGGTGCCAATATAAGGATAGCCACCCAGATATTGACCCCCATCTTGGTTGTCAAAACAACGGTATATCCGCCCAGCATCATGAACTCGCCATGCGCGATATTGATCACCCGCATCATCCCGAAGATGACGGCAAGACCGGTGGCGATCAGGATCAGACCGGCAACCTCGCGCACCAATTCAATCGCCACCACCAAGGAATAGTCCATGGACGCCCACCCTGTTGCTTCAATTTTACGCCCGGGCCATAGATCCCATGACCCGGGCGCCCAGGTATTTTTACCTGCTACTCAAGCGATATTTCGTAATGCTTGTTTGCATTCGGCGTTTTCTCCAGGTCGCAAACCAGCTGTGTATCGGCCGGCTGCACCTGCGAGAACTTCTTCTTGATGACGAACTGCTTGTCCTTCAGATCGGCGATATAGACATCCCGGATCGCATGATGTGTCTTGGGGTCAATGGAAACCTTGCCCGACGGCATGGTGTAGGTCTTGCCTGACTCCATCACCTCAAGCAGTTTCATCCGATCCATGCTGCCGGCCGAACGCACGGCATCGGCCCAGATCATCATGCCTTCCCAGGTAAAGGCGGACAGCTCTGTCAGCAACGGCGTCTTTTCCGGGTAACGTTTTTTGACCTGTTGCACCCAGGCCTTGTTTTCCGGCGTATCCACCGTCGGGTAATAGCCATAGCAACTGATAATGCCGTTGGCGACCTCCGGCTTGATAATCTCGATCTCCGCACCGCCGGCACCGAAGGTGGTCGAGGCAATGGGAATTTCGTTTTTCATACCGGCCGCGGCCCATTGATTATAAAAGCCGAGATGGCCGCTACCGACCAGCACACTCATCACCATATCGGGCTTGGCGCTTTGGATCTTCGAAATGGTCGGGCCGAAGTTGGTGACGTCAAGGGGGAAGAAATCGGTTGATACAACCTCGCCGCCATTCTGTTCCACGTAACGTTTCACCCATGCCGCGGTGATCTGACCGTAATTATAGTCGGCCGCGATGGTATAGACCTTCTTGCCCCAGAGGCCCATGGTGTAGGGCACAAGTTTCTCCACCGTCTGCGCCGGGGTGGTGCCCAACGAAATCTCGTTGCGGTCGCAAACACCGCCTTCGTAAAGGGTATTATAGAAATACAAAGTCTTGAAACGGTGGAAGATCGGCCGGATGGTCTCGCGGCTGGCCGAGGTAATGCCCCCCATAACCACCGTGGCTTTGTCCTTCAGGGCCAACTGGGTCGCGAACTGGGAATACATCGACATATTGGACTGCGGATCGTAGACCACGCCCCTGACCTTTTTCCCGAGCAGACCGCCCTTGGCGTTGATTTCCTCGATCGCCATCAACATGATCCGGTTCATGGGAATGCCAGCAAAATCGAGAAAGCCGGACAAATCGTGCAAACCACCGACCAAGATTTCATCGGCGGCCTCGGCCGCGAAAGGCAGCATGGGAAGGGCCCCGGCCGCGCCAACCGCCGCCGCACCTTTAAGCATCGAACGTCTAGAAATATCACGCGTCATCGCAAGTCCTCCAGTTCTGTGAAGCCAAGAAATACCCTGTACAAACGAATTTGTTTTTAGTGAAAGCATCCTTACCCCATGGATTATGCCAGCTTCAGACGCGTGCGCAAGTGTTGCCATATGGGGATAGGGCGAGGCAGCGACGCAATGGCGGGTGCCGGCGGGCAAAGTCGCGCACCATCGGCGACCGCGTCATTCGGTAACGACCAGCACGGCGAAGCACTCGCTCGGGCCGGCAGGGAGTCTCAAAACCGTAGATGGACAGCACTGAGGTGATAGGACAGACTTTGCGGCCTGAGCAAAGGGCCTGATCCGTCCGCCAGACGGCAGCACCTATGGTCGAGGGAGAATGATATGCCGGAACTTCGCATGACACCGACAGCGGGCCGCACCGCGCTCATGGTCATCGATATGCAGAACGCATTTTGTACCGATGGCGGCTCTTGCGCCAAGATCGGTCTGGATGTCTCCATGTTAAAGGCGGCAATCGAGCCTTGTCGTCGTTTAATCGACGCGGCGAGAGGTGCCGCTGTACCTATCATTTATACCCGCTATATCTATCGTGCCGATTATGCCGACGGCGGCGTGATGGTGAAATACCTGCTGCCGGCTTTGGGCGAGTCGGACCATTTGGCGGCCGGCACGCCGGATATCGAGGTGGTGGAGGCATTGTCGCCCCAGGATGGTGACTATGTGGTGGACAAGAACCGCCCCAGCAGCTTTTACGCGACCGGGCTGGAGCCCATACTGAACGGCCTCGACATAGACAGTCTGGTGGTCTGTGGCGTAACGACGAACTGTTGCGTCGAGACCACGGTGCGGGACGCCAGTCAACGCGACTACAAAACCTTTGTCGTTACGGATGCCACCGGCGAACTGGAAAAGGAACGGCACGATCTTGCTATCAACACCATGGCATTCCTGTTCGCCGAGACCGTGACCGTTGAGGACGTATTGCAATTCTGGCAACCGATGCAGTTGTCGACGGACTGAAACAGCAACAGCCCGGCCCGGCCGGATGACCGCGACCGACGCCGACGCCTTCCGGAGTTCCGGCATCTTATCGCAGTAGGCTGACGACCACATTTCCGGAACCGCCGGTGTTGCAGTTTTGCGCTGGTTCGACGTCCGTGTCATCATGGTGTTAGGGGCTAAATCTGAGCAACCACGGAGGATAGAATGAAGGCGGCGCTTATTGAGAAAAACGGCGGGCCGGAGGTGCTGATATATGGCGAGGCACCGGATCCCGTGGCGGGACCGGACGAGGTTGTGGTCGACATTCATGCCGCCAGCGTCAACGCCGCCGATTGGCAGGTTCGCGCCAACCAATACGGTTCAAACCTCGAATTTCCTTACATTCTGGGACGGGATTTCTCTGGCGTCGTCAGCGCGGTCGGCGCGGAGGTTGCCGATTTAAAAACCGGTGATGCGGTCTTTGGCGTTTGCGATGTTGGCCAAGAGGGCGCTTACGCCGAAAAGATAGCGATCAAAGCGGCCATAATTTCCAGGAAACCGGATTCGGTCTCGCATGTTGAAGCTGCCGCGCTCGCCCTGATCGGACTTACCGCATTGGTCTCGGTCGAAGATACCTTGAAGCTGAAAGCGGGCGAAACGATCCTAATTCAGGGCGGCGCCGGCGGCGTCGCCGGATTTGCGGTACAGCTGGCCAAGCACATAGGCGCCCGCGTTCTGACCACCGCCAGCCCCGCCAATCATGATTATCTGCGCGATTTGGGCGCCGATGAAATCATCGATTATAACGCCCACGACTTTACCAAAGTCGCGTCGGACTGCGATGCCGTATTCGATACGGTCGGCGGCGATGTGGCGCAACAGTCATTCGCCGTCCTGACGTCCGGCGGCCGGGCTGCCTTTATCGCGTCAGGTCCGACCGCGCCGGAACCGCCCCGCGATGATGTGCAATCGTTGCGGCCCAATGTCAGCCGCGACCGGGCCCACCTGGAACGCATTATCGAGCTGGTGGAGGCCGGCGCCGTGCGTGTCCCGGAGATTACCCGTTATCCCCTGTCGGATGCGGCCGCCGCCCATAGGGTCAGCGAGGCCAGGCATCTGCGTGGAAAGCTGGTCTTCGATGTCCGTTAGAACGCCCAGCGTTCCGGATCAAAAAGTGGGCGCCTGAGAGGCGCCGTAGGCAGCCTTCCCGATAATCCGAGCAGCATGTTTGTCTCGGTTCGCCCCAGGGTTTATCCTGCTGACGACTCGGCAATAATTGCAACCCCAAGGCGACGGGCGCGAATGGCAAATGGCAAGGCGGAACAATCGAGTGGACTGCCTGACGGTGCGATCACCCTGAGGCAAGACGCCTATCAGGGAATGTCGGAGAATTCCGAACAGCGCGTCGGTGCCGACGCCGCTGTGCTGTGGCGGATTATCCGGCTGGCGCTGCGCTATCGGGTCCGCATGGCCATCGCCATCGGCGCGACCGTCGCTGCGGCGGTCTTTCAGCTTATGATTCCACGCTTTCTCGGGGCCGCGGTCGACAACGCCCTTGGCCTGCTGGGCGGCGGATCAATCGCGCCGGAGATCGCCCACGACGCCCTGTTCGAAGTGGCGATGTTGCTGCTCGGCGCCTCGGTATTGCGCGGTGCCTTTACCCTGCTACACAACTATGGCGGCGAGGCGATCGGCCACATTATCGCCTACGATCTACGGCTGGCATTTTACAGCAAGCTGCAAAAGCTCAGCTTTTCCTTTCACGACCGGGTCCATAGCGGCGAATTGATTACCCGGGGCATGCTGGACCTCGAAGGCATCCGCATGTTCATCAATACCGGGTTGCTGCGGCTGGTCTTGTTGGTAAATTTGATCGGCGGCGGCGGCTATATGCTGTTATCGGCCGATTTGCTTCTGGGCCTGCTCAGTTTTGCCTTCGTGCCCTTCGTCGCCTGGCGCTCGTCGACAGCACGGCTGCGATTGCGGGCGCTCTGGCTGGCACTGCAGGAACGGATGGGGCTGCTTGGCCAGATCATGGATGAAAACCTGACCGGCATCCGGGTTGTCCGTGCCTTTGGCGCCGAACCGTACGAAATCAGCAAGTATGACACCGCCGCCGACGAGGCCATGACAATTGCAGACGAACGGATCAAGACCCGCGCCGCATCCACTTCCGTGATGACCTTCGCATTTTTCATCGCCATGGGTCTGGTCCTGTGGGTCGGTGGCCTCCGCGTTCTCGAGGGCGCCATGACGGTTGGCGAGCTGACCGTGTTCCTCACACTTATCACCATACTTCAGCAGCCGGTACGCCAATTGGGCCTGCTGGTGAACTCAATCGCAAGGGCGTCCACCTGCGGCGGGCGACTGTTCGCCGTGCTCGATCTCGAACCTGCGATCCAGGATCGGGATAGCGCCAGGCCGCTGAGCCCGGCCAACGGCACGGTCCGGTTTGAGAACGTGTCATTCGCATATTCCAGCGCCCAGGCCGGTGCCGGCCTGCCGCCTGTGCTGCATGATATATCGTTCGCCGTGGCACGCGGCAAAACCTTGGGGATTGTTGGCCCTCCTGGTAGCGGCAAGTCGACCATCGCGCATCTCCTGCCGCGTTATTACGATCCCAGCGGCGGCCGCATCACGATCGACGGCGAGGATATTCGTGATGCGACCCTCGACACCCTGCGCCAGGCGGTACGCGTCGTGCAGCAGGATGCATTTTTGTTTACCGCGTCGCTGGAGAATAATATCGCTTATGGTGATCCATGGGCCGATGACGGGATGATTCAGGACGCGGCGTCGACGGCGCAGATCGACAGCTTTGTTGGCGCGTTGCCAGAGGGCTACGGCACGCTGGTCGGCGAGCGGGGCGTTTCGTTGTCGGGCGGGCAGAAGCAGCGGATCGCCATCGCCCGGGCGGCGATACTGCACGCCGCGGTGCTCATATTCGATGATTCAACCGCTGCGATCGATGCAGAGACCGAACAGCGCATCCGCGAGTCGCTGAAAACACAAATGCAAAACTGCGCCACGATCATCATCTCGCATCGCCTGGGCGCGCTGCGGCACGCCGACGAGATTATCTTTCTGGAAGCAGGCCGCATTGTCGAGCGCGGCACCCACGACGAGCTGGTTTTGCACGGCGGCCATTACGCCGCGCTGTTCGCGCTGCAAAGCCGCGATGACGCGGACCTCCCCTCATCCATGACCAAGGGAGCGGCACCGTGACAGTCTCTTCCGGGCCAGATTCTTCCAAGACCGACGCTTCCGGCGCCGAACCCTTGGGGCAAAACGCCGGTCGGCCGCCGCGGGCCGTCGTCGGCTCGCAGACCAGTCAGGACGAAGAGATGTTCGGGGCCGCGTTCGACGGCCGTGTCGTTCGCCGTTTCCTGGCCTATGTGCAGCCGTACCGCCATCGAATCTACCTGGCGCTTGCCGCCGTGCTGGTCTTTACCTGCGCCCACCTCGCCATCCCATTGATCATCCGCTACGTTATCGACGAGGCGCTCATCGAGGGCGGTGGCAGCACGAATTTGCTGACGCTCGCGATCTTGGCTTTTGGCGCCGTCATCATCATCAACTACGCGGCAAGCTATTTGCAGGATCGTCTGGTCGGCCTAACCGGCGAGCATGTGATTTTTGATCTGCGCCGCGCCATGTTTGTTCACCTGCAGCATGTTGCCCTCGCCTTCATGGACAAGACCGAGATCGGCCGCATGATGTCGCGGCTCCAGGGTGATGTGAACGCTTTGCAGGAGTTTCTTGAAAACTCGATTACAGCGATTGGCGATCTCGTACTCCTATTCGGCATCGTTGTTATCATGTTGATACTGGATTTGGAACTTGGTCTTTTGACACTTTCAGTTGTTCCGGCGCTGCTTATCGTCCGCCTGATCTGGCTGCCCCGGGCGCGCCGCGCCTTTCGCGGCGCGCGGGAAACCAACTCGACGACAAACGGCGCGCTGGCGGAAGGCATTCATGCGGTCCGAACGGTGCAGGGAATGGGGCGCGAAACCGTCAATTTCACGCTGTACCAGGATAAAGCCCGCGAAAATCTGGCGGCCCACCTGCGTTCGGCGAAATTCGCCCAGGCCATGGTACCCATCGTCGATACCCTGACCGGCGCCGCCATGGGGATTGTAATCGTCGTCGGAGGCGCCATGGTCCTTGACGACGCGCTCGACATCGGCGTCATGGTTGCCTTCTTGTTTTACGTACAACGGTTCTTCGATCCGATCCGCTCGTTGACGATCCAGTACAGCGTCATGCAGCGGGCAATGGCGTCCGGCCAGCGCATCTTCGAAGTGCTCGAGGTCCCTCTCGCCATCGCCGACAAGCCGGACGCGGCTGATCCGGGCTCGATCCGCGGCGATATCGCATTCCATAAGGTCACCTTCGGCTACAACCGCAACCAGCCGGTGCTGAATGATATAAGCTTCGAGGTAAAAAAAGGCGAGACCGTGGCCCTGGTTGGTCCGACCGGCTCCGGCAAGACCTCTGTCACGGCGCTGCTGCATCGCTTCTACGACGTCTGGGATGGCGCCGTGACAATCGACGGACGTGACGTCCGCGACTACGCCAAGGCCTCCCTCGGCCGGCACATCGCCATGGTGCTGCAGGATCCATTCCTCTTCACCGGAACGATTTTCGAGAACATCCGCTACCGCACTGCCGACGCGACGCCCGATGATGTGGAAAAGGCGGCAAAGGTTGTCGGCGCCCACGAATTCATCGCCGGCCTGCCGGACGGCTACAACACAATGCTCATTCAGCAGGGGCGCAACCTCTCGCTGGGGCAGCGGCAGTTACTCAGTTTCGCCCGTGCGCTGGTGGCCGATGCCAGGATCCTGATCCTCGACGAGGCGACCGCGAATATTGATAGTTATACAGAACGCCAGATCCAGATCGCCCTGGCCCGGCTGCTAGAAGGCCGCACCGGCATCATCATCGCCCACCGTTTGGCGACCGTGCGCGGCGCGGACCGCATCATTGTCCTGCAGGAAGGCCAGATCGTCGAAACCGGAACCCATGACGCGCTGATCGCGCGTCAGGGTCTGTACGCCAGGCTCTACGCATTGAATTACGCATCCTTCGACGACATACCCGAAGGCGTGCTGCAAGATGTAATTTCGGCCAAAGTGCGCACCTAGTACATTTTCAATAGCAACTGGGCCGCCGGCAGGAGCCTGTCGTCATGCGGCATTTTGGCGCACCTGCAGGCAGACGCCATGCCATTATCATTGGCGCCCGCAGGCCATTGCGCGATTGGCGGAGTGCCCCTAGGAAAGGTCCGTTTTAGCGTAGAATTGATCGTGAATTCGCATGTAAAACTGCTAATTATTTCGGTTACATCATGGTCGCACCGCGACCGAATACGTTCCCGGCGTGCGCGTCGCAACCTATCGTCGCAGATGGATCAAACGGATGCTCAATACGGTCTCGGACGGACGATGTACGGGATACGTTGACAGTTATCTATTGTTCAAGCGATTGCCTCTATCTATATATGATAATCATTCTCAATTGCATCTTGATCATATATTAAGCCATCGCTGGTAGTTACCTGATGAGAAACAAAAAGGAGTACATAGGCGTGACCTGTAAAAGTTTTCTGGAGCGTGGATTTCTGGTTTCGGCAGTGCTCGGCGCCGCCGTTTTTGCTGCCGGCCCGTCGGCCATGGCGGAGGAAGTCAATCTCTATTCTTCGCGCCAGCCGTTCCTGATGAAACCGCTACTGCAGGCCTACACCAAGGAGACCGGCGTCAAGGTCAACATGGTTTATCTAAAGAAAGGCATGCTTGAACGCCTCAAATCCGAAGGTAGAAACAGCCCGGCGGATTTGATCCTGGTTTCCGACATCGGCAATCTGCACAACCACGACAAGGCCGGCCTGCTGCAGCCCGTGTCGTCGGCCACACTGTCCGCCAACATTCCGCCGCAATACCGTCACCCCGATGGCAACTGGTTTGGTTTGACCGTGCGCGCCCGCGTTATCTTTGCCTCCAAAACCAGGGTCAAACCAGGCGAAGTAACGTCATATGAGGATTTGGCCGACCCCAGGATGAAGGGCCGGGTCTGCACCCGTTCGGGCAAGCATGTGTACAATGTTTCCCTGTTGGCCTCGATTGTCGTGGCCAAGGGCGCCGAAGGCGCCAAGGAATGGGCCAAGGGCGTCAAGGCCAATCTGGCACGCAAGCCCCAGGGCAATGACCGGGCCCAGGTCAAGGCGGTTTATGAGGGTGAATGTGACGTCGCCGTCGGCAATACTTATTACATGGGTAAAATGGCCACCAACGAGAAGGATCCGGTGCAAAAGAAATGGGCGAAATCGGTCAACATTGTATTTCCCAATCAAAGCGGCCGTGGCACCCATGTCAATGTCAGCGGCGCGGGCATCACCAAAAGCGCCAAGAACAAGGCTGATGCCGTTCGGCTGATCGAATTCTTGAGTGGCGACACGGCGCAGAAAATATATGCCGAAGCGAACTTCGAATATCCTGTAAAGGCAGGCGTTCCGTTGCATCCGATGGTCGCGTCCTGGGGTGAATTCAAGGCTGACAAAGCCTATTTGTCGAAGATCGCCAGCGAGCGCACGACGGCGACCAAACTGGTGGATCTGGTCGCCTTTAATAATTAGGCGAACCGCTGCATAATGGGCGCGGCAAGTCACGCGCTGGAAGGCTGGCCGGAGTTGCGCTCCGGTTTGCCTTTCGTTGACTCTGGCAGGACATGTCCGGCAGCGGAAGGTCCGGGTTTGGCACGGCAACCACAGTGACATCTCAATCCGCATCAATGAACGGGCCACGGCAACGTCGGCAACGGCGGAATTGGCAATGGTTGGACGGCTGGACAATCGCCACGATGATCATGGCCGGCCTTGTCACGATGCCGATCCTTGCCGTGCTCTATCTGGCATTTACACCCGTTGACGACCTTTGGCCCCATTTGGTTTCGACCGTCCTGCCCGGCTATATTACGACGACGCTGATATTGATGCTGGGGGTGGGGACCGGCACATTGTTGATCGGCGTCAGCACGGCCTGGCTGGTTACCATGTGCCGCTTTCCAGGCCGCCGGATATTCGAATGGGGCATGCTGCTGCCAATGGCGATGCCGGCTTATATCATCGCCTATGTCTATACCGACATTCTGGAGTTTGCCGGCCCCGTGCAAGGGATGCTGCGCGAGCTGTTTGGCTGGAGCAGCAAACGGGAATACTGGTTTCCCGAAATCCGTTCCGTCGGCGGCGCCATCGCCATGATGACGCTGGTGCTTTATCCTTATGTCTACCTGCTGGCGCGGGCCGCGTTTTTGGAGCAGTCAGTCGGCGTCTTCGAGGCCAGCCGGTCGTTGGGCCGGGGCCCATGGCGAAGTTTTTTCACGGTCGCGCTGCCATTGGCCCGGCCGGGCATCGTGATTGGCCTGTCCCTGGTTTTGATGGAAACGCTGAATGATTTTGGCACGGTGGATTTTTTCGCCGTCAACACCTTCTCGCTCGGCATTTTCGACGTATGGATGAACATGAACAATATCTCCGGCGCGGCGCAACTGGCCTCGGTCATGCTGTTGTTCGTGGTGCTGTTGATTTCGGCCGAGCGCTATGCCCGGCGCAAGCAACGCTTTTACAGCACCTCGGGCAAATATCAGGCCCTTCCCGGCTTTCAACTGACGGGCGGGCTGGGACTGCTCGCCACGGCGGGTTGCCTGACGCCGGTCTTGCTTGGGTTCGTCCTGCCGACCCTGGTCCTGCTGCGCTACGCGCAACTGCATTTTGACCCGGAACTAGCGTTGGAAATCCTGGAGCATGCCCTAAACAGTGTCAGGCTGTCGGTTCTGGCCGGCACAATCGCGGTGCTGATCGCAATCGTCATGGCCTACAGCGCCCGCATAAATGGCGGCCGTTTGCTCTTGGCTGCAAGCCGCGTCGCGGCAATGGGCTATGCCATTCCCGGCGCCGTCCTGGCGGTCGGCGTGTTGATCGTTCTCGGCAATTTGGACAACGGCATCGACACATTGGCGCGGCGCAATTTTGGCCTTTCCACCGGTCTCATTTTCTCCGGCACCATTGCCGCTGTCACTTTCGGCTATATTGTGCGCTTTCTGGCTCTGTCCTTGGGCACGGTCGAGGCCAGCCTGGCAAAGGTCACGCCCAACATGGACGGGGCCTCGCGCAGTCTGGGACGCGGCGCCCTCGCCACCATGCGGCATGTTCATCTGCCGCTGATCCGCGGCAGCGTCCTGACCGCCGTTATTCTGGTCTTCGTCGACTGTATGAAGGAATTGCCAATGACTGTGATACTGCAGCCATTCAATTTCCAGACTCTCGCCACTTTCGTACACCAATACGCTTCCGATGAGCAGTTGGGCGAGGCCGCATTGGCGGCGCTTTCCATCGTCGGCGTCGGCGTCGTACCGGTTATACTGCTCAGCCTGACCATTGCAAAATCGCGCCCCGGCCACCGCCATGGAAACTAGCCCTATGGAAACCAGCGCTATCCAGGGGCTGCATATGGTCGGCGTGTACCATTCCTATGGTTCGACGCCGGTCCTCAACAATATCTCCCTGACCGTTCCGGCCGGTGAACTGGTCTGCCTGTTGGGACCGTCGGGTTGCGGCAAGACCACGCTTCTGCGCGTCGCGGCCGGCCTGGAAAGGCTGCAGGCGGGAAGCGTGACCATCGACGAAACGGTTGTCGCCGAGGCGAACCTGCAATTGCCGCCGGAAGACCGCCGGATCGGTTTCATGTTCCAGGACTATGCGCTGTTTCCCCATTTATCGGTGCTGGAGAACGTGATGTTCGGGCTGTTCCGCCGGGACAAGGCGGCGGCCCATACCAGGGCCATGGACGTACTCGGCCAGGTCGGCATGGCGCGCTTTGCCGACCAACATCCGCATATGCTGTCGGGCGGCCAGCAGCAAAGGGTGGCCTTGGCCCGCGCCTTGGCCCCGGAACCCCGGCTGGTACTGCTGGACGAGCCATTTTCCGGGCTCGATACCGATATGCGCGGCAGGATTCGCGAGGAAACCTTGTCGGTATTGAAGCAGACCAACGTGGCGACGCTGATGGTCACCCATGACCCGGAAGAAGCCATGTTCATGGCGGACCGCATCAAGGTTCTGGGCGAAAACGGCCGCATCCTGCAGGCCGGCCGGCCGGCGGATATCTACTACAGGCCGGCGAGCGAATACGTCGCCCGGCTGTTCGGGCCCATGAACATGATCGACGCAGTTGTCACACAGGGCAAGCTGGCATCTTCTTTTGGCATCATGGCGGCGAAACGCGCCGCGGAAGGCCAGGTGGTCAGGGTCTTGATTCGGCCCGAAGGCCTGATCCTGAGCAACGGCGCCGGCGCCGAGGGCGGCACGCCGGTGGATGTCCTGTCGGCCCATCTGCTTGGTGATAGTTCCATGGTGCGTATCCAGGTCCGCGAAGGCGCCAACCGCGGCGAAGAATTCCAGGTTCGAATTGCCGGCGCTTTTGATCTGACGGAGAAGGGCCAAATATGGGCCCACGTGGACCCGCGCCACGTTTTCCAGTACCCTCAGGACTAACCAAGCCATTGGAGACGTTGGAATGGTGGAAATAACACGCTCGTACGAGATTGAGGTCGAGACCATCGATTCCGACCATCGCCGTCTGGTCAAAATCATCAATGAAATCACCCAGGCTCTCGACGACAAGCGGGAGGCGGAATGCGCCCGGCTGGTGCCTGAATTTGTCACCCTGTCAAAGCAGCATTTCGCCCGGGAAGAGGCGTTGCTGGCGAAAAACGGCTATCCCGGGGTTGAGAAACACCGCGAACATCACGCCGCCCTTGACGGCAAAATGGATACCATGCTGGCGTTGGCCGAGCGCGTGGTTGAAAGCACGGCCGCCAGGGACGCCTTGCGAAAGGAACTGATTTTTTTCCTGATGGACGATGTCATCAACGAGGATATGGATTTCAAATCGTTTCTTATGGACGCGGCCTCGCGCAAAGGCAATTCAACCGACGGATAGTCGCTTGAACCGAGGATTTCCGGACAGTGGAGGCAAGCTCCTGGCACCGCCTGGACCGCAACCGGTCGCGGTGAGGGAGACCTTGACGCCGCACTCACAGGGCTTCGCCGCGGCGCGACGGATCCAACCTTACCGGCAAGACCGCACTTCATAAGCAATTGCCCGGCCGCGGGCAACCATCGCTTGCGTTAACCATAACCAAAAAACAGGCTTTGATAGTCATGGAAGAACCGCTAGAGTGCGGCCAATAAATAGAAAATACTATGGCAGTTCGAGGGCACGAGGGCAGTATCGTCAATGATCAGTAGGGGTGTATTTCAATGACCAAAATTGCCCGGTACACATGTGTGCTGACGGTCGCCGTCGCAATTGCGGCCTGGTCCACGGTCGCCGATGCCGCCACGGCGGCGCCGGTCCACGTCGGCTATGCCGCCAAGGTCGAGCGCGACGTCGAAGGCAAACTCGGTGACGCCGATGCCAAAAAGATCAAGATCGAAGACGACATCTTCTTCAGCGAGATCATCACGACGGAACCCGACGCCACGGCGATCATGTCCTTCCGCGACGGCTCGTCTTTGGAGATCGGGCCGAACTCCGCCCTGACCATCGACGAGTTCATCTTCAACCCGGCGGAAGGCGTCAAGACCCAGACCATCACCGCACTGGTCGGCAGCTTCCGGTTCGTCTCCGGCATGACCATGCCGAACCAGACCATCACCATCAACACGCCGTCGGCAACCATAGGAATCCGCGGCTCGACGCTGCCCTTGGTCGTCGGCAGCGATGGCTTTACGGCGGCGGTGCCGACCGACGGCCAGGCGAGCTTCGCACCGCGGGGCAATCCGGACGCGGCGGTCAACATTCAGCGCGGCAATACCGGCGTGATCAGGCCCGGCGGCCAACCCCGGACCGGCCCGTCGGTGCGCTCGGTGGGGCGCCAGATAGTCTCCCGCGCCAGGCAGGTCTTCGGCGCCCGGGTCGTCATCCCGCAGCGGAGCCAGCAACGGCGGACCCGCGACGCCCAGGCCAACCAGCAACCGGCCTCGACCCAGGCCCTGCAGCTGACGCCGGGGCAGCAGCAGGCGCGGCAAAACGCAACGCAGGCCGCCCTTGCCGCCCGGCAGGACCAGACCCTGGACAATCAGGGCCTTTCCGCGGTGCCGCAGCTGGACAATGCCGGTGTGTTCAACGTGCAATTGAGCCCCAACCTCCAGCTCGTCGTTGACGACCTGAACGACCAGACGTCCGCGCTGCAAGTCAACCTCGACGCCGCCTTGCAGGACGGCCAGGCAGCCTCCCAGGCGAACCACCTGGCCGGCACCCGTGATGTGATCGGCGGCCTGTCCCAGATCGGCGACACCAACGGGGTCGTCGCCTCGACCAGCAACGCGGCCCAGGCGGACCCGAACCAGGCCGCGGCTGCCGTCGACGCCGCCGCGGCCAACTTGCAGGACCTGAATGCCAACACCCTGAGCGCCGTGCTGCAGAGCGCCGCCGACGGTTTGGCGCTCGGCGGGCAGGTGAACCCGCAGGACCAGTTGGTCACGCTCACGGCATCCGCATTGAACGCCCTGCCCCAGGATACCGCGGACGTGATCGCCACCGAAGTCGTCTCCATCGTGGCGACAGACAACAACCTCGACGTCAACACTTTCAACGATGACGTGCAAACCACGGTAGTCGCCCTTGCCACCGAGCCAGCGGCCGGCGACCCGACCGACACCACCCCCGTAGTTACAACCCCGGTTACTGCGGTAGTGGACTCGCCAGAGGCGGAAAACCCCTCTCAAGACGTTAGTCAAAACTAGCCTAACGGCACCTTGAGCGTCCCAGAGACCATGTACTAGGAGTAGTGTTGGCGTCGGCTGGCGGCTGATTTACTTCAAGTATAGCGTAAAGAATATTATGCACATCAATTGAGGCGGTAGTTCCGGATCCTGTTGAGCTTGCATTGAGGGAACTCAATCTTGGCCAGGAACGAAGTGCTAACATGGTCGCCGGGCTGACAGGGACCCCGAAGGCGTCAAACTGCCCTGATCGCAATCCATTGTAATGCGCCCTTGCACAATATTAAGCGGCAGCGTGTTTTCAAACAACATTGCTTCGATGGAGCGATCTGAAAACGTTCTAGGTTTGCAGGAATCGGCGTTCTGAGTCTTCCAAAACCAGGCATGTTAAACAGTTGGAATAATAGGCCCCCGTATCTATGCCAATGCGGTTGCTCTGCTCGTCCGGCGTTTCGCGGATTGAGTGACCGTGAACAATCATCTTTTCATGGTCCTTTTTCGACGACAGGAACTCGTCGCGAATCCACATCAGATCCTCGTCCCTTTGGTCATGCAACGCGCGCAGCGGGTCGATGCCCGCGTGCACGCAAAAATAGTCACCGATTTCAAACGATGTCCGCAACGCCTGGAAAAACTGAACATGGCTTTCCGGAACAGCCCGTTGCAGGTCGACTTGAATGGCCTTGAGACTCACGTCTGACCGTGTTCCCGGCGCCATTGCAACGCCATAACTATAGACTGTCGCTTCGCCACCAAATTGGAACCAGTCCCGAGCCACATTAGAATCACGCAAAAATCTCAACAGCGCGTCTTCATGATTACCTCTGAGAAAAATCCGTTCGAATCCCGCCAGCGGGTGGGAGATCAATTCCTCTACGACATTTTTGCTTTCATGGCCGCGGTCTATGTAATCCCCAAGATAAACGACCCACTTTTTTCCGGCGTAGGCCTCACTGTCTGCCGTCACTTGTTCATGCAGATTGCGCAGCAAATCATCGCGCCCATGGATGTCGCCGACGATGTACACCCTTTGCCCCTGGGGAACCGCGGGCGCAGGTTTTTTCTGACTTGTCCGGAATAGCGCCGACCGCAACCGAGAAAACATGTTTGCCGTATCCGCCTCCCATAACTTGACCCCACCAGGCAACGATTTTCATCATGGCCACGCGTTCAGTCTATCTGAAATTGGCCTTCAGGTATCAAAATGCGATCAAAATCACCAATATTGCCCGGCACTGAAAACGTTGAGTGATCTCAACCGATTAAGATTCCTTCGTATGTGTCGCGGCGGGTCAACAAGGCACGGTTGCGATACATAACTTACTTCTGTGGGCGGAGCAGCCACCAACGGGACGCCCATACCCGACGCGACGATCACGATGGCGCATTTGAGAGAGCAGCGGTTGGCGGTGGATACGGAAGACAGTCGCATGAACCGGCATCATGAAGACCCTTCAGGACGCCGAACCTATGCCATGCCGCGGCAAAGATTGCTCGAACAAAGATTGCTCAGGAATTCAGAAATCTTTATACATACTCCGTCACAATTGCGGCCCCGGGCAAGCTCCAAAGGGCAAATAGCATTGCAAATCCTGAAATCGGGAATGTTTTATAAGGGCAATCCATGACCAATTTGTATGCGGTCCCCGCGGAACCGGGTCACAAGCTTCAAGACGCGGGCGGGCAAATGGTCAGTGATGTTGACCTTCGGCAGGTACTCCGCACACTTTGGCGGCGAAAAGCGGTAATTCTCACATCCATATTTCTGGCTTCCATTTTGGCAACCCTGGTCTCTTTTCAGCTAACACCAATATATACCGCTTCCACGAAAGTAATGATCAATAACCGGACCAATCAGACGGTCGACATGGAGGCTGTCTTGTCCGGACTTTCCGCTGACGCGGCTACCATTCTAAGCGAGATTGAAATTCTTACCTCGCGGACGTTGATTGCACGGGTAGTGGCCGACTTGGATTTGGGCAACATTGCGGAATTCAATGGGAGCCTGAGACCGAAAGGTTTTTTTGCCACCACCCTGAATCCAAAAAATTGGTGGCCGGAGGACTGGTTGGACTGGAATGTAATATCCCGGGCGGTACTCGGAACAGATCGGGCCCGCGAAATGAGCGCGGCCGAGATTGAAGACCAAATCAGCGCCAGGATCATCGATAGCGTCGTCAAAGGTTTTACGGCCGCTCCAGTCAGCCGCTCATATGTCATCAACATCACATTTCGGTCCGAGGACCCGCGCAGAGCCGCATCGGTCGCCAACGCCCTGGCCAATCATTACATTGTCGATCAACTGGAAGCGAAATTCGAAGCTACCCGTCGCGCCACTTCGTGGCTGAATGACCGGCTGGGCGATCTCCGCAAGAAAGTCGAGGAGTCCGAGAGAGCCGTCGCATTGTTCCGGAGCAGAAAGGGTTTAGTGCAGGGTAAGAATACCAGCATTACCACCCAGCAACTCTCGGAGTTGAACACTCAATTGATATTGGCCACCAGTGATCGCGCTGAAGCCGAAGCCCGCTATCTCCAGGCCAAGGCCTTGTTAACCTCGAAAGACGGCGTTGAATCGGCCGCCGAAGTCCTGTCGTCGCCACTCATTCAGAATTTGAAGGAAGAAGAGGCCAAAGTTCTGCGCAAAGCCTCCGAACTCTCGACACGCTATGGTGAACGCCATCCGAAAATGATTAACATGCGCGCCGAATTGCGCGACATCGAACAGAAAATAGGTCTGGAGGTCTCCCGTATCGCCAAAAACCTGGAAAACGAGGTTGCCGTCGCGCGTGCGCGTGAAAAAAGCCTGCAGAAAGGCCTCGCCAAACTCGAGACAAAGACCGCCGGCCAGGGACGCAGCCAGATTCAACTCCGCGCCTTGGAACGTGAAGCGCAAGCAAACCGCCTTTTATTTGAGAGTTTTCTCAGCCGGTTCAAAGAGACCTCCCAGCAGGAGGAATTGCAACAGGCGGATGCCCGCATCATATCCCGGGCCGAGATACCCAATGAGGCATCCTTTCCAAAAAAACGTTTGATCGTTGCCATTGCCGTCGCGGGCTCGGCGTTTCTGGGCGTGTTTTTGGTATTTCTCCTCGAACGATTGGATAATGGCTTTCGAACCGCGCAGCAGATCGAACAACGGACCGGCGTTCCATCCCTGGGAATGATTCCGAAAGTTGGAGGCAAAGCAAACCAAAGGCATGTGGATCGCTACGTCATTTACAAGCCAACGTCTTCGGTCTCGGAATCCATTCGCTCTATTCGCACATCGATGATGCTGTCCGATGTCGATGACCCGCCCAAAGTCATTGCCGTTACCTCGACCCTGCCCTATGAAGGCAAAACCATGTTGAGCCTGAATCTGGCGCGTGTTGCTGCCGCCTCCGGCCAACGGGTCTTGCTTATCGACGGTGATCTCCGCCGTCCGCGCCTGCACAGATCCCTGGACATTGCCAATGAAAAAAGTCTCATTGAACTGCTGAACGGCTCGTTACAAATGGCCGAAGTCCAACAGGTTGAAGAAAGCACGGGACTGGTCGTCATTCCGGGCAAAGTGCTTCACGGTAATCCCATGGACGTACTTAGTTCCAACGCCATGCGGAATTTCATTAGCGGCCTGCGCGGCGGTTTCGATCAGGTGATCATTGATACGCCGCCAATCCTCGCCGTTTCGGACATCAAAGTCATCGGCCAGTATTCAGACAAGATTATTTATTGCATTAAATGGAACGACACGCCTCGTGAAGCCGTTGCGGCGGGGCTAAAGCAAATCGTTGACGCTCACCTGCCTCTGGCGGGCACGGTTTTGACCCACGTCGACGTGAAGAAACATGCCCAGTATGGCTATGGTGACACCGGAGATTATTACGGCCGTCACAAAGAGTACTATGCCGATTAAGCCAACAGGTATCAGACTGGCCCGACTGCTCCGTATCTGGCCTGAAGGCGTACGGATCGCGGCCGGCCTGGCCTTGGGTCTCGCCTTGATATGGTTGGCCATTCCGCGAACAATGGCGGCCTTCATCAATTTGCCCGGCGACCCCGTGTTGCGGGCCATCCAGTTGGGCGAACCCGTGACCGGCGATGATCTCAATGGCTTTATAGCCAGCCGCGAACATGCCCTGGAATGGATCGATACGGGCCGCGCTTGGACAGACCTGGGCCTGGGGTATCTGAACCTCGCCAAACAGGCCGGATACGGTACGAAAAGCGGCAGCATCTATATCGAGCAAGGCGCGAAGGCGGTAGAAACCGGCCTGTCGAAGGCACCGGCCAATGCTTATGCCTGGGCCCGCCTGACATTCCTCAAACTGCGGCGGAAAGACCAGAACGCCGATGCCAAGAATAGCTTGGTTTTGTCCCTGTTTACCGGCCCCTATGAACGCAGTCTTGCACCCAGCCGCATTCGATACGGGTTGGCAGTTTGGCACAGGCTCAACGCCAGCCAACAAGCCCTGGTGCATGACCAGATCGTTTTTCTCGATCGTTTCGACCGCCGTAGGTTGCACCAAATCGTCGGCAACAATCGTAACCTTAAGGTCATTGCACTGACCGCCCTGGCCAGCCACCCAGAACGACAGGCCGCATTGCGCGCCGCCCTCAAAAACTGAGTCGAAAACCGCTATACCATTTCCGGATTGACCAAGATCAGAACGTACGTTCCATAACCTTGATGACATCACCAGGGAATACTCTGGTCCTGATTTCGACCTTTTCCTTTGTTTGCCCGGGATCATTGGCGCGGGTGACGACAATATTGTCCTCGTCGGCGCGGTAAGTAAAGCCGCCTCCCACTGCCACGGCATTCAGCACTGTCATACCGTTGCGATAGGCGTAGCCGCCAGGTTTGTTGACTTCGCCCATAATATAAAACGGCCGATAATTGAGCACCTGCACCGAGACCCGCGGGTTAATCAGGAAACCATCCCGCAATTTATCGGCAATGGCGGCCGCCAGACCGCGTTCGCTCAGACCGGAGGCCCTCACCTCGCCGATCAGCGGTATGGAGATATATCCATTGGCGTTCAGTTCGTGTTCGCCGGATAGATCCTCTTCATCGAACACCAGAACCCGCACCTGATCGGCGGTGCCCAAAGTGTATTCCCGGGAGGAGTCTTGCGCTTTCAGGTCAGCCGCGACGAATGCGAACAAGAGGCAGAACACGACGCATTGCAGGCTGACCCGGAGCCAGAACTTGTTGCCTACATCTTTGATATTGCCGCCGCCAAACATGAACGCCCGCCTAGAATTGCCCCCTCACGGTCAACAGAGCGGTATGCTGTTGATAGGAACTGCCATCGACATTGGAGTCTTTATCTTTGTAGTTATAACCAAGCGACGCGACCAGGTTTCGATTAAAAAGGTATTTGGCGCCGATGCCAATTTCGTAAGTATCGTCATCCTGACGGATCGTGGCGTAATCATCATTGGTAAAGCTGAAATTGGCATTCGCCGTCAGTTGGCGCAGAATCTCGTAATCCGCGGTCAGCGACATAAAGGTCGACAGGAACCCTGAGCTTCCGGCCTGGGTGGTTTCCTGAACTGTACGGGACAGCAATCCATTGACGGTAATCAATGGCGTCGCATCCCACTGCACACTGGCGCCTGCATTGAAGTCGGAAAGCTTTTTCAAGTTGGGATCATCGTAGGTTTGCTCTAAATAACCGACATAGACTTCGCCGGTCACCAGCCCCGTAAAATCCAGCCCAGTGCCGACAATAACCGAATACCCGTCAGAATCCCTGTTCTCCCCGTTGTCATCAAAGCTGGAGTCATAATCCGCGTTGTTGTAGGTCGCCCCTACAAAAGCCTCGGTATCGGGCAGATATTCATAGCCAAATCGACCGCCTATTTCATAGCCATCCCGATCCCGGTCATCGTTGTTGGTGCGACTGCCATCTATGTTGGTATCATCGTCATAGTCCCGATCCACGAATATGGCAGCCAATTTAGAGGAAAATTTACTGGGTTTGTATTCAACGTTTACATCGTAATCAAGACTGGCGTACTCGGTCGGTTCCCTGGCGGTGCCGGAGGCATCGGGGTCGCCTCGATCTTCGTGGTCCAGGCTATATGCGCTGCCCCATGTCACCTGCAGGTTACGCAATATATCAACGACCCCATCAGCCCCGACGTTGTAATTTTCCACGTCATCATCATCGAAGCGGTAATAGCGGACGATCTCGGAACTGACATTGAAGTTCAGGGCGTGCTGATTCCAATCCGAATTCAGCGCCATTTCGGGCCTTATCCGGGTCAGTGTATCGCTCTGGTCGCCGTTCTGCACGGCGAAGATATTGCTGCCGAATTCCACATCAACGTCGATGGCCGGGAAAAACTGAAAGGAGCCCACACGGGCGCCAATGGGCGCGTAATCTTCGCTCTGCTGCCGCTCCTGTTGACGTTCCTGGACGCTCTGGCCACGCCGCGGCGTCTGATCCTTGCCTTGGACGGTCTGGCCACGCCGCGGCCCATCCTTGCTTTGACCCAGGGCCGGCCGCGGAACCGCCAGCGCCACCGTCAACGCCATGACCATAATTGCGGCGCCCACGGCGATACGCCAACGCTCGCCGGGATCATCTTCGCAGTGCGGCAAAACAAAATGCCGCAATCCATAAGTCATTAGGTTTTGGCCCTCATCATTAGAATCATTCGCAATATTATTCCCACAAACAAGCCTGCGGCGACGCCCGGCAAACGCCGGGAGCCTCATTAGGATTGGCTGTTATCCTCCTGCTGTGAGGAATTTTCAGGATCCCCTCCAGCCTGTTCGTTACCGGCGGTATCGTTTCCTTGATCGTCTTGATTACCGTCTTGATTATCGCCGCCGGCCGCGGGCTCGGTCGTGGCCACAATAGTGGCCACAGTGTCGCGTGCACACCTAGAGTTATCTTTCGCCGTGGGGGCGTCGCTCGAGGCCTGGTTCGCGTTAGCGTCA
>JAJFGG010000151.1 GCA_021776235.1 Alphaproteobacteria bacterium | reverse complement strand
AGCGTCGATCTTGTCCGCGGTTCCGTTTGTCAGCGGCACCACCGGCAGGCGCGCCTCGGCTTCGCACAGGCCAAGGCGCCATGCCGCATGCTTGGTCCCGGCCGGGCTGGGTTCCAGGAACAGCACAATATGCAACGGCATAAGGCGCTCGTGCAGGCTCAAGGCCAGGCCATAATCGCCGGACTGACAGGCCTCCTGAAATTCCGCGCATAGTTTCGGCGCCACATTGGCGGACACGGATATACAACCATGGCCGCCGTGGGCGTTATAAGCCAGGGCCGTGGGATCCTCGCCCGACAGATGACAAAAATCGGATCCGATCAGAAGACGTTCGCGGCTGATCCGGGAGCCATCACAGGTGGCGTCCTTTACCCCGGCGATCCGTGGTAACTCGGCCAGCCTCTGCATGGTCTCGGGCAGAATATCGACGATGGCGCGGGGCGGGATATTGTAGACGATGATGGGGATATCAGAGGCATCATGCACAGCCTTGAAGTGCTGATACAGCCCCTCCTGATTTGGCCGGTTATAATAACCGGCCACGTGCAGCACTGCATCCGCGCCCGCCGCCTGGGCATGTTGGGTCAGCGAAATCGCTTCGGCCGTATTGTTGGAACCGGCACCGGCAATAATCGGCAAGCGTCCCGCCACCTGTTCGATTACAATCTCTACGACGCGGCCATGCTCTTCATGGGACAGCGTGGGGCTTTCCCCCGTAGTGCCGCAGGGGACAATGCCGTGGGTGCCCTGCTCAACATGCCAGTCAACAAGTTTTCGCAGTGCGGCTTCATCCACCTTGCCATCGCGGAACGGTGTAATAAGCGCAACAATCGACCCCTTGAACATGTTTCTCTCCTAGGGAAATGCTATTCTGCTAAAAGTGCCGCGAACTTAACCCTTTCCCCGGCAGGGGGGCAAGCTGCGAGAACACCAATCCGCTCCTTAGTCGCATTCCTAAGAACAGCAATCAACCCGGTTCACGCCCATCCTGGCGCGGTACGCACCTTCACCCGGGCGGTTGCCGCCGTGCTTTTCGCCGCCTGGCTGTCGCCGCCCCTGATTTTTTCCCATGCCGCCCGGGCGCAGACGGAAAGCAATCTGCTCTCCCATGAGGACCGGGCGCATTACCGCAAAGCCTATCAGGCGGCAAAGAAAAACGAATGGCGTAGCGCCCACCGCTTCGCCCGAAAAGCAAAAGATCGGTTGCCGGCAAAGGCGCTGCGCTGGCTGCACTACCGCCAACCGGGCAATCGGGCCAGCTTTGATGAAATTGGCGAATTCCTGGAGGCGAACCCCGATTGGCCGTCTCGCGATAGATTGATCCGTCGCACCGAAGAGGCAATGACCCTAAGCCGCATAGCCGATCCCATCGCCCTGGAATGGTTTACTCTGCACCGTCCGCTTTCGGGTCCGGGTCAGGTCCGCCTGGCAGAGGCCATGTTGCGAAACGGCATGCAGGAAGATGGCCGCCAATGGCTGCGTTACGCTTGGATCAACAATGTATTTTCCCGGCGGAACTCCAAAGCCATATACCGGCGGCACCGCAAGATCCTTACCACGGCCGACCATATTGCCCGCCTGGATCATATGTTGTGGCAGGGTCATCGCTACAGCGCCCGGCGGCTCTACACCCTGGTTCCTAAGGACTACCGCAAATTGGCCGAAGCGCGGGAAAGCCTGATGGTACGCGGCCCCGGCGTGGACAGCAAAATCGCCGCTGTGCCAGAGGACATGCTGAACGACAGCGGATTGGCCTATGAAAGGCTGCGTTGGCGGCGGCGCAAAAACCTGGATGAACGGGCCCGGGAAATTCTTCTGAAACCGCCGTCCAACCTGGGGCCGCGACCGAAAAAATGGTGGTTGGAACGCCACATTCAGGCCCGCGGCGCCTTGCGCGAAGGCGAAGCGGGACTGGCCTACCGCCTGGCCTCGGAGCACGGACAGTTGCCTGGGCATTTCAGCTATGCGCAGGCTGAATGGCTGTCCGGCTGGATCGCCTTGCGGTTTCTGAACGATGCCGGCACCGCCCTGCGCCATTTCGGTAGTCTTTATGGGCATGTGAAATTTCCCGTCAGCAAGGCCCGGGCTGCCTATTGGGCCGGGCGCGCCAACATGGCACAGGGCAACAGAAAGGATGCAACCAAGTGGTATCTGGCCGCGAGCCGCCATCCGTCCACCTATTACGGCCAGTTGGCCACCGAGGCCCTGGGTTCGAAAGCCCGCTGGAAATTACCAAAGGCGCCATCGCCCAGCGTGACGGAAATGCGCCGGTTCAACAGCCAGGAACTGGTGCGATTGAGCCGCATGCTGTTGGAACTGAAGCAAGAGCAACATTTGCGCCCCATAATCCTGCATCTCACCCGCACCGCCATCAACCCCGAAGGGCGCCTATTGGCAGCCCGCCTTGGCCAGGGTCTGGGGCAATCCACCCTGGCGGTGCGGGCCTCCAAACTGGCCCTGCGCGCGGGCACCCTATTGCCGCGCACCGGTTACCCCATGCTTTCCAACCTGGCGCCAATGCCCATAGAGGCCGCTCTGGCCCATGCCGTGGCGCGCCAGGAAAGCGAATTCAATCCTACCGCTGTTTCATCCGCCTCGGCCCGGGGCCTGATGCAATTACTGCCACGCACGGCCCGCAAGGTGGCGAAAAGTCTGCGCCTGCGCTACCGCCGCGACCGCCTGTTCGATGGCCGCTACAACATGCGCTTGGGGTCGGCCTATCTGGGCCAGTTGATCAAGGCCTACCGCGGTTCCTACATCATGGCGCTGGCGGCCTACAACGCCGGGCCGAAACGGGTGCGGCACTGGCTGCGGAAAAACGGTGATCCGCGGCGCGGCATCGTCGATCCCATCGACTGGGTGGAAGCCATCACCATATCCGAGACGCGCAACTATGTGCAAAGGGTACTGGAGAACCTGCAGGTCTATCGCTGGCGCTTCAATCCCGGATCAGCCGGGCTGGCCCTGAACCACGATCTGCACCGCGGCGACAGGCCCCGCAAATGACCGCAAGAGATCACATCTAGGTCCCAGGCGCATTGCATGGGATAATCAAGCCGCGATATTCAACACGAAAGACCAAATCATGACTGCAACCCGATTGGAAGGTATTGGCGCCTGCGTCTTCGATGCCTATGGCACCCTGTTCGACGTCAACGCCGCGGCGCAACATTGCGCCGCCGACCTGGGCGATAAGTGGCTGCCCCTGGCGGAATTGTGGCGGGGCCGGCAATTGCAATACACCTGGCTGCGCAGCCTGATGGAAAATTACGCTGATTTCTGGCAGGTCACCGGCGAGGCTCTGGATTTCGCCATGGAGGCCCTGGATCTGAATGACAGCGCCCTACGCGATAGGTTGATGGAACTGTATCTGCAACTGGATTGCTATCCGGAAGTGGGGGACGTTCTGCGTCGCCTGCAGGATGGCGGTATGAAAACCGCGATCCTGTCAAATGGCTCGCCTGGGATGCTGCAAGCGGCGGTCGACAACGCTGGCATCGGCGGCGCCCTGGATGCGGTCATTTCAGCCGATCAGATCAAGATCTACAAGACGGCGCCTGCGGTTTATCAACTGGCCGTCGATCAACTTGACGTTGCCGCTTCCCGGATCTGCTTTCAATCCTCCAATGCCTGGGATGCCCATGCCGCTTCGAACTTCGGTTTTCGCGTGGTTTGGGTGAACCGCTTCGCCCAGGCGCGGGAGCGCCTGCCCGGCAATCCGGACGTTATGCTGGACAGCCTGGAGACTTTGCCCTCGATCGTAGGCGTGGCGGGATCGTGAGTTTGGAATATCAAGAATGCCGCTACCGGGCCCAGGATGACCTGGAACTTTATTACCGCGACTATGGTGATGCCAAGGCGGCCGCGACACCGGTCCTCTGCCTGCCCGGCCTGACCCGCAATTCTATCGATTTCCATGAGCTGGCCCGGCATATTTGCCCAGACAGGCGGGTATTGTGTCCGGATCTGCGCGGCCGGGGAAAATCCACCTACGACCCCAATCATGATAATTATGTTCCCTCGGTCTATCTTTCAGACATTGGGCATTTATTGGCCCTGACGGGCTGTCATAGAGTGCTTGTTATCGGCACCTCGCTGGGGGGCCTGCTGGCCATGGCCATGGGCGCGGCCCGGCCCACCTCGCTGGCCGGGGTGATCCTGAATGATATCGGCCCGGAACTGGATCCCAGGGGCGTCGCGCGCATTGGCGGTTATGCCAGCAAAGCACTGGCGGCCATGGATCTTGAGCAGGCTGCCGCACACCTGCAAACGCTGTTCGGTCCGGCCTATCCGGATTTTGAAAAAGAACAATGGCGGGACGAGGCCCGGCGCGGCTACCGGCAGCGGGAAGATGGTATGCTGGTGCAGGATTATGACCCGGCAATTGCGAATGCGGTTTCGAACCACGGCGACAGTCCAGTGGATTTCTGGCCCTATTTCAAGTCCCTGGCGCAGGTACCAGTGTTGGCCATTCGCGGCGGCCTGTCCGATATCCTGAGCCCGGAAACCTTTGCCCGCATGGCGCAGGAGAAACCTGACCTGAGCCAGCTAAGTCTGCCCAACCGCGGCCATGTGCCGCAACTGGTGGAGCCGGCCTGCCTGGCGGCAATTGACGAGTTCCTGGAGAAACATGGTGACGGAAACCACTGATCTGCCCGTAAGTTACGCCGACGTCGTGTCCGCCGCCCAGGTCTTGCGCGGCATCGCCGTCCCTACGCCATTGTTGGAAAACAGGGCCCTGAATGAGCGAGCCGGCGGCCGATTGTTTTTCAAGGCCGAGCCGTTGCAGGTTACCGGATCGTTCAAGTTTCGCGGTGCCTATAACCATATCAGCCGGCTTGACCCCCAGGCGCGCAGGGCCGGCGTTATTGCCTACTCCTCCGGTAACCATGCCCAGGGCGTGGCCGCGGCGGCGCATTATTGCGGCGTGTCAGCCCTGAACGTCATGCCGGAAGACGCGCCGGCGGTGAAAAAGCAAGGTACCGCCGCCTGGGGCGCCCGGATCGTAACCTACGACCGCTATGGCGCAGAGCCGCGGGAAGCCATCGCCGAACGGCTTTGTCAGGAGCAGGATTTGAGTCTGGTCCGCCCCTACGACGACCGCCTGATTATGGCGGGTCAGGGCACCATCGGTTTGGAAATCATGCAACAACTCGGCGCGTTGGAGTTGGAGCCGGACCGGGTTCTGGTGCCCTGCGGCGGCGGCGGCCTGACCGCGGGAGTGGCGACGGCAGTGAAACATCACCGGCCGGAGACCGCTGTATATACGGTCGAACCCCAGGGCTTTGACGATACCGCACGATCCTTCGCCGCTGGTCAACGGCAAAACGCTGCCCCAGACGCCGAGAGTTTTTGCGACGCCCTGTTAGCGCCGGAACCTGGCCTGCTGACCTACCAGGTCAACAGCAAACTCTGCAGCGGCGGTCTGGCGGTCAGTGATGGCGAGGTGGCCGCCGCCATGGCGGCAGCCTTCAGTCATTTGAAACTGGTGCTCGAACCGGGCGGCGCCGTCGCTTTGGCCGCGGCTCTGGCCGGTAGGCTGGATCTGAGCACGGGCATCACCGTCATCGTCCTGTCCGGCGGAAATGTCGATCCCATCCTGTACGCAGAAATTTTACGAGGCACCTAGAGCATCTCCGGGCTACTCTGAGTCATTTGATGCCGACCCGACGCTGTCGCGAACCAATAACGTCGGGCGTTCGTGGGCCAGATCGGGCTCGCCGCAATGGCGTAAAATCCACGCCCGCGTACGTTCGCGCAGTGCGATGGCGGTGCTGAAATGGTCCCCATTCCCCTCCGATCCGGTCTGGGACGGCCACATGGGTTCACCGATCATCACCCGAAAGGCGCCGCGCTGTGGTAGCCAGGTGCCGTCGCGCAATACGGAGCGGCTGCCCCGGATGGCCATGGGCACCACCGGCCGCCCGGCCGCCACCGCGGTTTCAAAAGCGCCAAGGCGAAACGGCTTTAACCCGGGCATCCGTTCAAAAGTGCCCTCGGCAAAAAACAGCAGGGACTGTCCGGCCTCGCCACGCGCGGCCAGCCGTTGCGCGTCCCTGGCGCCCGTGGCGCTGTCGAAGCGTTCCACGAACGCCGCACCCAGGCGTTGCATCAGGAGACGCGTAAATATGTTGTCGCCGAGTTCCTGTTTGGCCACAAAGCCTGTCCACTGCGGCAAAGCAGCAATCATCACAAACCCATCTAGATAACCTTGATGATTGCTGACCAGGATCTGACCTTCGGTTCTGGCCAGATATTCCGCGCCGGTTACGGATAAACGCAGGCCGGTCAACCGAAACACCCCCCGTACGGCGAAATGACCCATTCGCCAGCACCATTCCGGCCGCGGGATTATGGCGAACAACAGCCCCAGGGGCAGCGCCATCAAGGCGAACATAAACCAGCAATAGCCGCCGTAAAGGGCGCCGCCGCTGATCTGCCAGACGCGGCGCAGACGTTTGGGCAGCACCGCCAGGCGGAGACGCAGGAACTGCAGCCAAATCGGACTTTGCGTCTTTCCGATACCGCCCTTTTCATACAACTCGCGGCTCGCGGCACGGCGAATTTTACCGCTCGAGGTCTTCAACACCGTATTGGGCGGCGCCAACACCACCTCATCGGCCGGCGCGCCGGTCAGATCCGTGACGATGGCGTTGATGCCGCGGCCAAGGGCATCGCGTTGTTCGGCCCCACTCTCCCGGGTCTCCGCCAGAACGATCAGCCGTTCGGTCCCCGATTGTGGATCATGACTGCCGAACACCGCGATCCGGCCTTCCCGGACGCCGGCAATCTTGCCCACTTCGTTTTCGATTTCCTCGGGATAAAGGTTGCGGCCCGCATGAATAATGATGTCTTTGCTGCGGCCGGTGATAAAGATTTCACCCTCGGCTATATAGGCCAGGTCGGCGGGATCAAGCCAGGCGCCATGGAACATGGCCTCGGTTTTATCCGGCGCCCGCAAGTAGCCGCTGGTTGCCGAGGGGCCCTGGAATTGCAGATGTCCCTGCCGACGCTCCGGCAGCTCGCGGCCGGCATCGTCGACGATGCGGATTTGATGGCGCGGCAAAGGATGGCCGCAGCCGACAAACCGCAGGGCGTGCGCGTCGGCCTCGTCAGCCGGCACCGCATGGCCCGATCTCATTAGACGGTCACGCCGGATACGGTCGATCCGCGGCCCTCGGCCCAGTGGCGGAAAGGCCAGACCGACGGAATTTTCCGCCAGTCCATAAACCGGCATCATGGTCTCCGGGCGGAAACCGAACTTCTCAAATCGGCCGCTGAATTTTTCCAATGTTTCGGGGCTCACCGCTTCGGCGCCATTTGCCGCCACCCGCCAGCACGACAGATCGAGCCCCGTCAGATCCTCGTCCTTCAGGCGCCTGAGGCAGAGTTCAAAGGCGAAATTCGGCGCTGCCGACAGGGTACCGCGAAACCGATGGATGGCGCGGAACCAGCGCTGCGGCCGCGCGATAAAGGCCAACGGTGACATGATCACCAGATGGGCTGCGTAGTAAAGACTGCCGAGCCAGGCGCCGATCAATCCCATGTCATGGTAAAGTGGCAACCAGCTGACAAAGACATCCTCCGACGATGCTTCGAGCGCCTCACCCATGGCACGGATATTGGCCAATAAGTTGGCATGGGTCAGAATCACGCCCTTCGGCATGCCGGTGCTGCCAGAGGTATACTGCAGAAAGGCGATATCGCTGCCCTGGGCCTGGGGTAGTTGCGGTATCGCCGAAGTCGAGTCGGTCAGCGCCTCGGGCGTCACTACTTGGCGCAGGGACGTGGTTAGACCGCGCAGCAGCGCGGTAAAGCGGATCGCCTCGGGCATGGTGACCATGATAGCCGCCTGGCAATTGTCGACGATCGCCACGTGCCGGCGCAGATGTTCTTCGACCTGGCTGGGCCGTCCCGGCGGATAAACCGGCGCCGGCACCCCGCCAGCCAGCAGCACACCCATGAAGGTAGCGAAATAATCACGACCCGTGGGCAGCATGATGACCACCGTTTCACCGCGATCGAGCCCCAACGCCAGCAGTCCGGCCGCGGTCCTTTCGGCTGCTGCCCACAAGTCGCCGTAGGTGATGATTTCGCCGTCGTCATGATCGCTGTATAAGCGGATATGCGGCCGCTCCGGGTGGGCCTGGACATGCCATTGCAGGGCTTCGATCAAGGTGTGGGCGCCGTCTGGCGCCGCCGCCTGCCCCAACGTCAGTCTTTCCATGGCCAGGGAAATCGGGACATTGCTGCGGCCCTGGGCACCATGCAGGGCCCGCAGCAGATCACGTGGCGTATCGGCAGTCGCAATCAACTGTTCGGACAGGCTGACATCGAAATCCTGCTCCAGCCTGCTGAGCAGTTCGACCCGGCCCAAACTGTCAAAACCGAGCTCCCGGTCAAGCGTACTGTCCAGCGTAACGGCACCGATAGATGGGCCTCGCGGGTGCAACTCCTCGGATAATTGCCGCACGGTCGCCAGCAGGCGCACAGTCTCCCCCGCCGGGCCGTCCTGGCCCTGATCATCACCGCCGCCGGGCGTGTCCCGAACTGTCATCATCTCTGCCTTGCCACGCGGCCATTGCCGCCGGGAGCAACCGGCCGCCACTTTCCCGTCTCGTGCACCATAGGTTCAGGACTTGAATTATGAACTGCCGGCATAAAATTGCCTAAATGCTGAACAAACGGATGCCTATCATAATTCAAAGCTGGAGGCCTGACGCTACACTTGCAGACGCATTAACGCTGCAAAGGATCCCCGTCAGGCGCCATGGTGGCCCGCATGGCCGGGCGCTGGGAGAAGCGGTCGTACCAGGCTGCCAGGGCCGGGCGGCTGGCGCGCCAGTCGTTGTCGCCATAGCGGAAATCCAGATATCCCAGGGCGCAGGCCAGGCTGATGGTACCGATATCGACGGTTTCGCCCAGATCCCCCGCCTGGGCCTGTATGGCGTCCAGGCTGCGTTCGATCTTCAACATCTGAGCATCCATCCAGTCCGGCCAGAGCATTTCGGACGGCCGCAGCGATGTTTCGTAGCGGCCCAGGATCGCGGCATCCAGTAATCCATCGCCCAGGGCCTGGCGGCAGAGCGCCTGCCAGCGCGGCTTGCCGGCGGGGGGAAACATTCTGGCACTGTCATGCAGGCTATCGAGATATTCGCAGACCACCGGGCTGTCATAGAGCGACAAGCCATCATCGGTATGCAGGGCCGGCACCTTGCCTAGGGGGTTGTCCGCGTTGACCTCTGGATTCGGACTGGTCGGCGTGACGGCCTGATTGACCTGCTCCACCTGATCGTCCAGGCCTGTTTCCAGCAGCAGGACCCGCACTTTACGTACGTAGGGCGAGGTTGGGGAACTATGTAGCTTCATCGTCGCTTTCTCCATGTTGTCGGGTGGTATTCTAAGATACAACGTACCAAGGCAGATTGGGCAAAACCCTGCCGGGAACAGTAACACGGGGAGGCCATGGGCGATGAAATTCGGCGTTTTTTACGAGCACCAGTTACCCCGGCCCTGGAACGATGGCGATGAACACCGCCTGTTCAAGGAGGCCCTGGACGAGGTGGAACTGGCCGATCAGCTGGGGATCGATTACGCCTGGGAGGTGGAGCATCATTTCCTCGAGGAATATTCCCATTCCTCGGCCCCGGAAGTGTTTCTTGCCGCCTGTTCCCAACGCACCAAGAATATCCGTCTGGGCCATGGCATCGTAATCATGCCGCCGGGTTACAACCATCCGGCCCGGGTGGCGGAACGCATCGCCACCCTGGATCTGATCTCTGACGGCCGGGTGGAATTCGGCACTGGTGAAAGCTCGGCGGCCCTGGAACTGGGCGGCTATGGCGTCCCTGTCGATGAAAAGCGGGAGATGTGGCGCGAGGCCACGGAACAGTGCGCCAATATGCTGACCATGGACCCCTACCCCGGCTTCGAGGGGCAGTATTTCTCCATGCCCTGCCGCAACGTGGTGCCAAAGCCGCTGCAGAAACCGCATCCGCCCATCTGGGTGGCATGTTCCCGCCGGGAGACCATTCACATGGCGGCCCGCGCCGGCATCGGCGCCCTGACCTTCGCCTTCGTCGACCCGGCCGAGGCGGTGAAATGGGTCAGCGAATATTATGACATCATCAAGTCGGAAGACTGCGTACCCATCGGCCATGCGGTCAACGCCAATATCGCCATGGTCACCGGTTTTTCCTGTCATGAGGACGAGGAAGAGGCCATGGCCCGGGGCCTGGAGGGTTTCCAGTTCTTCGGCTATGCCCTGGGCCATCATTACATCTATGGCGAACAGAAGCCCGGCCGCACGGACATCTGGCAGCGCTTTCAATCCGTGCGGGACAACCTGCCCAAAGGGAGCGGCGGCAGCGGCATCGGCACACCGGCGCAATTGCGAGAAAATCTGGCCCTGTTTTCCGACGCGGGCGTAGATCAGGTTATCTTCATCCAGCAATCGGGACGCAACCGCCACGACCACATTTGCGATTCGCTGAGATTGTTTGCCGCCGAAGTGATGCCAAAATTCAAGGCCGGTGCAACGGAACGGGAGGCGAAAAAAGCCGCCGAATTGGCGCCCTATATTGCCGCCGCGCTGGCCCGCAAACCGGGTCTGGCGGCGTTGAGCGACGACGAAATTCCTATCGTGGCGGCTCTGGGCCGGCAGATCGCCGAGACGGACAAGGATGCGGCCGAGCCGCCTGCCTCCATCGGCGAGTCCATTGCAACCGCGCGGAACAGCGCCATTGCCGTTCCGGCGGCGGACCCGGCGGCCGAAAGCGGGGACGATTAGCCGCGACACACTCTAAGCCGGGCGCAGGACCAGGTCGCAAATGTTGACGTGCGGTGGCGTATCGAGGGTGTAAAGCACGGCGTCGGCCACATCCTGGGGCGACAGGGCGGCATCGAAACGGCTATAGAATTTTTCCGCCCGGTCCTCGTCGCCGCGCCAACGGGCGGCGGCGAATTCACTGCGCACCAGGCCGGGCATCACCTCGGTCAGGCGCACGCCGGTGCCCTGTAACTCCTGGCGCAGGCTATTGGTAAAGCCATGCACCGCGAATTTCGAGGCCACATAGACACTATGGTTGGCTGTCCATTCCACGCCGTTGACAGAGCCGATGGTGACAATATGGCCCCTGCCCCGGGCCCGCATTTCCGGCAGGATTGCCAACGTGGTTCGCATCATGCCGGTAACGTTGGTCTGGATGACGGCCGCCATATCATCCGCCGCGCGCTGGTGAAAGGCCTGCCGGCCACCCAGGTCGTGACCGGCATTGTTGATCAGAATGTCGATCTGCCGCCATTCTTCCGGCAACTGCGCCAACAGGCCATCGACAGCTTCGCCGTTGGCGATATCAAGCTCTAGAGCCAGGCCCGGATTGGGCAATTCGCTGACCAGTGCCGCCAGCCTGTCCTGGCGCCGGGCGGCGCAAATCACCCGTGCCCCGCGGGCGCTTAAAGCCACCGCCACGGCCCGGCCAATGCCGGCGCTGGCGCCGGTGACCAGGGCTACCGCCCCTTCCCCCAATATTGCGCTATCCGGCATGCGGTCACGCCTTGTGCCCGGTTATCCGGGTGAGGGTTCCCGGAATGAATTCCGTGGCCGTTACATCCTGGAAACCGGCGCTGGCCAGATAGCCGATGACATCCGCCTCGGAGTGGGCCAGCCCAGTTGATTCGCTGACTGCCTCGGACAGGCCCCACAGGGCGGGCCCGATGGGGCCGCGGCGGTCATCATCCAGGATTTCGCCGATGAGGTGAAATTCACCCCCGGGCAGCAAGGCGTCATGAACCCGCTGCACTACGCCGGCGATAATCTCGCGGCTGTATTGCGGCAGGTTGGAGGCCATAATTGCCACGTCCGCATCGGTGGGTAGGGCATTGGCGGTAAAATCGCAGGCGTCGGCGGTGACGCGGTCCTGCACCTTGTTTTCGGCAATGAACTCGCGGGTCACCACCACCACCGACGGCAGGTCCAGGACCACCGCCGTGACCTCGGGATAGGTATTGGCGGCCGTGATGCAATAGCAGCCCGAGCCGCCGCCCAGATCCATGATCCGCCGCCGTCCCGTCAGATCAACCTGTTTATGAAAACGCCGGGCCGCGCCCATGCCGATGGAATAGGTTGCCTCGTGATAGGCTCTGGCCCGCTCGACCGTGAAGCTGTCATCATATTTACCCAGGATTTTCTGCGCTGCCTTGGGTTGGCGCAGATGGGTCGTCAATTCACCCCATTCGTTCCATTGCGGTTTGCCAAACAGCATCCAGGGACCGGCATAGCTGGATGTGCCCTGCACCAGAAAGCGTTCCACATCCGCCGCATTGCTAAAGCTGTCACCGTCACGTTCCAGCAATGCCATGGCGGTCAGGGCGGTCATCAGGCGTTCGGCATTTTCCACCTCTATCCCGATGGCGGCAGCGGCGCTTTCAATTGTATTGTGCCCCTGTGAAACGGCGGTAAACAGCCCCAGTTCCACGCCGCTCATCAGGGCGGCGGATTCCCAAAAGCCCTTGACCATGGTTTGCAGCCGTACCGTATCGACACGCGCCTTCGTCATCTCTGTACTCCCTCACAAAGCCAATTATCTATTAATCATCAATTTCGGTAACCGGGGTCTTCCCGGTCCAGCTTGCGCATCCAGGCCGCCAGTTCCAGGGCGCCAAAGCCGCCGAACCTTGTCCCCACGGGCACATCGCGTTGGTATTCCTGCATTGTGTTCCCGGAGATCAGGGCCAATTCAGCCTGCCCGCCCGCCTGGGCCGCGATCTGGATCTTGCAGGCGCGTTCCAGATTATACATATGAAAAAATGCCTCATCGACACTTTCGCCAACCGTCATGGTCCCGTGATTGCGCAGGATCATCATGCGATGCGGGCCCAGATCGGCGACCAGGCGCTGTTTCTCGTCTGCATCCAGGGCCAGGCCTTCATAGTCGTGGTAGGCCACGCCGCCATATTGAAACAAGTTGAACTGTGAAAGCGGCAACAGGCCGTCCTTCTGCGACGCCACGGCGACGCCACTGTCCGTGTGCAGGTGGATGACGCAATGGATATCGTCCAGCGCTTCATGGACGGCCGAATGAATGATGTAGCCGGCGTAATTGATCTCGTTCGGTTCGTCCGCTTCCACCTTTTGTCCGGCCAGGTCGATCTTCACCAGATTGGAGGCGGTGACCTCTTCGTACATCAGGCCAAAGGGATTGATCAGAAAATGCGCTTCCGGCCCGGGTACCCGGGCGGAAATATGGGTATAGATCAGATCATCCCAACCCATGCGCGCGAAGGTCCGGTAGACCGCGGCCAATTTGACCCGCTGTTCCCACTCTTCGACGGTGACACTGTTCGATCGATCAAGCGCCGCAACGGTCATCTTTCGCGTCCAATCCTGACTGCCCAAAATATCAATTCTGGGTTAGGTTGGCGGCAAGCGCCCGGCCTGTCAATTATGGTTACGGGCCAACCCGGCTAACCGACACTGGATAACCTCATGCCCCGTGATGCAGAAATTCCCTACGGCGCCTATTGGTCCACACCGTTCGCCCGCTGGCAGGGCAGCCTGTCCCATTTGCACAGCATGGAGTTTGCCGCCCATGTGGCGAAAGACGAGCTGGCCCGGCGTAATATTGCTCTGGACGAGATCGACCATGGCATCCTGGGCCTGACCGTGCCCCAGCGGCAATCATTCTATGGCCTGCCCTGGGTCACCGGCATGATCGGCGCCGAAGCCGTGGCCGGGCCAACCATTAGCCAGGCCTGCGCCACCGGCGCCCGTACTCTGGCGGCGGCCTGCCATGAAGTCCGCGGCGGTCTGTCTGATACGGCCCTGATCTTGACCACCGACCGCACTTCGAACGGCCCGCACGTCTATTATCCCGCGCCCGCAGGGCCGGGCGGCACCGGCGCCCATGAAGACGTGGTCATGGATAACTTCAACCATGACCCCCATGCCAAGAACGCCATGATCGACACGGCGGAAAACGTCGCCGCCAAATACCAGATCGGCACCGCCGAGCAGCATGATGTGGTCTTGCGCCGCTACGAGCAATACAAAGAGGCCCTGGCCGATGGCCGGGCCTTCCAGAAACGCTATATGACCCTGCCCTTCGACGTCCCCGACGGCCGCTTCCGGAAGACGGTGAGCACTCTTGCCGGCGATGAAGGCGTGATCGAGGTCAGCGCCGAAGGCCTGGCGAAATTGGAACCCGTGAAGGCCGGAGGCGCGATAACTTTTGGCGGCCAGACCCATCCCGCGGACGGCTCGGTCGGCCTGCTGGTGACCACTGCCGAAGGCGCGCGGCGGCAGGCAACGGATGCTTCTATTCAAATCCGTCTGCTGGGGTTCGGCCAATCACGGACCGAAAAGGGCTATATGCCCCAGGCCCCGGTGGAGGCGGCGCAACGAGCCCTGGACGATGCGGCCTTGGCGATCGGCGATATGGATGCGGTGAAATCGCACAATCCCTTTGTCGTCAACGACATTGTCTTCAGCCGCGAAACCGGCTTTGACCTTGATGCCATGAACAACTACGGCTGTTCCCTGATCTGGGGCCATCCCCAGGGACCGACTGGACTGCGGTCGATTATTGAATTGATCGAGGAGCTGGCCTTGAAGGGCGGCGGCCGCGGCCTGTTTCAGGGCTGCGCGGCCGGCGATTCCGCAATGTCGGTGGTGTTGGAAGTCGTCGACCGTAAATAGGCCAAAAATGCTCTGGGCGGCGAAACTCAGATCGTCCCTTTTTCCTTCAAGGCCGCGATCTTCTCCGCACTGAAGTCCAGCAGCTCCTGCAGCACCGCTTCCGTATGTTCACCCAGCCTTGGCGGCGGGCTGGGCTGGGCAAACGGCGTGCCGGTCATTTCAATGGGATTGCCGATGCTGCGGACTTCGCCCGCGGTCGGATGCTCGGTCTTCCAGATCATGCCCCGCTGTTTCAGGGTCTCGCTTTCGCAGGCTTCGCCCACGGTCCGGATGGCGCCACAGGGAATGCCGGCCGCGCTTAGAATGGCGATCCACTCATCACGGGTTTTTGCCTGCAGCACTTCCGTCAGGATCGGGATCAACTGGTCCCGGTTGTTGACGCGATCCGGGCCCGTGGCGAACAGTTCGTGCGCCTGCAGATCCAGGCGCTCTATGGCCGGGCAAAACTTGTCCCATTGGGCATCGTTGCCGACGGCGATATTCAGCCAGCCATCCGAGGCCTGGAAAGTTTCGTAGGGCACGATGGACGGATGGGCGTTGCCCCGGCGCTCAGACGAGACCCCCGTGGCATAGTAATTGCCCGCGTGATAGGTCAACAGGGAAGACAGCGCCTCCAACATGGATACCTTGACGTGCTGCCCCAGCCCGCTATCGCGGCGGGCGTAAAGCGCGGCCAGGATCCCCTGCACCAGGTTCATGCCGGATACCAGATCAGCGATGGATGTGCCCATCTTGAAGGGCGGTGTATCGGGTGCGCCGGTGATGTTCATCATCGAGGATTCACCCTGCACGATCAGGTCGTAGCCGGGCCGGGTGGCGTCGGGTCCGGTGTCGCCAAAGCCCGAGATCGTGGCATAGATCATTTCCGGGCGCCGGGCGGCAACCTCGTCATAGCCGAAGCCCAGGCGTTTGGCCGCGCCGGGGCGGAAATTCTCGACAATAATGTCCGCCGTATCGATGAGCTGCCAAAGCACCTCTTTCGCCGCGTCGTCCTTGAGGTTCAGGGTCAGGCTTTTCTTGTTCCGGTTCACTGACAGGAAATAGGCCGATTGATCGCCCTGGTAGGGTGGGGCGAAGGCGCGCGTGTCATCGCCGCCGACGGGGTGTTCAACCTTGATCACTTCGGCCCCCATGTCCCCCAGGGTCATGGTGCAAAACGGCCCTGATAGAACCCGGGTCAAATCAATCACCCGCAATCCCGCCAGAGGACCAGCGCCCCCAAAAGCATCGGGTTTGGCGTCAGCAGAGGACATCGGCAAGCTCCTTAAAATCGGCAACGACTAAATCTGGTTGGTGCAGCGTGTGACCAAAGGGCCGTTTGCGCCGGTCAATGAAGGCCGTACGTATGCCACAGGACTTTGCGCCGATGCAATCAAAGGCGTGGTTGGCGACGAACAGCATGTTTTCCGGCGCCAAGCCGATAATTTCTCCCGCCTTGGTGTAGGTGCTCAGGTGGGGTTTAAAATGGCCCGCCGCCTGAACCGAAATGACATGGTCGAAGGGAAAACCAATATGCGGCTTGGCGGCATCGAGCATATCCACGTCGCCATTGGAAAGGATCGCCAATTTGTATGTGACCGCCAATCGCCCCAGCGCCTCGATCACTTCGGGAAACGGTTTCAGGCGCTCGATCTCGCTGACCAGCCAGGCGGCCTCGTCGGCGCTGTAGCTAAATCCACATCGATCCATGACATAGGAAACCGCCTGCTGGCCAATCTCGCGGTAGGGCGTATGGGACCCCTGGCACAGGGAATCGATCATGGAATTCTCGAAATGGGTCCGCCGCCACCAGGTCACAAAACGGTGCGGCTCGCCGTCCCAGCCCTTGTCCTTCAGGAAATCCGTGACGGCGGCGGTCAAACCGCCCTGCATATCGACAACGGTGCCGTATTGATCAAAGACCAGCGCCTTGATCTCGGCCCGCAGGACATCCCGGTTTACCATGGTTCAGCCTCCCACCAGACGTTGGATCTCGGCGAACATCGTGGCCTTGGCTTCCATGCCGATGCCAATATGTTCGCCGGGTCGCGCCAGGCCGTCTTCAATCACCGTATCATCTGCGAAGCCGCCGAAGGGTTGGAAGACGCCGGGATAGGATTCCGAGCCGCCCAGTTGCAGGCCCGCCGCCAAACCAAGCGCCAATTGATGGCCGCCATGGGGAATAAACCGCCGCCGCGACCAGCCCATGGTTTCAGCCATTTCGATAATATCGAGATATTCGGTAAGCCCATAGCTCAAGGCCGGGTCGACCTGGATCCAGTCGCGGTCAGGGCGCATGCCGCCGTGGCGGATCAAATTGCGGGCGTCCTGTAAGGAAAACAGGTTTTCGCCGGTGGCCAGGGCGCCGGGATACTGCGCCGCCAGTTCCGCATTCAACGCATAGTCGAGCGGATCACCGGGTTCCTCGAACCAGAACAATCCAAAAGGGCTCATGGCCCGGCCATAGGCCAGGGCCGTCGCCAGATCAAAACGGCCATTGGCGTCCACAGCCAGATCGCCGCCGCCGCCAAGCAATGCCGTCACCGCCTCGATCCGGGGCAGATCCTCGTCCAGGGGCACGGCGCCGATCTTCATCTTGACGACCTTGTAACCCTGATCACGGTAGCCGCGCATTTCGTCCTGCAATCGATCCAGGCCCTTGCCGGGGTAGTAATATCCGCCGCCCGGATAGACCATCACCTGGTCATCATGGGCGCCGCCGTTATAGCGCTCCGACAACAGCCGCCACAGAGGCTGTTCCCCCAGTTTGGCGACCAGATCCCATACCGCCATGTCCAAGGCACCCGCCGCCACCGCACGGTCGCCATGGCCGCCGGGTTTTTCGTTCGCCAGCATGACGTTGCGAATTTTGCGCGGGTCAAAATTACCGCCTTCGACGTCCAGCAGATCGCCGGGTTCCGCCGCCCGCAGGCGTGGGATCAGCCGTTCCCGCAAAATGCCACCCTGGGCATAGCGCCCGTTGGAACAGAAGCCATAGCCGGTGACGGGACGGCCATGGCGCGTCACATCGCTCTCCACGGCGACAACTGAAACGGTCATTTGAGAAAAATCCACATAGGCATTGCGGATATCGGAACGGATGGAAGCCGTAGCCTCGCGGATATCTGTGATACGCATGAACGGAAAACCCTTAAACTACCACCCCAGGGCGTAGCTGGCCCGGCGCGGATCGGCGCCCGCCTCCAGCAGGCCGGATTGCAGATCCCGGCGAATGGTGCAGATGGCGCCGGCCTGCCATTCCCACTCTCCCCACCATTCGATTTTATGACCCAGCCCGGCCAGAGCCGCGCCAACGTCCCTATCGATGCGGCCTTCCAGTTTCAGCAGCCCCGGATGGTAGGCATGCGGCGCGAAGGATTGCGGGAACGAGTACGAGGCAAAGCGCGGCGCCTCGACCGCCTGTTGCGGGTTCATCCCGAAAGCATCCATGTTCAACAGGGTCTGGGCCATGGCCTGGCACTGCACATCCGCCCCGGGGGTGCCCAGGGGCAAGGCCCATTCGCCCGGGCGAATGGCGATGGCCGGATTGGGGGTCAGCCGCGGCCGCTTGCCCGGCAGGATGGAGGCCGGGTGCTCTGGATCAGGCCGGGACTGGGAGCCGCGCGAGGACGGCACGAAACCAAGGCCTGGTATCACCGGCGCGTCGGAGGAGGTATCCGACGGCGTGGCGGAAAATATATTGCCCTTGGCATCTATGGCACAGGCATAGGACGTATCCAGGGCATCAAGGGGTGTCGGCGAGGCCGCGGGCCGGGCCGCGTGCGGGTCGCCCGACGGTGGCATCTCCGGCCAGGCCCTGTCGGGATCGATCATGGCCCGGCGCTGGGCCGCGTAATCCTCCGACAGCAGCCAGCGCATGGGCACATCGGTGAAACGGGGATCTCCGTACCAGCGTTCCCGGTCTGCGACCGCCAGCTTCACGGCCTCTGTCACGTGATGGATGTAGGGGGTGGAATTATGTCCCATGCCCTGCAGGTTCCGGCCCTGCAGCAATTGCATGATCTGCAACAGCATCGGGCCCTGGCACCAGGGGCCGCAACTGTAGACCCTGGTCCCCGCCACCTCGACCGACAGCGCGTCTTCGACCTCGACCTCGAAGGCCGCCAGATCTTCCCGGCGCAACAGGCCGCCGTTGTCCCGATGGTAGGCGTCAATTTGCCGGGCAATATCGTCCTTGTAGAAGGCGTCTCGGGCAGCGCCCAGGCCCGCGGCCCGGTCGCCGCCGGCCGCCGCCTCGCAATCAGCCATGTATTGCAGGCTGCGGCCCAGATCCACCTGGCGGAATATCTCGCCAACCCCGGGCGAGCGCCCGCCGGGAAAATAGATTTCGGCGCTGGCCGGCCAGCGGGCGTATTTTTCGGCCTTCTCCGCCAATAGTTCGGCCATCAGGGGATACATGGCAAAGCCGTCCCGGGCCAGGCGGATGGCCGCCGCGGCGACCTCACCAAACGTCATGCTGCCATAGCGTTCCAGGGCCATGATCCAGGCCGCCGGCGCAGCCGGAACGATGCAACGCAGGATACCTTCGGGCACGCTGTCGGGATATTCCCTGGTAAAGAATGCCGGGTCCGTTGCCTGGGGCCACGTGCCCAGCCCGGATATGGTCACGACGCGGTCTTCTTCCGCCAGATAGATAATGATCGGCGCCACGCCCGCCACGCCGACCAGTTCGCTCTGCACAACCCCCAAGGCCATGCCGGCTGCGACCCCGCCATCAATGGCGTTGCCGCCGGCCTCCATGATCTGAAAACCAGCCTGGGCCGCCAGATAATGACCGGCGGCGATCATGTGACGATGGCCGCGCAAAGACGGACGATAGGCATCCATAAAAGAAGCAGGCGGTTGCATGGCGTAACTCCCTAGCGGCCCTTGAAGACGGGCGGGCGTTTTTCGGCAAAGGCCAACATCGCCTCCTTGGAGTCTTCATAGGACGATAAATCGTAGGTCATGTTCTGCTCAAAGCGATAACCGTCCCGCAGGCTCATCTCCTCGATCGTGTTCAAGGCATGTTTGGCGATGCGCGAGGCGACGGGGCTTTTCGCCGCGATGGTCCGCGCCAGATCCATGGCCCAAGGCATCAGTTCGTCCGGCGGGACGCAGGCCTCGACAATGCCAAGGCGGTACAATTCAGGGCCCGGCACCCGATAACCGGTCAGCATGACCCGCCGGACCAGGGAATGCGGGAACAGGCGCATGGCGTGACGCCCGCCGCCCATCAGGCCGACATCGATTTCCGGCAGACCCAGAGAGGCCTTTTCCGAGGCAACGAGGATATCGCAGCTGGCCGCCACCGCCAGACCGGCGCCCAGGGCCGCGCCGTTGATGGCGCCGATCACCGGCTTGCGGCACTCCATTATGGCATGAAAGCATTCCCGGGCCCGGCGGTTATGTTGCCAGGCATCCCCCGGCCCCCTCTCCTCGCCCGCTTTGTTCTTGATATTGGCGCCGGCCGAAAAGATTTTTCCCGCTCCGGTCAATACCGCGACGCGCACCTCGTCCATATCCGAAATGGTATCAAAGACGAGCATCATCTCTTCATGGAATTTCTGGTCCTGCGCATTCACCGGAGGATTGTCCATGGTCACCAGGGCAATGTGGTCGTTGATTTCGCAACGGATGATCTCTGTCTGCATTATTGGTGTCCTCTCCTGAATGATTGCCGGGCCCGTCTGACTAGGCCGGACGCCCGCTGGGCAGATCGGTAATGAGCATGGAGCCCGGCGTGTGGGTGATGCAGAGGGCTGGCTTGGCGGCCTGGACGGCGGCTTGCGGTGTTACGCCGCAGGCCCAGAACACGGGAATTTCACCGGCCCGGATCTCCGGCACGTCACCCCAATCGGGATTGTCGATATCGGCAATACCGATTCCGGCGGGATCGCCCATATGCACCGGGGTGCCGTGCATCATGGGAAAGCGGGCCGTGACCTCGACCGCGCGGATAGCCTCCGAAACGGGCATGGGGCGCATGGACACCACGACCGGGCCGGCAAATGGTCCCGCCGGTGTGGTGGCGATATTGCTGCGGTACATGGGCACCAGATAGTCGGCTTCCAAATGGCGCAACGGCACGCCGTCGGCCAGTAAAGCCTCCTCAAAGGAAAACGAACAACCCAGGACGAATGTGACCAGATCATCCCGCCACAAATCGCTGATATCGTTGACGCTATCCGCCAGCGCTCCGTCCCGGTAAATATTATAGCTGGAGACGTCGCTGCGAATATCGATATCCACGCCCAATGTCGGCAGCATGGGGTCGCCCGTATCGGATACGCCCACCAGGGGGCAAGGTTTCGGATTGCGCTGACAATAGCGGGCAAAGTCCAGGGCCAGGTCGGCCGGCAGAATGGCCAGGTTGCCCTGCATCTGTCCCAATGCCATGCCCCCCGTCTGGCCGGTGATCTCGCCCTTGCGGATCAGGCCGCGCACATGGGCCGCGCTGGCGTCCGCCAGATCGTTGGCTGTACTGTTGGCAGCAATCCGGTCTTCGGTGTCCCGCAATGCCATGTCTCTATTCCTCCACTAGTGCCTCGGGTCGATCAATCCGGCCGGCTCAGATGGCTTCGACCAGATTGCCCAGGCGCTGGGTCAGTTTCATGTTCTCGCCGTAATCCACCGGCACCGCGATCAGCGCCGGTCCGGTCTGTTGAAACGCCTCGTCCAGGGCGCCACGCAATTGCCCGGCTCCGTCCAGATGCCGGCCCCACATGCCAAAAGATTTCGCCAGCAGCTCAAAATCCGGATTGGTGAAAGCCAGATCGGAATGGGTACCGTCAAACTGGTTCTGCTGCTTCCATTTGATCAGGCCGTATTCGCCATCGACCAGGATGACACAGACAAAATTGATCTTTCGGCGCACCGCGGTCTCCAGATCCTGGACGTTCATCAGAAAGCCGGCGTCGCCGCAGATAAATCCGACCTTGCGGTCCGGATGGGCGATCTTGGCGCCAATCGCCCCGGGCAAAGCAAAGCCCATGGAACAGAAACCATTGGAGATCAGGCAGGTATTTGGCTCGTAACATTGATAATAGCGCGAGACCCACATCTTGTGGGCGCCCACGTCCGACAGCATGATGTCTGCGGGGCCCAGAGCACCGCGAACATCATTCACGACAGTCTGCGGCTTCATGGGAAAGGCGGTATCCTCCGCCTCGCCGGTCAGATCGGCGGAAATTGTCGCGCGCAAAGCCGCCCGTCCGGCAATATCGAACAAGGGCAGCTTGTCCTCGAAGCGCTTGTTCAGAAGTTCGTTCATCTGCCAAAGGGCATCGGCGATATCGCCGACCACATCGACCGCGACGGGGAAGTCGGTATCGATTTCGGCCGGTTCAAAGTCGATATGAATGATCGTCTTATCGCCCTTGGCATTCCAGAAACCGGGTCCGTATTCCACCAGGTCGTAGCCGATCGCGACGACCAGGTCCGCCTCTTCGAAGGCGGCGGTGATATGATCCCGGCCCTGCAAACCGATGGTGAACAGGCAATGGGGATCGTCCAAAGACACGGCGCCCTTGCCCATGAAGGTGTTGACGACACCAATGCCGCTTTTCCGCGCCAGACGCCGAAGCTGCGCCGAGGCCCGTTTGCGCACCGTACCGTTACCGGCCAGGATCAACGGCGTCTTGGCGGCAGCGATCAACTCAACCGCACGGGACACGGCCTTGTGATCAGCGGCCGGGCGGCGGGTCACGTCCACCGGCATGGGGGCCGAAGTCAATTGTACCTTCGCCAGGTCCTCCGGCAGTTCGATCACCGTGGCGCCGGGTTTCTCGGTGGTCGCCACCTTGAATGCCTTGCGGACCACTTCGGGAATGGTCCTGGCATTGCCAATGGAATGGGCCCATTTCGAAATGGGCCGGAACATGGCGATGGCATCCATGTTCTGATGGCTTTCCTTGTGCAGGCGCGAGGTCGACGCCTGGCCGATAATGGCAACCAACGGCGAGCGGTCCATATTGGCGTCGGCAACGCCGGTGACCAGGTTGGTCGCGCCCGGGCCCAGGGTCGCCAGGCAAACGCCGGGCCGGCCGGTCAGGCGGCCATAGGTATCGGCCATGAAGGCGGCGGCCTGTTCATGACGGCAGAGTACGAAATCGATCGAACTGTCCATCAACGAAATCATCATATCGGCGTTCTCTTCGCCGGGCACGCCAAAGATATGGCTGACACCTTCGGCCTCCAGACAACGAATGAAAAGATCCGAAGCCTTCACCGGTGCGGCACTTTCCTGGTTCCCCTGGTCCGTCATAACCTACCCCTTTTTATGCTTTGTTCGCGCCTAGCCTACACCCTGGCTGGCCAAATGGGGCATTTTAGGGAAGGATGGCGCTGGAATGTGAAAAAATGTAGAGGGAGACCTAGATTATGCCTGAATTTTGCCTGTCCGAGCGGGACGGCCATGTCCTGACGGTAACCATGAACCGGCCCGAGAGGATGAATGCCCTGCATTCACCGTCGCATTTCGAACTGGACGAAATCTTCAACGATTTCGAGAATGATCCGGATCTATGGGTCGCCATCGTCACCGGCGCCGGTGACCGGGCCTTTTCCGCCGGCAACGATTTGAAATGGCAGGCGGAAGGCAAAAAGACCGAGCCGCCGGCCAGCGGTTTTGCCGGGCTGGCGCATCGCTTCAACATGAAGAAACCGATCATCGCCGCGGTCAACGGCTTGGCCATGGGTGGCGGCTTTGAAGTGGCGCTGGCCTGCGACATCATCATCGCGGCGGAAAACGCCTTCTTCGCCCTGCCCGAACCCCGGGTCGGCCTGGCCGCCCTGGCCGGTGGCCTGCACCGGTTGTCCCGGCAGATCCCCATGAAGCAGGCCATGGGCATGATCCTGACCGGTCGGCGGGTGATGGCAGCGGAAGGTTACGATTTGGGCTTCGTCACGGAAGTGGTGCCCGAAGGAACGGCCTTGGAAAATGCCCGGCGTTGGGCGGGGTTAATCTCGGAATGCTCGCCGGTATCGATCCGCACCTCGAAAGACGTGGTCTTGCGCGGTCAGCGATATGCCTCCGCCGACGAGGCGATCGCCGCCGACTATCAATCGGTGACGGACATGCGCAACAGCCTGGATTTCATCGAGGGCCCCCTCGCGTTTTCGGAAAAACGCCCGCCCGACTGGAAAGGCCGCTAGACCCGGCAAAGCGTAGCCGCGAAAACACTGCACCGGCAGGCTTGCCATCGGTATGCATCCGCACCCCTGGATGGGGGATTACTGCAAGGGTCCATACACAGATAAACGGCGACAAACTGCCGGTGCTTGCCCGGCTGGCCATGGCGCCATCAGGCACCATCGTGGTATTTCGACCCGATCGTTATCGACTCATCGAAAGCAAACAACTTCAACTGTTGCATGGCGAAGCTTTTGAACTAGGTGGTTCGTAGCACTAATCAGGTTTGAAGACCTGATCAAGCCACCCAGAGTTGACGACCGTTTCATAAACCACCTTGTGCCCATAGCTGCTCCAATGAAGGTCCAGGTCAGAATCGAAACGCTTGCCGTGTTTCTGGTATTGGGTTTCGAAGGCATTTTGAAGGTCTACGACAGGATAGTTCCTTTGGCGTGCCATACTCATAAAAGCGCGCCGCATGTGACCGAAGTAGTTGTCGGATAAGGCCGTATCCTTGGTTTCGGCGTACAGGGCTTCACGGTGGCCATCGACGACAAACAATACCTTTTCGGGTGGCAGGCCACTCGTAATGGATAGGTCACGAAAAAAGGCGCTGAGCATTACCATACTGGATGTGAGGCGCGGGCTATTGCCGTCAGAGACCATTTCGGCCCGCTCCATTTCAACAATATGCGAGGAAGCGGCCATGCCGCGGATCCGTGCCCAGGTCTCCCTGATGCGCAGATGAAAGGCGAGATAACGCGCCAGAGCTGACCGCAAAGCGATATGATGCAGCAAAGTTGGCCGGTATTCACTGAGACGCAATTGCAAAGAGCCATCAGCGTTCCTGGCATAATGGAAAAAACCGTCACGGAGTTTGTATTCCACCAGGCTTTCGTCGAAGTCGTTTGCGACGATGTTGATGATCAGTGCGTCTGCGTCATATGTGGCGCGCGCGTAGGCCGCCCATGAAAGATATTGGCTCAGGGGTGCCCCCGACATGGCGAAGCTATAGACACGGCCAGCCCCCTGAAAGCGCTGCTCAAGCCGTCCCTGGAGGGTCTCGGTGTGCTCTACCATTTTCGCTTCGATGTAGGAATCCCCTATCACAGCGATCAGGGGATGGATTCCATCCACTGTATAGTCCTGCCCATTAATGAAGCCGTCATTGTTGTATTGACCCGAATGGGAATTGACGAAATTCCAGCCTGAAGAAAAACGGAAATCGGATTCTGGCTCCGCACGGAGAACGAAATTCTCCTTCGTCATGGAACGGAGGAAAGGGCTCGTTTCGACAGGACAGAATTGCAGGCCGATTTCCAGCCCCGCCACAGCAATGATCAGGCCGCCTGAAAATGCAATAATGGAAAACATAATGGTGCGTAGGTTAGTCAATTTACGCTATCCAAATCGAAAGGGTTTTTGTGATTGAGACGTAATTCCGGCGACTGATATGATTTTTCCAAATACCGGTTTCCTATGACCAATACTTCAAATTCAGTGCCCATGAAACAATGAAACGCATCTTTTGGGGTGCAGTGAAAGTGTCCCACGGACATTTAAGCTTGTGTTGATCAAGAGCAGACAGTCGGTTTATTACAGTGACGGTGTGTTCGATTTAGATCTTCTTCCACATTCGCAACATGAATCCGCCGTCCACCGATTAATTGGATGACCAGCCGGCCCCATAAAGCAGATCCAGTACGGCTTGCGGATGTTCCGGATACCTGAAAATTCGTGGTAATAACTTGTCCGGCTGAAAAGTCGGCCAAGCGCTCTGCAGATCGTGCACTACGGCTTGTGCGCTGTTACCTTCGCCTAATGCTTGGTAGGCCGCCGACAAATACACCATCAACAGTGGACTAATGTCTCCACCCATTTCGCCCAGCTTAAGGACGTTGGTTATGGTATCGGCATACCGACCAAGATAAAAATATGCAACAATGCACCCATTCATAAAATTTAAATGTGTTGTTTGTTCGAGGTTCGCGGCAATCGGTTCGAGCGAGGCTAGGCCGCCCTCGAATTCTCCGGACAGGATCTGCATAACGCCGTGAAATTCAAGTGCGAACAGGTCGTCAGGGTCCAAAATAAGCGATTGGACCGACAGTTTTTCCGAGCGATCATAATCTTTTTCGACAAATGCAATCCAGGCCAATGCGGACTGAACCCACGCTTCTGCAGGGTTCATCTCCCGCGCTTTGGATGCCAGGTCTCTCGCTTTGGCAAGCATCGGATCTCGATCGCCCTGGCCCGGTAACATGGCTTTGAACGCGTATATTGTCGCCGCGCCCGAATAACCGCCGAAATATTTGTCATCGAGAGCTATGGCCCGCTCAAAAAGATCAAGCGCCGCGTTCATACGCACCGGGTCCGAGGGAGGCCAAATCATGCCGCGGGCCTGCTGGGCGAATTTGAACGCCTGGAGTGAAGCGGGCGATTTCTCGAAAATGGCGCGCCTCTTCATCTCAGTTTTGCCGGTTGAGGGAAGATGGGTGCTTACATGAGGTGGTTTCACGCTAGCTGGACTTTGCGCCAAAGGCCCAGTGGTTTCAGTCAACTGATTGGTTTGGCTGATGATCTCGGGCGCGTATGCGCCCAGGGGTATCGTTATTCTGATCGCGTCTTGTTGCCCTTCGCTCGCGTAATACTGATCAAGCCGGCGCCGCAAACGGCTGGCATCGACACGGACTACTTTATCACCCTCCCGCGCCCCACCAATTTTCCTGTTGTAAACGTCCGCGGCAATCGTTTTGCCCCGAATTCTGTTTTGGCGACCCGCGAGTTTTTCTTCGACCACATAGGTCAGGAATTCCTGTAGGCGCAATGCGCCCGCAAATGTTTCGCTTTTAGCTACTGCGAGCAAAGCGGCACGCACTTGTCCGTTGCCCGGTTCAAATACAGTCGTTAATAATCGTTGCATTGCCGCCGACCCCATTCAACTGTAAATACACGTATTTCCTGCCTGCAATAAGCAGATAGCTGCCACGCGCGACTATTCAATATGTAGCCGCTACACGCGGCGTCAAGCCTTTTGTCCACGCCATAATCAGACAAAAATCCCGGCAACTAATACCGAATGCAATCGGCTTGAAGTAATCAGCCAGGGCAACGGGGAGAGCAGCGCTTGCTTGTATGCATCAAATGTGAACAAGCAAGCAACCGCGCAGAAAGCAGAATGGATCAGTATTTGTCGCAGCATTTTCCAAACCAGATCGGTGAAATCGGACCGCTGAGACAAACAGACGAAGAGTTTCTCCAGATCTGCGCCGAGTTTGAAGAGATTGCGGCTGAAACGGAACGCATTGAAACCGCCATTTTTGCGGCTCTGTCCAGCGCAGACGAGGCAAAAGAGTTAATCGATCTGGGAAAAACGTTGGGCGGTTTGAAGGTAGAAATTCGGCAATTCATGACGAACAGTAAAAGTAAAGACAACCAACCTTTCCAAGAGGGAAATCAGCAACGAAAGAAAACTGGGGAATGAAGCACATGAAATCCAATGCAGACAAGATGGCAAAATCCACTCAATGGGAAAAACCCTACCCCAAATCGAGTGCAACTGCCTATTCGGCGATTAGACGGTATCGCATTACTTAGTGTAAATCGTAGTCCAAAATTTTTTTGGGTAGATTATTGGGTTGGTATTTTTTGGAACTGGAATCGATATGATGCGCGGAAGCAATACTTTGGGTCGGACGTTTGCTTTAGCCTTGGCTTTAGGCTTTTTTGGAGTCTTGGTCGCGCTCGGCGTTAGCCCGGCCAAGGCACAGAACTTCGAAGTGCCTATTACGCCCGGCATCGACAATCTAGTCGGCGCCGTCGTCGTCGCCGTGCCGGATTATGAAGGCTCCGACGATTATGAGGGAGCGGCTGGTCCTCTTCTTAGCTTCAAGTTTTGGGGCGACCGATACTTTCAGGTAATTGGAAATCAGGCGTTCCTCAATGTTGTGGACAGCCTAACCTGGGAGGCCGGTGTTAAAGGCGTTTACCGCGCGGGGCGCGACGACGACATCGAAGACAGTGTTGTCAAGCTGTTCGACGAAGTTGACGATTCAATGGAGTTGGGTGCGTTCGTAGGTTACCGCAAAACTTTCGATAACGATTCCCGACACCGCTTCAATATCCATCTCGATATGACGCAGGATGTTTCCGACGGCCACGACGGTTACGTGGTCGAACTTGCAGGTACTTACTGGCGGCCGGTATTCAAAGCTTTCGATATCGGTTTCAATGCCGGCACGGCCTACGCCAGCGATGACTATATGTCGAGTTTTTTCGACGTTAACGCTGCAGATTCAGTGCGGTCTGGCCTGACCCAGTTTGATGCGGATGGGGGCATGAAAGATGTGCGAGTAGGCGTCATGGGCCTCTTTCACCTCAGCAAACAATGGCATTTCGGCGGCGGTATCCAATACAAACTACTACTTGGCGATGCCGAAGATAGCTCGGTTGTCGATGATCGTGGCGATGCCGGTCAGGTACTTGCCGGCCTTTCCGTGTTGTACACTTGGTAGTGGGCCAGTTATCCGAAAAAGCCATCGGCGCTCAGCAGTCGGTTTATCCGTGTTTACTTTGGGCCATTGACGGCGGTCACTCAATTTGCCGGCGATGCTTGAAGCTCGGTAATAAGCGGAAACTGCGTCAACGTCCGGCGTCCCCGCCCTATTTGGCGGTCCGGTTTTCTGCGAAGGTTCCGGCCTGATGGAGGGCGATAATGTCCACTATCGTTGGTGGACACCAAGTGGATTTATTGATGGTGAAGAAGCGACGTATTCGTCGGCGGTGGGAAAACAGCGAGAAGATCCGGATTGTTGCGCAAATGCAATCGGCTTGAAGTAATCAGCCAGGGCAACGGGGAGAGCAGAATGGATCAGTTTTTGTCACTGCATTTTCCAACCCAGATCGGTGAAATCGGACGGCTGAGACAAACAGACGAAGAATTTCGCCAGATCTGCGCCGATTTTGAAGAGATTGCGGCTGAAAAGGAACGCATTGAAACCGCCATCGTTGCGGCTCTGTCCAGCGCAGAAGAGGCAAAAGAGTTAATCGATCTAGAAAATACGTTGGATGGTTTGAAGGTAGAAATTCTGCAATCTGTGACAAACAGTGAAAACAAAGACAAGAGAACCATCCAAGAGAGAAATCAACAACGACAGAAAACTGGGGAATGAAGCACATGAAGTACAATGCAGACAAGATGACAAATTCGACCCAATGGGAGAAACCCAATCGCAAATTGAGTGCAACTGCTTATACGGCGATTAGACGGTATTTGGCATCATTTATCGTGATGATTCCGGCCATGATGCTGTCTTCGGGTGGAACCATAAATCGCGTCGCCGCAGCCGAAATCCAACACGATGCTGAGCACTATATGTTGTTTGCCCAACACGGCGAGCGATGGACGGGTGAAGATAAAGAGGTTGCCGCTAAACTCGAGGAGATCCGTAAATCAAATGGCGGCAAAAGGCCTAATATTCTGTTTGTTTTGATCGACGATGTCGGTTTTGGCGAGATGGGTGATCCGGTGCTAAACCACGTCCGCGGCTATTCGACGGCAAATATTAATGCGTTTGCAAAGGAAAGCCTGACGTTCACACGGATGTATTCCGAGCCAACCTGCACACCCACGCGGACCGCTCTGCTAACCGGTCGATTGCCGGTGCGCAGCCATATGCTGGAGCCGAAAATCGTACCGCCCGAAGGCACCGGGCTTCACAAAGATGAAGTAACATTGGCGGAACTGCTGAAAAAGGTCGGATACAACACCGCGCATATCGGCAAATGGCACCAGGGTGATATCCAGCAAGCCATGCCCCACAATCAGGGCTTTGATACCGCCAGCTACCCGCTTCATAATCAGGCGACTTTCAACTTCATGACGATCGAATCCGAAGAGGATCGGCTTTCGGATAATGTTGCGGTGCGCGAGACGACACCAAACTATCGTCTAGACAAAAACTTCCGCCCGGCGGGGTGGGTATTAGGGGTTGACGCCGTGCATGGCCAAGACGCCCACGAATGGGGTGTCGAAGCTGGAAAGCCGCTCGATTATGCATATTACGATGCGTTGAATGAACATTACAAAACGCTGGTAATCGACCAGCTGAAGCAAATGGCAACCAAGGATGAGCCTTTTTTCCTGAACTACTGGCCGCAAATCCCGGTCAATTTCACGCGTCGGAACAGAACATTTAAAACCGCCAACGGCGGCACCTGGGTCGAGAGCATGCAGGACCTCGATGAACACCTGGGCGACCTGTTTGCGGCGCTTAAGGAAACCGGTGTGGAAGAAAATACGGTTGTTGTGGTGATGAGCGACAATGGCCCAATGATGCAGGCGATGCCGGATTCTGGTTTTTCCCAACTGGTATTCCGTGGCTTCAAAGGCGATACACTGGAAGGCGGTATCCGGGTGAACGCTTACGTTCGCTGGCCAGGTGCTATCCAAGCCGGGACCTTTGCTGGGGATATGATTCATGCAACTGACATGTACACGACACTGGCGACAATAGCACAGGCAGACAGTCACATTCCGCGTGATCGCGTTATCGACGGCGTAAATCAAACCGCGCTGCTGTTTAAAGGTGACGGATTTGGCCGTCGTGATTATCATTTTGCCTATGCGGGCGCCCATCTTCAGGCGACAATCAAAGAGCAGTTCAAAGCCCACTGGCCGGCCCCTGGATCGCCAGGTTACGCACTACCGGTATTTGATCTGTACAGGGACGTGAAGGAAACAAAGCCTCTGTTGGCCAAGGGGATGTGGTCCGTCGCCTACTTCGCTGATATGCGAGAGCGTCACATGGCATTGAAGAAAAAATTTCCCGATCGCAAGGAGACACACGGCGAACCTTATGCGGGCATTGCCGACCTACGACCAGAGACCATGGCGCTGCTGGAATACTATAAAGCCGCACGAAAAGCCGCGGAATAGACTGGTGCCGGCGACAAAAGGCGCCATTGTTTCGCAAACGTGCCTTTTGTCGCCACCTCCCACAATTGTTGCTCAAGGAAATAAGTGCTCACGAATGCCGCCAGCCCGGATCAATGATTTGTCGGTATCAATTTTGTGCCGACGCTCACAAAAGTAGGATGGGGAATTCGTTTGTTTAAAAACCTCGCAATCAATACAAACCAACGGTCGTCAACCTGCCGGATCGTGCGTGCATTTTTGAATTCGCTAGTTATCGTCATTGCAACTACTCCAGTTTTCGCCGAGGAAAATGCATCGAATCCCTTGGCGGCCGTGAACAATGTCGATCTGCGCTATCAGTTTACCAGCGGCGAAAATGACGACAGGCATCGGCTTTTTATCGACGGCGCCTATATGATTATGCCGAAACTAAAACTGAAATACGAACTTCACTATGTGCAAACAGATCTGACCGGTGAAGACGAACATGATTTCGAAAAGATTGTCATCAAGCCGATCTTCTTCCCCTATCAAGCTAAACTGAGCGACGAATGGGGGATGCGCGCTGCCGTTGGGGCGGAGTTGACAGTTGAATTTGGCAATGAGGACAAGGGCATTGGTATCGACGCCGACACGATCAGCCCCTTTGGTGGCTTTGCTTTCGCCCATTTACCATCCGGCACGACTTTAGTTCCACTGTTACAGCAATTCAATTCCTATAGTGGCGACACCGACGTCAATGCAACAGCCATCCGCCTGGTTGCGCTGAAACCCTTTGGCGAGGGAAATTGGTTCAAGCTAGACGCAAAATTCCCTTACGATTGGGAAAACGAAATCTGGCAGCCAACCACCGAAGTGCAGCTTGGCCATAATTTTAGCCCGACTTGGGCCGCTTTTATCGACGGTTTGGCTGGATTTGGCAGCGATCGTTTGTTTGATGCCGGGGTCGGCCTTGGACTTCGTTTCAAGTTTTAGGTGCCATTGTGAAATTTGAACTTGCAGCCTTTGTCTTTTCTGCCCTAATCGCCACGAATGGCGCCAGGGCGATGCTATCGTCTGGGACAATCAGGCCGCCGTGCATCGCGCCATCGAATACGACACCACCCAGCATCGGCGATCGATGCAACGGACGACGATTTCAAACGGCGCCGCGACGGCTCTATGAATTGTACTTCTTTCAGCCGACGCTCCTAGATATTGACACGAAAATCCACAGTCGCTGTTCGGTACGGTTTCGTCTGGTCAGCGCGCCGAAAAACGATCTTGGTAATTTGGCTCCGCCACTCTGTTTTCTATCTTGGAGTCGTTGCGCTGCAGCGTGAACATGCGGCGGATCAATTGGCAAATCGCCCAGTTTCGCAGGACGTTCAGGGAGAATATGCAATGTATGAGATTTCAATGTTTGAGATCAAGGGATTGGTTCGGGGCAATGCCTACCGTGCAATCGCCTGGCTGCCGCTGGTGGCGTTGATCAGTTTTGCCGCATTTGCTCCAGAACGGGCCCACGCCGGCGGCCTTTACCTCAACGATTTTGCCACGCCGTCCATGGGCGTCGCCGGGGCGGGTGCCGAGGCCGTGGCCATGGATGCCTCGACGAATTTTGCCTTCCACAACCCTGCCGGCATGACCCGTTTGAAGGGGAATGAAATTCAAATAGGCGCCGGGCTGGCACAGGCTGATGCCGAGTTTGAAACAACTCCCAACACACCATTCAACGGCGGCAACGGTGGCGATCAGGGAAGTTTCGCGCCTCTCATGGGCACCCACGGCGTGTACAGCGTCAATGACGACTTGAAACTCGGCATGAGCGTGTTTTCCTTGTCGGGTGCGGCGCTCAATCCTGATGACGATTGGGCCGGCCGTTTTACAGTGCAAAAGATAGAGCTTCTGACCCTGACAGCCAATCCGAACATTGCCTATCGTGTGAACAATTGGCTTTCGCTTGGCGCCGGCGCAACGATCACCTATACCGACATCGAATACCGGCTGGCGGCGCCCCCCATCAATCCGCCAGTCGGTGGCCAGGGCCAGGCCAAAATCGACGGCGACGATATTGAATTCGGCTTCAATTTCGGCGCGCTGGTCGATTTAAGCCCCCGGACCCGCATTGGCGCCATCTATATCTCGGAGATCGAGCCTGAATTTTCGGGCGACCTGACGCTCAATACCGTCGGCCCCAGCTTTGCCACCAGTTCGGATCTAACAATTACCTATCCGCAGTTGGCGCGGGTGGGAGTCTACCATGAACTCAACGATCAGTGGGCCTTGCTGGGCACCGTCGGTTGGGAGAATTGGAGCGAATTCGACGAATTGGTACTCTCTGTGGAAAATGGCGCGGTGCCTATTCCAACCGGCTGGGAAGACACCTACCATTTCAGCGGCGGCGTCCACTATCGCCCAAAGGAGGACTGGCTGTTGCAGGCCGGCATCACCTATGACACCTCGCCGGTCGGGAGGAGCGACAGAAGCGCCGACCTGCCCATAGACCGGCAGATACGCTATGCCGTTGGTGCGCAATATCGGTGGACCGAACGAAAGAGTATCGGCGCGGCCTTCCAGTATATTGATGCGGGCGAGGCGGGAATTGATAATCCAGCTATTTTGACGGGCGAGTACGACACCAACCGCATTTTTATGTTTGCCGTCAATTTCGGATACAAATTTTGAAACCCGGAGAATTCGAAGCTGCCTTGAAGCGCAAACTTAGGAACCATGCCGGTAAGCGGGGCAAAAAACCGGCAGCTATGAATTCTTGCTGAATGGCGAAGCCTGGCGAGACCGTCATCCTCGCCCCCGCCTTCGCGAGGACAGGCTTCGCAGGGATCCAGGGACACGGAACAAACTGTGGAATAGGTGGAAAGATCTGGATACCCGATTGCGCGAGTATGACAAGGAAGGGCAGTGAAGACGGAAAACATTTGATATCGGCCCAGTGTTTCGCCCCGCTTACGCTTGATCAGATAAAACCGCATCTTTGATAACTCAGTGTCCTAAGGGGAATGTCAGTTTCATGCTGCGATGATCCTGTTGTCAAACGACACTGGCGCACCTGAAGCCGATGCGCGCTCGTTGAAGCCTCTGACAAATTGGAAAATGTGGTCGACGGAGAAGTATCATGATTAAAAGGTTATGTTTTTTGCCATTGCTGTTTGTGCTGGCGACAGGCAGCGTGGCGCAAGAAATACGCCCAAGTGTTTTGCTGATCGTCGCGGACGATATGGGCTACTCCGACATTGGGCCGTTTGGTGGTGAAATTTCAACGCCAGCGCTTGATGCTTTGGCGCAAGAAGGTTTGCGATTGACCAATCTTCATGTGCTGGCGAGCTGCTCACCTTCACGCTCTGTGCTCCTGTCAGGAATGGACAACCACCTGGCGGGCATGGGCACCATGAGCGAAATGCTATCGGATGACATCAAGGGTAAACCCGGATACGAAGGCTATCTCAACCATCGGGTAGCGGCGTTGCCCGAGGTGCTCAAGGCTAGTGGCTATCGCACTTATATGGTTGGCAAATGGCATCTCGGAAACGCTGCCGAAACGCTGCCTTCGGCCAGAGGTTTTGACGATACATTTGTGCTCGTGGGCGGCGGTGGAAGTCACTGGGCGGACAGCAAGTGGGTCACCCCAACTGTGCCCGTGAATTACAGCCGGAATGGCGAAACGGTGCAGTCGCTACCGGAGGATTTCTATTCAACCAGGAACTACACCGATGATCTGGTCGGGTGGCTCAAACGGGACGAGAAAAGCGACCAACCGTTTTTTGCCTATCTTTCGTACACCGCTCCGCACGACCCTTTGCATGCTCCTGAAGAGTATATAAAAAAATATAAAGGCGTTTATGACGGTGGCTGGGACGCCTTGCGCCAAAAGCGTCTGCAGAAGCTTAAAGAACTTGGCATTATCGACAAGAATGCCAAACCATTCCCGCGTTTATCTTCGGTCGCAGCGTGGAAAGATTTGTCAGCGACGGATCGTATGTTGGCAGCCCGCGACATGGAAGTTTATGCCGCCATGGTGGATTACATGGATGGGCAGATCAAGCGTGTTGTCGATCAACTGAAAGCCAGCGGAAAATATGACAACACTCTTATAATTTTCCTGTCTGACAATGGTGCCAATGGATCATCACTGTCGAAATATCCGGGACAAACCAGCGAATACCTAGCTGAGTTTGACAATAGTCTCGAAAACCGCGGCTTAAGGAGCTCGCTCATCGACATGGGCCCGGGTTGGGCACAGGCGAGCATGACGCCCAGCCGCATGTTCAAGGGCTTCACCGCGGAAGGCGGAATTCGTTCTCCCCTGCTGGTGAAATTGCCAGGAAAAATGGCAGCGGCCGGTGGTTCAAACAACTCGTTCTTGCACATAAGAGATATCATGCCGACGATTCTCGCCGCTGCCGGAGTTGACCAACCGAAAGAGCAATTTGCCGGTCGTTCTGTGCTGCCGATCCAGGGAAGGTCAATTTTGCCATTGCTCATGGGCCGCGAAACTGAAACGGGTCCAGCGGTCAGCGAAGTTGGATATGAGTTGTTCGGTATGAAGGCCTATTTCGCAGGCCACTGGAAGGCTCTGTGGATGCCGAAACCAACCGGTACGGGCGAATGGGAATTGTTCGACCTACAACGGGACCCAGGTGAACTGGACGATTTGAGTAGGAAGCATCCACAGAAAATTGCGGATCTGGCATCCCGCTGGGAGCGGTACAAGACCGAAAACGGAGTCCTCAATCTGACACCCGGTGGTGGCGATTAGACATCCTATTTGTCAGTTGTGGGGCACCATTTTGGGCGGCAATCGGCGGCATTGCGTTCAAGTTTGATGACGATGTTGATCAGAAAATCAGCGAAGCGGTTCCCGACGTCAAGAATGGATTTCGAGCCCCGTACAAGTAGGCGCTCCGCATTGCTCGGCAGGGTCAAATCGAGGTGCGGGAAACGTCTACTACCAAACTGCGCAGATTACGACTCATGTGGGGGTTCCCATTTAACGCCTGACATGCAAGCTCCGCCTCGTGCCCGTAAACGCTGTTAGGAGAACCGCACAGGCTAATTTCACGGCCGAGAACAGGTTGGTGCCCACCATGGCGCCCCAGAAGCTCATCTGAAGCTCATGAAGGCCGTGGTCACCATGAAGGTGACCATGATCGCCTGTATTGCGGTGACATATATGGACGGCCCCGTTCGTTCAAGGTTGATTCTGGACTTTGGATTTGACTGCGTGCAGTCATATGTCCGGCCTGTCTGACGCGGTACATTTGACCGCTGGCCCTGATGGTCACCGCGAACACAGATCCTATCAGTGCACCGGGCTCGCCTTGGCCCCTGTCACCGTACGGATTCAATTGTCCTCCTCGGTCGCAACCACGATTTCAGGGAGAAATTCCAATCAAAGCCTAAAACCAATCAACGAAACATCATCCCGACGAATCTCGTCACCTTGATAATCCAAGAGGGTTTGATAAATGGCCTCTTTTTGTTCGGACATGGGTTTGTCGTAAATATGGGCAAGCAATACTTTTAAACGTTTTTTTCCAAACGTGCGTTTTCGTTCTCCGCCGACCTGATCGATGAGACCATCCGTTGTCAGGTAAAAACTTTGCCCGGCCTTTAGATGGACGGTTCTTTCATCGTATCCTTGTTCATAGGGAATACCGCGATAACCCATCCCCTTTTTCGTGCCTTTGATAATGGTGATATCATCTCCTTCGTTAATGATCAGTTCAAATCGCGCGCCAACAAAAGTAATTTCCTGCCCTCCGGGGACAAAATAGCAGGCTCCGAGTTCAATTCCGTCATCCGAATCCCCGCCCTCGTAGTTCTGACTCAAGGCGGCCTGGATATATTGATGTGTACGAGAAACTAGCTGCGCAACATTGCCTCCCTCAATTTCGCTTAATGCGCGCTCCAAAGCGCCGATAGAAATCAAGGTCATAAATGCTCCGGGGACGCCATGGCCGGTACAGTCACCCAAAATAACGAGGCAGCCATCCCCCCAAGAACCGACCCAATATATATCGCCGCCAACCGTATCGCGGGGTTCCCAAAGGATGAAATGGTCCTTAGATACGGTAGACAGGATACTATCATCTGGAAAAATAGAACGTTGAATGCGGCTGGCGTATTCGATGCTGCTAGTTATTACGCCGAAGGCATCCTGGAGGCGAGCTTCCGTTTGTTTGCGTACTGTTATGTCACTGACGGTGACGACAACTCCGCCATCGTCGATGGATTCCTTGCGGACATCAGCTTGAATTGAGCCGCCGAAAACCATTTCCACATTGCCGGATTCTCCGTTGGCCAGGGTATCCATCCGTTGCTGGACGATGCTGGGAATATCGCCTTCACCGTAATCTCCTCGCTCCGCATGAGCCTGCACAACATTTTTCATAAGGCCGCCATCATGGACTAAGTCTTCACCAAACCCCACAAAATTTCGGTATCTCTCGTTGAACAGGACATAGCGCATATCCCCATCAAGCATGTACATACCGTCGGTCATATTGTTCAAAGCGAGACTAAGAATTTTCTCTTTCTCGGCCAACTTGCCAGTGCGTTCCTCGACGAGATTTTCGAGATCACTTTGATAGCGTTCAATTTCCCGAGCGGCGACGTCCCGGTCGTCTTGCATGCTATTGAAGGCTTTGACGACCACACCGAGTTCATCCGAACTTTCCCAATCCACCCGCCGCCCCACATGGTCGACCTTTTCTTGTTCGATAGCCTTTTTGAGAAGGTTAACGGGACGGCCGATAAACAATTTTATAGATATGAATGTTGCCCCGATAAGTGCGACCAGCAGGCTTAAGAGGATTAACCCGTTAAAATAGGCAAAATCGATGAGGCTTGAAAATATATGCTGGTCATGAACGGTGACCGTCATGTGGCCAACAACCTTATTTACGCCCCCATTTTTATAAACAACCTGGGCCGTTTTTCTGTACGCCGGCATTTTCGGCGATTGCTGATACGCGCCCTCCCCGACTAATAACCCTCCAGTATCATCAGAAATCAAAACTCCCTGTACATAGGGGAGCCTAGATATCCTTTGAGTGATATTTTTCATACCATCAATATCGTATTCCCAAACTGTCGGTGCAAGGTTGGCACTCTGTACGACTATTAATTCGTCCAGGTTCCTAATCAAACCAGCTTTCTGATCTGAATAGTGTCTCAATGATTGAACCGCAAAGGCCGCCAATTCTGCGATTAAGACAAAAATAATGAACGTGCCCAATATCTTTCCGTAGAGAGTGTTAATGCGCAAAGTCACCTCAAATATATGGTTCTGCGGGGATTCGGAGATATCAATCCAAAGGCTTCAGGTCATTGATACGATGCACGCATCTCTTTGAACCATGCCGTTTGGCGAAGAATTCCTGAGGTGGTCCAAAAACACTCGACGAGTTCTTTATGTGGTTCATAAAATTTCTTTGAAAACATAACGTAGCCGATAGATTTTTTTATAGGCGTGGCTGTTTTTGCGATTTTGGATTGAATACCCTCATGCTTAAGAAGGACTTCGTCAATGTTGTCTTCAATCCCAACAGCGGCATCAACGCGATTGCCCGCAACCATACGCATCATGCTTAGATCGTCCCCGGATTCAAAAATAACCGCTCCCTTTTTCTGCAGTGCTGGAATTATGGATGCCCCTCTTTCGACAACAATATTTCGACCACTGATGTCAGAATTTTCTACCAACATGGAATCCTTTGACCTGCTTGAAATATACGCCCGATAAACAATTCTCTTTGCCGCACGGTCTTCATCAGGAACATCCCCCTTCATTGGGTAAACACCATAAATGGCCCGCTCAGTTTTGAAGCTACTGCTAAATGCGGCCGCCACATCTCCTCTCTTAACCATCTCCAAAGCACGTTTCCACGGCATGAGTTCAATCTTTATCGCCCCTTTACATTGCGATGCGGCGCGGCGGCTAAGCTCTATAAACCAGCCGGGGTTGTCTTCCGGAACTTTTCCATCGACAACCTTCATACGCGCATTTGAAGAATTCGTTGTAGCGAGGGTCATGACATTATCTTTTGCCAGGACGGGCTGTATCGTGACAAAAAATGCAAACGACAAACAACAAAATATGATGCGACGACAAGTCTTCGGTAAACCTTGTTTTTGCAATAGATAGAACTGGAACATAGACACACAAACCTTCATAGGTAGACCAAGTGGCATTGATGGAACACGTTCGTATGTTTATACACAATTTGCAATGTTTTTTGGTTCAGGCCGATCTGTCCGAAATCGTGCTGCATGAAACCCACCGGCCTGATCTATTATGATCGCGGTAGGGACAGGCACCCCCATGATTGCCGCCACACTTGCGCCACATGGCGCCGTTCCGAAACCGCAAATCCAGGCGGCTTGATGAAGCTGGGCGGCTGGAAATCGGCAGGAACGGTGTTCCGGCATGCCCATGGGAATTCCGATCATCTGGCACCGTCCATCGATACATTGCCCTGGCAAAAACGGGAGAAATACGGGAAGCTAGGGAATGCTATGTTCGAACCTGTTGAAACGAAACTATAAACCGGATGCATCGGCGCCCCTGGATGGGGTGCGGGTGCTAGATCTGTCGCGCCTGGTAGCCGGCAACGCCCTGACGCATGTGCTGGCCGACTATGGCGCCGAAGTGATCAAGGTGGAACGCCCGGGCCACGGTGATGATCTGCGCAACTGGCGGGTGGAAGGCGTCTCGATCCATTGGAAGGTCTATGCCCGCAACAAGAAAAGCATCACCTTGAATCCGCGCAGCGAGGCCGGGCGAGATTTGTTGCTGCGCCTGGTGGAAGGGGCGCAGGTGCTGGTGGAGAACTTCCTGCCCGGCACATTGGAGAGATGGAACCTGGGCCCCGACGTTCTGGCCAGCCGCAACCCGGCGTTGGTCATGGTCCGCATCTCCGGTTGGGGGCAGGACGGACCGGACCGTGACCAGCCCGGTTTCGGCAGCCTGGTCGAGGCGCGCAGCGGCTTTGCCGCCATGAACGGCTTTCCCGACCGCCCGCCGGTACTGCCGCCCCTGGCCCTGGCCGATATGGTGACGGGCATGTACGGCGGCATGGCGACCCTGGTGGCGTTGCGGCAATGCGAGGTCAGCGGCGGCAAAGGCCAGGTCATCGATCTGCCCCTGTTCGACCCCATGCTGGCGATCCTGGGGCCGCAGGCGGCTGAATATCAGCTTACCGGGCAATCCGCGGTCCGCTCGGGCAGCCGTTCAACCACCACGGCGCCGCGCAATACCTATCGCTGCAAGGACGGCCGCTATGTGGCGTTGTCCGCCTCCATGCAGTCCATGGCGGAAAGGCTGTTCAAGGCGATGGGACAGCCGGAATTGATCGACGACCCGCGCTTCAATACCAACGCCGACCGGGTCCGCAACAATGATGTCCTGGACCCTATTGTCGGCGCCTTTATGGCGCGGCATGATCAGGCGGAATTGCTGGCCATCTTCCAGGCCGCGGGCGTCACCGTGGGGCCGGTGCACGACACCGCCGGGATGCTGGAAGATGACATGGTCCGCGAACGGGAAGTCATGCTGCGCTTCCCCGACGACGAGATGGGTGAACTGCCCATGCACAATGTCGCCGCCCATTTGTCGGAAACACCCGGCCAAATCAGATGCCCGGCGCCGGAATTGGGTCAGCACAACGGTGAAATATACGGTGCCCTGGGCCTGAGCCCGGCTGAAATCGCCGCATTGCAGAGTGAGGATGTGATTTGATGCCCGCCACGCCAAAGGAGAAACAAGCGCTGCCATTGTGGCGCTCCATGCTGTTCGTTCCCACCAACGTGGAACGCTTTGTCGACAGCGCGCCGACACGCGGCGCCGATGCCTATATCCTGGATTTGGAGGACAGCATCCCGGTAGCGGAAAAAGCCAACGCCCGGACCCTGGTGCGCGAGGCCGCCGCAAAGGTCGGGCGCACGGGCGCGGATGTTCTGGTCCGTATCAACCGCCCCTGGCGCCTGTCGGTTCGCGATATAGAGGCATCCGTCGACGCCAACGTCCGGGCTCTCATGGTGCCGAAAATAGCCGATGCCGGCCATGTCCGGGCCATCGCGGAAATTTTGGACGAGGTCGAAGCGGAACGGGGTTTGCCAATCGGCCATACCCGCCTGTTCCCGATGATTGAAACCACGGCGGCCTATTTTCACGCCACCGAAATTGCCGAGGCCCATGACCGGGTGGTGGCGATGAATCTGGGTTCCGAGGATTTCGCCCTTTCAGCCGGCATGCTGCCAGAGGACGAGGGCCTGTTTCAGCCGACCTTACACGTCATGTTCGCGGCCCGGGCCGCCGGTGTTTTGCCCCTGGGTTTCATCGGCAGCATTGCCGAATACCGCGACCGGGACAAATTCCGCGCCAGGGTGCAACAAGCGGCGCGTCTGGGTTTTCTGGGCTCCGCCTGTATTCATCCCCTCCAGGTCGACATCCTGAACGAGGAATTCACCCCCACCGAGGCAGCGGTGGAACAATCCCAGGGGATCATCACGGCCTATGAGGCGGCCAAGGCGGCGGGGCGCGGTTCCATCGAATATGACGGCAAAATGATCGACGAGCCGATCATTCAACGGGCCGAACAGGTCCTGGCGCGGGCGGCGCAGATCGAGGCACGGCAATCATAGGCGGCCAGAATCGGTAGCGATAAGTTTGGCGGTCTTAAGGTATTGGCAACCATGGATGCCTAGTATGCGGATCACATCTTTGTGGATTAAGCATGCAAAACGCCATTTATTCGTCCTTGAAGGCCATGCACTTTCACGACCGTCTCGACGCCATGCAGGCCGGCGAGTTGGCCGCGCCGGTGCATGTGCGCATAAAACCGACCAACATCTGCAATCACAGTTGCTATTTCTGCGCCTATCGCACCGATGATGTCTCCCTGGGCGAAGACATGGTGGAGCGGGACCGAATACCAAAAGAGAAAATGGCCGAAATCGTTGATGATTTGCTGGCCATGGGTGTACAGGCGGTGACCTTCTCGGGCGGTGGCGAACCGTTGCTCTATCCCTATTTCGCCGAAACCGTAAACCGCCTGGCCGAGGGCGGCATAAAAATCGCCTCACTGAGCAACGGCTCACGCCTGAAGGGCAAGGTTGCCGATGCCCTTGCAGCCCACGGCACCTGGCTGCGGGTTTCTATCGACGGTTGGGACGGCCCTTCCTATGGCGAATACCGTAGCGTGCCGGAAACAGCCTTTGAGGAGGTCATGGCGAATTTGACCGCCTTTGCCGCCCGCGGATCGGAATGCGTGCTGGGTGCCTCCATCATCGTTGATAAGCGCAACGCCCCGCATATTGTTACACTGTGCCGGCGTCTGAAGGATGCAGGGGTATCCCATGCTAAAATTTCCCCCTGTATCATCGCCAACAGCGGGGCGGAGAATAATCGCTATCACGACGCTTTCAAGGCCGTGGTGCGGGCACAAATCAGCGAAGCCAGTTCCCTGAATGACGAAAAATTCCAGGTGGTGGATCACTATCACAGCATGGAGATAGATTTTTCAAAGCCCTATGACCGCTGCATATTCGCGGAAATGTTGACCGTGATCGGCGCCGACTGCAAGGTCTATAGCTGTCAGGACAAGGCCTATACGGAAAGCGGTACTCTGGGCGACATCTCCGGTCAGAGTTTTCGGGATTTCTGGTACTCGTTAGATAACCGACGCCAGCTTGCGGCCATCAATCCGGCCAAAAGCTGCCAGCATCATTGCGTCGCCGACGCCAAGAACCGCCTGTTGAGCGACTACCTTTCCCTGGCACCGGATCACCTAGCGTTTATTTGAGACTTCCATGAGATTGCCCCCGGTGTGCGCCTCTACCGGCAGGAAAACACCAAGATGGTAGTTGTGGCAGGTCAGGCAGTTGTCCCCGGCCTTGGCGGCCGTATGGCATTCGGCGCAAACCGCTCTGGGCAGGGGCTTGAAGTTCGCGGCGAAGGTTGCGGGGTCGCGGTCCTTGAACCCACCGGCATAATCCGCCTTGTCGTCTCTGGCGTGGCACGTCAGGCAGCCTCGCTCGTTCAGCAGGCTGAAGTGGGCAGAATGGGAAAAGCGTACTGATTTCTTCAAACCGGCCGCCGGCCGGTAGGCCTGCCAATTGACGATCAAGCCGCCATCCGCCTGCTTGTCCACGGAATGGCATTTGCCGCACAAGCCCGGCGCTTTGTTGTCAATCAGGCCTTCAAAGACCTGGCTGCTGGCCTTTTGCTGCAGACCTGACTGGCCGGTCAAATCCAACCAGGCGCGAACGAATTCATCGCCATGCCCGGTGGGGCGATAGCGCAGGACGAATTCGTCACGGTACCAGCCGCCGGACGCATTCCAATCTTCACCACTGGCGACGGCGAGGACCGGTGCCGCGGGACTTTTCCTGCCGTCCGTCAAATTTTCGTCGTCGTCATCGCTATCTTTACCGGTGGCAATTTCGTCCTCGTCATCCTCTTCGTCGGTATCTATTTCCTCGTCATCGTCGTCGTCATCTTTGCCGGTATCAATCTCGCCGTCGCTGTCCGCATCTTTCTGCTCCGCCGGCGCGTCATCATTAGCTTTTTCCTCTGGGCCCTTCGGCGCTTCGTCCGACGGCATCAACACCTGGTCTCCGCGCCGCCATCGGGACATTTCGGATGCCAGCGCGGGGAACCATTGCTGCTGTGCCGCGGCGATGCTGTCCACGGGCAACAGCGCTGTCAGCGGTGCTTTTTCCGTCGCCGACAAGGGGCGCCCCAGAATGTTTTGCATGCGGGCATGCAGGGCCGCCACGCCCTTGGTTCGAATATCGAAAAACAGGGATTTTACGCCCCAGGCCAAAGCCTCCACCGCCGCCAGCTGTTCAAGGCTGGCTTCCGTCAGATCCATTGGGTCATCGATACCGTTGAAAACAGCACTTGCCGCACGATAATCCGGGTCCGCCGATAGCAAAAAATTCATCACCGGCGGCACCGCGCCATCGGCGTATTCGGGCCATTCGCCAATGGCCACGCCCTTGTCGCGCAACCCCGCCACATCCAGTCCCGGCACGGCGAATATGGCCATGCCCTTGGCGCTTGCGCGCCCGGCACCCGCCACCTGTTCGCCATGACAGGCGCCACAGCTCACCTCGAAGGATTTCACTTCCATCAGGCGGTCATTGCTGTCGGTCTTGTGGCAGTCGCGGCATTCACCCGGCGCCGATTTCGCCATCTTGGCGTCACGGAAATGCTTGTCGATGTGACTGGTATGATCGAACTGCAAATGCGTCCGCCGCTGATAGGGATAGCGCGCGAAATCCGGGTGGCCGGCGGCCAGGCTATGAAATTGCACCTGATGGCAGGCATTGCAACGATCGTCAGACAGGCTTGTCAGTTCACCTGCCGCACCCTGATGTTCGCCGTGACAGGTCATGCAGGGTACAGAGCGGTCGGCATTTTCGGGCTGGCCAAACGCCAAATTGGCAAGTTGCACACCAACACTACGTCCGGTGCCGGTTGCCGGCGCCACGTTCGCACTCAACGCCTGAAGAGATTCCGCCGGCAGGCTGTGGGGCATCAGGCCGCGATCGGCCATTTTGTGGCAGGTAATGCAGGGTTTGCTATCCTCGACGGCCGTATCATCCGACCAGGCCGCGCGCAACCAACCCCCGACACCCTGGTGGTATACCGCGTGACAGGCGCCACAATCAGCCAGTTCAGCGTGCTGAAACGACAACGCACCCGGACTGATAAAGGCCGTACGATAGTCGCTGGCCAGGACAAGGATCAACAGGCCGGTCACCACCGCCAACACCCACCGCATGACGGCGCCGCGCCGGGCGCGCCAACTGCGAACCGGCCGGCATAGGGGTATCTGCCGGCAACAGGTGCCATCCGCCAGGGGACCATCCGCGCAGGGGCCACCCGAGAATTGCGAGCGTGTACATTTCCACCGGTCGCCAGCCTGCGCCGGTTCGCATTCATAGCCACCCCGGCAATGGCCACTATTATCCGGGCCAATCTGACAGGGGCATCCCTGGGCGGCGCGGCCGCAAACCCATTTCTGCCCTGGCCGGATATAGGGGCTGTCGCGATAGCCAAACGATTGCAATGGCGCAGCCATCAGCCCGCGCCGCCAAAGGAATAGACCAGTATCAGATGCAGCAGGGCCAACAAAAGCAGACCATATGTGGCGGGTAAATGAACGAACAGCCACGCCTTTAGGGTGGTTTGCAAGGCGTGGGCGTAATCCAGCCGGTCCTTGCGTTCAACCAACGCCCGCAGTTTCTCGGCATAGACCATTTCCTGATCATTCAGGTAGCGGGTCATGATGTTCAAATCGGTCATCAGCGCGAACGAGGCGCGGCGGGAGCCCTGCAAGTGTAATCGCAGATTCCTGGGCGCGGCAAAATAATTGGCCAGCCGGTTGCCGTAAAAATCTGCGATCGTCGATGAGCCGGTCTCGACGGCGGATTCAAGGACCAGGGTTTCTGCCTGAGTACGCAGATCGGCAATGAATTGCGGTATTCTTTCCAGTACGACTTCTTCGGTCCGCCGGGTCAGCATGCGGGCATAGCGCCGGGACAAATAAATTCCCACCAGACCACTGCCCGCGACGGCGACAAAGAACAACGCCAATAGGCGCTCTAGAACACCGTTCGGCAGGCTCCACTCTATATGCAGCGCGAATATCAGGATCGCCAGGAAACCCGAATAAATATGCCATTGCAGCCAGGCCGCCGCGGTTCCAACGGGCACCATTGATAATTTCTTGCGGCCATTGTACAGGGTCAAAACCAGGATGACCGCCAGTAACAACCAGCCAGTCAGAAAGGCCGGCTGGTACAGGGCAACATCATACGCGGTATACCAGGCCAGTAACCCGGCACCTGCCAGCAGAGTGATGAAACCGTTTAACCAACGGCGTCTGGCGAACGTAATCACCGGTTCAGCCACTTCTCAAGATCGGCCAGATCCTGCATATCGACCCGCTTCAACGCGTCATGCGGGCAGGCGCGCTGGCAGGCCGGTCCCCCAGGCTGATCAAGGCATAGATCGCATTTAGAGGCCTTGACGATTGGGGCGTTGGTCACGGTGTCGCGGATAAATGCGCCGCTATTGTCGCGTATTTCCACCATCCGGATATTGTCGTAAGGGCACGAGTTGGCGCAAGTGGCGCAGCCGATACAGGTCGTATCATTGATCACGACCTGGCCCCCCGCCGACGAACGGTGAATGGCGCCGGTTGGGCAACCGATCATGCAGACGGGATCCATACAATGCATGCAGGCATTCGCCACCATGTAATGATCATGGCGCCGTCCATGGCGGTTGAAGCGGGGATTGCCGTCATGGGCGCGGGCGCAGGCCACCACACAATCATCGCAGCGCACGCAACGGTCCAGGTCCATCAACATCGTTGCCGTTCCGTTGATGTAGCGATGTTCGACCAGAAACTCCAGCATGCCTGGGTCGATCAACCGGTTGGCCCCGGTCTCATCGGCACCGGCCGCCTCGGCGCTGTCTTGACGCTCGTCCAGCTGACCATATTGGTCCAATGCCTCGCCAGACAGGGTGGGCAGGACCAGTTCCTCAATGACCGCCGTTGGAACCCGCAGAATATCCACATAACCCAATGCGCGCAGAGTGGCTTGCAAGGTCTTTGTCGGGTCGTCGCCCAGGGCATTGTCGTCACCGCCGCCAGGGCCTGTTTTGACGGCGCCATCTGACCAGTTATGGACAATCTCCGCCATGCCAAAGACGGCACCGCGTCCAATATAGCGGATCGTCCTGTGGCCATTATTGACGCTTTGGCTAACCCGGGCAAATCCGGCCCGCACCAATAACAGACCATCGGGATAGTCGCCTTCGGCTACGATAACAGGTTCCCCCGCCAAGCGGAGGTTGAAACTTTCGCCCCGTTCGCGCTGATATTGCGTATGCCAGTCGAAATCACCATAGGTCTCGAAAAGGGTTTCATCCGCAATTCGGGCAATCGCCGCCTCGTCGAGGTTCTGAAACATCGGCGTGGCCCGCAGATGGGACGCTAAACTGCGTTCACGGTACAGCCGGTCCACATGCTCGCGGAAATCATCGACCCGGCGCCGGATATCGCGCAAACCCTGCCAGCGAATTTCCAGCAGTTCCGAAGGTCCATCGGAAATCACCGAGGCCGTGCGCTGGGTCCGCCCGAGGGCGGCAATTTCACCGAACATATCTCCCGACGTCAGCGTAGCGGTCTGGTGTTCGTCAAGCACCGCCGGCACGTCCTGAAGAAAGACGCGGGCCTGTTGATCTGTCCCTGCCCGGCTGGACATGGCTTCGTTTGCTTCTGCAGAATAGGCGCCACGCACCTCTGGAAATGAAGGGTTGCGCCACAGCTGCGCCAGGGCCTGGAGCAGGCCCTTCTTTTGACTTGGGGCCCGGCCAAGTACGGATTCCGGCAACCCCGGTTGCAAAATGACCCGGACCTGCCCCTTGAGTACCAAAAAGGCGGAATTGCCGTAATCGCCTTCGCGCATAACGATGTCGCCATCCTGGCAATCGACGACACGCATATCGTTGCTGATGATGCCGGCCAGCGACATGCTGTCGGGAAAGCGGTCGCGATCCATCTCCCGGAACGGGTCCAAGGCAAGGATACGCTCCACATCGACGGCGCCCATATCCTCGCAAAACGGCGTGTCCCAACGTTGGGGCCGCTGTATCGTGACCGCCTCAACCATGGCTGATTGCCATTAATGCGTCTCCGTCAAGCCTGAGCCCGGCACGGCCGGCGGCTGCCTATTTTCCCTTGTATTTTTTTGCTTTGGGCAGAACCTTGTCGAGGCCGCCAAATGTGCTGCCGTCATACTTGTTGGCCAAGGCCTGGGCGTGGCGCGCCACCTCGTCCGCCGCGGCCGTCAATTTGGCCTCATTGTTCAACTTCAGTTTTGCCGACTTGGCGGCTGAATACATGGCCATCAATTCTGGTGCATCGACCAGTTTGGCGATCGCCTTGATCCGTTTGCGCGCCTTCTTTGCCCGCTTGGCCATTTTCACCGCGTAATCCGCCTTCTTGGTGGCCTTGGCGACGCCGCGCAGGGCGAATTCCAAGTCAAGGGCCCGGCCCACCAGATAAATCATGCGCAAACGTTCAATCGGCGAAACATTATTATCCTTGCTGTACCAGACATTATGGCGAACTTCGCCCTGGCTCCAGGCAACCAGCTCGATCTTACTGCCGGCCGCATGGCCGCCAACGTTGACCAGTTTCTCGTTTGGCACCGTATGGCAGCCAAAGCAATTGTTCGCCACTTGATAAAGACTTCCGGGCCGGATCATGCCGGCGGCTTCGGACTTCTTGTAACGTTCCACCTTGTGCGCCGCGGTTTCGTTCTCGGCCTTTACGCCTTTGCCGCCAAAATCGCTATGGACCTTGATCCAGTCACGGCCGGCGCCATGGCAGGATTCACAGGTTATGCCGGCAATAGGCTTGGTCTTGCCATTTACGTCGGCTGAGGTGAAATGGCATGACAGGCACTCGCTGCCGGATTTGATGCGCTTCAAACCCATTTTATCGGCAATGGCGCGCGCCTCCTTTTCACGCGGCAGGGTTTTAAAGGTCGAAAAATGATGACTGCCTTTCCACGATTCAACGGAGGATTTGTGACATTCGCCACAGGCATCGGGACCCATCACTTTGGCTGGATCAAGATGCAGTTCCTGCGCTTCAGCAATGCCTGGGCCCAACACCAATGCACCCAACAGAGCCAACCCAATTAAAAATGTGCGTGTTTTCATGATCACAGGAATTCCCCGCATTTTGATTATCATCCTCTCAATCGTCGCCGGTTCATTGTTGCCGGTCCCATTGTACCCTGTCTAATTAATTGTCAGCCGCAAACCGTCAAGCATCCAGGGCCAGATCCGATTTGGGCACTGAAACGCATGCGAGACATGAACCGGACTCTGGTAACGAGCCGGGTTCCTCTACATAGCTCACCTCTCCCGTTTTCACCGCGGTGATACAGGTGCCGCAGCTACCTGCCCGGCATCCGAAATCCAATTCGACGCCATTGGCCTCCGCCAGTTCGAGGATCGAGCCATGACTGCCATCCCAGGTTATCGTCTTGTTCGAGCGTGCAAATGTCACAACCTGGCCCGTAGCCGTAGCGGCCGCCGGCGCGGGCGCCGTTTTCTTCACGCTGGCGGGACCAAATGCCTCAAAATAAACGTCTGAATCCGGAACACCCCAATCGCGCAGGTCCGACGTCAACGATTCCATCATCGGAGGCGGGCCACAGATGTAGAATTCATAGTTATTTGACGGCAAAGCCTTCTTGAACAGGTCGACGCCTACTCGGCAGCTATGATGAAAACCTTCGCCCTCCACCTCTTCATCTTTGGGATTGCTGTAGCAAACCCGCACATGAACGTTTTCATGTTCAGCTTCCAGCGCCTCCAGATGCTCGCCCATAATATGTTCATCACCATTACGAACACCG
>JAJFGG010000016.1 GCA_021776235.1 Alphaproteobacteria bacterium | reverse complement strand
CGTGGCCCTTTGGCACAAAAAAGGGCAAAAACTTCCCACCGGCAACCCAATGGTTTTGGTCCGGGGGACCCACGTACGCCTCCCCCAGGCCACTACCGCACATTTGGTTTAAATGTGTCCGGACAGCTTGGTATAAGATCGGAACTCTTTGGGAGGAGAGAGCATGAGTGATGAACTGATCCGGATGAGTGCGGTTGATCTGTTGGCAGGCTATCGCCAGGGTCGTTTTTCGCCAGTCGATGCGACCAGGGCCGTGCTGGACCGCATTCATGCGGTGAACGAAAAGATCAACGCCTTCATGATCATTGATGATGAAGGCGCCATGACCTCGGCCAGGGAGTCCGAAGCACGATGGGCCAAGGCTGAACCAAAGGGCCTGGTGGACGGCGTGCCGACCACCATCAAGGATCTGGTCTTGACCAAGGGCTGGCCGACCCTGAAGGGCTCTCTGACCGTCGATCCTGATGGCCCATGGGAGGAAGACGCCCCCTGTGTCGCCCGCCTGCGTGAACACGGCGCGGTGCTGCTGGGCAAGACCACCACGCCGGAGGTTGGCTGGAAAGGCCTGACCGAGAGCGCCTTGAGCGGCGTCACCCGAAATCCCTGGAACCTGGCGAAGACGCCGGGCGGCTCGTCGGGTGGTGCCGCGGCAGCCCTGGCGGCGGATATGGGGCCGCTGGCCGTGGGCTCGGACGGCGGCGGGTCAATTCGCATCCCGTCGGCTTTCACCGGGGTGTTTGGTTTGAAGGCGAACTATGGCCGGGTGCCGGTCTACCCTGAAAGCGCCATGCGCGCGCTCTCGCATGTGGGGCCCATGACCCGCTCCGTGGCCGACGCCGCGTTAATGCTGAACGTGTTGGCGGAGCCTGACTATCGCGACCACACGGCCCTGCCATACCAGGGTATTGATTTCACCCAAGGTCTGGATGCGGGCGTCGCCGGCCTGAAGATCGCCTTCAGCCCGGATTTGGGCTATGCCAATGTCGATCCGGAAGTCGCCCGGATCGTGGCCGAGGCCGCCGCCGTCTTCACCGATTTGGGGGCCATGGTGGAGCAGCGCGATCCCGGCTTTGAAAATCCAAAAGCAGTCTTCAAGACCCACTGGTGGGCCGGTAGTGCCGGTGCCTTTGCCCATATGCCCGACGAGATCAAGGCCAAACTGGAACCGGAATTGGCCCAGATCGTCGCCGAGGGACAGGAATTGTCGATTCTGGATTACATGCGGGCAATGGAAGGGCGGACGGCCCTGTGCCTGCATCTGCGCGAGTTTTTTCAGCAGGTGGATCTGTTGCTGACGCCCGCCCTGGCTGTTCCGGCCTTTGATGTGGGGCGCTTGCAGCCACCCGGCAGCCCGCCGGATGACACCTATTGGACCGACTGGACGCCGTTCAGTTACCCGTTCAATTTGGCGCAACAGCCGGCCTGTTCCATCCCCTGCGGCTTTACCAGGGACGGATTGCCCGTTGGTCTGCAGATCGTCGCCGATAACTTCCGCGAAGATCTGGTGTTGCGGGCCGCAAAGGCGTTCGAGTCAGCCCGTCCCATGGACAGGCGGCCCGATCTATAATTGTGTATAAGGCTGCGCCATGACGGAATTGCTTTCGGTCCAGCAAATGTACGACGCCGACCGCGCGGCCATGGCTGCGGGGATCAGCGGTGAAGTACTGATGGAGGCCGCCGGGCGCGAAATCGCCAGGGCAATCCTGGAGCGCTTCGGCCCGCGGCCCACGACCGTTCTGTGCGGCCCCGGTAACAATGGCGGCGACGGCTTCGTCATCGCCCGGCTTTTGAAGAAGGCCGGCGCCAAGGTCTCTTTGGCCCTGTTGGGTGAGCGAGCTAAATTGCGCGGCGATGCCGCCGTCATGGCCAAGCGTTGGCGCGGCCGGGTGGCACCCATGGAAAACGAAGTACTGGACGGCGCCGCCCTTGTCGTCGATGCCATTTTCGGCGCTGGTCTGGCCCGTCCTGTAACAGGCCGGGCAAAGACGGTTCTGGCGGCGGCGCGGGCCCGGGAGCTTCCCATTATTGCCGTCGATACGCCCTCCGGTCTGCACGGGGACAGTGGGCAGGTGTTGGGATTTGCCCCCCAGGCGGCCATGACCGTGACATTTTTTCGGCCCAAGAGCGGTCATCTGCTGCATCCGGGCCGGGGCTTGTGCGGCGAACTGCGGGTCGTGGACATCGGCATTCCCGACAGGGTCCTGAAGCAGATCCAACCTCGGACCTGGATAAACCAGCCAGCCATCTGGCTGCCGTGCTGGCCGCCGCTATCGCCCGAAGGACATAAATACAGCCGTGGCCATGCGCTGGTGTTAAGCGGCGGCGTAGGCAAAACCGGGGCCGCGCGCCTGGCCGCCATGGCCGCGCTGCGGGTGGGGGCCGGCCTGGTGACTGTTGCATCGCCCCATGCGGCGGTGCCAGAGAATGCCGCGCACCTGACCGCCGTGATGATCAATTCCTGGCGCGACAGTGCAGGATTTCGCCGGCTGTTGTCGGATCCACGGCGCAATGCCGTCTGCCTGGGCCCGGGCGCGGGCGTGGGCAAGCGCTTGCGCGACAACGTTCTGGCTGCTTTGGACCTGGGCAAGGCCGTGGTGCTGGACGCCGACGCCATCACGGCCTTTGCCAACGCCCGCAAGGCTTTGTTTCGCAAGTTGCACGGCAATTGCATTCTGACCCCGCATCGGGGCGAATTCGGCCGGCTGTTCAAGAACCTGGACGATAAGCTGCGAGGCACCCGCCGGGCGGCGGTTGATTGTGGTGCGGTGGTCCTGTTAAAGGGCCCTGATACGGTAATCGCAGCGCCCGATGGCCGGGCCGTAATCAACGCCAATGCGCCGGCTGATTTGGCAACGGCCGGATCGGGTGACGTACTGGCTGGTTTCTGCACCGGTCTGTTGGCCCAGGGCGTGCCGGCCTTCGAGGCGGCGGCGGCGGCCTGTTGGTTGCATGGTGCCGCCGCCACGAACTTCGGACCAGGTTTGATCGCGGAAGACCTGCCCCGAATGTTGCCGGCTGTATTGACTAATCTGCGTGCGGAAGCCACATAGCGGCATAGGGACAAAAATTTGTCCGGCCCGTGCGCCGCCGCTTGAAGACTATCGTAACCCTTTCCATGCCATTGTTTGCCTTCAAAGAAGAAATGATCTCGTGATGTTGTATAGAGAGAGCCTTTTCGATCGTACCTTTGCGCCCCTTCGGCGGGCGCTCTTTGGCGCCTCGGATTCTGAGACACCGGGCGCTACGTTGAGCGATTCCGGAATTGAGAAGCTGAAACAGCAGATCGAGGATTGCCTGGGCCGGCGTGGCGGTGACGTATCGGCCCGTGCCAAAGCGGCCGATCTGGGCCATATGTATCTGCAATTGGGACCGGAGGGCAGGCGGCGTTTTCTGTTGCTGTTGGCCCAGGACTATGGCCTCGACCGCGCCCGCGTGGATGCGGCTATCGCGGCCCTGCAGACGGTGCAACCGGACGCGGACAGCAGCCGGGAAGAGCGGCTTTTGCGTGCGGCTCTGGTCCATAGGCGGGTCGATCTGTTGACCCAGTTCAACGCCTTGCCCCAAGGGGTCAAATTCCTGGTCGACATGCGGGCCGAGATACTGTCGCTGTTGCGCGAAGAGCCTTCGTTGCAATCCCTGAATGAAGATTTGCGCGAACTGCTGACATCTTGGTTCGACATCGGTTTTCTTAATCTGCGCGGCATGACCTGGCACGACGCCCCCGCGGCGCTGTTGGAAAAACTGATGGCCTACGAGGCCGTGCACGAAATACGCTCCTGGGATGACTTGAAGAACCGGCTGGATTCAGACCGCCGGTGCTTTGCCTTTTTCCATCCCCGTATGCCCGACGAACCCCTGATTTTTGTCGAGGTCGCCTTGGTTAGCGGCATGGCGGACAATGTGCAGGTGCTGCTGGACGAACATGCGCCCGAGGGGGATCCTGGCAAAGCCGATACGGCGATTTTCTATTCCATCTCCAATGCCCAGGCCGGCCTGGCTAAAGTCAGTCTCGGTGATTTCCTGATCAAACGGGTTGTTGATGAATTGCGCGCGGAACTGCCCAACCTGAAAACCTTTGCCACATTGTCGCCGGTGCCGGGGTTTCGGGCCTGGCTAACGGACCTGCTGACCCGTTCGGACGAGCGGCCCTGGTCGGACGATCAGGATGCCGCCCTGATCGAGGCGGCCGGACTGGACGAGGGGCGGACTGCCATTCGCGCTCTTTTGGCGCGCGCCGACTGGCACAGGGACAAGAATTTGGCGGCGGTCCTGCGCCCGGTTCTGGAACCCCTGGCGGCGCGCTATCTGCTGCAGGAGAAGCGCGGCCAGCGTGCCCTCGATCCGGTGCAGAATTTCCACTTGTCCAATGGCGCGCGGTTGGAGCGTATCAACTGGCTGGGTGACACCTCGCAGAACGGAATGGAGGGCGCGGCCGGTTTTATGGTGAACTATCTCTATAAACTGGCTGACATCGAACAGAATCACGAAGCCTATCGCGGCAGAGGCAAAATCACGACCGCCGCGGCCGTCCGCCGCCTGCTCAAAGGCTAATGTCCTGCTGGTTGCCGTGCGATGGCAAACATGTTTCCTTATCTGTCTTGACGCAACTTACCTGGATTGGGGCAGGTCATGGGCGGATTTCACGATAAGTCATTTCCCGGCGAAAACAGCGCCTATCGTCAGGCGCGCGACGAGTTGCTGGCTGCCGAGTTGGATCTTCGGCGGCAGGTGGAGGCGGTGGCGGCCAAGCGCCGTGCATTACCCTTGGGTGGCCCGGTGCCTCAGGACTATGTCTTCGACAGTGCGAGCGGCCAAATCCGGCTATCAGAGCTGTTCGCCGACGGCAAGGATAGCCTGGTCATTTACAGTTTCATGTATGCGCCAGACGACGCGGCGCCGTGTCCAATGTGCACAGCCATGCTGGACAGCCTGAACGGCAGTGCGCCGCATATCCGACAGCAGGTCAATTTGGCGGTTGTGGCCAAAGCGCCCGTCACCACTCTCGAGGCCTTCGCCCTCTCCCGGGGCTGGAACGATCTGGCTCTGCTGTCGTCGGGCGGCAACACCTATAACCAGGACTATTTCGGCGAAACCAGCGACGGTGGTCAGCTACCCATGTTGAATGTGTTTCAGCGGCACGATGGTGCCATTCATCATTGCTATTGCTCGGAGGCGTTTTTCGCCGCGGCCGAGGCGGGCCAGCACAACCGCCATGTGGATATGTTGTGGCCGTTATGGAATGTCCTGGATTTGACCAAGGCGGGGCGCGGCGAAAACTGGTTTCCGGCTCTTTCGTACGGGCCTTAGAGACCATTTAACCCATGGTGCGCAGGCTTTTAGAGATCGAGCAGTAACGGCTCCAGTTAATTGAAAACTGCGCGATCGGCATGCCATCACCGCTGTCAATCCATGACAACGCCGCCGCCCACGTTGATGGCCTCGCCGGTGATCTCGCGGGCCTCGTCGGAGGCCAGGAATACCGCCGTGTTGGCGATGTCGCTGGCGCTTTGCAGGCGCTGCAGGGGGATGTTTTCTTCAGCGAAACGCCGGCCAATTCCGGCGGCGTCGCCACCTTCCGTTTGTACCCGCGCTTCCCAGCCGCGCCAGGCCATGCCCACGTCGCTGATATAACCGGGACAGATCGCGTTGACGCGGACCCTGGGGGCAAGTTCCACCGCGAGGGCCCGGTTCATGCCCAGTACGCCGGCCTTGGTGGCGCCATATACCGATAGCTCGGGCCAGCCGCGCTTGCCGGCCTGGGACGACATGTTGATCATTACCGCCTCGCCCTCGTCGTACATACCCTGGGCAAAGGCTTGTGCGCACAGGATAACGCCCTTCAGGTTGACCGCCAGCAGCGCATCGATGCGGTCTTCGGGGATCTCAGTAATCAACCCCCGGCCGCTTAATCCGGCATTGTTGACCAGCACATTGACACTGCCCAGCCGGCGTGTGGCTTCCCCCGCCAAAGTCCGGGTTTCCGATGATTTGGTAACATCGCAGCCAAGGGCGGAGATCTCCCCGGTGCCGGAAAGCTCCGCCGCTGTGCGATCCGCCGCCGCCGCATCGATATCGGCGATTACCACCGATGCCCCTTCGCGCAGATAGGCCGCCGCGATGGCCCGCCCGATGCCGGCGGCGCCCCCGGTCACCACCGCCCGCCGTCCCGTCAATCTTCCGCTCATTGCCAACACCCTTTTTTTTCACCGTATGATACCAAAACAGGGACATTAACCCCGCCTGAGAATGTGGCGGTTCTCAACAGGTGAACATGGGGTGCGCGCCGACCGGTTGATAGTTCCCCTGTCAATTAGACTTCGCGCGCTGTATCGCCTGCCAGACTCGTTCGCTGGTCGCCGGCATGTCGAGGTCAGTTACGCCCAGTGGCGCCAGGGCATGCAGTACCGCATTCATCACCGCCGGCAGTGCGCCGACAGTGCCGGCCTCGCCCGCGCCCTTGGCGCCGAGGGGGTTTTGTTTCGTCGGCACCGGATTACTTTCGACCTGGATAGAACAAGTCGTATCGGCCCGCGGCATGGTGTAGTCCATGAAGGAACCGCTCAACAATTGGCCGCTGTCGGGATCGTAGACCACCTGTTCCATTAACGCCTGGCCCAATCCCTGTGCGATGCCGCCATGTATCTGACCCTTGAGGCCGATGGGATTGATCACCGTGCCCACGTCGTCGACCACGGCATAACTGATGAGGTCAACCGCCCCGGTTTCGGGGTCGATTTCCACTTCACAGACATGGGCCCCATTGGGAAAGGTATCGGCCTCGGGAGAAAAGGTGGCGGTTTCGAACAGACCGCCTTCCAATCCTGGCGGCAGCTTGGCATGCATAAATGCGGACTTGGCGACGTACTGCAAGCTCATGCCCTGGTCCGTGCCGCCCACGGTGAACATGCCATCGGCGAAATCGATATCACCTGCATCCACTTCCATGAAATGAGCGGCTATTAGTTTTCCCTTGTCGATGATCTTGCCTGCCGCTTGCCATAGGGCGGAACCACCGATGACCGTAGAGCGCGAGCCGTTGGTGCCGATGCCGAAAGCGACCCGGTCGGTATCGCCGTCGATATATTGTATATCGCTGGGGTCGATGCCCAGGCGCTCGGCCGCGATCTGACGGAATATGGTTTCATGGCCCTGGCCCTGGTTCTTGCTGCCCATCAGGATCGTGGCGCTGCCGGAAGGGTTGAAGCGGATTTCAGCAAATTCCAGGCCAGGCGAGGCGGCCCTTTCGATGGCATTGGCAAAGCCGACACCGCGCAACCTGCCCCGCCCCTGGGCGTCCCGACGGCGGCCATCGAAGCGGGCAAAATCGGCCAGCTCCAACACCCGCTCCATATTCACATCGAACTGACCGCAATCGTAAATGCGGCCAAAGGCATTGCGATAGGGCATGGCGTGGGCCGGGATAATATTCCGGCGCCGCAGTTCCATCCGATCCAGATTCAATTCCCTGGCGGCATCGTCGAGCAGCCGTTCCATGACGTAGATTGCTTCCGGCCTCCCGGCGCCGCGATAGGGCGCGGTGCCGTTGCTGTTCGACATGACGCAAGAGACATGTACATGCGCGGCGGCGATATTATAGACCCCGACCAAGGTGGAAACATTGGCGAAGGTCGCCAGCAGGTTGCGGTCGGAGGACACATAGGCGCCTACATTGGCCAAGGTGCGGACCCGCAGGCCCAAAATCCGGTTGTCCCCGTCCAGGGCCAATTCCGCTTCGCTGATATTGTCCCGGGCGTGCTCGTCGGCCAGGATGGCCTCGCTCCGGTCGCAGGACCATTTCACCGGACGGCCCAGTTTTCGCGATGCCCAGAGCATCAGGCGATGTTCCGGGTACTGCCAGCCTTTGGTGCCAAAACCACCCCCCACATCGCCGGCGATGACACGAATTTTATTCTCCGGAACCTTGAAGATCTTGTTGGCCAGCGCATTGCGGACCCGGTGCGGATACTGTACGTCGGCATAGAGGGTATAGCGGTCCTCGCCCGGATCATAACTGCCGATGACGCCGCGCGGCTCCATGAAATGGGCGTAGACGCGGCTGATCACATATCTCCGGCTGACGATTTTCGCCGCCTGGGCAAAGGCCGCCTCCGTCGCCGCCTTGTCGCCGGTCTCGAAGACGTTCGAGACATTGTCGGGGCATTCCGGCCAGACCGCCCTCTCGCCCTTTGCCGCCTGCGCCGTATCGGTAACCGAGGGCAGATCATCGTATTCGACCGCGATCAGTTCCGCCGCATCTTTCGCCTGCATCAGGCTTTCGGCGACCACCAGGGCCAAAGGGTCGCCGACATAGCGGACCCAGCTCAGGGCCAGGCCGGGATGGGAGCGGGCAAACATCGGCGTGCCGTCCGGACGTTTGCGCTGCACCGTTGGCGTCATGGTGCCCAGACCGTCGGCGGTGATATCCTTGCCGCTGTAGACGGCAAGCACGCCGGGTGCCGCCCGGGCCGCCGAGGCGTCCATGGTGACAATCCGCGCATGGGCGTGGGGCGAGCGGACAATCACGGCATAGGCCTGCCCGGCCAGGTTGACATCGTTGATAAAGCGGCCCTTGCCGGACAGCAAGCGCCGGTCCTCAAACCGTTTGACCGGTTGCCCGATACCGAACTTGTTCATGATAGCACCATGCTAGTTGTTAGCGTTGTAAAGCGGTTAAGGCCGAAGCTATCGATGTCAAGATTTTAGCAGTGGGCCGCCAAAGGCCGGCTCCGTGAACGGCGTCGGTGGCAGTTGCCAGGTGCCCGTGGCGGGTGGCCGCACTTCGGCATCCACATGCACGTCTATCAGTGCCGGTTTACCCAGTGCGATGGCATGTTCCAGCGCGCCCTTGAAATCTTCCGACCTGGTAACGGTTACGCCATGCACGCCACAGGCACGGGCCAGAGCGGCGAAGTCGGGATTGTAAGGTTCCCGGTTTTCGCCCTGATAAAAGGCCGTGCCGATCTCCCGGCCGCCGAACATGCCGTATTGGATATCGCGGATGGCGCCCCAGGCGAAATTGTTCCAGACCACCCAGATACAGGGAATGTCGTATTCGACCGCGGTGCACAGGACATGCGGCGTCATGGTGAAACCGCCGTCGCCGCAAATGGCGACACAGGGCCGGTCCGGCGCCGCCAATTTGGCGCCCAGGATCCCCGAAACGCCGAAACCCATGCCGGAAAAACCCCAGGCGTTCAACATCGTCTGCGGCATACGGGCCTCCCAGAACTGCATGAACCAGTTGTGGTGCACGCCGGAATCCAGTGAAATGATGGCGTCGTCCGGCAGCACCGCGCGGATATCGGCGACCACTTGTTCGGGCCGCAGCGGCGAGGTGCGAAGCTCGAAATTGGGCGCCACGAAACGCTCCCATTCCTGCCGCCAGCCTTCGATCTCGGCCAGCCAGTCCTTTCGCGCCGGCACCGCGCCGCCCAACGTCTGTGCCGCGCCCAGCATCTGCCGCAGGAAACTGCCGGCATCCGCCGTAAGTCCCAGGTCGGGAACATAGTTGCGGCCGACTTCGTTAACGTCGATGTCGACATGGATAAGCTTGCAGGCCGGAAAGTTCCAGGAGTAGCCGGGAATCCACGAGGATGACGAGCGATCGTCGAAACGGGCGCCAACGGCAATGACCAGATCGGCGTGACGGCCGGCCTGGTTGGCGGGGAAGGTGCCGTTGCGGCCGATGAAACCAAGCGACAGCGGGTGCCCCATGGGTAGGCAGCCCATGCCGTTGGGCGAACTGATCACGGGAATATTCAGGCGTTCGGCCAGCTGGGTCAGTTCAGGCGCGGCCTCCGCCAGGGTTACGCCATGGCCAATGAACAGCACCGGCCGCGCCGCCGCGCCCAGCATGGTCAGGGCCTGTTCAATATCCGCCGGGTCGGCGCCCGACCGTTTGCGGGTCTTGAAGCGCGCCGAAGGTTCCAATTCAACCTCCGCTTCTTCCTGAAAGACGTTGAACGGAATATCCACCTGGACTGGGCCGGGCCGCCCCGAAACCGCCAGCTCGATGGCCTGGCGCAGGGTCAGGGGCAGCATATCGACCCGCGTTGGCTGAAAGCTGCGTTTGACCACAGGCTTCAAAACAGACGGAAAGTCGGCCGCAAAATGGCGGTTGATTTCCTGAAATGGTCCACGATTGAACTGTTGCGTGGGCACGTTTGCCGTCAGCGCCAGGATGGCGGATGAATCCGCCAGGGCATTGGCAATACCCATGACAATATTGGCCGAACCGGGCCCGCACGAGGTCAATGTGGCAACGGGTTCGTGCTTGATCCGGAAATAGGCATCCGCCATGTGCGCCGCGGTCTGTTCATGGCGCGGCGAGATCAGTTTGACCTCATCCCGGACGGCATAGAGTTCGTCCAGCAGGCCGACATTGCCGTGTCCGCAGATACCGAACACATAAGGAATTTTTTCCTGCACCAGGAACTGGGCAATCAACTCTCCGCCTTTCATGTCTCGACTCCCATTCTCAAAGTTCCTGTCCGTGCAAGTCGCGATTATTCGTCGGATGCGGGCGCGGTGATGACCAGAAAGACCAGGTCCACCAGTCCGGAATTGGCAATGGCGTGCTCGACGCCCGGCGGGATGTGGATCACGTCGTGGCGCCGTACCACGGTGTCTTCACCGTCGATCTGCATCAGGCCCTCACCATCAAGCACGTGGTAGATCTGTTCCTGGACCTTGTGACTATGCGCGGCGACGTGCGCCATGGGCTGATAGCTGGAGATCCGATAGTCGATCAATTTGATGTCGGTATCGCCCGGGCCGACCAGGGCCTTCGACAAGGCGCCGCCGAAATGGTCGGGGAATTGTTGCCAGGGCACCTCGGCGATATTGCGGATGCCCGGCCTGCCTTTGCTATCACTCATAGGTTCCTCCAATTATCGTTGTCGGGCCGATGGCCCGGTGCCGGTTCAAGCGCCCCGTACCATGTCCATAGCGGCAAGATAGCCGAATACCAGCGCCGGACCCAGGGTGATGCCGGGGCCAGGATAATTGCCGCCCATGACCGAATTCATATCGTTGCCGCAGGCGTACAATCCAGGAATGGGCTGGCCGTCACCGCGCAGCACTTCGCCGTTGCTCCCGGTTCGCGCCCCGGCTGCCGTACCCAGGTCGCCGGGATAAAGTTTTACGGCATAAAATGGCGGCGTTTCCATCGGCCTCATACAGGGGTTGGGCAAATTCGCCGGGTCGCCGACATATTTATGATACGCATTGCCGCCCCGGCCAAAGGCGGTATCTTCGCCGCGCAACGCGTCGGCGTTGTAGGTCGCCACGGTTTCCGACAGGTGGTCGGGAGCGACGCCAATTTTTTTCGCCAGTTGTTCCAGGCTCGATGCCTTGATCAGGTAACCGTTGCGCAGGTAGGGGGCCAATCGCATGGTCATCGGTTTGACCGCGCCCAGGCCGTATTGCCACAGCGACCGGCGGTCGCAGAGTAAATGGGACGGGATCGTCGGGCTGTGATTATGACTGCGAAACATGGCCTGCACGAAGTCATGGTACGAATTGGACTCGTTGGTAAAGCGGCGGCCGTCATGATTGACCGCCAGCATGCCGGGCTTGCCTCTGTCGGTCACGGTATGAGGATAGACGCCGGCACTGCCATCGGCCCGGATAAAGCGCGACATGGGCGCCCAAAAGGCGTTCGAGGCGTTGTCCTCGGCCAGGCTGCCGCCGGCGGCCAGGGCCAGGTTCAGGCCGTCGCCGCCGTTGCCCTCCGCCGCCGCCGAATGCATGCCGGCTTCGCTGGGCAGATAACGGGCCCGCAGGTCCGGGTTGTGGGAAAATCCGCCCGCCGCCAGAACCACGCCGCGCCGCGCCTCGAGCACCACAGGTCCGGACGGGCCGGCAATCTCGATGCCGGTAATCCGGCCGTCCTCTTCGAGCAGACGATTGGTGACAGTGTTGCACCGGATCGGCACGTCAAGGGTCAGCAGGGATTTGAGCAACCGGCCGGCCAGGGCATTGCCGAGCACAAGGTTGGCGCCGCGGTGAAATTTGGTTCGATCGACCGCATAGGAAAAGACCAGCCGCGCCACTTTCAAGGCCGAGGTGGCGGAACGGAACATGCCGCGGAAATGCACAATGTCCGGCCGCGCCACCATCATGCCGCCGAACAGGGTAAATTCGGGCAGCGGTGGGCGCAGCAGCTTGAAGCCATCGCCAAGTTCACGCGCGTCCAGGGCCAACGGCTCCATCACGCGCCCACCCAAGGTGGCGCCCGGCTTGTCCGGATAATAGTCGGGGTAAAAGGCCAGCGGTACCAGATGGACATGGCTGTTGCGGTCGAAATATTCGATTGCCCGGGGCGCTTCGGCCAGAAAAGTCTGCCGCAGTGAGGCGCGGTCAGCACGATCGCCGTCCTGGCCAGCGGTGGCATCGAGGTAGGTTTGTGCGGCTTCCGTCGTATCGGATAGACCGCTTGCCGCCATCTTGGCGTTGTTCGGTACCCAGACCATGCCGCCCGACAGGGCGGTGGTACCGCCGACATAGGCGGTCTTTTCAATGACCAGGGTTTTCAGGCCCTCGTTGGCGGCAACGACGGCCGCAGCCATGCCGCCAGCCCCGGCGCCCAGCACGATCACATCATAACTGTTTGATGCATCCGGATCGCTGTTGCTCACAATGTCCTCGTCAGGGCTGTTTCGCCTGGCCATTCGGCTAGCTCGTAAGGATGGAACATAGCATCAGGTGCGGACATTGCAGAAACAAGCCGAACTCGCGGCCTATTCGGCGGCGGCCACTGAAATTATCGACTGGCGCGTTTTTGCTGGGGGAATGGGGCGAGTGAGGGGAATTGAACCCCCGACCTCTAGATCCACAATCTAGCGCTCTAACCGACTGAGCTACACCCGCCACCGAGACGAAATGGTGATTAAACCGACCGGGGGCTGCCGTCAAGCCATCCGTCTATGACCCGAAGAATTCCCGTAAACGGTCCACGGCACCTTGCAAAACCGAGTACTTTTTGCAGAAGCAAAAGCGTACCAGATGATCCACGTCCGGCGTTGCGTACAGGGCCGAGACCGGCACCACGGTGACGCCGGCGTCGATCGTGGCATGGCGGCAGAATTCCACGTCCGTGCCCTTGAAACCCAGGGGCCGGAAATCCGCATTCATGAAATATGTCGACCCGCAGGGCAGCACATCGAACCCGATCCCGGTCAGGGCCGTTTGCAACATATCCCGTTTGCCCTGCAGATCGATGGCCAGCTGCGTGTACCAGTCCTGTTCGTTGTCGAGGCCAAAGGCCACTGCCCGTTGTAAATTGGATGGTGTGGTGAAGACCAGAAACTGGTGTGCCTTGGCGATCAGGCCCAACAGGTTTGGCGCCGCTGTCACATAGCCAACCTTCCACGCGGTCATGGAAAAAGTCTTGCCGGCGGAGCCGATCCGGATGACGCGGTCCCGCATGCCTGGCAGGGTGATCAACGGCAGGTGTTCGACCGCATCAAAAATCAGATGTTCGTAGACCTCGTCAGAAATGGCATAGGTGTCATGTTTCCTGATCAGGCCGGCGATGAAGTTCAACTCTTCGCCGTTGAATACCTTGCCTGTCGGGTTCATGGGCGTGTTCAGCAGGATCAGTTTGGTGCGTGGCGAAAACGCCGCTGCCAGTTCATCCCGAGGCATGTCCCAGTGGGGTGGCTGCAGACGGACGAATTTCACCTCCGCCCCGGCCCGGCGCAGCATGGGGGCATAGCTGTCATACAGCGGTTCGAAAACCACGGCCTCGTCGCCCGGTTCGATCAGCGCCAAAATCGATGCGGCCAACGCCTCGGTCGCGCCGGAGGTCACCATGACCTCTGTTTGCCAATCCACATCCAGATCATAAAAGCGCTGGTTATGGCTGGCGACGGCCTGGCGCAATTCGGGAATGCCCAGCAGGGGCGGATATTGGTTGGATCCCTCCCGCGTGGCCGTGTCCAGCATCGCCTTGATGCTGTCGGGGCCGTCCTCATCGGGAAACCCCTGGCCCAGATTGATGGTCTGATGCTCGATCGCCAGACGGGTCATGACCTCGAACACCGTGGTGCCGAAACTGGCAAGAATGCTGTTGGCTGGTTTCATCCCGCCGTCCTATCCTTTGCTGGACTATGCCGAATGTGCTCCAGTCGGCGGGGCAAAGGCAAGGCACATATAGCGGTGAAGGAGCAATCCAGGATGAACGAAGACGATATCGCGCCGCTGCTGGACAGCGTGCGCCGCCTGGTAAATGAAAAACTGATCCCGGCGGAAGCCCGGGTCGACCGGGAACATGTGATACCCGATGACCTGTTGGACCTGATGCGGCGGATGGGTCTGTTCGCCTATGCCATTCCAGTCGAGCATGGCGGTCTGGGCCTGAGCAAATGGTCCGAGGTGCGGATGATATTCGAATTTTGCCGCGCCGCGCCCGCCTACCGCTCGTACGTGGGCACGACCAACGGGGTGGGCGGCAAAAGCATCGTGCTTGACGGTACGGAAGAGCAAAAACGGCGCTATCTGCCGTCCATCGCCGCCGGCGACCTGATTGTCAGCTTTTGCCTGACCGAACCGGGCAGCGGCTCGGATGCGAAAAGCCTGTCGACCACGGCCCGACGGGTTGGGGCGGACTATATCCTGAACGGCAGCAAGCGCTTTATTTCCAATGCACCGGTCGCCGGCCTGTTCACGGTCATGGCGAGGACCGATCCGGACGATAAAGGCGCGGCCGGCGTTTCGGCTTTTTTGGTGGAGGCCCATACACCGGGCCTGCAGGTGGATCCGCCGTTGGAGAAAATGGGCCAACTGGGGGCGCCCACGGCGGATGTTACCTTCGACGAATGCCGGGTGCCGGGCGCGGCCCTGCTGGGCGGCATCGAGGGACAGGGCTTCATCACGGCGATGAAGGTGCTGGACGACGCGCGAATTCATATGGGCGCGGTCTGCGTCGGTTTGTCCTGCCGTCTGCTGGAGGAAATGACCGCCTACGCCATGGAACGGCAACAATTTGGCAAGCCCATCGCGGACTTTCAATTGATCCAAGGCATGATCGCTGACAGCGAGGCGGAGCATCTGGCGGCCCGGGCCATGGTGGAACAGACAGCCCGGCAGATGGACGCCGGCGAAAACGTGACCAAGGCGGCAGCGGCCTGCAAATACTTTGCCTCGGAAACCGTCTGGCGCATTGCTGACCGGGCTGTGCAAGTGCACGGCGGCTATGGCTATATGCGGGAAACAGCGGTGGAACGGTTGTTCCGCGATGCCCGACTGCTGCGTATATTCGAGGGAACCTCCCAGATCATGCAGCTGGTCATCGCCCGCGAAACGATGAAGGCATATGAAGCGGGCCGCTGATCTCCGGTTGCCCTCATCTGGGGCTTGGTACCGGCGTGCAGTCATGGCATAACCCGGTCATGCAACTCGCCAATCGAATGAACCACCTGGGCACGGAGACCGCATTCGAGGTCCTGGCCCGGGCCAATGCGCTGGCCGCCCAGGGCCGCGATATCATCAATCTTGGTATCGGTCAGCCTGATTTCCAGACACCGGCGAATATCGTCGAGGCCGGGCGCAAGGCCCTGGCCGACGGCCATCACGGCTATACCCCGGCGAACGGTATCCCCGAACTGCGCCAGGCCGTGGCAGACGATATTCAAAAATACCGTGGCGTCGCCATTGATCCCGACCATGTGGTGATCCAGCCGGGCGGTAAACCGACAATGTTTTACGCCTGCCTGATGTTTGGCGAGGCCGGGGCCGAGATCATGTATCCAAACCCCGGCTTTCCCATCTATGAATCGGCGATCCGCTTTTCCGGCGCCACCCCGGTGCCCATCGCCTTGCACGAGGATTCGGGCTTTTCCTTCTCAGCCGACGAAGTGCTGGAAAAAATTAACGAGCGCACCCGTCTGATCATCATAAACTCGCCGGCAAATCCCACCGGCGGCGTCGTGCAAAGGGACGAGCTGGACAAACTCGTGGCCGGTCTGGAGCGCCATCCGGAGGTGGTTGTCCTGTCCGACGAGATTTACAGCCGCATGGTTTATGACAATCAACCCCACGTTAGCCTGCTGGGCTATCCATCGATCCGGGACCGCCTGATCCTGTTGGATGGCTGGTCCAAGACCTACGCCATGACGGGCTGGCGCCTGGGATACGCCATCTGGCCCGAAGCTTGTGCCGAACAGGCCACGCGCCTGTGCGTCAACGACCATTCCTGCGTCAACGCGGCGACCCAGTGGGCCGGGGTCGAGGCCCTGCGCGGACCCCAGGACGCGGCGGAGGAGATGGTCAAGGCCTTTGAGCAACGGCGCAAGGTGATCGTTGACGAATTGAACACCATTCCCGGATTTCGCTGCGTCCAGCCCGGCGGGGCGTTTTACGCCTTTCCCAATATCGAGGGCACGGGCATGACCTCGCAGGATTTGCAGGAAAAAATGTTGAACGAAGCCGGCGTAGCGGTAATTTCCGGCACCTCGTTCGGGGCCTATGGGGAAGGCTACCTGCGCTTTTCCTACGCCAATTCCACGCAGAATATCCGCGCTGCCATGACCCGTATTCGTGAGCTGCTTGCGGCGCAATGATCATTCGTCTGCATATTTTTCGGGCAACGTGATGCTAATTTAGGCAGATATCTTGAGAGGCTATTTGAGACATTGGGTTATGGTTTAAAATCAAAGGTTTAAAAAGATCACAAGTTGGCACGATTTGTGCTAGCTAACGATTGTGGAATGCTGAAACGGTCGGGTGTTACGACCGCGACTAAAAGAGATTTGGTGCGATGAAAAAAATTGAAGCGATTATCAAACCCTTCAAACTGGATGAAGTGAAAGATGCTTTGCACGAAATCGGTCTCCAGGGCATCACCGTGATCGAGGCCAAGGGTTTTGGCCGGCAGAAAGGGCACACCGAGCTATACCGGGGCGCGGAATATGTGGTCGATTTTCTCCCCAAGGTGAAGTTGGAAGTGGTCCTGGAAGACGATCTGGTCGAACGTGCCGTGGAAGCGATACAGACGGCGGCGCACACGGGCCGTATTGGTGATGGCAAGATCTTTATCACCACCGTCGAGCAGGCTATCCGCATTCGCACCGGCGAGACGGGCACCGACGCCATTTAGGCCGGCCCTATCCAGGACACTCGAAATACAACCAGCAGGAAACTTAGCGAAGTAATCAAGGACACAGGAAGGAACCGAAAGCCATGTCCACTGCCGAAAGCGTTCTGAAAAGAATTCAGGACGAAGAAATTCCATTCGTTGACTTCCGCTTCACCGATCCGCGGGGCAAATGGCAGCATCTTGCCATGGACGCGAATTTCGTTGATGCGGATCTGTTTGCCGATGGCGTCATGTTCGATGGCTCGTCCATTGCGGGCTGGAAAGCGATCAACGATTCCGATATGGCGCTGATGCCCGATCCGACAACGGCGGTGATGGACCCCTTCCTGGCGCAGCCCACCCTGGTGCTGTTCTGCGATGTGGTGGAACCTTCGACCCATGAAGCCTATGGTCGTGATCCCCGATCGACGGCGCGGCGGGCCGAGGCCTATCTGCAAAGTTCCGGTGCGGGCGATACGGCCTATTTCGGACCCGAGGCCGAGTTCTTCGTTTTCGACGACGTGCGCTTCAAGGTCTCGCAGAACGAGACCTTTTACTCCATCGACGAAGGCGAGGGGCCGTACAATTCCGGCAGCGATCTCGAAGGCGGCAACATTGGCCATCGCCCCGCCGCCAAGGGCGGATACTTCCCCGTGCCTCCGGTAGATTCGGCGGCTGATCTGCGCAGCGAGATGCTGACGGTGATGCGCGAAATGGGCATTGATACGGAAAAGCACCATCATGAAGTGGCTCCCAGCCAGCATGAATTGGGCATGAAGTTTGCGCCCCTGACATCCTGTGCGGACCAGATGCAGATTTACAAGTACGTGGTCCACAACGTAGCCCATTCCTATGGCAAGACGGCAACCTTCATGCCCAAGCCGGTGATGAACGACAATGGTTCCGGCATGCATGTGCATCAGTCGATCTGGAAGGATGGCAAGCCGCTGTTCGCGGGTTCGGGTTATGCGGATTTGTCCGAAAACTGCCTGTACTATATTGGCGGCATCATGAAGCATGCCAAGGCCATCAACGCCTTCACCAACCCGCTTACCAACTCCTACAAGCGGTTGATCCCGGGCTTCGAGGCGCCGGTGTTGCTGGCTTATTCGGCCCGCAACCGCTCGGCCTCGTGCCGGATTCCGTTTTCGCCCAGCCCGAATGGCAAGCGCGTGGAAATCCGCTTCCCCGATCCGGGCGCCAATCCTTATCTGGCCTTCACGGCGATGTTGATGGCGGGCCTGGACGGCATTGAGAACAAGATCCACCCTGGCGATCCCATGGACAAGGATCTCTATGACCTGCCGCCCGAGGAACTGGCCGATGTTCCGACCGTTTGCGGTTCATTGCGCGAAGCCCTGGAAAGCCTGGACGCCGACCGCGATTTTCTGAAAAAAGGTGGCGTTTTCACGGACGATCAGATCGACGGCTATTTGGAGCTGAAGTGGGAGGAGGTCTACACCTTCGAACACGCGCCGCATCCGGTTGAATTCGATATGTACTACAGCGTCTGACGCATCTTTCGCTTCAGGCGACGCATTTATCTCGGGCCGCCCTTCGGGGCGGCCCTTTGCATATCCGACGTGGTCTGCTTCTGCTAGTCTATTGGTAATATCATCATCTAAATTAATTGCCAGGACTGGGAGGTGCTTGTTTTGACCAATTCCAAAGGTGCGGCGAAAGCCCTGCGTGCGCTGCTCGCCGCCGACGATATCATTGTCGCGCCGGGCTGTTTTAATGCCATGGGTGCGCGCATAATCGAACGGACAGGTTTCTCCACCGTTTATATTTCCGGTTACGGCGTTTCCGTCAGCCATATTGGCCGGCCCGACGTGGGCCTGACGACCTTGACGGAGGTCACCGACGTTGCCTCCAAGGTGGCCAGTTCGGTCAAGGTGCCGGTGATTTGCGACGCCGACACGGGCTATGGCAATGCCATCAACGTCATGCGCACGGTGGAGGAGTTCATCAAGACCGGCGTGGCGGGCATCCATCTGGAGGATCAGATCGCGCCGAAACGCTGTGGCCATGTCGCCGGCAAACAGGTGATCCCGCTGGATGAAGCCGCCGGCAAGATCCGGGCGGCGGCGCGGGTGCGCGACGAGATTGACCCTGATTTTGTTTTGATCGCACGTTGCGATGCCCGCGGCGTGGCCGGCGGCAGTCTGGAAGATGCCATCAATCGTTTGCAAGCCTACCGCGAAGCGGGCGCCGATATGGCTTTCCCGGAGGGATTGCTGACGGGGGAGGAAATCCAGCAGGTCTGCGAAGCCGTGCCGGGCGCCATTCTTTACAACCGCACCGGCGTTTCGCCCAATCTTTCGTCGGGGGAACTGCAACAGCTTGGTATCGATTTGGTGATCAATCCAGGCGGCGGCATGCGGGCCGCGGCCAATGCCATGTGGGATTATTACAGCGCCTTCGCGGCAGAGGACAATGCCCTGGAGGAACGACTGAAAGCGGCCAACAAGGCGCATCCTCTGGCGGATTTTCACGGTTTCGTCGGCTTTCCCGAGATCCGCGAAATGGAAGCCGAATTCTTGCCCGAGGAAGAGGCGGCGAAGTATGATGGCGCTGTCGGGTTTCAGCCCTGAACCAACAACGAAACTTCACCATATGGGAGATGCGAGCCATGGAAACTTCGGACAAAAGCGCCCGGCAACTATACGAAGAAATTAAGGCCAACCCGACCCGGCCGCGGTTTGGCTTTGGCCGCAAGGCGGCGGTGGTCAATATCGATCTGCAAAAGGCCTACACGAATGTTGGCGAATTTGTCACGGCCTACGAGACGGACCCCAAGCAGATGGACTATGTCAACGAAATCTCGGATCTGGCACGCTCCAAGAACCTGCCGGTGGTCTGGACCTATGTGGCCTATATGGAATCGGGCGAGGATTGCGGCGTTTGGGGGACACGTACGGATACGCCGGATTCCCTGCAGAACATCAAGGTAGGTTCCCGCCGCTCGGAATTAGATGACCGTCTGCATGTGGACCATGAAAGGGACGTTGTCATCAACAAGCGCATGGCCTCGGCCTTCCATGAGTCCAATTTGCCTTCGGTTCTGAACTTTCATGGTATCGATACGGTGATTGTGACGGGTGGTTCCACATCCGGTTGCGTCCGGGCCACGGTGGTTGACAGCCTTTCGCGCAGCTTTCGCACCATCGTGCCGGAGGAATGCGTCGCCGATAAGCATGAAAGCCCGCATTTCGCCAACCTGTACGATATGGCCATCAAGTATGCGGATGTGGTGCCGGCGAAGGATGTCATCGAGTATCTGGAAAACTATCAGATCCTGAACGACTAGAGCAATTTTCAAATGGTGTGAGCCGCTGACGCGGCTAAAGTGATTGGTGCAATTGCTCTACTTTATAGAATCCGCGTACATTTAGAACGAATGTGCGCTAGGGGGAGGACGAGATGCTGCGGGAGCCCGAGCTGTACGATTATTCGCCCATGGCGGATCGCCCGAAGATCACCTGGCCCGATGGTGCCAGGGTGGCCTTCTGGGTGGCGCCGAATATCGAGTATTACGAATTGGACCCACCCCTGAATCCGGGACGCCGGGCCTGGCCCAAGCCGCACCCGGACGTGGTGCCCTATTCCCACAGGGACTATGGCAACCGGGCCGGCTTCCACCGCATGATGGAGGCCATGGCGAAATATGGCGTCCGCGGCAGCGTCTCGCTGAACGTCGCTCTTTGCCAGCACCATCCGGAGATTATCCAGGTTTGCAACGAACTGGATTGGGAGTTCTTCTCCCACGGCGTTTACAACACCCGCTATACCTACACCATGTCCGAGGCCCAGGAACGGGCCATGATGGAGGACGTGATCGCCACCATAAAGGACGCCACCGGTCAGGACGTTGCCGGCTGGCTGGCGCCGGCCCTGTCCTATACCACCAATACTATGGAGCTGTTGGCGGAATACGGCATCAAATACACCTGTGATCTGTTTCACGACGATCAACCGCAGCCCGTGAACACCAAAAGCGGCCGTTTGATCTCGGTGCCGTATTCCCTGGAAATGAACGATACGGTGGTGCTTTCCATGATGGGTAAAAGCAGCCGCCACTATACGGATATTCTGAAGGCGAATTTCGATCAGCTTTACGAAGAGGGGGCCGAGAACGGCCAGGTGATGTGCATCCCGCTGCATCCCTTCCTGATTGGCCAGCCGCACCGCATCGGCAACTTCGCGGAAGTGCTGGACTATATCACCGGCCATGACAAAGTCTGGGTCACCACTGGGCGGGAGATCGCGGAACATTACTATGAACACCATTATGACAACGTGGTTGCCAGCCTGGCCGCCAAGCGGGGGAGCCGGGCATGACCCTGTCGGATGATTACCTGAAATACCCCAAGCGCGGCCATGGCATGGATCACGACCGCTATATCTGGTCGCAATTGCACGAACGCCCCAAGGTGGTCTGGCCGAACGGTGCCCGCGTGGCCCTGTGGGTGGTGACCCAGTTGCAATGGTTCCCCATGGATATGAAGCCCGCCATCCCTGTTCCAGCGGCCATGGCCCGGCCCTATCCCGACTATTGGAACTACACGTTGCGGGACTATGGTAACCGCATCGGTGTGTTCCGTATCTTCAAGGTACTGGACAAGCTGGGCATAAGATCTTCCGTCGCCATCAACGCCGCGCTGGCCGAACGCTATCCCTATCTGGTGGAGCAGGTGAACGCACGGGATTGGGAGCTGATCGCCAATGGCCTGGACATGGGTCATCCGCACCATGGCGGGATGGACCGGGACGAGGAAGCCGCCTTGATCAAGGGCGTCCTGGATCGTTTGCGCGATTTGTCTGGCCAGAAAATCCGGGGCTGGCTGTCACCCATACGGTCCGAGTCCATGAACACCCCTGACCTGGCGGCCGCGGAAGGCATCGAGTATCTGTGCGACTGGGCCAACGACGATATGCCCTACGCCTTCGAAACCACGTCAGGCAGCATCCATAACATGCCCCACACCATGGAACTGGACGATCAGCAAATCCTGATCTCATTGCGCCATACGGAGCAGGAGTATGTGGATCAACTGAAAGACCAGTTTGATTGCCTCTACGAGGAAGCGGCCAGCCGCGGCGGCCGCGTCATGGCTATCAACCTGAACCCCTGGGTCACCGGCCAGGCCTACCGCATCAAGGCGCTGGAAGATGCTCTGGCCTACATCAGCTCCCATGACGGTGTCTGGTCCGCCACCGGCGGCGAAATCCTGGACGCCTTCACGGCCCAGACCTGAGGCAGCGCCAGACCAGGCGTGGGGATCGCTGTATCAATTTGAAGCGGTGCCAGCATTCAACGCATTGGCAGGGGTGCTGTTTCGTTGAGCGTTGACAAAATCTGGCAACAGTCAGAGGATCGCGCGCAATGAAACCAACACGATGAGGCCATCAAGTATGTCGGAATCCGATCAAGAATTATTCAATTTGGCGATGTCAGACGAGGCGCGGCCGCTGTTGTATGGGCTGAAAAAGCACATAGACGAGAATGTGGCGCCGATTACCGAAGAGTTCTTCGCCCTCAACGACGGCAAAGAGGATCGCTGGACCTGGCATCCGCGCCAGCTCGAACTGCTCAATGGCGCCAAGGCGAAAGCCAAGGAATCCGGACTGTGGAACTTTTTCCTGCCGGATGCCGAAACCGGCGAAGGCTTGAACAATCTCGACTATGCTTACATCGCCGCCGAATTGGGCAAATACAGCCTGGCGTCTGAAACCTTGAACTGTAGCGCCCCCGATACCGGGAATATGGAAGTGCTTGAGCGCGTCGGTACGCCGGAGCAAAAGGAAACATGGCTGCGGCCCCTTCTGGATGGAGAGATCCGCTCGGCCTTTGCCATGACCGAACCCGGCCAGGCCTCCTCGGACGCCAAGAACATCTCCACCTCGGCCGTACTTGAGAACGGCGAATGGGTTATTAACGGCGAGAAATACTATATTTCCGGCGCCGGCGACCCGCGCTGCAAGATCATGATTACCATGGTCAAGACCAGTCCCGATGCGCCGCCCTCCAAACAGCAGTCACAGATCCTGGTACCCATCGACACTCCTGGCGTCGAGATCGTACAGGGCATGCAGGTTTTCGGCGAAGATCATGCGCCACGCGGTCATATGCACATCAAATTCAACGATGTGCGCGTGCCGGAAGAAAACATGCTGCTGGGTGAGGGCCGTGGCTTCGAAATCTCACAACTTCGCCTGGGCCCGGGGCGCATTCATCACTGCATGCGCTCGATCGGTCAGGCCGAGAAGGCCCTGGAGTTGATGGTCAAGCGTGCCGGCAGCCGCGAAGCCTTCGGCAAAACCATTCTAAAGCTGGGCAAGAACGTCGAGGTTATCTCGCGCGCGCGCATTGAAATCGATGCCATGCGTTTGATGGTACTGCAAGCGGCCAAGGCAATGGACGTCCTGGGCAATAGAGAAGCCCGCGTCTACGTCAGCGCCGTGAAAGCCATGGTGCCGGAAAAAGTGTGCATGATTATCGATCAGGCCATTCAGATGCACGGTGCGACCGGGATCTCGCAATGGTCGCCGCTGTCGGAGATGTACATGCATCAGCGGCACCTACGCTTTGCAGATGGACCCGATGAAGTGCATCACATGGTGGTAGGGCGCGCCGAAGCCCAAAAACACGTAGCCTGGTAGGCAGCCTCAAGAACCGTTGGCATTGACCAACGGCAGATGGCATCTCGGGGGGCGTCCTTGTTGAAGACCGCCCCCCGCGGGACCATCAATGGGAACATGTGGCGCAGTCTACCATGCAGCCATGGCTAATGGCGTGCCTGAACTCCTGGGTGTGTGGTCCATCGCCATCCTCAAAGGTAACCCCCTGTCCTGCACCATCCTTGATCTTGGAATTGGATCGATTGAGGCTTTGCCGGTGATGATGTCTCTTTACTGCGATTTATGTCTGCAGTGAATATGCGAATATACTGATGCATTCGTGTTGACGGGAGGGTTCACGACTCTATCTACTCACTCGTGTTAGAATTGATTCGACCACCAGCGCCAATTGAAATGTGATTCCGTATTGCGTAGTCAGAGGGCTCGAATCAGGATGACAACGATTGCACTGAAAATTTGGCGGCTGTTGCTGGCGGTGCCAGTCTTCGCAGCGCTGTGGGCCTGCGAACCGGCCGGCGAGGTGCCGGCCGTTCTGCGAATTGGCCTGGTGCCAGATCAGTCACGAGAGGTACTTGCACGCCGTAACACGCCATTATTTGAACATATTTCGGCGGCCGTCGGCATAAAATATGAGATGGTGGTGCCGCGCAGTTATGGGCATCTGTTGGAGCTGTTTCATGAAAAAAAGGTGGATCTTGCCTATTTCGGTGGCTTGACCTTCCTGAAGGCGAGGCTCGCCGATGGCGCCGTTCCCATTGCCGCGCGCGATGTCGACAGCCGATTTGTCAGTTATTTTTTGGTTCGCAAGGACAATACCGCAACGTCGCTGCAGGAACTTGATGGACGGATCCTGGCTTTCGGTTCGAAACTGTCGACCTCGGGGCACCTGATGCCGCGGCATTTCATGCAGCAAAATGGGCTGATACCCGAAGACTTCTTTGCCGAGGTCAGGCATACGCGAGGGCATGATGAAACGGCCAATCTGGTGCGCGATGGCTTGGCCGACGTCGGCGCGGTAAATGCGCTTATTGTTGAGGCGATGTTCGCTGATGGGCGCCTAAACCGGGATACCTTTCACATTATTTCGCGAACGCCACCCTACCCTGACTACGTCTGGGCAATGCGCCCTGAAATTGCTAAGGAGACTAGGACCTTGGTGCAAGATGCGTTCCTATCCCTGTCGGTTTACGACACCAAGCATGCAGACGTGCTGGCCAAAATTGGTGCAAGGAGTTTCTTGCCGATAGCCCCAGGGGATTTCGATGTGCTTGGCCAAATCGCGACGAATCTAGGCCTTCTGGGCAGCTAGCTGCAAGCAATCGATGGCTTGGAATAGAAGCATAATCGGCACTTTTTTCTGGCTCACGGCCTTTCTGGCCATGGTCTGGGCGGCGACCGTGGCCTTTTTATTGTGGCAGCAGGATAGTGCCGCCCGCCGTTATGAAATTTCGAGTGATTATTACATTACGGTTTATGAAGCTGCCGAGCGCATCGCAAAGGAATTGGCCATTATCGAGAATTCGGCGCTTATCGCTGGCGACACCCTGACGCTGGAGCTGCGCCAAACGCTGTCTGACCATTTTCATTTGATTGGCCAAGGTTTGACGGAAATCACGGGCGCTGAAACCAGGTTTGGCAATGGCTCGACTGGCGCCTATCGTCGGTTGCTCGAGGAAAACGAAAACTTCAAGACCGTCATTTCAAAAATCAAGCCGGATGCCAAACTCGGCAATTCTGTCTTAACGGCTGCGGCCCGCTTTCGAAATCGGGCGGAGCAATACTATCAATTAAGAAAGTCCGAGTTTCTTGCCGAACGCGAGGTCGACCGTTCAATCCACGCGTCCGAGCAACGCAATGCCTTGGTATTCCTGGTCATTGCCCTGCTGGTTGGTATTGTCGCAGTACGTTATGCGAGAAGAGGGATCAGCGACATCGTGGCGCGCAGCGACAGCGCCGAACGCGCGGTACATGACAGCGACGAGCAGCTTCGTTTGATCACCGAAAATCTGCCGGTGTTAATCGCCTACGTTGATCGTGATCAGCGCTATCGCTTTGTTAACCGATTGTTTGAAACCTGGTACCAAAGACCGGTATCGGAGATTTTGGGGCGGCGCCTGAACGAGGTCATGTTGCCCGAAAGCTATGCAGACTTGAAAAGTTCCATCGACAGGGCCCTGGCCGGCGAGGTGGTGTTGCTTGAAGATGAAGGCCTGACGCCGGATGGAATCAAACGTTACAGAAGAACACACTATCTGCCCCATCGGCGAGAAGACGGCGAGGTCGTGGGGTTTTTCGGCTTGGTCTACGATATCACCGACCTCCGGCGCGCGGCGCTCGAACTTGAACGTCAAGGCGCGCGCCTGGCGGAGGCACAACGGATCGGAAATATGGGCAGTTGGGAGCGCGATGCCGGATCGGGCGCCCTAACCTGGTCTGACCAGGTCTATCGAATATTCGGCATCAAAGACCAGGCGTCCACTGCGCTGACCAACGGGTTGTATTTCGCCTATGTTCACGACGAAGACCGCGCCCAGGTGCAGGCAGCGATGGATCGTGCATTGGCAGGTGGCCCGCCATACAGCCATGAGCATAGAATTATCCGTTCTGACGGTGAGATCCGGTTTGTAATTGAGGAGGCAGAGGTGGTCCGCGACGCAGCCGGACGGCCACTGCGAATGACCGGCACGGTGCAGGATATCACCGAGCGGAAGCGCGCGGAAGATGCACTGCGTGACCGTGAAGAACAGCTTCGCCTGATCACCGATAACCTTCCAGCCTCGATTGTTCAAGTCGGGCCCGATCGGCGTTATCGGTTCGTCAACAAGATGGCAACGGAATTATTGGCGCGGCCGGCTTCGGAAATTGTCGGCAAAAAGGCCTCTGAAATTGTAAGTGCGGAAACCTATGAAGCATTGCGCCCGCTTGTAGACGCCGTGCTGGCTGGAAATCGGCAGGACTTCCAGTCAACCCTCACATATCCCGATGGCAGCGTACGGCAGATGGAGTTCGTTTACATACCACAAACCGGACCCGACCAGATGGTAAATGGCTATTTCGGGTTAGGAATGGATATCAGCCGACGCCACGCCTTGGAAGAACATCTTCGGCAATCACAAAAAATGGAAGCCGTGGGGCAGCTCACCGGCGGCATAGCGCACGACTTCAATAACCTGCTGGCCGTTATAATGGGCAATTTGGAACTGTTGCTCGAACGGACTGGGTCCGACGCTGGAATATCCAAACTGGCGACACGGGCGCTTGGGGCCACGCAGCGGGGCGCCGACCTGACGCATCGTCTATTGGCATTTTCCCGCCGGCAGCCTTTACGGCCGGTTTCTGTCGATATCAGTCATTTGGTGCAGGGTATGCATGACCTTCTTGCGCGAACCCTGGGCGAAGCCATTGAGATCGAGTTGGTGGTTGCCGCGGAACTATGGCGATGCGAGGTTGATGCCGGGCAACTGGAAAGCGCCATTCTCAACCTCTCAATTAATGCCCGGGACGCCATGCCGCAAGGTGGCAAACTGACCATTGAGACATCAAATGCGCATCTGGACGACGCCTATGCCGCTGCGCAGGAAGAAGTAGAGCCCGGCCAATATGTGCTGTTAGCGGTTAGTGATACCGGAACGGGCATGTCGGCGGAGATCATCGCTCAGGCTTTCGAGCCCTTCTTCACGACCAAGGAAGTGGGCAAAGGCAGCGGTCTTGGCCTTAGCATGATCCACGGCTTCGTCAAGCAATCGCGAGGGCATGTGCGGATTTATAGCGAATTGGGTGAAGGTACGACGATGAGACTCTATTTTCCCCGAAGCACCGCTGATCCTGTATCGGGACACGGGGCCGTTGCGCCGGCTGTTATAGACACTTCCGCGCTGGGCGAGGTTGTCATGGTGGTCGAGGATGATGTCGATGTGCGCACGGTCGCCGTCAGCATATTGGATGAATTGGGTTATGAAATTCTCGAAGCCGGTACGGCTGTTGCCGCTCTCGAGCAAATTGAGCGGAGTCGACGGCTCGATTTGCTGATCACCGATGTGGTATTGCCCGGCGGCTTAGGGGGCCGTGACTTAGCCGATAAAGCGCTTGCTCTAAAGCCCAGCCTGAAGGTGCTGTATATGTCCGGTTATACCAAGAATGCCATCATGCACCATGGCCGGCTGGACGAAGGCGTTCAGCTGTTGACGAAACCATTTGGCCGTGCTGATTTTGCCCTCAAGATCCGCCAAATTCTCGACGACAGAGCCTGAACAAGTTACAGGTCATAGGGATGGAATCTGCCGTGCGCGGCGTCTTGGTCGGAATATAGCCGTGATGTTGCCGTTCACTCTTCATTGTCGCACCGCCCGCGTCAGGCCTCGCTCAGCCGCAGAACATCCGGCCGGCCGGCCATGAAGGGGCCCATGCGGGCGCCAATGGTTTTGAAATGCTCAGAAGCGCGATGCGCTTCGGTGGCTGCTTCGTTTTCATAACGTTCGATGAATACGAAAGTCCGCGGCTCGTCGCCCTTGTAGATCTGATAGAACTGACAGCCAGGCTCGTTTGCATTGACGGCGGCAACCAGTTCCTTGGCGACTGCGAGGAAGTCCTCCTCGGCACCTTCCTTGACCTTAAGGGTAGCGATGGCGGCTAACATGCTGCTGTCCTCCTGCTTTTGTTGCGGCTTGAATTATGCGCCTGCCTTTATAGCGGCCCGTGCTTCGGGCGCAAAGGCCCGCAGCGCCTGCACCAGCAGATCCATAATTTCATCGACCTGATCCTCGGTGACGATGAGGGGGGGCGAGACCAGGAAGTTGTCGCCGCGCACGCCGCCCATCATGCGCCGGGAATAGATGATCAGGCCGCGGTCATAAGCCTCCTGGCTCAAGCGTAGATAGGCGTTCAGCTCGGGCGGCAGCGGTCGGCCCGTGGCCCGGTCCGCGATCACATCAAAACCCAGCAGCAGGCCGCGCCCGCGCACCTCGCCAATGAACTCGAACTCGTCCAAAAGCGCTTCCAGGCGGCCCTTCAGGACGGCGCCCATGCGGGCAGCGTTGCCGATCAGATCATGGTTCAGATGTTCGGCCAAAACAGCCCGGCCCACGGCGCAGGCGATGGGAGATGCCGAATAGGTGTGGCCGTGGTTGAAACCGCCCGCGTCCTCCACCGCGCTTACGATCCGGCGCGAAGTCAGGCAGGCGCCGAGGGGGATGTAACCCGACGCCAGGCCCTTGGCCAAGGCGACCAGATCCGGCGTCACACCCCAGTGTTCCGCCGCCAGGTACTTGCCGCTGCGCCCGGCCCCGCTCATCACTTCGTCAAAGATCAAGAGCACGCCATATTGGTCACAGATCTCGCGAATGCGATGGTAATAGATATCCGGTGCCGTCAGCGCGCCCGTGGCCGCGCCGCCGATTGGCTCCATGATAAAGGCCAGAACAGTTTCCGGACCCTGGTTCTCGATCTCGTTGGCAAGGGCATTGGCGTATTCCAGGGCAGCCTCGTCCTCTGTCTGCCCGGGCCGGCGATAGCGGCAGAACGGTGCCGGTATCTTGGGATGATTGACCATCATAGGCGCGAATAGGGAAAAGCCGCCGGGATCGCCGGTCAGGGAGAGGGCGCCCAAAGTGGTGCCGTGGTACGAGGGCAGGCGGGAAATGATTTTGTAGCGGGTTGCCTGGCCTGTGGCGACAGCGAATTGCCGTGCCAGTTTTATGCAGGCTTCCACTGCTTCCGACCCGCCGGAGCCAAAAAACACCTGATCGAAGCCGTCCGGCGCTACCTGGGTGATTTCCTGAGCCAGCAACTCCGCCGGTTCATTCAGGAAGTGCGAGCGAAAGGCATAGCTGATCTTTTCCGCCTGGGCCATCATGGCCTCCCGCACAGCCAGGTTGCCGTGGCCGATATTGGCGGTTTGCGGTCCGGAACAGCCATCGATATAGCGTTTTCCGTCTTGATCCCACAGGTAAATTCCCTCGCCGCGGTCAATCATGGGCCGTTCTGGTGTCGGCCAGAAAAACATGGCTGACGGATTGTTGTCGCCTAAGGTCATGGTCATGGCATTACTCCGCACGGCAAAATGTGGTGCACTGGGTGATGCATTTTAGTCTGACTGTGACGCGGGGGCTATGGCTGTTCTATGATGGTGGGCATGATGCATGGATGAAACAGAATTTGGGAAGGATAGGTAATGCGGGTAGAGCGTCTGGGCCAGTCGTTCGTGGCGCGGGTCCATGATCTGGACTTGTCGCAGCCGTTGGCGGCAGCGGAATTTGCCGCAATTGACGAAGCATGGTTCGCCCACCGGGTTCTCAGCTTTCCGCGGCAGCAGTTGACGGAACCGCAGTTGATGGCATTCTCCAGCCATTTCGGACCTTTGGAAAAGCACGTATTGAGGGATTATCACCATGATATTTATCCCGAAATCCTGATGCTGTCGACGGTAGTGGAGGACGGCGAGCCTCAGGGCCTCGCAGATGCGGGCAGCTATTGGCATTCGGATGTTTCCTACAAGGCCAAGCCCTCGCGGGCCTCCAGCCTGTACGCCCTGGAAATTCCCGAACAGGGCGGCGACACCCTGTTTTGCGACATGGCCGCCGCCTATGACGCTCTGCCGGGCGCCATGAAGGTGCGTTTGGATGGCCTGCAAGCGGCCCATAATTATCACCACCGCAACCGGGTACAGGTGGACAAGAAGGGTATTCGCGGGGAATTGACCGCCGCGCAAAGGGCAGAAACGCCGGAAGTCCTGCATCCCGTGGTGCGGACCCAGCCCGAAACCGGGCAAAAGGCCTTGTTCATCAATCCCGGTTTTACCGTGCGCCTTGAAGGCATGCCGGCGTCGGAAAGCGCCGCCTTGTTGGAAGAGCTGTTTTCCCATTGTCTACAAGACCGCTTTTGCTTCCGCTACAAATGGGAAAAGGGTGATGTCGTGGCCTGGGACAATGCGGTAACCATGCACTGCGCCACGGTACTGGATTTGCCCGCCGGTTCACGCCGGACCATGTGGCGGACCATCATCAGCGGCGATGTGCCGATTTAGGGCACGAATATAGCGGCGCCCGTAACTTCATAGGAGATCAAGATGCAGGAAACCCAGGAGCATATGGAGCTGCGGCGTACGGTCGCCAACATCGTCGAGAACGACATCAATCCCAATGTCGACGAATGGGAAGAGGCGGAAATGATGCCGCTGCACGATGTCTGCAAGATCATGGGCCGGGCCGGGGTCCTGGGCATTTCCAAGCCGGCCGACTTTGGCGGCATGGAGCTGGATTATTCCTACGAAGTGGTCTTCGCCGAGGAAATGGGCCATGCCAGGGCCCAGGGGGTTTCCACGGCCATCGGCGTGCAGAGCAATATGGCGACGCCGGCGCTTGCCACCCATGGCAGTGACGAATTGCGTCAGGAATTCCTGGCCCCTGCAATTGCGGGCGATATGATCGGCTGCATCGGCGTGACGGAAGAAGGTTCGGGGTCGGACGTGTCCTCGGTGCGCTCCTTTGCCCGCAAAGACGGCGACGATTACGTCATTTCCGGCAACAAGATGTTCATCACCAATTCCATCCAGGCCGATTGGATGTGCATGCTGTGCAATACCAGCGAGGAAAATGGGCCACATCGAAACAAAACCCTGATTATGGTGCCCCTGGCCAGCAAAGGTATCGGTCGGCAGAAACTGAAAAAGCTTGGCCTGCATTGCTCGGATACGGGGCATATCCACTTCGACGAAGTGCGGGTGCCGCAACGCTATCGGATCGGCGAAGAAAACCTGGGCTTCATGTATCAGATGGAACAGTTTCAGGAGGAGCGCCTTTACGCCGTCGGCCGCACAATTACCTTCCTGGAAGACGCCCTGGAGGAAACCATTGATTACGCCCGCCAACGCCAGGCCTTCGGCCGGCCGATCCTGGACAACCAGGTGATGCATTACAAGATGGCTGAGATGCAATCGAGGTTGGAGGCGGTTCGGTCTTTGCTTTATCGGGCGACGGATATTTATGTCGAGGGCGGCAACGTTACAAAGCTGGCCTCCATGGCGAAGTATCTGATCGGAGTTCTTGCCACGGAAGTACCTGCCCAGTTACTGCAATTCTGGGGCGGCCAGGGCTTTATGGCGGAGAACCGAATTTCACGGGTCTATCGTGATATGAAACTGGTAAGCATTGGCGGCGGCGCGAACGAGGTCATGCTGCAAATTGTCGCCAAGGAAATGGGCATTCTGCCCCGGCGATGAACGGATCAAATTCGTTGCCGGGGTTTTCGCCCTTCTGCACAGGAGGCCGGCGCGCAGGGGCGTTAAATGGCTGCTGTGGAAATTCGTCGCTGAAATGGGCGTCCGATCGAGGCGGACCTGAAGCACCAATTCAATGGAACAGGAACATGGATTTTAACTTTACGCCGGAGCAGGAACAGGTCCGCGAAACCATACGGCGTTTCACGGAAACCGAGATCGCCCCGCTGGTTCGCGAAGCCGACGAGATGGAGAAGTTTCCCCGCGAACTGTTTCCAAAGTGGGCCGAATTGGGCTTGTTGGGCATCCGCTACCCCGAGGCTGACGGTGGTTCCGGCTTTGACAAGGTAACCGATTGCATAATCCGCGAGGAAATGAGTTACATCTCTCAGGGTTTCGCTTCGGCCTGGTCGGCCCATACCCATCTGGGCATCTGGCCCATCTGGAAATCCGGCACCGAGGCGCAAAAGGAGCGGTTCTTCCGCCCCGCCCTGAATGGCCAGAAAATAGCGGGTTTCGGTTTAAGCGAGCCTGACGGCGGCTCCAATATCCGGGCCTTGATCACAAAGGCGGAAAGGACCGACGGCGGATATATTCTGAACGGCGCAAAACTGTATATCACCAACTCGCCCATTGCCGATTTTCTGACGGTTGCCGCCCGCACCAGCCCGGATCTGAGGCCGGAAGCGATCAGCCTGTTCATTGTTGAATTGCCCAACCCCGGTTTTGCAATTTCCTCGCTCGACAAGGAAGGCATTCGTGCCTCGGAAACCGGGCTCATTCATATTACGGACGCCTTCGTGCCCGATGACTGCCTGCTGGGTGGCCGGGAGGGGACCTATCCCGTGATCCTGGAATCTCTGTCGGAAAACCGGGTTGGCGTTTCCGCGAATTGCCTTGGCATGGCGCGGGCGGCGCTGGACACCTCCCTGGCCTTTGCCAAGGATCGAATAGTGGCGGGCAAGCCGATCATCGAATATCAGGCCATTGCCCACAAGCTGGCCGACATGGCGGCAGAAATTGAAGCCATCAAATGGCACGTTTACTATGGCGCCTGGCGGGTCGATCAGGGCACTTTGGACATTGCCACGGCATCGCGGGTCAAGTTGATGGCCTCGGAAGCGGCGGTCAGGATCAGCGAAGCGGCCATCCGAATTCACGGCGGTGCTGGTCTGATGCGAGAATATCCGGTTGGCCGCATCCACCGGGACGCCCTGGTCTATGTCATCGGCGAAGGCACTTCGGAAATACAGCGCAACATTATCGCGCGCGATTTGAAGAATTAGACCATGAACGCGAAATCAATATATTGAGGGCCGTTGGACCAATGAAATACAATCATCTGGATTACCGGGTCGCCGACCAGGTGGCCGAGATCAGCCTGAACCGGCCGCCCGTCAACGCTCTGAACCTGGATCTGGTTAACGAGATCATCGCAGCCCTGGGCCAGGCGCGTGACGACGATGGGGTCCGTGCCGTGATCATCGCATCAGCCCTGGATGGCGTGTTCTGCGCCGGTCTGGATCTGGCGGTTGTCAGGGGCGTTGATGGCGAAGGCATGCGCCGGTTTCTGGAGCGCCTGTATTTCGAATTGAACGACGTGCAATACAGCCTGGGCAAACCAAGCATCGCCGCCGTTCAGGGCGCGGCGCGGGCTGGCGGTATGACCGTGGCGGTGTCCTGCAATATGATCATTGCCGGGCAGGGCGCCACGTTCGGCTATCCGGAAATCAACGTGGGCCTGATCCCGGCTCTGCACTATGTGCACCTGCCGCGGATGGCCGGGCGCCACCGCGCCTTTGAATATCTGTTTACCGGCGATGATTTCGGGGCCGACGTGGCGCGGGATCTGGGGATTGTTAACCATGTGGTGCCGGACGGCCAGGTGCTGGATAAGGCCCGGGGTATCGCCGGGAAACTGGTGGGAAAATCGCCCACGGTGATGAAAATCGGCCGCGACGCCTATATGCGCGCCAATGATTTGGATTACCGCCGGAGTATCGAGAATGTCGCGGAAGCCATGTGTAATGTCGTCGCCACCGACGCTTCGAAGGAAGGTTTGGCGGCATTCATTGAAAAACGCCGGCCCAAATGGTGAAACGTCAGGAAAAATCCAGAGTGGTTAGCAGGCCCGGATCGTTCCAGCCGGGCTGCCGGTCCTGCTGGATAACTTGATGGCCATTGCCCTGCAGGCGGAGCCAGATCCAGCGCGGCACCAGTTCATTGTTCAGGTCGTTAAGAACCATGTCCGCATAACCTTCCAGGGTGTCGCACGGTTCCTGCGCCGCAACCTGAAAGTAATGTGCCAGCGCAGTGGCTGCGATTATGTCCCGATCGGCGATATAGCGTAGATCAATGTGAATGGGCGCGCCCCCCAACAGGGCGGAGGCCGGCAACTCGCCCGACAGGATACTGATGCGGTCCCGGTCGGTGGCCGGATTGGCGACCGTCGTCAAGCATGTGCGCCGTTGGCGCAAGTGATCATCTATCGGGTTCATGTCGGCTTCCGGGCGCTCTTGGCGGGTTGTTTACGGATCGCCGCCGCCAACGCGGTAAGGTCCTGGGCCGCATTGGTTTGGGGGTGGCGGGATAGAAAGGCCGTTTGCCGGCGAATGGCGTCCGGTATGTGGTCGTCTCGCCGCACAATCCCCATCAGCGGTGGGGTGTAGTTCAGGAACGTCCGGCAGGCTTTGGACAATGCGCCATAGGTCCGCTCTCCCTGGCGCTGATCGGTCGCCATATTGATCACCAGGCGCATATCGGCGCGTGGATTCTCCTGCATGGAGACCTTAATGTAAGCATAGGCGTCTGTCAGGGACGTCGGCTCGTCCGTGGCAACCACCAGGGTCATGCCGCCCATTGGGGTCAGGGAACGCACCGCGGATTCTAAGCCCGCCCCGAGATCGATAACGACCCGGTCGTAGCGCTGCGCCAATTGCCACAGATCACTCTTCAGTTCGCTCAGCCGGGCCCGCCCCATATCGGCTAATTGGCCTGAGCCGGACATTCCGACGATGATATCGAAGCCGCCTTCGGCAAAATTTGTGACGGCTTGGCTCATGGCTAGCTTTCCGGCAACGACGCCGCCAAGATTCTGTTGTGTATTCAATCCCAGTTGTACGTCGACGTTGGCCAGGCCAAAATCGGCATCGAACAGCAAGGCCTTTTCGTCTTGACGCGCCAAAGCATGGGTCAAGGTAATGGCCATCCAGGTCTTCCCGACACCGCCTTTGCCCGAGGCGATATTGATGACGTTGCGCCCGGCCGTGGCGGAAGCCGGATGAACGGCGACGCGTTTCTTGGGGATCGTGGGCATGTTTGGGTTCATGCTTGTTTTACTCCGGTCTCGGGGTACTCGTGACTTTCTTCTGGATCGCGTAGCAGAACGCGAGCCAACGACATTGGGTTCAAGGGCGTGAGGCCTTGGGCGATGGAGGGCGAAATCGAGACAACGCTGAAAGACAAATTGCCGCCCTGCGCTGCTGACAGCACAGCACCAAGGCGCCGGGCCCCATCAAGTTGGGTTGCGATCAGGGTGGCGCAGCCCAGCCGGGAATATGCCGCCGCCATATCAGCGGCATTCTGGGCGTTAAGTCCGGCCGGTAGCACCAACACGGGGTCAACGTTGCTGACCGCGATGAAGCGGCTTAGATCGGACATTTCTTCATCATTGAAAGGATTGGTGCCGGGGGTATCGACCAACATACGACCGTCGCCGCCATTGAGAATGGCGGCGTGAAAACTTTCCGGCGAATCCGCCGTCAACAGGGGCTGTTGCAGAATATCAGTATAGGCTAAAAGCTGTGCCGAGGCGCCGGCCCGCACTGTATCGGTGCTTATGATCGACGCCGGGGCGCCGCGCAACGTAGCCGCGGCGGCCAATTTTGCCAGGGTGACGGTCTTACCTGCGCCGGGGGGCCCAATTAGCATGATGGGCCGCTTAAGATCTTTCAACGAGCGGAACTCAAAATATCGGTCCAAGCCGGACGCCAGGGCCTCGACCGTGTCGTCCAGCCCGGCCTTGGCGCTGGTGGTTGCCAGCATTTCGGCCAATTTTTCGGGAACATCGTGATAGATCAGGGACTGCAATAGGCTGTCGTCTTGATCGGCCGCGATCTCGGCTGTGGCCTCGTCGCTGGAATCGATATCGGCCTCTTTCGCGGCTTCGCCTTGGAGCGCATTGTTTTCCGCTGCGGCCGTAACCTGAACGCCGCGGCCCCGTTCGCTCTGATGACTGGACACGATGATCGCATCATCACCGAGGGCAGCTCGGATTTGCTGCATGGCCTCGGCCATGGAGGGTGCGGAAAAAGTTCTAAGACGCATGTTCGGTACTGCCTCCTAGAGCTGCGCCAAAGTGCGAATTTTGGCGCTTGGATGGATTTCGTTCTGGGATAGTACCGATGTGGTCGGACGCACCCGCTCAATGATCGAGCGGACATAAGGCCGTGCCGCCGGCGAAGTCAACAGAACGGGAAGCTCTCCCTGCTGAACCAGTTCGTCAAATACCTCGCGGATGCGGCCGATGAATTCCTGCAATTTTGTTGGCGCCATGGCCAATTGCATTTCATCGCCTTGGCCGGTAATCGCCTCGGCGAAATCCTGCTCCCATTCCGGCGACAATGGCACAAGCGGGATATAACCATTCATCGTGGTAGAGGCATGGCTGATTTGACGGGCCAGGCGCGAGCGCACATGCTCGGCGATCTGCACGACGTTCTGGGTGAAGCCCACGGCCTCGGCCATGCCTTCCAGAATGGTAGGCAGATCGCGGATCGATATGCGCTCGGACAGTAAACGCTGCAGAATACGCTGTACGGCGGTCACCGATAGTTGCGCGGGAACCACGTCGTCGACCAGCTTGTGATGTTCCTGGGGCAGATCGTCAAGCAGTCTTTGAGTTGCGGCATAGGACAGCAGGTCGGACATGTTTTCGCGCATGACCTCGGTCAGATGGGTGGTAATGACGGTAGGCGGATCAACCACCGTATAACCGCGGAAGCTGGCCTCTTCACGCAAGGCTTCGTCAACCCACATGGCCGGCAAGCCAAAGGTCGGCTCGGTCGTGGCCTCGCCCTGTAGGTCGATGGCACCGCCCTGCGGGTCCATCACCAGCAACTTGTCGGGACGCAATTCGCCCCGGCCTGCCTCGACTTCCTTGATCCGCAAGGCGTAGACGCTGGCCGGCAACTGCATGTTATCCAGGATCCGCACAGATGGCATGATGAAGCCCATATCGCCCGCGATCTGCCGGCGCAGGGCCTTGATCTGATCGGTCAGACGATGGCCGCGAGTATCATTGATCAGGGATAGCAGGCCATAACCCAACTCGATACGCAATTCATCGATCGCCAGGGCCGTGGAAATGGGCTCTTCCATCGGCTCGGCATCTTCCATTTCCCGCTGTACCGCGTCGGCTGTTTGGGTTTCCACCAGATTATTCTGTTGCAGCAATCGCCAGGTCAAGGCGCCGGTAATGATCGACAATATCATGAATGGCAGCAAGGGCAGGCCGGGCAACAGCGAAAGGCAGAGCAATAGAAAGCTGACCAGCCCCATTGCCTTGGGATACCCCGACAATTGCGCAAACAACGCTTTGTCGGCAGAACCTACAACGCCGGCTTTTGATACCAGCAGGCCGGATGCGGTGGAGACGACCAGGGCCGGAATCTGCGACACCAGGCCATCGCCGACTGTCAGCAATGTGTACGACTCGGTGGCGTTGGCAAAGCTCATATCATTCTGCGCCACGCCGACCACGATGCCGCCGATTATGTTGATAAAGGTGATTAGCAAACCGGCGATAGCGTCGCCGCGGACAAATTTCGCGGCGCCGTCCATGGCCCCGAAGAAGGTGCTCTCATCCTCCAGAGTCCGGCGGCGCAGGCGGGCCTCATCCTCGTTGATCAGGCCGGCGGACAGATCCGCGTCGATGGCCATCTGCTTGCCCGGCATGGCGTCCAGGCTGAAGCGGGCGGCGACTTCGGCGATGCGCCCGGAACCCTTGGTGATAACGATAAAATTGACAATGATCAGGATGGAGAAAACGATCACGCCTATGACGAAGTTGCCCCCCATGACGAAATTGCCAAAGGCTTCTATAACCCGGCCGGCGGCGTGTGTGCCTTCATGGCCATCTGCCAAAATCAACCGGGTTGATGCCAAATTGAGCGACAATCGCAACATTGTTGCGATCAATAGCACGGTCGGAAACGATGAAAACTCCAATGGCCGGCTGATGAACAGACAGGTCATCAGGATCATCACCGCGAAGGTAATTGATAAAGCCAGGGCCACATCCAGTAACCAGCTTGGCAAGGGTAGGATCAAGACCACCAGAATGGCGGATACACCCAATGCCAGAGCGACGTCGCCCTGGCGCATGCGCGTAAACACGCTTACGGCAATGGCGCCAATATCAGGCCCGGGCGCGCCACCGCCAGGGTCGTTTCCGCCCTCGCCGCCTGGTGCGGGCAGAGCCGGAACCCCGCCCTCAGTGGATGTATCACTCATTAAATGAAATGCTTCCGGCTGCTTTATGCGTTGGCGCGGCTGGTTTCGCCAGGCACCGGCACATGCACCCCGTCGTCGGTGTATAGTTTCAGTTTATTGCGCAAAGTGCGGATTGATATCCCAAGGATATTGGCGGCATGGGTGCGGTTGCCCAGGCAGTGATACAAGGTATCGATTATCAAATCGCGTTCCACATCGGCGACCGTGCGGCCAACAAGGCGGGAGGTTTGTTCGGCGCTGCCGCTTTCTTCGCCAATCGAGCCTTCAAAGCCGGCGGCGCCGGAATTCTCCGGCCTGCCGACCATTTCGGCCGTCTGGCCATCAGGCGTCATGATGGCGTCCGTAGTGATCTCCGAACCGTTGGCCATCAGGATGGCGCGGTGAATGGTGTTTTCCAGTTCCCGCACATTGCCCGGCCAGGGCAGGGATTCGAGCAGTGCAATCGTCTCGGCGGCCACCGGACGTTGCGGCATGCCGTTGGCGTCGGCATATTTTTTCGCAAAATGCTTGGTTAGCAGGACAATATCGGCGGGCCGTTCATGCAGCGACGGTACCCGTAAATTGACCACGTTCAGACGAAACAGCAGATCTTCTCGAAAAGAACCCTCCTTCACCGCGTCGGTAAGGTTGCGGTTAGAAGTGGCGATCAGGCGGATATCGATCTTAATAGGTTGACCACCGCCGATGCGGTCGATTTCGCGTTCCTGAATAGCGCGCAGCAACTTGGCCTGTAGACGGGGTTCCATCTCGCTGATCTCGTCCAAAAGCAGGGTGCCGCCGTCTGCTTCCTCGAACTTGCCGATGCGGCGCGCTATGGCGCCGGTGAAAGCACCTTTTTCATGGCCAAACAATTCGGATTCCAGAAGGTTTTCCGGGATCGCAGCACAGTTGACCGAGATAAACTGACGTTGGGCCCTCCGGCTGTTATCGTGTACGTACCGGGCCATTAACTCCTTGCCGCTGCCCGACTCGCCGGTAATAAGAATGCTGGCATCACTTTTGGCCACCTGGTCGGCCAAGGCTACGACGGAGGTGAAGGTCGGGTCCTGGAAGATCATTGATTGATTTTCCTCCGTGACCGCCTCCAGGACAGCCGCAATCAATTCCGGGTCGGGCGGCAGGGGGACATATTCCTTGGCCCCGGCCCGAATTGCGTCCGCGGCGGTATCGGGATCGGTTTCAATGCCGCAGGCTACGACGGGAATGGCGATACGTTCGCGATCCAGACTCTGGATGAACTGCTTGATATCCAGATTGACTTCCATCATGGCCATGTCGGCACCACGGCCTGCCCGCAGATGTTCCAGGGCGACTTCGGCTGATCCGGCATGCGCGACCTTGGCGCCCCGCTGCATGGCGATTTGGGTCGCTGCCGCGACCTGCCCGTCAAGGTTGCCGATAATCAATAAACGCATTGTCGAAACTCCAAATCCTGCTTAGTCAAAATACTGAATTCTATGGGTTGGCGGCAGCATGGCGTTAAGCAGCATTTCCAGCCGCCGAGGGTTCTCCTGCCGCCCGATTGAGGCCGCCCCAGTCAGATAAACGTTGTGGACCAGAGCTTCTCCGTCGCTGGCGCGTTCCAGTTTGGTTGCCAAGGGGGAAAACACCATGTTGGAAAGCACTGCGCCGTAGAATGTTGTTAACAGGGCAATTGCCATGGCCGGTCCGATGGTGGATGGATCGTTCAAATTTCCCAGCATTTGCACCAATCCGACCAGAGTACCGATCAGTCCCATGGCCGGGGATACTTCGGCCGCCTTGCTGAAAACATCCGCGGAGGTTTGCTGCCGGCTGGCGTTGGTGTCGACTTCCCGGCGCATGATGCGTTCGACCATTTCCCCCGGTGTGCCATCCACGACCATTGCCATGGCCTTCATCAGGAATGGCTCGGATCTCAATTTTGGCAGTCGGTCCTGCAAACCCAAGACACCATCGTTGCGCGCCTGTTCGGCCAGTTCCACAATTCGATAGGCGGCCCGGCTGGGGTCATGGTTGCGGTGGATAATCACTTGGCCTATGGCAGCGGTCGCCCGTGCAATGTCGGTCAGTGAATATGACGCCAGAGTAACGGCAAACGTGCCGCCAAAGACAATCAGTAGAGCCGGGCCATCGAAAAACGAAGCCGGCGAGCCGCCCCAGAACATGGCGGCGATTACCAGGGCGAATCCCGATAGCAAACCGATGACGGTCGTGAGAGAGGTCCCGCCGCCACGGCTTCCCGGTGCTGTTTTTGCTCTGGCCATGTTTAGGCCTTATCGCCCTTGATAATTTCCGTCATGGTTACCCCCAGGCGTTCATCCACCACGACCACCTCGCCCCGCGCCACCAAACGGTTGTTGACGTAGATGTCGATAGCTTCGCCGACTTTCCGGTCCAACTCGATGACCGCACCCTGACCCATCTTGAGCAGTGAACTGACCTGCATGCTCGAACGGCCCAGCACTGCAGAAACCTTTACGGGTACATTGTAGACCGCGGCCAAATCGGTCGCGGCACGTTGACTCTCTTCGTCCTCGTCACCAGGTTGAAGGGCAGCGTCGCCGCCGCGATTTTCGCCCGAAACTTCATCCAATTCAGGTGCGGCTCCGCCTGCGGGCGCGTTCGCCGCTTCGGCCGCCATGGCTTCTTCCATGGTCATTTCGTGGTCCGTCTGCTCGTCGTCCATTTGTTCGTCATCGTCGGCCATCAGGGTCTCCTACGGCTCTGTCGTTACTGTTGGCGCCGTGGCGGCCTGGGCGTCATCATGGGAGGGCGGAACCTGGCTGGCGGCCCGCGCCAGCGGCGGTAGTGGATTTTCCACGACGCCGATATCTTCGGCACCGGGTGGCAGGGGAAAAGGATCATCGTCGATTTGCGACACCGTGGCGGGTGGGAGTTCCCGACTATGGTCAAAAGCGGCCATCTCCCGATCGGCTACCTGGCGTCCGTCTGGTGCTTCGCCATTTTGTATGGCCTGTTCGATTTGGCTGATTTGGTCCGCGAGGTTGGCGCAATAACGGGTTACCGCAACCTCGATTTTCTGGAACAAGACCTCCACATTGCGCTCCGCTCCGCCGTCGGCCCACTCCACCCGGCAATCGGCGTCGGTCATGTTTGCTTCGCCTAACAGAACCACATTGCCTTGAAAGCCGCCGCGAACCGCTAGCTGATCAATCTCTCCGGCCAGACTCTCAACCAGGGCTTCATTAATGCGGACGACGATCCGGGGCTCATTGGGGATCAGGTCCAGGCAGTCCGTGATCAGACTCCTGATCTCGTCCAAAGGCTGGCTCTGCAACAAGGCCGGGGCCAACTTGCCGGCAATGACCATGGCCATTTGGGCCGCTTCCTGCTTCAAGGCCAGGACGGCCTGTTCATGCTGGGCGCCAAGGTTACCAATAGCCACAGCGATATTTTGCAACGTATTGGCTGCCAGATTCTGAATTTCATTCAGGGCCTCTTGCTTACCTGCGGCAAAACCGATTTGTTGCGCCTCGCCCCGCGCGGCGGCCAGATCTTCTTCCGTGTACAAAGCCGGCGGTGCTTCATCCGGTTTGACTTTGCCATTGCCATCGACATCAAACTGATTGTCGAAAAGGAACTTCGCCATTCTGTTATCCCTCTCCGGTCATCAGTAGATCAACTCGTCGTCTTCTTTGTTGTCCGCCAGCATGATTTCGCCGCGGTCCGCTAAATCCTTGGCAGAGGCAACAATTTCAGATTGCGACTCATCCACATCGCGCAGGCGCACCGGTCCCATGGCGTCCATATCCTCGCGGAGGATTTTTGCGGCCCGTTCCGACATGTTGGAAAAGAAAAGGTCCCGAATGGAATCGGACGATCCCTTCAATGCCAGTGCCAGCCGGTTGTTTTCGACGCTCCGGATCAAAGTCTGTACGCCACCTGGGTCCAGGCGCAGCAGGTCCTCGAAAGTGAACATCAGTGCCTTGATCTTTTCGGCCGCGTCCCGATTACGTTCTTCCAGCGAGGCCATGAACCGGCCTTCGGCGTTGCGGTCCAGATTGTTGAAAATATCGGCCATCAATTCGTGGCTGTCGCGCCGGTTGGTGCGGGCAAGATTATTCATGAATTCGACCCGCAGGGTGCGTTCCACCTTATCCAGAATGTCTTTCTGAACAGACTCCATACGCAGCATGCGCATGACCACCTCCAAGGCGAAGTCCTCGGGTAGAGAGGACAATACCCGGGCGGCGTGCTCGGAGCGGATTTTTGAAAGCACGACAGCAACGGTTTGCGGATATTCGTTGCGGAGATAGTTGGCCAACACTATCTCGTTTACGTTGGATAGTTTATCCCACATGGTGCGCCCGGCCGGGCCGCGGATGTCTTCCAGGATCGTGTCGACCCGGTCCTCCGGCAGGATGTCACGCAGCAGACGTTCGGTGCTGTCCAATGAGCCGACAATGGTTCCGGTTGAACTCATCTGCGTGGCGAAATCAACGACCAGATATTCAATGACTTCCGGGTCGACCTTTCCCAAGGTCGCCATCGCCATGGAAATGTCTCGGATTTCTTCGTCATCCATCAGCGGCCATAGCGCCGTGCCATGGTCATGCCCCAGGGCCAGCATGATCACGGCCGCCTTTTCCGGGCCGGTAAGACCATTAATGCGCTCTGCGATTTCACCTGCCATTACGGATTCTTCCTAGACTTCCTGGTACATCCAAGTGCGCATGATCGCGACGGCTTCGTCGGGATGATTTTTCACCATCTCGACCAGTTTGCGTGTTGATTTGTCGGTTACGCGGCCTTCGATTTCGGCCATGTCGATTTGGTCGGTGGCTGACTTACCCTGGAGGCGGGCAACAGCGGCCTGAATCAATTCCTGCGCCTCATTGTCTCCCAGACTACCGGATTCAACGGCCTTGATAACGTCGGGATTGGTTAATTGCGATGTCAGTGCCGCCGGCAGTTGGGCGGCGATTTTGGTTTCATCACTGGCGACAGGCTTGCCGTCGTCATCTATCGCCATTGCCAGTCCATCCGGCCCGACTAAGTGCCCTGGCGTTAGAACCCGTGACATCAAGGGGCGTAAAACAAGGAAAATTACCAGGATGCCGACCACCGCCAAGGAGCCGATCTCAGCCATGCGGAACATATCGCTTTTGGTCAAAGCGAAACCTTCCTCCACCACGAAATCCGGATCATCCTCCAGACGGGCGAAGCGCATATTGATTACTTTTACGCTATCGCCGCGGGCTTCGTCGAAACCGACGGAGGATCTGACCAACTCCTCGATCTGTTTCAGATCCGCATCGTCGCGGGGCTTGTATATGCGCTTGGCCTCTTTGCCCTCACCTTCGGTGCTATAGGTGCCATCAACAAGAACAGCAATAGAGATGCGTTTCACGGTGCCGGATTCATGGATTTGTGTACGGATGGTTTTCGATATTTCGTAGTTGATCGTCTCTTCGACGCGGGCGGATTTATTCTCATTCTGACTGCCGGCCGTGGCCGTTGGCTCGGCATCGGGAAGATTGGTGGAAACCGAAACGGTGCCACTTGACTCGCCTTCGGCTGATGAATCCGATTGTTCGACGGTCTGGGATGAACGGGCGACCTGGCTATCAGGATCATACAATTCTGAATTTGTGGTGGTTCGGTCGAAGTTCATGTCGGCCGACACTTCGACGCGGACATTGCCGATGCCCGCGGAACGTTCGATCATCGATTCAAGCGCTTCCTTGACCCGCGCTTCATAGGATAGGCGTAATTTGCCCACAGTGCCCGAGCCCGATGGATCATTCGTGCTGCTCTGGCGCGATAGCAAATTGCCGCGGTCGTCGACAATGGAAACCATGTCGGCTTTCAAGCCGGCGACGCCAGCCGATACCAGGGCCTGGATTGCGGTCACCTGATTGGAGTCGAGGGTGCGATTGCCGCGTACTTTTAAAATGATCGAGGCGGACGCCTTGCGCCGTTCGCGGCTGAATAATTCTCGCCGGGGCAGAACCAGATGCACCCGCGCGGCAGAGATCTTTTCAATTGTACTTATGGTCCGCGCCAGTTCCCCCTCCAGGGCACGCAAATGGTTTATGTTTTGCACAAAGCTGGTGGTACCCAGGGAGTCGGTGCGGTCGAACAATTCGTATCCGACCGAGCCACCTGTCGGAAGTCCCTGGGTGGCCATGGCCATGCGTAAACGCAGAACCTGGTCCGACGGAACATGAATAACAGTGCCGCTGGCCTTTAGTTCATAGGGCACGCCCATTGTTTCGAGCTTACTGGCAATCTGGCCCGCGTCATTCTGTGCCAGTTCACCGTAGAGCAAAGCCATGTTAGGCGAGGTGAGGCGGGTCGTCAGCACGACGAAAAAGGCTATCGCGGTAGCCAAAACCACCCCTGTTGCCAGAAGCCGGGCCGGCCCCATCGCCTTGACCGATGCAATAATACTGTTCACGTAAGTTCCGCCAACTCTGTTACGCCATACGCCGCGGCCGAATTGTTCTGGCCAGTTCGTTCTATCGATGGGCAGTCGATGGGTCTTCTGTCCCCGTGCCTAGGCAAATCATGCCTAGCGGGTGATAAAAAACGGTTAACGGGCGGGAGGAATCTTTAGCACCTGCACACGCTCATGCCGCAGGCGGCCGGATGACGTATCTGAAGTTGGAAAAGCCGGCCAGCGTCGGCTATGACGGCCGGTAAAAGGCCCTGTTGTTACAATTATTTGCAGCGAAATTGATTGCGATTTGGGAACTTCGGTTAGGCGGAAACCGGGGCGGCGAAATTGTCGCCTGGATGGAAGTCATCATGCCTCTGTTCATGTTCCTGATCGCTGTCGCGGTAAAGCTGGGTACGGGTGGTGCGTAACCCGGGCAAGCCATGGCGATCAATTGCCTGTTGCCAGGACAGGAATTCCTCGACTGACAGGGCATAGCGGCGGCAGGCTTCTTCCAGACTGATCAGGCCGCCGCGAACAGCGGCGACCACCAATGCCTTGCGCCGGATAACCCAGCGTTTGGTATTGCTCGGGGGCAGATCGCTCATGGTGATCTGCTCGCCATGGGGCCCCATGATGCGGTCCGAATTCTGATTAGCCGTCTGTGTCATGTTACTGATTGTCCCTCGTACTCTATGGGCCAGAAGCTATCGGACATCGTTTAAACTTTGGCTAAGGAAGAGAGTTAATGCTGCGCTAAGGATAAAGTTGTGCCGCGGATCGGCCCGGCGACCCCTGCTCGCCGGACCTGAATACTGCAGTTATCGGGCAAGTCTGATCAGCTCATCCAGCATTTCATCCGCCGATGTAATAATTCGGGCAGAGGCCGAATAAGCCTGTTGGGTCTGGATCATGATCGAGAACTGCTCGGCCAGATCAACGGTGGAGGCTTCCAGATTGGAAGCATTGATCAGACCGGAGCCACCGCTGCCGGCGTCTTGCAAGGTTAGATCGCCGGCGGAGACGGTTCCGATATAGGCGTTGCCGGTGCGGCCCTCCAGGCCATTGACGTTGGGAAACAGGGCCAGCGGCGCCTGGTAGATATCCTGTCGCGTGCCGTTATCAAACAATGCCGTAACGATGCCACCTTCTGCGACGCTGACGCCGGTCAAGGCACCGTAGACCGCGCCGTTGGTATCGGTCGAAATCAGTGCCGATGGGTTGGCAAACTGGGTCAGACCGTCGGCCTGGGAATTGGTGCCGTAGTTGGCGGCAATGGTCGAGTTTGCGATCCCCAATGCCGCGGCCCAGGTGGTAATCGACAGGGTTGCGGGCAAATTGGTGGTCGCGGTATTGAGGGTCCCGTCTGTATTGAAGGCCAGAAGCGAAGTGCCCACGGTGTTCAGCAGACCATTGGCGTTGGTAACATCGGTAGCCGGATTGGCATAAATCTCCACCGACCATTGATTGGCGGCCAGGGCGTTATTGCGGACGAAGCCGAAAGTCAGAGCCCGAGCGCCACCCTTGGAGTCAAATACTTGCACCGAGCGCTCAAAATCCGGCGTCACCGTGCCTGCCGACATGTTGCCGAACGTATAGGCGACGGGGGTCTGGTCAGAATTCAAGTTGGCGGATATGGCCAAGGTTGATGTCGGCGTCGCCGTGCCGGTCAAGTTGCTGATGTTGATGGATTGTAGTGACCCCAGGGCGCGGTTGGTTGGCAGCGCGCCGGCTGCATCGAACGGATAACCCTGGAGATAATGACCGCCCGTATTCTTCAAATAGCCATTCGAATCGGCGGAAAACGAGCCGGCCCGGGTATAAAGATATGTGCCGGTCGTCCCTGACGGGACCTGAGCGGTATTGACGACGAAGAAACCCTTGCCGGTGACCGCCAGATCTGTGGGCGAAGTCGACGCCTGCAACAGGCCCTGGCGGTCGATCAGGCCGGTAGGATTGGACGAGACACCGCCGGGCGAATATTTCGAAGCGGTACCGCTGGACGTGACCAGGGTGGAGAAGTCGGCCCGCGTTGCCTTGTAACCCACGGTGTTCACATTGGTGATGTTGTCAGCGATGATGCCCATGGATTGGCTTTGGGCGGCAAGGGAGGAAACACCGGAAAACAGGGCGCCGTAAAGACTCATGATACTCTCCTTAACTTATATGCGCCGCGCTGGGCGGTGCGATCGTGTTGCAATCTGTTTATTTCTAAATGGCGGCTAACTAGGTGCCGGTCGCTACCGTTTCGCGGATATTGCGCACCGAAGTGGTTGGTATGGCGACGTCCTGCAGCATCAGATAGACACCCTGTTCGTCGTTCTCGATGCTGGTGACGACGCCGGCAACAAAATTCTCGACCGCGATGGGCTCGCCGATGGAATTCGACGAGCTGACCTCGATTGTGTAGGCCCCGTCGACCAGGCTGTTGCCTTGACCGTCTTTGCCGTCCCAGGTGAAGTCATGGGTCCCTGCGTCAACGTTGCCATTGGTGGCATAGACCAGTTTGCCGGATGCATCGGATATCGTGATCGCTGTACTGTCCGCTTTCTCCGGCAGCCGGTATTGGTATTCGGCCTTGCCGTTGCTAAGCATGTTGGTGTTGCCCACCGCGGCAATATTTTTGCCCAGGTAGGAAACTGCATCGGCGGCGGAATTGGTCGAGGCTAATGCCAACAGTTGCTCTAGATGCTTGTTGGCTTCGATCGATTGCTCGACCTGGCTGAACTGTACCAATTGCTCGGTGAACTGGTTGGCGTCCATTGGATCAAGGGGATCCTGATGCACCAACTGGGTGGTCAGCAGTTTCAGGAAGGTATCGAAATTATCCGTCAACTTGGCATCGGCATCCGCGGCTGCGGAGTTGGCGGCGCCAAGCTGACTGGCCCCGATTGTTGAAATATCCATTTTCTACTGCTCCCTATACACTGATATCCAAGGCGCGGTTCGAAACCACTTGCGGCAGGACGTCTCCGGCATCTGCGGATGTTTCGTCATCTGCTTGGCCACTGCCATCGCCTTTGCCGCTGTCGGCACCATTTTCAGAGCCATCCGCCAAAGCGCCGCCTTGCTGATCTCCCTGCGACAGCGAAAAACTGAGACTGCCGGCATCGGTTTCCAAACCGGCCTGTTGCAAGGCCCGTTCCAGGGCGCGTGCATCCCGCTGCAACAGTTCCAGGGTTTCAGGGCGTTCCGCGGCAACCAGCGCTATGGCGCGGCCGTCGTGGCCAATTTCCAATTTGACGTCGACCCGTCCCAGCTCCGCTGGATCCAGTCGAATGGACAGTCGGTCGATACCGTTCTGCACCGCCTTTGACAGATGCATGGCAACCTGGATGCCCGGGCTGCGAATATCGGATGTAGCGGTTTGCTGGACCAGGCTTGCCGCTTTTGAGGCGCTCGAAGTGCCGGAAGCGGCGCTGGCGGAGTTTGCACTGTTGCCACTGGATTTTCCCGCATCTTCGCCCAGACCGGCCATGCTGGATTTACTGTCGCCATCCACGCCCAGGCTGGCCAGAGCCTGTGGTGACGGTGGTGTCGGGGTAGGGTTGCCGTCGGCTCGTGCCGTCAATACTGGCAATTCCGCCTGACCCGCGCGATCGGGTGCGGCGGCAGTTTGCAGTTTCTGCATTGCCGCACCGTCGTTTGAACCGATGATACCCGCCACCTTCACTGCTGGGATTGCCGGGTCCGGTGTGGGGTTGGATACTTGCTGCCCAGAGGTAATGCCGGCGGTGGTCCGGGCTGTTTGCGGACGGGGCAGAGCGTCGGGCAGAATGTCGCCGCCATGTTTGACTTGTCCGCCGCGTAGATGTGGTGATTCCTGCTGTTTCGCTAGGGCCCGGGCCTGCTGCGCCAACTTCAAGCCATCGCCATCGCCGGCGCCTGCATCTTCAGATTGAAGATTCGCCGGATCCAGCTTCTTCACGAGGGGAACCGGCAGGGCTCCGTTGGCCAGAGAATCGGGGTTGCCGGGCAGCGCTGCCTGGGATCCTGGCACTGGGGTCGGCGCTGCCTGGTTGTTTTGGTTTATGAGGGTTTCGGGCGCTTTCGGTTGATTGATGCCGGCTGTATTGGCGAGTTGCTGTCCCGTGGACGCGGTTGCCGGTAGTCCCGACGCCTCTTGGTGATTTTGGTTTTCTGCCGCCGCGGTACCGTCAGCGCGGGCGGTTTGTACGGCGCCGTCATCCGCGTCAGCGTCCGTGCGGCGGTCCGCATCCCGCGCTGTCGTATCGGCGTCAGCGCGCTGCTCCGACTGATCGGCTTCGGACCGGCTGTCGCTATTCCTGTCCGCCTGCCGTTGTTGCCCGCTATCATCATGGCTGTCATCGCCGCTGTTTTCGTCGGCATGGCGTTGACGGCTATCGGACGACTGGGCCTCGACAGCCTTTTCCGAGCGATCGTGCTTTGGCTGCTCGGCGCGCTCTAAGTCTTCGCGGCCATCGTTGCGTTCGGCGGCGTGGCGGTCTTTGGCCTCGACGTCCGCCTGCTCGGCCCGCCTGTTCTCATTGCGCAAGGTCCGGGCGAAATGTTCGTCGTCCAGTTTGCCTGGATTGGCATTACCGAAGTTGCTTTCTAATGCGGTCATATAATCCGCTGGGAGGGAGCCTAGATTGGCGATGTTGAAATTCATTCTTGCTTGCTTCCATTTTGCGGGTTGGTACCGACGGAACAGAAGCAATTAACGGGCCAACCCGGCGAATTCAGTTAAGCCTATGAATTTATGTATTAAACATCAGCCGACGATAATTAGCCCACCCGGCAAGGCTGTCCTTTGGGGGAAATTCCTGCCGCCTCGCACGGCGTGTTTTGCCGCCCTTGACCGGAAACGTCGTTAACGATTTCTTAAACGGCCCTGGTTTATAGCTGGCGCATGAGATAGGCGCGGAATGCCCAGCGTGTTTTCCATCGCTTCGTCCGTGGGCAACACAAGAGGACGGCGTATGTTAGGTACAAGCAAGAGGCAGCACTGATGTTGATAATGGAAACCGCAAACCAGCATTTTGAGCGCGGCGAGTATCAAGCGGCCATGGAAGCGTGGCACGAAGCGGCCGAAGATGGCGACATCGAAGCGGAATTCCGTCTTGGTCAATTGCATAGTCAGGGCCACGGATTCGAGAAAGACTATCAGCGCGCCCATGATCACTTTTTGAAGGCGGCCAATGCAGGCCACACCGAATCAGAATACAGTGTTGGTGTCCTATACGGGGTCGGCCTGGGCGTCGAAGAAGACGTCCCGGAGGCGGCATATTGGTATACCCGGGCGGCGGATAAAAAGCACGTGCCGGCCATGTGCAATCTGGCTGGCCTGTATGAGCGCGGCGAGGGAGTTACCCAGGATTTCGCCAAGGCGGTGGAGTTGTATTCAACGGCGGCACAGGCTGGCTACACGGTGGCCACCTTTAATCTTGGCGTGATGTGGGAAAACGGTGTGGGTTTGCCCAAGGATGAGGCCAAGGCTGCCCAATTGTACGAACTGGCCAGCAGCGTAGGTCTGGCGCCGGCCCAGTTCAATCTGGCTGTAATGCTATTCAACGGCTACGGCGTGGAGCAGGATGTCGAGCGCGCTATGGAACTTATGGCCGCGGCGGCCGAACAGGGCCACGCACCGGCGATAGAGACTCTGGCCAGTCTGCAAGAGGCGAGCGCGGACGCCTCCGTTTAGGCAGACAATCTAACAGTTTGGCTGTTTGCCACGGTTCTATCACCAGATTTTTCAGTGATTGAATAAAGAACGCCCGGTTTGTCCGGGCGTTTTTTTTCGCAAATCCTGTGCCTGCGCCGAGTTGGCACCGAAGTTGCACGGTTGAGGGCAGGAAGTTATGCGACGCAGCCAGCAGTTAGGAAACACGTTGTGCCACGAGTACAAGTAAGCTCTTTAAAACAAAGGTTTACCGCAATTGAAATGAATTCGCGGCTGGCTTTCTGTGATCGGTACATTTTGCCCAACCGGACGGCCAAGGGCGAACCGACGGCAATTCCTGCCACGCATGGCGCCCATGACCGGGGCAATTTGACCGCGCTTTTCCTGGCGAATTGGAGGTAATGGCCAATGTCTCTTGATGCCGTCCTACGCACCGCCTTGAGCGGCCTGAATACCAACCAGGCGGCTCTGCGCACGACGTCGACCAATATCGCCAACGTCAACACACCTGGCTATGCCCGTCAGGAAGTGGTGTTAAGTCCTACTGGTGCTGGTGTGGAAATTGGCGAAATCCGCCGCATCGTGGACAAGTTTCTCACCAAGGAACTAATTGGTGCTTCGGCCTATGACGGCTATTACCAGAAACAGAGCGAAATATATGATCGTCTGTCGTCATTGTTTGGCACGCCTGACGACGTCTTGTCCCTGAACAGTAAAATTGACCGAATGTTCGATGCCTTTGCCACCCTGGCCACGGATCCAACCCAGGCGGCGCGGCGAATTGGCGCCTTGACCGATATTCAGAGCATGGCGGATTCATTGGACCGCTATGCCAATCAGATATTGAATTTGCGTAGCGATGCCGACAGCCAGATCACCGGTGAAATTGCCATTCTTAACAACGCCTTGTCGCAAATCAACAGCCTTAATAACTTGATCTCCCATGAAAAGGAAAGCGGCGGAAATCCGGCGGCGCTGGAAGAAGAGCGCGCCAGGGCAATCGAAAAAGTTAGCGATATCATTGATATCCGCGTTACGGAACGGAGCACCTATAAAGTAGAGATCTCGACGATTTCCGGCCTGGCTTTGATCGACGACCTGCCGCGCATTGTCCAATACAATCCGCCGGGCCAGGTGGAGACCACCGTCGTCTTCAATTCCATTACCGTACACAAAGTTGATGCGACCACCGGCCTGGCGGCGGCGACAGGCGTCGCGTTGGAGCCCAACCTGCGGGCCGGCACCTTAAAAGGGCTGGTGGACATGCGGGACAAGGAACTACCCGAAGTCGCTCTGTCCCTGGGTGAGTTATCCGCCAATTTCATGGATTTGATCAACAAGGTGCACAACGCAAACAGCGCTGTCCCACCACCCAATGCCTTGACCGGCCGTAACGTTGGTATTCTGGCCACCGACGCTCATGGCTTTACCGGCAAGGCAACTTTTGCGGTTCTGGACAGCGCTAGCCTTTTGACCTCGTCTTACGAGATAGACTTTGGTGCCGGCGGTCTCGTCACCGTACAGGATGTCATTGATGACGTTAACGCCAACGTTGCCGGTGGCACCCTGGCCTTAGCCAATGGCGTCATGAGTTTCACAGCGACCACCAGCACCGATGGCGTCGCCATAGCGCAAACCGACGCCACCCCCAGTGCCCGCGGCGGCCGGGGCTTCTCGCATTTTTTTGGCATGAACGATCTGCTTTCGGCCCGCGAAATTCCGCACTTTGACACCGGTTTGACAACGGCGGCTGGCCATGGCTTTGGCGCCACCGGCACGGTAAGTATGGAATTTCGCGGCCCCGGGGGCATTCTGGCGGCGTCCCATACTCTCGATTTTTCCGCCGTGGGCGGCACCGTGGCTAACGTCTTGACCGACCTGAACACGGCTTTTTCCGGCTATGGAACATACACCATGGACAGCAACGGCAAGCTGGTCCTGACACCTGCGGTTGGTTACGAAAGCTATGACATGAAGGTGCGTAGCGATACCACCACACGGGGCGTCACGGCTAAATCGTTCTCCGACTTTTTTGGCGTTGGTGATCACTACCGCATGGATGCCGCGTTCGATATTACGGTCGACTCCGTCATCAACGCCAATCCGGTCGGATTTGCCTTGGCGCGGCTCGACACAGCCCCTGCCACCGGTATTCCGGCCTTGAACTCCGGTGACAATCGGGGCGTCAATGCCTTCTTTGCCCTGTCGTCGGAAACAACCAATTTTGCCGGCGCCGGCGATCTGCCGGTAACCACGACCACCTTGGCCAAATATGGCAACTTCTTCCTGTCCAATATCGGCTTGGAAGCGGACCGTATTTCCAGCCTGGCGGAGGATCGCAATATCCTCAAGCAAGAGCTTGGATTCCGCCGCGACAGCGTTACCGGGATCAACCTGGACGAAGAACTGGCGGCGATGGTGCAATACCAAAATGCCTACAACGCCGCCGCCCGCATTATCGCGGCGGTGAACGAGATGTACGAAACCTTATTGAGAATTTGACGGCGCTTTTTAGGAAATGATGTCATGACCAGAATTTCGACATTCAGCCAGGGCCAGGCACTTTTGACGCAAATGCTGCGCAATCAGGAATATATGCGCACTGAGCAGACGCGGGTTGCCACTGGCAAAAATGGCGATGACTTGAAGGCCATTGCCCGCGAGAGCAGCGTCTTGCTGTCGTCGCGAACCGTATCTGCCCGGACAGACAGTTTCATTCGGGCCAATAAGGAATTGGCCAACCGTCTGGAACTGCAGAATACCGCCCTGGGTGGTATTGCCGAGATCGCCGATGAATTGCGCAACGATTTGATCAAGACGGTCAACCTGAATAGTGGCGTCGGGCTGGTGGCCAATATGACAAATCACATGGAACGGCTGATAGGTCTGCTCGATACGACGTTGAACGGTAATTTTCTGTTTAGCGGCACCCGCACCGATACCTCGCCGATCAATATTTCGACCACGACCGAGCTGCTGGCCTTGACGACGACGGCTGACGCCTTTGACAATAACGCTGTTAAACAGACCCAGCGCCTGGATGAAAACCGGGTTTTGGAACACGGCGTTCTGGCCAGCGATGTCGCCCTGCCTCTGCTGGATAGCATTCGCCGCATCCAGCAATTCGAGAATGGTACCCTGCCATCGGGCGCCGGCGCCTTTGGGCCCGCCGGCAGCTTCACCGATCCTTTGGCGCCCAATCAGGTCGACTTTCTGGTTAGTGAGTTCAGCGGTGCTGTGAATGGGATTAGTACCGCCCGCAGCGCGGAGCAACTGAATGGCCTGAATATAAGCGCGCTTGAAAAACAAATTGAACGGCAGCAAGAGGAAATTAATTTCCTTGATATATTTGTATCCCAGATTGAAAACGTCGACATCGCCGAGGCCGTAACCAACATGAAGGCCGGCGAAACGGCGTTGACCGCATCCATGCAGGTTATTGGCCGGTTAGGCCGATTGAGCCTGCTGGACTTCATCTAGGGCGTGGCGCGGCTTTGATGCCGCGGGAGAAAGAAGGCTGCATGGCAAAGCTTCAATTGGCCAACGACGGTTTGGATGTGGTTACCGGGGGCGCCGGTTTTATTGGCAGTCATTTGGTTGACCGGCTGCTGGCCGACGGGCGGCGCGTCCGGGCGGTTGATAATTTCATTACCGGTGGACCGCATAATCTGAAACATCTGGCGGGCGACGGAAGATTTAAACTGGTGGAGGCGGATATCCGCGACCGCGCGGCGATGCAAACGGTACTGGCAGGGGCCGAGAGGGTTTTTCATCTGGCCGCTTTGGCCGATATTGTCCCATCGATCCAGAACCCGGACGGATATTACGACACCAATGTCACCGGCACATTCAATATCCTGCAGGCGGCACGCGCCGCTAACGTGAAACGGCTGGTCTATGCCGCGTCGTCGTCCTGCTATGGCATCCCGGATAATTACCCGACCGCCGAAGCGGCTGATATCCGGCCGGAATATCCCTATGCCCTGACCAAATATTTGGGCGAACAACTTGTGCTGCACTGGGGCCAGGTCTATGGCCTGCCGGTGGCCTCATTGCGGTTTTTCAATGTTTATGGGCCACGGGCCCGAACCTCCGGTACCTATGGTGCGGTCTTTGGAGTTTTCCTGGCCCAGTTGCTGGCCAGTGAACCATTGACCGTGGTGGGGGACGGCAAACAGACCCGCGACTTTACCTATGTTGGCGACGTTGCGGATGCGGTTGCCTCCGTGGCGGGGCATGACGTTAGTGGCGAGGTTTTTAACGTTGGTACCGGCAAGGATGTTTCGGTCAATCGCCTGGTGGAACTGCTGGGCGCCGAACAGGTGGTGCATATTCCCAAGCGGCCCGGCGAGCCCGATTGCACTCTGGCAGACGTGAGCCGGATCAAGCAGCATTTTGGCTGGACATCGCAGGTGCCCATCGAGAAAGGCGTGCGGATCATGCTCGATAACATAGATTATTGGCGCGACGCCCCTATCTGGAACGCAGACAAGATCGCCGCCGCGACAGAGGACTGGTTCCGCTATTTGTCGGATAGCTAGCGGGCTGAAGAGGTCATGAAAACGGATCTGCCGGCAGTCCGTTGAAATCGTGGCAACAAGGGTATCGAAAGCGCGCACCATCCGTCCGGACCAAGACGGATCAGGAACGACATAGCGGGTTTTATTATCTTGTTACGTTGGCCGGCTTGGTCTTGCTCAGTCCAGTTATCAGCTCGATGGTGTGATCTGTCCCAAATAGCTCTCAACCGAGGCTACCAAATAGTCCGTGCTGGCATCGGGCATGTATGTGCAAGTCTCGCATACGTCCGGTAGATTTCCGGTCAACAGCCCCATGCGGTAACTTTTCATCTGATCCGAATTAAAGATTTCCGCAAGCGGGGCATCGTCTGTCTTTCCAATGAACTTGTCCTTGACGATGCAACATGGCGGTATTTCGCCGTTCCACATGACATGCATATAGTTCCACGGCATCAGGCATGCCTTGGTGCGTTTTCCCCCGACAATAGCTTGTGCATCAGTCTCGCAGGCCAGGCTTTCGTTCGAGGCGCCATCCGTTTCAGAGGGTGGCGCGGCTGTCTCAATTTTTCCATTGAGATAGTCGATCAGTCGCTCAAATTCTCCGGATATCGCCGGGTGCATAGCTAATTCAATACGGCCCACGGCCAATTGCATTGCCCGCTCCAGCGCGGCAAGACCCTCGCGGGCTGCGTCGTCAGCCATTGTATGGAGTGGAAAAACCGGAATTGCATTGGGGTTATCGAAGAAATCGTTCTTTCCACCCTCGACTTCCTCGAGCCCGACAAGACGCTGCAAGGAAATTATATTGAACCCCGCCGCGATGGCGAACGCGGTCAGTTTATCCAGAACGGTAAAGTTTTTGTCACTGACCACGGTGTTACAAATGAAACGTGGTTGCGGCCGGCCATCCAGGATGCATTTTGCACGGATCGCCATCACATTAAGTGTGATAGTGCGCAGGTCCGCCCGATAGCGGGTTTTCTTTAACAACTGTGCGTCTGCAGTATCGAGGCTGACAAGTATTTCGCTGAATTGCGAAAACGCGTCAACCTGCTCTTCGGAAAAGATGCCGTTGGTAAAATTACAAATAGTGCGCAGGTTGACACTGGCATCCAGCAGACGTTTTGCGACCGTCTCCCAGCCTTTGTACATGGTAATTTCAGCGTCACCCGAGAGGGTAACAACATCTATTGGAAAAGATGTACAGAATTCAATGACATGCTCAATGGTATCCACCGGCATATCATTGCCGCGGCGGTCCAGCGGAGCGAAATGACAATAGACGCAGGCCAAGTTACACGACGTGGAAAGCTCTACGGAAAGCTGTGCCAGCCTGCTCACATGAACCAGGCGGGAAAAATCCCGGCCGGTTGCCTCATCGACCCAACTTACAGCAACCTCTTCTAGCCGCGGGCTCATAGTCAAGTCATTCATACTGCACCTATGTATTGGTTAACGGCAAATCTTGTGAACATGGGTTCCGAATAACGACCCGCGTTCAAGACTATTCAGTCGCTCCAGGTTGAAAAGGCGAGGCCATCCAAGGGTTCGAATTTATAAGTACACCGTTACTTTTTCATTAATCTGTTGTTTATTATTTTTTGCTTCCTCAGAGAGTTTATTGAGAAACAAGCGATCTGTTGAACTATTGTGTAAACAGAGAATCCGATAATTTGGGCCATAACTCCGGTTTTGAGTTTGGCGATTTGCCGCTGTCCAATATGAGCCTCAAGAAAAGTTCCTCTTTTCCCGGAATAGCGCAGGGTGAGTAACATCTTCACCAAATTTAAGTCTAATTGAGATATGTCGGATTAATGGATTTTGGATACAGCCCCGACGGGGGACCGCATCTTGCTATCGGGGAAGGGCCGTGACGGCCGTCTTGGTAACGGGTGCAGCGGGCCTGATTGGTCGGCAGGTTGTCAGACAGTTGCGTGCGGCAAAACAGGATGTCATCGCATTAGCGGGCACGGGCAACCAGAGGCCCGATATCAGAGGGCCTTGTGTGAAGTGGCTGCAGGCTGACATCCTTGATCGTGCCGCGATGGCAGGAATTGTGAAAGATGTCAAAGCCGACAGCCTGATCCATCTAGCCTGGGCGACGGGGCATGAGTTCCGCGATAGTTTTGAGGAAAACCGAATCTGGGCAGACGCAAGCATTTCACTGATTGATGCCTTTGCGCAAAACGGGGGCCGGCGGCTTGTCTTTGCCGGCAGTTGCGCCGAGTACAATTGGCAAGACAGCAAGACTGGTTCCAGGAATTTTAGAGAGCAGGATGCACCTGTTTCTCCGGCCTCCGCGCTGGGCCAGGGTAAGAGAATAGTGTCCCATTATCTTGAAACAGCCGCCCCTGTTTCCGCGGCGACGGGGCGTATTTTTTTCTGTCATGGCGCGGGCGAAAAACCGAATAGGTTCATCCCGCAAGCGATCATGGCCGCTCTGGAAAATCGGCAATTCTCCATGGGCCCCGGCGAATTGTTACGCGACTACATGGGATCCCGCGACGTTGCAGGCGCTCTCTGCAAATTATTGGCAGGCACTACAGAAACAACGGTCAATATTTGTAGTGGCGAAGGATTGACCCTGGGCGAGATCGCGGCGTCCGTATTTTTGCTTTGCGACGCAGACCCCGCCCTAATAAGGCATGACCACCGGCTTGGCGGCAAAGGAGTGCCCCACCGTTTAGTTGGTGACGATACGTTACTGCGAAAAAATATTGGCTTCGTTGCTGGGGACAATTTTGTTGAAGGACTTCGTGGCTCAGTTGAATGGTGGAATTCGCATTTGAAGTAAAACTTACTCGCGCAATATTTTCTATATTGGAGTTTGGAATATAACCTTTACTTAAGCAAATTGGGAGATAATCCAGTTAACCATATTTCGTTCCCTTGCGCCGGTTCCACGAATACACCAAAATCAGGATAAAAATCGGATGCCGAAACTGAGTATTTGCATACCTACCCGTGACAGGGCAGAACGGTTGGCGACATGTTTGAGTAGGCTCAGTGACTTTCAATTCAAAGATTTTGAAGTTGTTATTTCTGATAATGCTTCCAGCGATGATACTGCAGCAGTGGTGGAGCGGTTTCGCGGACAACTCCCAAACGTCTATTATTTCCGTCAAGAGACTGCATTAAACAGATTTCAAAGCCAACTGCCGGCATTCAATCTCGCGAGCGGGGAATACCTTGCATATTTGGCCGATGACGACTTTTTGATAGAAGAGGGCCTGTTAAAGGCGCTCGATTTGCTGGAGAGCAACCCCGATGTTTCGGTTGTCATCGGCGCCTGGCTTGAAGTTCGCGATGAAGACGGCTCGATTCAAGCGGTCAAACAGAATGAGTCGGCTCACGGACGCCGCAGTTTGGACAATTTGCATGAAATTATTCACAATATCGATGCCGTCGAAATGCCCATTATGCGAAGGGAAGCTTACCGTAAGGCGGTGATGCCGTTTCAGTATCAGCTTTCATTCGACTTCTTCGGCATGACCAATTTGATGAAAATGGGCGACGTTGTATTTATCGAAGATCCCATTTATGGGGTGGTGCAGCATGACGGGCAAGGTTCCAATCAACTGTTTGAAGACGAACACCTTTCATCTTACCTCGCTGACTATGAATTGACCGCCATCACCTTGCCTAATCTGTCGCCGAGGCAGCGCCAGTTGTTCATCGCGCAAAGAATAGTTCATCAGTATGTTGCTGCCGCACAAACCGCGTGCCGCCAGGGCATGTTCCTGCTTGGTCGGAACCTTATTGTCCGCGCGCTTGCCTACGGGGTGGGCGAGGCCGATGGATTTGCAATGTTCATGGACAAGGAACTGCGGACTCAAATTGTTGTCCAGACAATTATTGTCAGCATGAGAACATCCGGGTCAACGGATTTGTTGGTTGTTGAGGACCACGAAAGGACCCGGCCTATCGCCAATTTTTACCGGTCGTCCCTGCCCGAGGCCAATCTGACCATTGCGACCGGCGATGAGCTGTCGCAGATGCCGTACGGCGGGCGTGAGTATTTTCTTTATGTCGACCCGGAACTTTTGCGGTCCCGTGAGAACATTTCAGAAGGGCCAATTCGTCGTTCGGCCCAGGTCGATGAATTGTTGAACTTATGCAAAATTCTGGCGTAATGAAAATCCGGCGCATAATTCGCGGTGTTTTCCGCACAGGTATTCAGAGCATAACTGGTCAGGGTTATCGCGGTTTCCGTTTTCACGTTAATGCCAAATGATAACGTGACCGGACCATAATCTGATGCCAAAGCTGAGTATATGCATACCGACCCGCAATAGAGCGGAGAGATTGGCCACCTGTTTGAGCCATCTTGACGAATTTCAATTCAGGGATTTCGAAGTTGTTATCTCCGACAATGCCTCCAGCGACGATACCGAGGCTGTCGTCGAGCAATTCCGCGGCCGCCTGCCCAGCGTATATTATTTCCGTCAAGAAAATGCATTAAACAGATTTCAAACTCAGTTGCCGGCCTTCAATCTGGCCCGCGGGGACTACCTCGTATATCTGGCTGACGACGACTATTTGATAGAAGAGGGCTTGTTGAGGGCCATTGATGAATTGGACAACCACGCTGATGTCGCGGTGGTCTTTGGTACGTGGCTCAAAGTTCGCGAGGGTGATGGGTCTATCGAGTCCATCCGACAGGACGAATCCAAACACGGTCGGCGCAGCTTGAGCAACCTGCATGAAGTTATAGACAGCATCAATTCGGTTGAGATGCCCATAATGCGGCGGCGAGCCTACCAGAAGGCATTGATGCCGTTTCAGTATCAGCTTTCATTTGATTTCTTCGGTATGACGAATCTCATGAAAATGGGCGACGTTGTTTTCATCGAAGACCCGATTCATGGCGTGCTGCAACATGCAGGGCAGGGCTCCAGGAGTATGTTTGAAGACGAACATTTGTCTTCCTACTTAGCTGACTATCAACTGGCCGCCGTGAGCATTCCCAATCTGTCGCCGAAGCAGCGCCAGATGTTTATCGCGCAGAAACTGGCGCAGCAGTATGTCGTAGGCGCTCTAACCGCATTCGACAGGGGGATGTATTTACGGGGACGGAGCCTAACAATTCGCGCGTGCGCCTATGGCTTGGAAGCGGCGAACCATCTCGCAAATTTGGTCGACGAGGGTCTAAGGGCGCATATAGTTGCCCAGACAATCATTCTCTGCATGCGAACGTCCGGGGCAACCGATTTGCTCGTTGTCGAGGAGCATGAAAAGACCCAGTCCATAGTCGAAGCCTACCTGACAGCTTCACCCGAGGCCGAGGTGATTGTTGCAACCAGCCGGGTGCTATCGCAGTTGCCGTGCGAGGAGCGCGAATATTTCCTATATGTCGATCCGGAACTTTTCCACTCGCGCCAAGAGATTTCGGAAGGCCCAATTCGGCGGTCTGGCCAGATAGATGAACTGTCGAACCTTTGCAAGATCGTGGCATGATGCAGAAACAACAGACATTCGGGCGCATTTTCATTACCGGCATCGAGAGTTTTGTCGGCCAGGTCCTGCGCAAACGATGCCGGGATCAAGGCATCAAGGTATCGGGCATCGACCTCAGGGTGGATGATGCTGACACAACGATCCGCTGCGATATCAATGACCCGGGAGTGGCCGATCATATTGATCTGAACACTGATGCGCTGGTCCATCTCGCGGCCCTTTCCCGCGATTCCGATTGCACCGGCAAACCAGCCGAATGCTTCAGAATCAATGTCGCCGGCACCATGAACATGGCGCAGGCAGCGGCAAAGGCGGGTGTCAGACGCTTTGTCTTTGCCTCCAGCGAATGGGTCTATCCGGATGCGGCTGGCGAGACGCCCGTCACGGAAGATACCCGCATCGATCCGCTCGCGCTTACCTCAGAGTATGCTCTGTCCAAATTGATGGCGGAATATGGCTTGTCCCAGTATAGCCGAAACAATCAATTGAGCTTGGCAATTCTGCGCTTTGGGATCATCTATGGCGAGCGCATGACGAACTGGGGAGCGGTGGAAAGCCTGCTCGCCAGCGTTGCCAGACCAGAGGATATCAGCGTCGGTTCGCTCGCTACGGCGCGGCGGTATCTGCATGTCAGCGATGTCGCTGATGCCATCATTGCGGCCTGCAAATCTCCCGTCGAAGGGGTTCTCAATATACAGGGACCCGAATTGACCAGCCTGGGCGATATTGTTTCGGCGGCACAGGAAATACTTGGCAGTTCGATTGCGACGACGGAAAAAAACCCGGCGGCGCCCAGTATCAGGTCCCTGTCGTCCCGAAAGGCAGAAATTGACCTGGGCTGGAAAGCCACGGTGCAATACCGGGAAGGCTTGATCCGTCTTGCCGATTATTTTGGCTATGGGGCAAATTGAAATGTGCCGTGCAAATGCCCACAGCCGCCTAGATATCGCGCGGGAGGTATTGCGGCTCCGCCTGGCGCAACTCCTTATCAACGAGACCATGGACACCAACGGGCTCAAGATCCCGCTTCATCTTGCGCTGGGGCACGAGGCCATTGCGGTGGCCGTCGATCTGGCGATGGCGTCGGGTGACAGCCTGCTCCTGACCCATCGAAATATTCACTACAACCTCACCCGCGCCGACAATTTCGCGAGCGAGTATCAGGCCTATCATTTGCGCAATGAAGGCCTGGACGGCGGCCGCCTGGGTTCAATGAATCTGTCAAATCCCGCAAAGGGGTTGCCTTACAGCTCGTCAATCCTGGCGAACAACCTACCGGTCGCCGCCGGCGTTGCGTTGGGTGCCGCGGTCCTGGGCGACGGCAGTGTTTGCTTTGTCACCACAGGCGATGGCGCCCTTGAAGAGGGTGCGTTCTACGAGTCGCTGCAGTTTATGAAAAGCCGGGCGGCACCCTGCGTGATCGTTGCCGAAGTCAACGAATGGTCATTGGCAACGCATGTTTCCGAACGCCGCTGCGCCATCGATCTCGAAGCATTCTGCAACAGTTTTGCTGTCCCCTATCGCCGTACAGACGGTGCGGATGTTTTTGCCTGCCTCGATGCCGTCAAAGACGCGCGCCTGGCGGCTTCCGCCGGGGCCACACCGGTGCTTTTGGAGGTGTCCTTGGATACCCTGGGCTGGTTCACCGTCCACGATGAACGGGCGCCTGATGGCAGAACAGTCAACTATCATCAGGGCCCGGCGCGGCATCTCGAGATACCGGATTGGCCGGCGCTCGACCCTTTGGACAAGGACCCCGTCGAACAGCTGAAAAACTGGGTCGAGCCTGCGACCCTTGCCGCAGAAGCGATAAGAATACAGACCGCATTGCGCGAGGAAATGACATGAGCGAAAGCTACGTGTCATTCGTGAACGCCTGCCTGCGCAAAACCATCGCAGCACAGGACCGATTTGTTCTTTACGGCCAGAATGTGGACGCGGGTTCATGCCTCGGCGGGCTGACCCGCAACCTGAACCTGGATGACGACCACCGTGCCATCAATACCCAAAACAGCGAAAACACACTGGCCGGTGTTGGCTTCGGCCTGATGCTAAAGGGTATCAGCAGCGCCTATTGCATGAAGCAGTTGGATTTCTTGCTGCTTGGTGTCGATCAACTGGTCAATACCTGGAATATCCTGCGCGGGGAAAACCTGGGAGCCTCGTTCACGATCCTGGCAATTACCGTTGATGGCGGATATTCGGGGCCGCAAAGTTCATTCAACGGGCTTTATGACCTGTGCTCGATTGCGGATATCGAAGGGTATACCGTCACAAATCGTCACGACATACCCGCCGTGTTGGCCAGGCACTTCGCCGCGCCGGGATTCCGCATTATCACCTGCAGCGAACGTTTGTTCCGCGAACCGGTTCCGGGTTCGACACTGGCGCCAAAGCATATAACCGAGCACGCCGACAGCATCGTTTATGAATCCGGCCGGGACCTCACGGTCTGCGCCTACAATATGGCGTTTCCCCAGGCGGCCGAGATCCAAGGACAGTTGACGGCTGAGGGTTATTCATGCGGCCTGATGGGCGTAAACGCCGCGCATATTACCGTCGGCGATAATGTTCGCGAAGAAGCCATGACGGCGGGACGGTTGCTTATTCTTGATGACGCGAAGAGTCGCAATAAACCGTATTTCGGCTTGGTGAGCGCAGTATCCGAAATGCTGGGGGCCACACGGGTTAAGGTCATGTCCTATGATGATTGGACCCTGTGTCCCAATCCAGACCGGTTCCAGCCCGACATGAACGAAATCCGCGCCTTCCTCGACGCGCCTTAGGCGCGCCTTGCCCTCTAATCCAAAGGCTGAACATGGCGGCATCATCCACAGCTATCGGCGACAAGCGGCAAGGCGCCATGGACATGACCGATCGGCATGGCGAACGCCTGATCCCGTCCCGGGTCGTGATCGAAACAGTCTTCGGCTGCAATGCCCGTTGCCCGATGTGCCTGATCGAACATCCGACGGAACGGGACAAAGGCGTGATGTCGATGGAGAAATTCGAAGCCCTCATAGACCGCCTGGTACCTTATCGAGATCAGATTACGATGTTTGATTTGTTCGGATTGGGGGAACCCCTGCTCGATCGATTCTTGCCAGAACGGGTTGCGTTGCTCAAAAATCGAGGCTTCACAGGCGTGGCCGTATCGACCAACGCGCATTTGCTGGATCTTGAATGGCGCAGGCAACTTCTTGCCGGTGGCGTTGACACAATCCTCGTCAGTATCGACGGCGCAACTAGGGCCGTGCACGAAACCGCACGCCCACGAACAAATTTCGACCGCGTTGTCAGCAACGTTGAGGCGGCAATTCGCGAACGCGATGCCGGCAACCATAAAACCCGGTTTGTCATCCGCTTCATCCAACAGAAACACAATGCCCAGGAATGGGAAGCATACCGCGCCTTCTGGAAAACCAGGATCAACGAGAAAAGAAACGATCTTGTGCTTCGTTACCACATGCACGACTGGTCAGGGCAAACGGGCGGCGACGCCACCCGCATTGAAAACAACGATCCGTTGGCCGCACAGCCGTGTCACCATCTATTCGAAAAGCTTGTGATCTTGGCCAACGGCAAGGTCGCTTTGTGTTTTGAAGATCTGCTCGAAGGTAAATATGGCTTCGGAAATGCTTTTGATACGGACCCCATCGACCTCTTCAATGCCAAACCGCTAAACAAATTGCGCGAACTCCATTCGGCCGGGAAAAAGAGCCAACACAAACTGTGTGGCCACTGTACCGTCTTGGCAACGGAGGCTGGCCGCGTTCAAGGATAGGGCTGTCCCGGCGGGCCCGCAAAATGCCCGGGAAATGATCCGAAAGAGTTAATAATTTGAGCATGTTTGATGCCTATGATACCGGCTGCAAGGGTCGTTTTCCGGGAATTTTTGAGGCAGAGATGACAGATCGGGGCATTTCAGGCGCCAGAATTGCGATTCTCGGGGCCGGGGGTCAAATTGGCCGCGGCTTGGCCGAGGCACTGGATGCCGATTGCCGGCTGGATCTCTTCACCGAACGGCCCGGGCGCCTGCGAACACTCTTGGGCGTTGCTGAAAAGGGCGAACGAGCGGCTGAAATCAGCCATACCAGTGACTTTGGTCGCGACGCCTATGATCTCGTCGTGAACGCCGCGTTGCCGGGCGATCCCAAGGTCATTCGCGGGTTGGGGGCTGAAATCCTTTATGCCTCGGAAGCCGTTGACAACATGACATTGGCTTATCTCAACCAGCAGCCGCGCTGTAAATTGCTCTTCCTTAGTACCGGTGCGATTTACGGCAACGCCTATAATCGTCCCGCTGAAAACAGTGACGCATTGACAATTCCTGTTAATCAATCCGAGAAGACCCCCTGTTACCCATTAGCGAAAATCGTCGCCGAAGCCAAGCATCGCGCCCTGGTCTCGCGTTCAATTCTCGACGTTCGGGTCTTCGGTTATCTCAGCAAGGAACTCCCCATTGCAGGCGGCTACTTTCTTTCTGAAATTGCGAACAGCTTAATTTCGGGAAAGCCCCTGCAAATCAACAGGCAGAATTTTCTAAGGGACTATATCGGGCCGCCCGAAATTGCCGACTGCGTAGGTTACGCACTGAATACACCGGCCTTCAATCGGGCGATCGACCTTGTCAGTCCTGAAGCGATTTCCAAAAGGCGTATCTTGGCGTTGGTCTGCAAGCGCCTCGGCTTGCGCTGCACGGTTAGCGATGCCGCCGATATCGATGAAGATAATCCGGATTGGCCGCGACAGCTCAGCAATCGGGCCATGGAGATGCCGGGTTTCGAGCCCATACGCCCATCATCTGAGGTCATCATTGACGAACTTTCGCGCTGCTTGACCCTACACGCCAATTTGGACGCCCAGATCAGCCCGGCGCCTGGCGAAATCACGACAGGAGTGCAGCATGGCACATGCGGCTAGGGTTGCGACGCGCGGTCAAGACAGCCCAGATTTGATTAAAGTCGAAAGCGCTTTGCGGCGGTTGTTCCCGGAAGGCGCTTTAGATCGCGTTCTCCTGGTTAATCCGCCCGACGGCAATAGCGAGCTGTTTCAACCAGAAACCGCCTTGCGTGGCCGCTACGCCAACTACCCGCCCTATGGCATATTGCTCATCGCCGAACACCTTCGTCGCCGAAATATTGAGGTCAGAATTTGCAACCTCAACAACAGTATTTTGGAGTCGTGCCGCGACCAGTACGACGACGGCAGTTTTGATTTCGATGCCATATGGCGACAGGAGTTGAAGGCGGGAATTGAGGACTTCGCGCCCGATCTCATTGGCGTCACCTGCATGTTCACAATGACGCATCTGTCGTTCAGCCGTGTTTGTGACTATGCAGCAGCTTTTGATGTACCGGTTGCGGTGGGAGGCGTTCACGTCTCCAACAACCCCGAACGCATCCTTGATGACATTAAGGGCATTGATATTGCCTTTCTGAAGGAAGCCGATGTTGCAATTGAATTGTTTTGCGATGTGGTCCGTGGCGCCAAGCCGGCAAGTGCCCTGGCCCAGGTTATCCTGTCCGATGGTGACGAACGGCATTCGATCGCGCAACCGGCGGCCCCGGACCGGCAGGACATCAGTGTTCTTCCCGCCTATGATCTGATCGACATCGGCAGACTGTCCGAATACGGCACCATCGGTAATTTTTACGCTTTGAAACCAGAGGGCAGCCGTTTCGCAACCGTGCTGTCCAATCGCGGTTGCCGGGCGCAGTGCACCTTCTGCAGTGTTCGAAATTTCAACGGTCGTGGTGTGCGTCACCGCGATGTCGATAGTGTTTTGGACGAATTGCAGTATCTCGAGGAAGTCCAGGGCATCAATCATATTGTCTGGCTCGATGACGATTTGCTGAAGGATCAGGATCGGGCCCTGCAGCTATTCAACGGCAAGATCAAGCGTGGCCTGAAGATGACCTGGGATGCAACGAACGGCGTCATTGCGTCGTCTTGCGACGATCAAACCGTGCATGCCATGGCCGAGAGCGGTTGCATCGCGCTGAATATCGGAATGGAATCCGGCAATCCTCAAATCCTACGGCAGGTCAAGAAGCCCGGAACCGTCGATGTATTTCTGCGAGCGGCGGAAACATTGAAGCGCTATCCGAGCATCCATGCCCGGGTCTTTTTGATGTTGGGGTTTCCCAACGAAACGCTGGCCATGATCGGGGATACAATCAACGTTGCCAGACAAATGGACATGGATTGGTGCGGCATTACGGCTCTACAGCCGCTGCCGAACACGCCCATCTATGACGCCATGATCGCCCAAGGTCTGATCGAGGCAACGGAAACTTCTGAAGTGCGCTTTATGTCGGGCGGCTTTGGCAAGCAAAATGAGCTCGAAACCGGCCAACGCCTGGCCACCGTTGGATTTGCGGAAGCCTTTGAAGCGATACCGTTGGACGCCATTCCAACACGCGAACAGATCGACGACATCTGGTTCTTCATGAATTATCACCTGAATTTTCATCGTCTATTTGGTGAAAATCGAATTCAGAAGTTGCAGCAACTGCGGCACCATCTGAACAATCTTTGCGATGTCATTTCGCCCGAGCACGGATTTGCACTCTATTTTCTGGCCTATCTCGAGCATAAATTGGAGGGATCCATCGCGCCGGCGACGATCACACGTCTCGAAGGTCAGCTATCTCGCTCTTCATACTGGAAGGAACGGCTGGAGGCGTTCGATCTGACCGTCGCTGATCTGCATGCGCAAGATTTCAAGAACAAAGACATTCCACGCTTGATGATCGGCGAACTGCCCGGTTCCCTGGCGGCAGCGGCAGGCTAGCGCAAATTCAAAATGAATGAACGCAGCCGGGGTCTTCTCAGCTGAGAAGACCCCTTATGCCGCCGGTATTGCGGTTGCAGCGCCGGTAATCTCGCGCAGAGATGGAACCGGCACAAAAAAACGACCGCCCGTATCGGCAAAGGCCTGCTGTTGCGCGGCGATTTCCTCCACAAAATTCCAGGCAAGAATTAGCAAATAGTCCGGTGGATCTTGCCGCAACAGGTCCGGGGAAACCACCGGGATATGTGTTCCAGGCGTAAAACGGCCCTGCTTCAGATGGTTCAGATCGGCAATGTACTTCAGATCCTCAGGGCTGACCCGCAGGTAACTGAGCAGTGTGTTCCCCTTGGCCGGCGCGCCATAGCCGGCTACCGTTTTTCCCTCCGCCGTGGCTTGCGCCAACCAATCGGTAACAGAACTCCTGATCTGGTCGATGGCGCCGGCAAACGCCTGAAAAGTCTCAAGGCGTCCAAATCCACGTGCCTTTTCCGCCTCTAGCAAAGTGGCGACACGTTCACTGACTGCTTCCTTACCGGCGCGGCGCACCCAAAGCCTTAACTGGCCATGATGGATGGGCAGCCTCTCCACATCGACCACCTCGAAGCCGTGGGCTGCGAATAAACGGCAGGCTGGACCAAGGGACCAGTACGACACATGCTCGTGATAAACCGTGTCGAAGGCCAGCATGTCGAGAAGGTCACCAAGATAATGCGCCTCCAATACGATCACGCCGTCATCGCTGAGCAATTCATCGAAGCCGCGGCAAAGACCGGAAAGGTCGGGGATATGTGGAAAGCTGTTGGTAAGCGTTATGATTTGTGCCTCGCGGCCGTCGTTTTTCAGTTTTCGCGCCGTTTCCGCATTGAAAAAGTCAGTGATGACCTCAACGCCCTTGTCCTGGGCGACAGGTGCCAGGTTTGCGGCAGGGTCGATGCCCAGTACGCGACCAACCCCCGCTTCCATGAAGCCGGACAGCAGCGTGCCGTCGTTGCATCCGACATCGAGTACCAGGCCTTGCGCCTGCTCGTGGTAGCGGGCGGCCACCGTCTTTGCCAGACCCTTAAGATGCCCGACCAAAACCGCCGAGGCCGACGACATATACAGGTAATGGGAGAACAAATCCGATGGTGTGGCGTGTTGGGTTAATTGTACGTGATGGCAGTCCGGGCAGTACCCGACAGTTAGCGGGAACTTTTCTTCGCCCCCTTGGCGGATGTCTTCCGCCGTCGGAAAGGCATTCGCGTAAGCCGTCTCGCCAAGATCCAGAAATTCCTGAATGTTGCTGCCCGCACAAACGATGCAGGGTCCGATCGGTTGTGTGCTGTCAGCCATGTTTCTGCGCCCAGTCATAGGGAATATCGTTGTTGAGCGGATCTATATAGATCAGCTCGTCGGGATCATGGACCATACTGGCGCAGTTCGAAATGATCGCCATCTTGTCGCCGAATGCCTTGTAACCATTGGCCACCAGTGGCGGAATTTGCACAAGAGCATAGTTCTGCTCGCCAATATGGATTTCCATGAGTTCACCTTTTGTGGGCGAATTGTCACGGCAATCGTAAATGACCAGTTTGATCATCCCGACGACACAAACGTTGTTCAGGGTCATTTCCTTATGGATGTGCCAGGCCTTGATAACGCCCGGATAACCGCAGGAAAAATAGACTTCGCCAAACTCCGTGAAATGCGGATCGGTTTTCTTCAGAAAATGGAACACGGCGCCGCGTTCATCGGGAATTTTCCGCAGCGGTACGACTTTTACCCCGTCAATCATTCGTTACTCTCTTTTCGAAATTTCTGTTTTTGCCCATATGTCCGACTAATTGGCCTTTAAGCGCACGATCTCGGCCTGTTCGGGCGAGAGCCGTTCGAGAAATCCTTCGCTAAACGAAAGACCCAAATTGCCCCAATCCGGCATGTATCCAACGCTGTAACAATAGAACAGGGTTCTGCGCGCCCGCCCCGATTGGTTGACCAGGCTGCCGTGGGCCAGCGCTTCGGTAAACACAATGCAGTCACCCGGCTCGGCTTCAACCGGCACCAGATAAGGATTGGCATCCGGGTGATCGTCACTGGGGCGTTCAAAATTTGACTTGTGTGAACCGGGGATGACGGCAAAGCAGCCATCGTCGGTCTTCTGATTGGCCAAGGGAAAGACTGCCTTGGTCAGCAATGAAAAGATTTTTCCGTCCACCACGGCATAGGTCGCTTTCGGATGCAGCGGCGCACCGCCCATATGAACGTAGGTATAGGCGCCTCTGCCGTGGGTGATTGAATTGGTATGGTTCAGGCGGAACAGGCCCGACGACGTTTCGCGGACGATGTCGATAACCGGCGGCAGATCGATCAAATTGAAAAAGACCGGATCGGCTTCGACGATATTGGAGATGAACAGGGTATTTTCGCTGCGTGGTTTACCCAAAGTGACGCCTTCGGGAAATTCGTCCTCGGCCAATGCTTCCAGTTGGTCCATATGCCCGTTCAGAGTGGCGACCAGTGCCGTGTCAAGCACACCCCGTAAGACAATATAGCCATGGGTATCGAACAGATATCTTTGCTCCTGGTTCACTGCTTTGCCTCGTCAGACATCGTTACAAGCCACGGCTACAAACCATGATGATTGTGTTGAAAGTCCGCAAAGCTGGGATATTTCATGTGTGCTAGCGACAAAATGGGCTGCCGGTCCTGCAATGGCCAGTCGATCGCAAGATCGGGGTCGTCCCATTTGATGCCGACATTGTGGTCATCGGAATGATCGTTGTCGGCCATGATCAGCAGTTCCACATTGTCGGTCATCGACAGACAACCATGGAAAAACCCGCGTGCCACGAACAGGCCTTTTCCGTTGTCGGGGCGTAACAGCTTCGATGTCCAGCAGCCAAACGTGTTGCTGCCGGCACGCATGTCGACGCTTACCCAAAACATCTCGCCGTTCAGTGGAACGATCAATTTGCCTTCGGTATAGGGCGCCTTCAAGGCTTGCAGCCCGCGCAGAACACCGGCCTGCTTGGTTGTGGAGCGCAAAACCTGTTTCCAGGTAAGCGCCGAAGAGCAGGTATCCTGCACCTGCGCGTGGAAGAACTTGTCGAGGGAGCCCCGTTCATCGTCAAGATGCACGTTACTTGTTTCAACAACACCTTCTATTGCGCTTTGCCGTGGCATCCCGTTCACTCCGTGGTTAATTCGAACGAGGCAGCATTTGGATCGAGCCGTGCGGTTCATAAGAGACGGTCACTTCACTCAGATTTCCAAGCGCCTGGCGAACCGCATCAGCGCCGTCCGGTGGCACCAGGAACATCAGGAAACCGCCGCCGCCGGCGCCGCATAGTTTGCCGCCGTATGCGCCTGCCTTAATGGCCAGATCGTACAGGCGGTCGATTTCGCCGTTCGAAATGCGGCTGGCCAGCTTTCGTTTTACCTGCCAGTTGCCATCAAGCAGAGCGCCAAAGGCGGCCGGGTCCAGGCCTTTGAGCATTTTGCTGCGAAGCAACACAGCCTGTTCGCGCATGCACTGCAGCGCGGCGCGATTTTCCGAAGATCTCGCGTTTTGTTCGTTTAAGACTTCAGATGAGCTCCTGGTAATTCCGGTCCAGTAGAGGCGCGTTTGATCAAACAACCTATTCAGGAATTCGCACCGCATCGTCAACGGTTCGATCGAAACGCTGCCGTCCGTGCGGAACTCAATGCCGTTCAGCCCGCCGAAGACGGCGGCATACTGGTCCTGTTTCCCAATCGGGTGGCCCAGCACATCGATTTCCACATGCGCGGCTTCCTCCGCCAGCTGACCGTTCGAAACCTTTTCGCCACGCATCAGGTGTAGAGCCTTGAGCAACCCAACGGCAAAACTGGATGACGAACCGAGACCTGAATTCGCCGGCAGGTCTGCAAAGGTTCCTATGTAGAGCGGTCCGTCCACGGCGACGAGCCGTAAACACTCGCGGGCGATATCGTTGCTGATCTCGTCGATCGAAGCGACACTCTCGGTGGTCGAATAATTCAGTCTGTATTGTTCCTGATAAACCGGGTTAAGACGCTTCACCGTGACATAGATGTACTTGTTGATTGTTGTTGAAACCACCAGGCCATCTTCATGCTCGAAAAAACTCGGCAAATCGGTGCCGCCGCCATTGAAGCTTATCCGCAATGGCGTGCGCGTCATGAATATGTCGTCGTCGTCTCTATCCACGTGCTTTCTCGCCTAATCCAAATTTGTGGCGATTTTCTCGCGCCAATAGTCCAGGGTGTCCGAAAGGATCTGCTCAAATGCGACTTTTGGCTGCCAGTCACAGACGGCCCGGAACTTCGCTGTATCGGCAATCAGGTATGGCACCTGCGTCGGCCGGACAAATTCGGCGACGGTTTCGTAACTGAAACCGCTTTCGTTCGACATATCGATCAACTGGTCCAGGCAATCGCGGAAGGTATGAACGTGGCTCTCCGCTTCGGCGCCGATTAAATACAACTCGCCGGGCAGGCAATGTTCCGTGGCCAGCCAGTAGGCTTCAACAATATCGCGCACATGGGTGAAATTTCGCCGGTCGTCCAGATGACCGACCCGCAACTCCCGCGGGCCTTTGCCGGCTTCTGCGCGGGCAATCTGATAGGCATACCAGGGAATGCCGAAGACCTTTTGCCGCCGCGGTCCTTCATGATTGAAGGTGCGGGTTCGGATTACATTCAAGCCATAGGATTTGTGATAGACATAACCGATCAAGTCCTGGGCTACTTTCGATACCGCATACGGATTGACCGGGCGCAGGACCGTTTCTTCGGTTATGGGCAGTTCTTCCGGTCGGATTTCGCCATATTCTTCGCCCGAGCCCGGAATATGAAAGGGCGCGGTGCTGCCGGCCTGTTTCATGGCATCCAGGATATTCAGTGTGCCATTATAATTGACGTTCATATAACGGGTCGGGTTCTGCCACGAAGGCGAAACGAAACTTTCGGCGGCACAGTGGAATATCCGTTCCGGCGCGACTTTATCCAACATCTCCCGCGCCGCGATCGGGTCGGTAATGTCGCAGTCAACCCATGACACCTGATCCTGGAAATGGCGAACGTTGTCGCGCCGCGAAAGATGCCAACGTTGCACGCCATAGACCTCCACCCCGCGTGACAAGGCATAGTCCGCCAAGTGAGAGCCGACGAAACCGGTAATTCCAGTTATCAAGACCCGTTCTGCCAAACCACTGCCTCCGCAAATTATCCAAATTGTAAAATGTTGGCCCGGCGGGCGAGAATATGATCAACCATGCCGGCCAGGTCGGTGTTCTCATCGATCAGGCCAAACCGGCATCCCGCCGCCTTCGCCGCCATGCCATCACGCTCGTCGTCTCCCAGAAACCAGCAACGTGAAAGGTCCAGGCAGAAATCCTTCTGCGCCTGCAGCAGCATGCCTGGCCGCGGTTTACGGCAGTCGCAGCCGTCGTCCCAGCCATGCGGGCAATAGTAGACGCACGCGATTTTCGCGCCAAATTCCTCGGCATCCGCTGTCATGCGGGAATGGATGTCTTCCAGTGCGTCGGCATCCAGCATCCCGCGCGCGATGCCGGCCTGATTGGTGACGACAACGATACGATAGCCCGCCTGCGTCAGCTTTCGCAGTGCGGAAAGGGCATGGTCCTGCCATTCCCATTCGCGCCAATCCGTTACGTATTCCCCCTTTGGACGCTTTTTGTTAAGCACGCCGTCACGGTCCAGGAGGATCGTTGGTTCAAACCGCAAAAATTTTTCTGTCGCTGGCAGGCGCGGAATGTCGCCAACGCTGTAGTACCGATGTTCGCTGACAAAGGCGGTCAATTGGCCTTGCGCAATCAATTTCGGGAACAACTCGCGCTCCAGATTAATATTGCCTGGCGGCAGCAGCTGCAGCAAATGTTTGCGCAAGATCAAGAACCCGATGTCGACCCCTTGCAGATTTTTTGCGCTTCGGGTCTTGTCGTAGAGGACAACCTTACCTGTCGCATCGACAATGAGATTCGAGCGCGTGTAATCGTCCGAGTTCCGGTAGACCGTCACCAGCGCCTCGGCCTCCATGGCGCAATAACGCGTCCAAAGCTGTTCGAATGGCAACGGCCAGTAGTTGTCGCAATAGAGCAGCAAGAAAGTATCATCCAGCAGGTCACTGGCCGCCCGCACCCTGGCGCCGGTGTCGAATTTTTCTTGCGACCAATGATATGCGATTTCCAGACCCCATTTGGCGCCACTGCCCAGTCTTGCTTCTAGTTGTTCCCCCCGGTAACCGGTCAGCAGGACCACGCGCTCGAAACCTTCCCGCGAAAGCATCTCAAGCAGGTACTCGACGAAGGGCTGGCCATGGAACTCGATCAACGGTTTGGGGCGCAAATCGCTGATCGGCGCCAAACGGGTTCCTCTGCCGCCGGCCAGGATCACCGCCTGACGGGGTCGCTCCGGCTGCTGGCCGCCACTGCTCTGAAACATTGATTTTGACTGTGTCATGACGCGGGCAACAATTCTCCCGCCAGCTCTTCGATGGGCTTGCGGTACAGGAAGCCATCAATATTGGAAGTCGCGCCCAAGCGGTTGAAGTGCTGATCAATCTTATAATCTTCCCGGCGCCCGACAATTCCATGAATTGCCGCCAGTGGGTTTTTATCCTTCCATTCGGCTTTGCCGGCCGTCCTGTCCGGGACGCAAAAGGTTGGTCGTTTGCACATTATTCCAGGCTGCCAAGCGCCCGTGCCCGCCAACCTTCGTGTCCGACGTTTCCAAGGTCCGATAAGGCCCGCTGCGTTGAACATGATTCTTACTAAATCCCAAATTGTCGCGACGTGACCCGAAAAACAAAATTGATGCATTGAGGCGCACGATTACTCTGCCGAATTTCGTCTGCCGCAGCCGGTAATAATCCTGTAAAGGCACCGTGGCAGAAGCTTATTTGCTTAGGCTGCCAACCAATCTCCAACCACGATCAAGATTGTATCGGGATAACTCTCAAGAATTTGTTAATCATAAAATTGGCCTGAAGGGCTCGCGTCAAACACCCGCAGTCATCGGGCCGCCGTCTAAACCAAATGGCCCGCAGCAGTAGTTTTGCCTGGACCGGGACTGAAGACAAAGACCTGGTTGTCGAACTGGTCGGGACCGCCACTCAGACAATTCCTGAGCGCAAAATGGTGGCAACCGATTCCGCCTGAAGACGTGGAATGCCCTGCCGGAAACAGCGACGCGAATGCCCCGCTATGGCGGGTGATCTACTGAATTAGCCTCAATTCGCGGCATGTTCAGCCAGCATTAATCTTTTTCTGGCTTTAATGCACATACGCCTTTAAGAGACCGTACCAGAACCAACTGATCCTCGACTATACGATGCCCGGTATCAGCGATGATCTTATTATGATGTTTGTGAGCTTAAGCTATGTATCTCGTATCACCGACGCCAAGTAACGACGAAGTAAAAACCAGTTTTCGGTACGATCGATTGCATGACGGCTGGCTTGACACCTGCGCTTCTTATCTGCAACGCGTCTTCGGCGATGCCTTGAACGGCGCCAAGGTCATCGACTATGGCTGTGGCCAGGGCGATTGGGCCCTGGCGTTTCTGCGCGCCGGGGCCAAACAGGTGCTGGCGGTTGACTCGGCACTCGACAAAGTTCGGCGGTTGCATGATTACACCCGGCACTTCGAAATAGACGGCATTGAAATCGTGCATGGGGATCTGCTAAGCGAGAATATCCGGGCGGAGAACCAGGATGTTGTATGGCTGTATAACGTCCTCCATCATGTCTCCAGGCCTTTAGCGCTGTTGCAGTCGTTGCGTGATCTGGCGCCGGGCAAAGCGGCGCAATTCTATATCCATGGCTATAATGCGGGCAGTCTCCGCCAATTCACGATAGAAACCGCCCGGCGGCTTTACCCGCGTCCGAACGAGGTCGCCTTCCGCTTGGAAAGCGTGCCCCTGATACGGGATGCCCGGCGCCGCGTCCGGGACGATTTGGCCGTACCGCATATTGACTGGTACAACGCCATGGAGTTTGCCGAATTATTGAGCGGCGCTGGTCTGGAACCGGTGGCCCGTGCGGCCGGCTTTGATACGATTTTGCATGGCCATGGCAACCAGGAATTTCAGCCTCACGAGGCGCTGTGCCGCGGCGTACCGGCAGAAGGTGCGGTTCTTTGGGATGAGCCCGCGTGCGGCTATGCCGACGATGTGGCGGTATTGTGCGCTTTGGCGCGCGAGGCGGATTTTGCCCTGGCCGATCGTACGGCGCGTATGCAGGCCGCGCTGGGCTTGATCAACACTCATTTCGCACATTTGGGCGATGATGGCTCGTGCGCTGATGCGATCCTGGAAATCTTTCTTTATCTTCTGCATGTTTTGGACGTGCATGGTGGTTTGGAACAAGCGGAAGGCTTGGCAGGTCACTTTGTAGAGCTGGCCGAGGCGGCCATGGCGAACACGCCGCGCAAAGAATTGCCTGCGTCCTCTCACCCATCCAATCTGGCGCGCTATCTTCGCGAAAACACCATACGTTTGTAAGGCTGGTTGCCGGCCCTGTATCCGGGATCCCATCCGTGCCTTCGACGCGGCTTCGTTGCGGCACAACGGGCACGGACTTGTTGCAGGTCAACGCGGTCTTAACCGGGTGTCAGGTTAGGCCAGCATCGAATGGGCTCTATTCGATAATTTCGATGCGTTGCGGCGGCCGGCCAGCCAGGTGATTGTTCCAGGCGGCTTCAATGGCCTTATCCAGATTGCGGCAATAACGCTCATTATCGAACAACGGCCGGCTGTCGCGCCCTTCGATCAGGCGCTGGCTTAGATCCTGCAACTGCTCCGGGGCATGGGCCAGGGCGACGGCTCGGTCAACGTAGGCCGGCAGATCCCGTACCACCATTTCAGGCACGCCGGCGGCATTGCACAATGTCGCGCCCAGACGGGCGCCTGGCTTGTCGCCAAGGATCGTTAGCAGAGGCAGCCCAACCCATAAGGCATCGACCGAAGTAATGCCGCCGCCATGGTGCAGGTTGTCGAGCGCCAGGTCCGCCAGTTGCAGGCGGGCCAGATGTTCATCGTGTTTGACAATCTTGCTAAAGATCAGGCGGTTGCCGTCGATGCCGCGCTTCGCGGCTTCCCGGCGCAGATTTGCCTGGGTGTCATGCATCCAGGCGCCGAACCAGAGCACGCTGCCCGGCACCCGGGTCATGATTTCCATCCAGGCCGTGAAAATTTTCGGTTCGAATTTGCAGGGGTGATTGAAATTGCAAAAGACAACCGCGTCATCGGGCAAATCCATTTCTGCCCGGGTAACGGGAGCGCCCATGCCGTCGGGCCGCTTGGTCGGCAGGAAGGTATTTGGTAAATAAAGCAATTTCTCCGGACCCACGGCCTCCCATTCCTCGGGGATATAGGTACGATCGGTAATCAGGTAGTCGATATAGTCAGCTCCGGTGGTGATGGAATAGCCATAGCCGTGCATCAGTACCGGCGCCGGGCGGAATGAACTGACCGGCATGCAATTGATCGACGTCAGGCCGGTGACATCGATCAGAACATCAATGGCATCTTCGTTGATCATCTGCGCCGCCAGGTACGGCGCCGTGCCGGGAATATCCCGAAAATGATCGAATGCGGCTCTGTAGCGATCATTGAACTCGCCGCCATCGGTGGGACGGACAGAATAGCCAAAGACTTCGAAGCGGTCGCGATCGTGACGTTCGACGACTTCCTTCATAACCAGTGGCAGACTGTGGAACCAGGTATAACCCAGGGCATAGCCCAGGCGAATTCTGCCCCCGCGCGGTTGGGCGTGCACCAGAGGCGGCGCATCCAAATTCGAACGGGCGTCCGCGGCAATCTGTTTCGCGGCGTGTCGGGCGGCCGTGCCGATGAATTCGTAACTGACGGGCAGGGCTTGTAGGTTGAAGACATCGAACCGGCTGCCGTCCTCCGCATCCTCGGCGCAGCCGGCATTGATCTGATCGACCTGGTCCTGACAGGTCTTGTCATAGTCGGTCCAATCGCACATCCCCATCTTCAAATCGAATATCCGGATCGCGGCGTTGGCGTCGGTGGCATCGATTTCCAGTACGTGCTCATAGACGGCAATGGCCTTGCCGGCTTCCTTCCACTGTTCAAACAGCGAGCCGACCGAATTCAGGATTAGAACATCCTGCGTGCCCGATGCCATGACTGCCGCCAAATGTTCATGGGCTTCCAGCATGCGTTTGCTCTCGCTACAGATGGAGATCAGCGCCATATGGGCCCGCAGTTCGTTTTCATCCAGGGCAAGGGCGCGCCGGGCAAAAGGTTCACCATCTTCCGGCCGGCGCAGGGCCTGCAGCAGGTTGGCATGATCCGCTGTCAGCCGGGCATCGCCTGGGGCTAGTGCCATGGCCTGTTCGCGCAGCGCCAGTGCCTGGTCAAACTCGCCCAGGCGCTCCAGCACCACGGCGTAGTCCTTCATGACCGAGACGTCATCGGGTGTTTCCTGCAACAGGCGCCGCAATTGTTCCTGGGCGCCCAGCAGGTCCTGAATCTTAACCAGGCAACGGGCGAGGCCGTGCCGGGCGGCATGGAATCCATCATCGATTTTCAGCGCCTGCGCCAGCGCTTCGCGTGCCTTGGCATAACGTTTGCATCGCATCAGCAGGCCGCCAAGGGTATTCCAGGTCAATTTGTAATCGGGCCGGGACTGCACCAGATCATGCAGCAGATCGATCGCTTCGGGAATTCTGTCCATTCGCTCCAACGCGCCGGCCAGATTATTGCCGCAGGCCGGATCGCCGGTGGCCCTGTAAGCGATGGCGAAATGTTCCGCGGCGGCGCCGTCGTCGCCCTGTCCAAGCAGCAAGTTACCCAGCAAAAAATTGCCTGCGGCATGCTCCGGCGCAACCTGAAAAATCTCGCCTAGATATTCCTTGGCTAGTTCTGTTTGTCCGCATTGTAGGGATATATCGGCCAGGCCTTGCCAGGCATCAAGAAAGCCCGGGTCCAACTCAGTTGCCGCCAGAAAGCTCTGTGCGGCGGCGTCGGGTCGGCCAAGGTGGTCCCGCATCTGCCCCAATTGATAATGCGCCTGGGGATCGTTCGGGTCCATCTCCAGAGCCCGTTGTAGGCATTGACTGGCCTCGTCATGGCGATGCAGGCCGCCCAGCACGACGCCAAGATTGAGCCAGACAATGGGCCGGTCCGGCCACAAATCGGACACTTCGAGGTACAGCGGAACGGCGTCCAGCAATTTCCCCTGCGCGGCCAGATCATTGGCCTGGCGCCAAAGTGCCTCAGACATGGCTTCCGACGGCGGCGGCGATGATGGTGCGTGTTCATCCATGCTCATGATCAGGCGAGCTTCGTGGCATATGGTTAATAATTCGCTGAAAGGACGCTGAAAATTGCGCCATTTGCCAGGAATCTCTTGCTGCTTGAGATGCCCGCACTATATTGCCGGCCATGTTGAGCACACCGACCCTCGAACAATTGCCGGAACAGATGATTGCCGAGGGCATTCGCCTGAACGGGGTGCCCGACGGCGCCCGGGTTGTCGTTGCCATGTCCGGTGGCGTGGATTCGTCGGTCTGTGCCGCCCTGTGCCAACGCGCGGGTTATGAAGTGGTCGGTATAACCTTGCAACTCTACGATCACGGTCAGGCCATCCAGCGGGCCGGCGCCTGTTGCGCCGGCGCCGATATTCATGACGCGAAGCAAGTCGCCAACGGTTTGGGCATCGCCCATTATGTGCTGGATTACGAGGATCGCTTTCGTGCCGCCGTGATCGAAGAATTTGTTGATGATTATTTGGCTGGTTCCACGCCCATTCCCTGTATCCGCTGTAATCAACGGGTCAAGTTCGAGGATCTGCTGTCAACGGCACGGGAACTGGGTGCGGCGGCCCTGGTCACCGGCCATTACGTACGGCGGGTGGAGGGGTACCGGGGTGCGGAAATGCACCGCGCGACCGATCCGGCCCGCGATCAGAGTTATTTCCTTTTTACAACCAGCCGGGAACAGTTGGACTATCTGCGTTTTCCCCTGGGCGGCCTGGCCGCAAAATCAGCGACACGCGCCCTGGCCGAGGCCTTTCAGCTGCCGGTGGCGGCGAAACCCGACAGTCAGGATATCTGCTTCGTACCTGATGGGCGCTATGGGGAACTGATTGAACGGTTGCGGCCCGGGGCGGCGGAACCGGGTGAGATCGTCGATGGCGCGGGCCAGGTTCTTGGGCAACACCACGGGGTGATCCATTTCACCGTGGGGCAGCGCCGGGGCCTGGGGCTTTCCGGACCCGAGCCCCTTTATGTCCTGCGCCTGGACGCGGCGGCCAGGCGAGTGGTGGTGGGCCCCAAGGCGGCCCTTGGCCAGCGTCTGGTGCAGCTGCATGACGTCAATTGGTTGGATCATGAGGCCCCGCTGCCGGGCCGGATGGTGCAGGCGCGGATACGTTCTACCCATGCGCCGGTCGCCGCCACGCTGGGATTGTTCGAACCCCGGCCGCAAGCCGGTATTTCAGTCGAGTTGTCGCAGGCCGAAGATGCCGTCGCGCCGGGCCAGGCCTGTGTTCTTTACGATGGCGAGAAAGTTCTCGGCGGCGGCTGGATTGCGCGGTCATAAGCCATTGCAAGCCGCCGTGGCCGCATTCCGCGCGGGGCGCCTGCCGGCCGATTGATGGCCTGGTTTCAACGCAGATCCGTTAACAGGGGCATGACCTCTTCTGCGAAACGGACAAACTGCCGGTCGCGATCTTCATAAGGGCCGACGAAATCCATAATCACATGGCGCGCGCCCGCGTCGTGAAACTCACGCAATCTTTCCGCCACGTCCTGCGGCCGGCCCAGGGCGCAATACTTCTTGGCTGCCTCGCGGAAATCCATGGCGTAGCGCACCGACAAGGTCTCCGTTGCCTTCTCCAGGGCGCTTTCGTAGGTATCGTCAACCGTGGCGAATAGTAAATGACCTGTGCCAAAAGGCCGGTCGGGGCTTTGGGCGGCGGCCGCGGCCGCATGGATTCGGTCAAGGGACTCGGCGTACATGGCCGGCGTGACCACATAGGATAACCAGCCGTCGCCAATTTCACCGGCCCGGCGCAGGGCGGCGGCGGACCGGCCGCCGCACCAGATCGGCGGGCCGCCGATCTGGCGGGCCGGGGGCGACATGGTCAGTTCAGGAAACGGAAAATGGGCGCCATCATGGAAGACCGCCTCGCCACGCCACAATTTGCGCAGGACATGAATACCTTCCGTCAGGCGGGCGCCGCGTTCCGATGGCGCGACGCCGGCAACCTGGAAGTCGGTTTTGAATTCGCCGCCCACCCCGACCCCAAGGATCAGGCGGCCGCCGGACAGGTGATCCAGGCTCGCCACCTGTTTTGCCACCGGTCCGGGATGGCGCAGAGGCAATAGATAGACCCCGACGCCAAGGGCCAATCGGGAGCTGTAGGTCGCGGCCTGGGCCAGCTGGATCAAGGGATCCAGAATGGGAATCGCGAATGACAGGTGGTCGCCGACCCACAGGGAATCGTAACCCAAACGATCAATCAATTCGACCATGGCACGGCCATCTTCCGCCTCCGGCAGCCATTGGCCCTCCGCCGGCTCGGTCCGTCGATGCATGGTCTGAACACCGAAGCGGAAATGGTCGTCAAGTTGCAGGGTCATGGCCGTCTTCTTTCGCAATGGAGATTTGTGCGCCCGCAATCATTGGCGCGTCGTGCCCCAGTGGTCAAGTACGGGGTGGTCAAGTGCGGGCCGAACGTATACGGGCCGGGCAGGGGCGGCGCCAGGAGAGGTCGCCGCCCCGCCGGTAAATCATTTGACGGGACAGAAATCCGTCGGCGTCATCAATACGTTCTTCTGTTTTTCCAGGGCGCCCAGCGCGGCCGAGGCCTGGGTATAGGCAATCCAGTCCGGATCCGCCCACAAGGCCGCCCGTTTTGCCTCGCGGTCGCCTGCGTTTTCGTACACCCAGATGTGCATATACTGATTTGGATTGCCGGTTTCCGTCTTCATGTAGGCCAGAGGTTGGCCCAAATTGTGGCTTTGCGGCGCAAAGCCTTTCTCTGCGTACAAAGCCAGATGCTGGTTGATGGTACCGGGACGGCAGGTGTAGGTGCGTACGTCGAGTAGCATGATGTTTTCCTTCAACAGTGGTTTCAAATCCCCGGCAGTTTACGCCATTAGCGTGGCTCTTTTCCAAGCATGGTAATAAATTGCCTATAAATTAATAGTATGCTAATCAATAGGGTGCAAATTGTACCCATGCATATTGGCCACAACCTGACGGATAGCGTGAATAGCCACGAGAAAATTGATGTGCGCGAACAGTTCGGCTTTCGCCTGGGCCGTCTGGCCCGGCTATGGCGCGCCCGCCTGGATGAAAAGATGCGGCCCCATGGCCTGACCCAGGCCCGCTGGGTTGTCTTGATGTACCTGAAACGGGGCGCCGATGGCCATCAGCAAAAGGCCTTGGCCGGCCTGGTCGGTATCGAGGGCCCAACCCTGGTGCATATTCTCGACAAACTTGAGAGCAAGGGTCTGATCGTACGCCGCCTGGACGAAACCGACCGGCGCGGCAAGACAGTGCATTTGACCGACAAGGGTTGGCAGATGATCCAGGTTTTGGACGATGTTGCGGTGGAACTGCGGGGCGAGCATATGGCCGGCATCTCGGATGCCGATCTGGCGCATTGTCTGGCGGTTTTTGACCGCATCGAGCGTCAGGCCGTGGCGGCCGTGTCGGGCAACGACGCAGCCATGGCGTTGGAATTGGGATCGGCAGGATCGGATTGATCAGGTGAATGACAAATCGGTGACCCAGCGGCTGGAGCCGCAGGACGACAAGCAGACCGGCGCGTCGACGGACGGTCCGGCCGGAGTTCAGAATGAGGCGCAGGCCAAGCCCCACGAAGGCAGCCTGCCCCATGGTCAATCACGTCTGCGCCGCAGCATCGGCCGGGTCTTGTTGGGGGCTGCCGTCGCAATTGGCGTTGCCGGCCTGATTTACTGGGTCTATGGCCGTTATACCAACGTGGTCGTGTACGACGCCCGCATCAAGGCGGATATGATCATGATATCCTCGCGGATCGACGGCTGGGTCACCGAGGTTCCCATATCAGAGGGCAGCGAGTTGGCCGTCGGCCAACCGTTGATCATGATCGATCACCGCGATTCCACTCTGCATCTGCGGGAAATTGACGCCCAGCGAAGTTCAATGCAGGCGGAGCGGGAACGGATCGCAGCCGAAGTCCACATGATTGATCAGCAAACCCAGGGCCGTATTGACGCCAGCCGCGCCGCCTTGACCGCGGCCCAGGCGGCGAAAGCGGGCATCGATACGGAATTGGAGCAGATCCGCAGCGATTTCAAACGGGGCCAGTCCTTGCTGGCGAAGAAGGTAATCTCGCGGCAGCGCTGGGAATCCCTGCGCACCGACTATCGCGTCGCGGGGCAATCGGTTTTGAAGGCCGAGGCGGATGTGGCCCAGGCCAATGCCGCCGTTATCGAGGCCCAGGCCGACCGCCAGCGCATGGATCTGCTGCAGGGCCGCATTGCCAGCCTGCGGTTTGATGAGGAACGCCTGAAAACACAACACCAGCGGCAACAGCTGGATCTGGCCGACCGCATTATAAAGGCGCCCAGCAAGGGCAAGGTGGACCGGGTCTTTATCGATCCCGGTGAATATGTGGCCCGGGGACAGCGTCTTCTGTTGTTGCACGATCCATCGGTGATCTGGGTCGAGGCAAATATCAAGGAGACCGATATCCGCGACGTCAAACTGGGGGCCAAGGCAAGAATTGGTGTTGATGCCTATCCGGACCTGGAAGTCGTTGGCGAAGTTGTCCGGATCGGCAATGCGGCGACCAATCAGTTCGCCCTGCTGCCCAGCCCAAACCCCTCTGGCAGCTTCACCAAAATTACTCAACGGCTGCCGGTCAAAATCAGCATTCCCCAGGTCGATGGCCTGTTGCGCCCGGGCATGATGGTCGAGGTCGAGATTGCGATCGCCCGCGATTGAGGCAATGTTCGCGCGGTACGGACCGCGCTACCGCTTCTACGTTTCCTTTACGGCCATGCTTGGCACCATGGCCATGGTCCTGACGGCCACCATGATCAACGTGGCAATTCCGGTGATCATGGGCACCTTCGGAGTGGGCCAGGACACCGTGCATTGGCTTTCCACCGGCTTCATCGCGGCCATGACCATTTCCATGCTGGTCAACGACTGGCTGGTGCGGGCCTTTGGGGAAAGAGCCACTTACCTCGGCGCCATGTCGATTTTTACCTTTGGCGCGGTGTTGGGTGGCCTCTGCAACAGCATCGATGTCATGATTTTCGCCCGTGTTCTGCAAGGTCTGGGCGCCGGCATGGTGCAGCCCCTATCCATGATCCTGATGTTTCAGGTGTTTCCAGTGGAACAACGAGGCCGGGCCATGGGCCTGTTCGGGGTCGGGATAATCGTCGCGCCGGCCCTGGGGCCGACCTTGGGTGGGATATTGCTGGATGTCTTCAACTGGCGTTACGTCTTTTTCATGTCCGTGCCGGTGGCGGCGGCGGGCGTGATCCTGGCGTTGGTGTTCATGCCCAGCCGCAAACGCGAGGGGCCGCTGCCGGTGTTTGACTGGACCGGTCTGGCCCTGGTCATTGTATTCGTTTCGGCAATCCTGATCGGCATGTCCAGCGGTCAGCGCGAGGGCTGGGGGGCTCCCATCATCTCGATCTATTTCGCCACGGCGGCGATCAGCGGCATGGCCTTTATCTTTTGGGAACTGGTCACCCCCGATCCCATCATGCAGTTGCGGGTATTCAATAACAGCAACTTCACGGCCGCTGCTGTTGTCGGCATGGTGCTGGGCGCGGGCCTGTTCGGGTCCATCTACGTCGTCCCATTGTTCGTGCAGGTTATTCAGGGTTATAGCCCGACGCGATCCGGCCTTCTGATGGTGCCCGGTGGCATTGTGATGATGCTTGCGTTTCCCATTGCAGGGCGCCTTTCCGACATGCTGCCGTCCTATCAGTTGGTCATGTTCGGTCTGTTTGTATTCGGTGCCTCGTCTCTTTTAATGATCCAGGTACATACGGATACGCCATTCTGGACTTTTGCGATCTGGATCATGATCGGCCGTGTCGGTCTGGCGGCGATTATGCCGACCCTGACCGTTAGTGCCGTGGCCACCCTGAAGCCGGAACAATTGAGCCAGGGCGCGGGCGCGATCAATTTTACCCGCCAATTGGGCGGCGCGGTGGGCGTCAATTTGATGGCGATGCTGTTGGAGCGGCGCACCGCCTTCTTCTCGGATGCCTTCGCGGGCCTGCAAACGCCGGACAATTTCACCACCATGCATTTTATGACGCAGTTCGCCCGCATGTTGGGGCAATTGGGCTGGCCCTTTGAAATGACCCCGGCCGGCGCGCTTTATTTGGTTGGCCGCAGTGTTTATGCTCAAGCTTCCATGATGGCCTTCCGCGATGTTTTTCTTTTCATTGCCCTGGTCTATTTCGCGACCATGATACCGGCCCTGTTGCTGCGGGAGCGAAAATCCAAGGCAAAGACGCAACCGCTGCCGCGGCCGGGCTGACGGCAAGGCCGTGCCAACCGCTGCCATCGAGGCGTTGTTCGAGCGCTATGGCCCGAAATACCGGGCCTTTGTGACCTTTACGGCAATTCTGGGCGTGGTGGCGATGCTGTTGAACGCCACCATGATCAATGTCGCCATACCGGTCATCATGGGGGCCTTCGGCGTTGGCCAGGACAAGGTGCATTGGCTGGCCACCGGCTATATCGCGGCGATGACCGTGGCCATGCTTTTGAACGACTGGTTTGTCCGCACCTTCGGCATGCGCGCAACCTACCTTGGCGCCATGTTTATCTTCACTTTCGGCGCTGTCATGGGGGGTCTCAGCAGCAACATCGACATGATGATCGCGGCGCGCCTGTTGCAGGGTACCGGCGCGGGGCTGGTGCAGCCCCTGTCCATGGTTCTGATGTACCAGATCTTTCCGGTCCGCCAGCGCGGCAAGGCCATGGGCCTGTTTGGTCTTGGCGTCGTCGTTGCCCCGACCCTGGGGCCAACCCTGGGCGGGGTCCTGTTGGATGGATTCAATTGGCATTACGTCTTTTACGCTTCGGTGCCGGTGGCCGCATTGGGCAGTATTCTGGCCTGGTTATTCATGCCCTGGCGTTCGGGTGACGAGGCCAAACCGCGCTTTGACTGGACCGGCCTGGTCTTGCTGGTGGCGTTTATATTCTCTTTGCTGATTGGCCTGTCGTCAGGCCAGCGCGAGGGTTGGCACGCCCCCATTATCGCCGTCTATTTCTCCGTCTTTGCGTTGTCCTTCGGCGCCTTTCTGTGGTGGGAATGGCGGGTGCCGGATCCAATCCTGCAGTTGCGCCTGTTTCTGAACCGGGAATTCGCCGCCGCGGCGGTCGTCCGCATGGCCCTTGGCGCGGGTCTGTACGGCACAACCTATCTGATCCCGCTGTTCGTGCAGACCGTACAAAGCTATTCGCCGACCCGGTCGGGCCTGTTGATGGTGCCGGCCGGTCTTACCATGATGCTGTTGATGCCCGTTGGCGGCCGCCTGGCTGACTGGTTGCCCCGTCATTGGCTTATTCTGGGCGGCTTGTGCGCCTTTGCCATGTCATCGCTGTTGATGACCTCGGCCCACACGGACACGCCTTTCTGGACCTTCGCCTTGTGGCTGGTAGTGGGACGCATTGGCCTGGCCTTCGTCATTCCCACGATCAATGTCACGGCCCTGCGCAGTCTGAGCGGACCGCTGTTGAGCCAGGGTTCGGGCGCTGTCAACTTCATGCGCAACCTGGGCGGCGCCATGGGGGTCAACCTTATCGCCGTGGCCCTGGAGCATCGCACAGCCGTGTTCTCACAGGGTTTTGCCGGTTTCCAGACCCCGGATAATTTTCTGACCCAGGATCTGCTGCAGCGTCTGTCGGGCCTGCTGGCGCAATTGGGCTGGCCCAGTGAATTGCACCCTGTGGCGGCACTGCATTTGCTGGGTAACAGTCTTTACGCTCAGGCCTCCATGCTGGCCTTTCGGGATGTCTTCCTGTTTCTGGGATTGATCTATTTCGCTGCCATGTTGCCGGCCCTGCTGTTGCGCGAACGCAAGCAAAAGGTCCAGGCGGTGCCCCGGGCCACAGGTGATTCCGCGCCCCTGGGCGAGGCGCGCACCTAGCTTTCGGAAATATTGGAAAAAGCGCAGAGAAAAGTGGCGATAAAGGCAGCCATTCGAGCTTGAATTTGGCCGCCAATGATTGCTGTAAACCGCAAGACTTGGTATAATTTTTAACCTAGCCACGCAATATCTCGCGATAGCGACATCAGGCGCCAAAGCCCATTGAACTTGTTCGACGCCGGCCGTCGAAATATATCCAGCAGGACCGATCAATTTGACCGACGACAGCCAGACACCACCCCCGGCCCCACCCGCCATGCCGCCTTCCGGCGGTGAAGGCGAAGCCGTTTTGCCCATTGCCATCGAAGACGAAATGCGCCGCTCGTACCTCGATTACGCCATGAGCGTGATCGTCAGCCGGGCCATTCCCGATGCCCGCGATGGCTTGAAGCCGGTGCACCGCCGCATTCTCTTTGCCATGCATGAAGCGGGCTATACTTCGGATAAACCGTACCGAAAATCGGCCCGCGTCGTGGGTGATGTCATGGGCCGCTACCATCCCCACGGCGATCAGGCGATCTATGACGCCATGGTGCGCATGGCGCAAAGTTTCGCCATGCGCCTGCCACTGTTGGATGGCCAGGGCAATTTCGGCTCCATGGATGGCGACCGTCCCGCCGCCATGCGCTACACCGAAGTGCGTATGGACAAGCCGGCGGAAATGCTGCTGGCCGACATCGACAAGGACACGGTCGATTTCCAGGATAACTACGATGGTTCCGCCTCGGAACCTGTCGTCCTGCCGGCCATGTTCCCGAACCTGCTGGCCAATGGCGCGGGCGGGATCGCCGTCGGCATGGCCACCAACATCCCGCCCCATAATCTGGGCGAAATCATTGACGCCTGCTGTGCCTATCTGGACAACCGTGAGATAACGGTTGATGGCATGATGGAATTTGTCCTGGGTCCGGATTTTCCCACCGGGGGGCTTATTCTGGGCCGGGCGGGTATTCTGTCGGCCTTTCGTACGGGACGCGGTTCCGTGGTCATGCGCGGGCGTACGAATGTGGAGACCATCCGCAAGGACCGGGAAGCCATTATCGTCACCGAGGTGCCCTATCAGGTGAACAAGGCCGGCATGATCGAGAAGATCGCCGAAGCCGTCCGCGCCAAGCGGATCGAGGGGATCTCCGATTTGCGCGATGAAAGCGACCGTAACGGCGTTCGCGTGGTGATCGAATTGAAGCGCGACGCCATGGCGGACGTGGTGTTGAACCAGTTGTACCGGTTTTCGCCCCTGCAAACCTCTTTCGGGGTCAATAGTCTGGCCTTGAACCACGGCCGCCCGGAATTGATGAACCTGGCCCAGATGATCGCCGCATTCGTCGATTCACGGGAAGTCGTCGTTACCCGGCGGACCAAATATTTGTTGGGCAAGGCGCGCGAGAGGGCCCATGTCCTGGCCGGCCTGGCGATTGCCGTGGCCAATATCGATGCCATCATCGCCCTGATCCGCAGTGCGCCGGATCCGGCCACGGCGCGGGCCCAGTTGATGGCAAAGGACTGGCCGGCCCATGATGTGGAAGCCATGATCCGATTGATCGACGAGCCTGGGCACAGGGTTACCGATGGTGTGTATCGCCTGAGTGAAATACAGGCCCGCGCCATCCTGGATTTACGCCTGCAACGTTTGACCGCTCTGGGCCGGGACGAAGTCGGTCAGGAATTGCAGGACCTGGGTGCCAAAATTCTGGACTATCTGGACATCCTGCGCTCCAGCGACCGTCTGCGGGAGATCATCCGCGAGGAATTGACGGATATGAAGGCGCGCTTTGCCACACCGCGGCGCAGCGAGATCATCGAGGGGGGCGCGGACCAGGATGATGAGGACCTGATCCAGCGCGAAGAGATGGTGGTGACGGTTTCTCACAATGGCTATGTCAAGCGGGTGCCGCTTTCCACCTATCGGCCGCAGCGCCGGGGCGGCAAGGGGCGCCAGGGCATGGCCACCCGTGACGAGGATTTTGTCAGCCAGCTGTTTGTCGCCAATACCCACACGCCGATGTTGTTTTTCTCTTCCACCGGCAAGGTTTACAAATTGAAGGTCTATCGTTTGCCCATGGCGGCGCCCCAGGCGCGGGGCAAGGCCATGGTCAATCTGTTCCCGTTGGCGGCGGGGGAAACCATCCACACGGTTCTGCCGCTGCCGGAGGACGAGGCGGAATGGGCCGACCGTTATGTCATGTTTGCAACCGCGTCAGGCTCGGTCCGGCGCAACGAGCTGGCGGATTTCCAGCGGGTCCAGGCAAACGGCAAAATTGCCATGAAATTGCCCGAAGGCGACCGCATAATCGGGGTCGCGATCTGTGGCGCCAATGACGATATCCTGCTCTCCGGCTTCAGGGGCAAATGTATTCGCTTTCCGGTAATCGATGTGCGGGTTTTCAAAAGCCGGGATTCCGTGGGCGTGCGGGGCATTCGGCTGCTTGGCGATGACGAGTTGATTGCCATGTCGATCCTGCGTCACGTAGATACCGATAGCGACACGCGGGAGCGCTATTTACGTTGGTCCAATGCCCGGCGCCGGGTCGAGGCGGATGGGGAGGCCGCGGGCGAGGCCTCTGCGGGCGCCCCGCCACGGGCCGAGGATATGGCGCGGACCGAGCAATTCGTCCTCTCGATCACGGAAAACGGCTATGGCAAACGCACTTCGGCCTATGAATACCGGATCACCGGGCGCGGTGGGCAGGGCATCATCAATATCGAAACCTCGGACCGCAATGGTCCGGTGGTGGCCTCTGCGCCGGTCGGGGAAGAGCACCACATCATGCTGGTCACCGATACGGGGCGTCTGATCCGCATACCAGTGCACGATATTCGCATCGCGGGACGGAGTACCCAAGGGGTGACCCTGTTCGATGTGGAACCCAACGAGCGGGTGGTATCGGTTGCCTGGCTATCGGAGCAGGCCAGTTCCGACGGTAATGGCGATAGCGGCATTGATGATCTTGCTGATGGCGTCGATGATGGCGGTGGCGACGGGGGCTAGTGGCGCCTAGCAGATCATTTTTCACTCTTTCCATGACCGCCCTGAAAGGCTAATGAGGGCCGGGACCTGTGAGTTGGGCGTAGGAGGCGATCTTGTCAAAACAGCGTATCGGTTTTTACCCGGGAACGTTCGATCCCATAACACTGGGCCACGGCGACATCATTCGGCGTGCGGCGCAGATTGTCGACCGTTTGGTCATTGGGGTTGCCATCAACCTCAACAAGGGACCCATGTTCACCCTCGAGGAACGCGTTCAGATGGTCCGGGACGAACTGGAAGACATGAAGAGCAAATTGGACGGCTGCGACGTGGACGTGCATCCGTACGATGATCTGACTATTCATTGTGCCCAGGAACACAATGCCAGCATCATTATTCGTGGTCTGCGGGCGGTAGCGGATTTCGAATACGAATACCAATTGGTCGGCATGAACCGGCAATTGGATGAGAATATCGAAACGATTTTCATCATGGCGAACCACGAGCATCAATTCATAGCGTCACGCCTGGTGAAAGAGATTGCTCAGCTGAATGGCGAAATCTCGACGTTTGTTTCGGGGCGGGTTGCCAAGCGGCTTCTCGAACGGGTAGTTCGCACATAAATTGATCTGACGAGGGGCGGCGGGATGCAAATTCGACGACTTATTTTTGGACTCATCATGGCGATGGCGTTGCCGGCCATGCAGGTAGGAGCAGCTGACTTGGAAAATACCATCTATTTGGAACTGAAGGATGGCCAGGTGACCATCGAAATGCGTCCCGATCTGGCGCCTAAGCATGTCGCGCGCATCAAGGAACTGGTGCGTCAAAAATTTTATGACGGCATCGTCTTTCACCGGGTGATCGAGGATTTCATGGCCCAGACCGGCGACCCGACGGGCACGGGCACGGGGGGCTCGGGGCAGCATCTGGAGGCTGAATTCTCCAACGAGAAGCATCTGCGCGGCGCCCTGTCCATGGCCCGCGCGGCCGATCCCAATAGCGCCGACAGCCAGTTCTTCATTGTCTTCAAGGCCGCGCCTTGGCTGGACGGGCAATATACCTTCTGGGGACAGGTCACCGCCGGCATGGAGGCCGTGGACAAGATCAAAAAGGGTGCGCCCGGCAGCGGCGTGGTCGATAACCCGGACAAGATCATTTCCATGCGGATCGCCGCCGACCCGGAATAAGCTTCCGGCGGCGGCGCTGGCGCGTTTGACGGAATAGCGGAACGCCGCCAATGGACGTCGACCAATTCGATTTTGCACTGCCCCCCGAGGCCATCGCCCTGCGGCCGGCGCGGCCGCGCGACAGCGCCCGTTTGCTGCACATCGCTAATTCGGGGGATAATTCGGGCGACAGTTCAGGGGATAATTCGCGCGACATGGCGGCATTGCACGATCGGCTGATCGGCGATCTGCCGGATTTGTTGCGGCCCGGGGATTTGCTGGTCTTCAACAACACGCGGGTCCTGCCCCTGCAATTGCAGGCCCGGCGTGGTGCGGCCCGGATTGAATTGACCCTGCTGCAGGCTCTGGGCCGGGGCTGTTGGCAGGCCTTCGCGCGTCCGGCCCGGCGTCTGCGGGCGGGCGACCGTCTGGAGATCGCCGGCGATTTCACCGCCACCGTGCAGGGCCCCCATGCGGATGGCCAGGTGGTGCTGGATTTCGCCCTGGACGATGCCGCCCTGATGGCGGCTCTGGAACGCCACGGCAGCCTGCCCCTGCCGCCCTATATTCGCAAACACAGGGCCGTTGATGCCCGGGACAAGGTGGATTATCAGACCGTTCTGGCCCGTCACGACGGTGCCGTGGCGGCGCCGACCGCCGGCTTGCATTTCACCAACCGACTGCTGGCGCGCCTGGGCCAGGCGGGGATTGGCCACGCCGAGGTCACATTGCATGTGGGAGCGGGCACCTTCCGGCCCGTCAGCGTGGCCGATACCGCCGATCACGTGATGCATGGCGAATGGGGCCGGGTTGATGAAAGTGTGGTGCAACAGATCCGCGAAACCCGCGCCGGGGGCGGGCGGGTGGTGGCGGTTGGCACCACCTCGCTACGGCTGTTGGAAAGCGCCGCCCGGGGCGTGCCGGACAGTGAAATTTTGGCGCCGTTCGACGGCGAGACCGATATCTTCATCACCCCGGGCTTTGAATTCCGTGTCGTGGATCTGTTGCTGACCAATTTCCATCTGCCCCGCTCCACCCTGTTCATGCTGGTCGCCGCCTTCGCCGGCCTGGCCCGCATGCGGACGGCCTATGCCCATGCCATCCAGGCCGGCTATCGTTTCTATTCCTATGGCGACGGCTGTTTGCTGGAAGCGGTGCAAACCCGTCAGGCCAGCCGATGACCTACGGCTTTCAGCTTCTGGCCCGGGACGGCGCGGCGCGGACGGGTGCGATCACCACGGCCCATGGCGCCATCGCCACGCCGGCCTTCATGCCCGTCGGCACCGCCGCCACGGTCAAGGCGATGACGCCCGAGGCGGTGCGCGAAACCGGGGCCGATATTGTCCTGGCCAATACCTATCACCTGATGCTGCGGCCCGGCGCGGAACGGCTGGCCCGCCTTGGCGGCCTGCACGACTTCATGCATTGGCAGCGGCCCATTTTGACGGATTCCGGTGGTTTTCAGGTCTATTCCCTCTCCGATCTGCGGCAGCTGGACGAGGCCGGGGTGACCTTCAAATCCCATATTGACGGCTCCGAAATGCATCTCAGCCCCGAGCGCAGCATAGAGGTGCAGCATCTGCTCGACGCCGATATCACCATGGCCTTTGATGAATGCACGCCGTTTCCCGCCACCGAAGCAGTCGCGGCGGCCTCCATGCAGCTTTCCATGCGCTGGGCCGAACGCTGCCGGGCGGCCTTCGTGGCGCGGCCGGGCTATGCTCTGTTCGGCATTGTGCAGGGCGGCATGTACCCGGATTTGCGCGCTGAATCCGCCGCCAGGCTGTTGCAGATAGGCTTTGACGGCTATGCCGTCGGCGGCCTGGCGGTGGGCGAGGGGCAGGCCCTGACTTTCAGCACCCTGGAGGGTACGGTGCCGCATCTGCCTGCAGACCGGCCCCGTTATCTCATGGGCGTGGGGCGGCCGGGCGACATCGTCGGGGCGGTGCAGCGCGGCATTGACATGTTCGATTGCGTGATGCCCACCCGTTCCGGACGCACGGGGCAGCTGTTCAGCCCCCGCGCCACCCTGAATATCCGCAACGCCCGCCACGCCGACGACCCCCGCCCGGTGGACGCCGATTGCCGTTGCCCGTTGTGCCGGCATTATTCCCGCGGCTATCTGCACCATCTGTTCCGCGCCAAGGAGATCCTGGGCGCCATGCTGGCGACCTGGCACAACCTGACCCACTATCAGGATCTGATGGCCAGTCTGCGCGCCGCCATCAGCCGGGGTAGCCTGGAGGCTTTCGCCGCCGAGCATGCAAGGCTGGCAACCATGGGTGATATCGACCCCGTATGATTTTTACGGCGCCTTCGGTCGAATTAACATTGACCCCAACCCCGCACCGACCTAAGTTCCGCCGCGATGCGCCCGTAGCTCAGTTGGTAGAGCAACTGACTTTTAATCAGTAGGTCACTGGTTCGATCCCAGTCGGGCGTACCAATAAAAATAGTTCTAAAGTCAATCGGTTACACTGTTTCGCGCCGGTCAGATCGGCAGGGTGGACTGCCTTTCGATCGGGGGCGACGTGAACTCCGGTGCTGGCCATGGCGCGCATTCCGCAACACAGGATCGACGAGGACAACGGCCGGCTTGCGTTGCGCCATCGGCAACTCCGGCTGGCGGCCGATGCGCTCGTTGATGCCTGGTCGGCCGTCGAGGCCGTGCAGCGGATCGCCCTGATCGGCTCGGTTGCCCGGCCTTTGTGGAAAGAGGTGCCGCGCTTTGGCCTCTATCGCCGGGCCGGGATCGAACTTTGGCACGAGTGCAAGGATCTCGATCTCGCGCTCTGGCTATCAAGCCTGGAGGCTCTGCCGAGGCTCAACCGGCTTCGCGGCCAGACCGTGAACAAGCTCTATCAGGCCGAGGGTATCGGCGTGGCCCATCACCAGGTTGACGTATTCATTCTGGCCCCCGGAAGCGACGGCTATCTGGGCCGTCTTTGCACCTATGGACGCTGTCCCAAGGGCAAACCGGACTGCCGCGTGCCTGGCTGCGGCGATGCGGCTTTCCTGAAGCAGATCGAAGACTTCGCCTTCAGGCCCGCCACCCTGGCGCCCGACCGCTGCATTGTGCTGTTCGACCGGCCAGGAAATATCCGGCGCAAGGCGGCCGATCTGCCGCCCGGCGACAGGGCGCCAGCGTAGCAGCAGCGCACGCTCGACGGCGAGCGCCGCGGGCCGTACGTGTCGTGCGGCACCAGGACGAGATGGACGTGATTGGGCATCGGGCATCAGGCCCAGACCTCGACCGAACAGCACCAACAGCCAGGCAGATCGCGATCGAGCGGATAGTCGCCAGGCACAAAAAAAAGTCTGTTTCACGCCGTTGCCGCGCTGGGTGAAATCGTGCGGGCGACGGGAAGGACAATTCTGGCCAGCCGGGCCATGGGCCGAGCCTGCCATGTCGTTCACTGGACATCAATAAACTGCACTCTCACCGTAATCCAAAGTGTAATTCCTGGCCATCGCCGCCGAACACATCCTCCAACCGCACCAGCTTGCCCTCCCGCGCCTGGCGGCGTCAAAGATAAAGTTGGTTGGCGCGAAGCTCATGGCGACGCGCCACCTCCAACACAGAAACACCCGGAGCATGGGACTCCGCCGCGATCCGCGCCTTCACATCTGCTGGCCAACGATGACGGCCCGTCGGGCCCGAGATAACGTCAAGCCGCGAAAACGCAGAACTGCTAAAAACGGATTCGCCCCGGGTATTAGGACTGTCCTTTTGACTATCCTTTTGGTCTGTCTCTCTCATCAGAAAGTCTCCTGCAAAACCAGGAGACTCGCAAATCTAAGTCAGACGCGAAAGATGGGGTTAGAACACCGCTTACAGCTCACCATTTGGAGCCGTCCACGAATCCTGGACTCCCCTTTTTCGTAAAATATGCCTTTTCAAGAGCGGTATCCGGACGTCCCTGCCGCACGTTGCGATGCGGGAAGCGTCCAAACATAAAAATCATCTGATAATGCTCCATACCTTTGTCGAACGCGTTGAGAAAGGCATAGCGATGATCTGGGTGCTCGTTGATCGACTTGAGCAACGTGATTGAGTGAGTCTGAGAGGCTGGATTTTCATCGTGCATGAAAGGATACACGACAAATAGTTTTTGATACCCGGTGAAGTAATAACGAAAGAGGCCGCTATTTACGTTCAGACGTGCTGCGTTTAATGCCAGCGTATCGTGGGCATAAGCTCGATCCTGGCCGCGGAACATATTGCGTGAGAATTGATCGATCAAAAGGATATATGCGAGGTTTTCATATGGATTGTTGTCAATATTCCAGCCGAGCTGGTTCGATACGGCACGCTCGAAGGTCGGCAGGAAGCGTTCTCTGATCTCGCGATCCACCTTTGCACTCCCGGCGGCACCTTCCGGTCCGTGTGGGAACCACTTTTCGTTATATCGGCCGCGGCCGCCACGCACTCGGTCCGTATCCCACTCTTCGTACCAGTAATGCAATATTGCCATAGCCTCGGGGACCGTATGGGCAAGCCAATAGGAGCGGACACCCTTGTCCTCGGGCGAGCCCGGAGGCACGGCTTGGAAGCCTGCTTCCAGTTGTTTGCTGCCGGCAATGCTGTTCTGCCACACCGAATCGGCGCCGGCACACGCCGTCATGAGCACTGTGGCGATCAACAGAAACCCGGTACGGAAACCCCGGTTGAGTCCGTCGTACATATGCCATCTCCAAGTGATACTTACCGATAGTAATTTTCAATTAGCGCAACCCTGTACGTCACGAACAACCGACCATCTCCGACGACTGCAATCCTTGGTTTTGCCGTAACCGTCCGGTGCCGCCGCCCCATCTCGGGACGGATGGCCCTGTTGCGCAGAGGCTTCAGCGTAACGCCAAGGCATTAGTTCGTCGAGCTTGATAGTTTTATTTTCGGCAACCGTACTGAGGGCGGCTGTCCACGGCGGATTCATGCTGCGAATGCGCCACGATTGCATAAATGGAACTGCCAACGGTTTTTCAGCGATGGTCATTTGTCGGCGCTATTATTTCATCCCGCAGTAACCCGTGTCATGGATGGCCCTTGGTCGCGGGGTATGGTCGTCGGACTGCAGCGGCCGGTTTCCGGAGAAGTTTTTGGAGTATGTACCCCTACAGGCCTATCGATCCTTGACGGCTGCGACAGCCGGGCTAATAGTGAATAACCCTTCGGGGCACGAGTCTTTGAATGCTGTGGGAGCTCCGAATGAAAGCCGCCCATCCGGCTGTACCGTCAGCAACGCCTAAAACTGTTGGGCCCGACGCCATTGTCATCGAAAATCTCCTGGTCCAGGCCCGGGTCGGTGTTTTCGCGTCAGAGAAAGGGCAAACCCAGGCGCTCCGATTTGATATTGAAATGCGCACGGTCCCGGATTACGGGAAAGTCGTTCGAGAGACAGGGGAATATGTTTCCTACGCCGACGCCGTCGAATTTATCGAGAGAAAAGCGCATTCCGGCGAGCATGTTGAGCTGCTGGAGGAATGGGCCGAGTTGGTAGCCTGCTTCGTGCTTGAAAACCCTCTGGTCGAAAGCGTCCAGGTCAAGGTCACTAAACCGGACATCATTCCGGCCGCCGATGGCGTGGGCATCCGCATCGTGCGGACGCGGGCGCCGCAGTAAATGGCAAGGAAGTATTTTGAGGTTGGGGATAGGCCTCGCCGTTAACCGCTGGGGAGGATGTGTTGGCAGTTGCCCTCATCGCACTGGGATCAAATCTTGGCGACCGGCTGGCGCATTTGAACGCGGCCGTTGCCGGCATGTCGGGGCTACCGGAAACGCGGCTTGTCGCATTGTCCCGTCTATACGAGACCGCACCCGTGGGTGGTCCGGACAGACAAGGCGCGTTTCTCAATGGGGCGGCGCGCCTTGAGACTGAGTTATCAGCACCGGAATTGTTGCTTGCCCTGCAGCGCATTGAGGCAGGCCAAAATCGCGAGCGAAAGGTCCGCTGGGGCCCAAGAACCCTTGATCTCGACATTCTTGTTTATGAAGCGGAAATTTCAGACGACCCGGAACTGGTTCTGCCGCATCCCCGGATGCATGAGCGGCGCTTTGTGATGGTTCCGGTTTGCGACATTGCCGCCGGATTGGCACATCCCAGACTGCATGACACGATGTTGACCCTGTTGAACCGTCTGCCCACGGAAGCCGGCGATCTGACCCTGTTCGATGACAAGTGGACAGCCGGCTATGATCTGCCACTGTCCCATGAAGAAAGTGGCGCAGCATGATTTCAGCCGATCGTATTTTCCCCCTATGGAGCCGTTATCGCCAGGCCCTCGAAGCGCCGATCCGAACATTCGAGTTTCCCAGGTTTAACAAGCAGTTTGATGACAGAACCTACCAGATGGGTGTGTTGAACCTTTCGCCGGACAGCATCTATCGGGAAACCATCTGCCATACCTTTGAAGCCGCGCTTTATCGCGGGCGGCGGATGACCCTGGAGGGCGCCGCCATGGTGGACATTGGCGGTGAATCAACGGGCGACACGGCAGATATTGTTTCCATTGAAAAACAGATCGATCGAATGCGACCGGTGGTGGCCGCGCTTGCGGAGGAACAAATCCTCGTCTCGGTCGAGACCTATCATCCCGAAGTTGCCGTGGCGCTGTTGCAAGCCGGCGCAGGCGTGGTGAATTTAACCGGGCGTGTCGACGATACAGCCTTTTACCAGGCCGTGGCGAAGCATGAGGCCGGCATTGTCCTGTGTTATACGCCCGGTGAGAATGCCCGGTCGTCCGACGTTCTCCCGGCAGCCAGCGAGATTTTCGACCGGCAGTTGGTGTTTTTCAAGGAACGGATTGCGCTTGCCGAAAGCGCCGGCGTGGAACGGCTGTGGGTCGATCCAGGATTTGGCTTCACGCTCAATCTGCCGGATGGACCGGACCGCATCCGGTATCAGACCGACAGCATCCTGCAATCCTTCCGCCTCCGGGAACTTGGCTGGCCGGTAACGGTGCAACTCACCGGTGCAGTTTATCTGTTTCGCGATGAGGTTCGCGTTGCCCAAACAAGTGCCGCGACCCTGGCGGTGCTATCCAAGGTCAATCTGGTGCGCAGCCATGAAGTGCCACGGGTTCAGCCGGTCCTGGATCTGCAGGATTTTGCCTGAGATAAGGGCCGGCAATGAACGACCAGAAAATTGCCTTGGTGACAGGGGCCGGTAAACGGCTCGGCCGCGCCATCGCGGCCGGCCTTTTTGACGACGGCTACGCGCTGGCGCTGCACTACAATACATCGTCGAGGGGCGCCAATGAACTGGCCGCCGAGATTACGGCAAAGGGCGGCAGGGCCGAGTGTTTGCAGCATGACCTAAGCCAACCCGAAACGTCGAAAGACTTGATCGCCAGGGCGGCCGCGGCCCTGGGCGGCCCGGTCTCGGTGTTGGTCAATTCCGCTTCCGCTTTCGAGGCCGACAACCTGGGTTCCCTCACGATTGAAAGCTGGCGCCGCCTAACGGACATCAATGTCGCAGCGCCCGTGTTTCTCATGCAGGCATTTGCCGAACAGGATCCATTTCCCACATCCGGCGCCATCATCAACATGCTGGATACGCAGATGACCTCCGCCTCGCCAACGCGTTTCAGCTATTTCTGCAGCAAGTTCGCACTCGATGGCGCGACACGTCTGGCGGCTTACGAGCTGGCGCCGCGCGGCGTGACGGTCAATGCCGTTGCGCCCGGCCTCGTCCTGCCAAGTGATCAGAGCCAAGAGGATTACCAGCGGCGCCAAAGCCTCACACCCCGTGGTCCTGGTCTTGGCCCCGATGATGTTGTCCGGGCGGTGCGCTATCTGGTGTCGGCGCCGCAGATTACCGGCCATACCCTTGTGGTGGATGCCGGCCAGAGGCTGATGGGCTTCGGAAATATGCCGGAGGGTTAGTGTAGTTACAGCAGCTGTCCACTTTTTACAGACATGCGCACCGCCACTTTTACGCTCGGCAGGCTAAATGACCGCTCCGCAGCAAGCGGCCGGGCAGAGCCCCGGTCGCCTCGCCATGGCGCCATGTGGAAACGCCGGCGACAATGGTTGCGTCGAATCCTGTAGCGCGTTGCAGAAGCCGCTTTCCCCCGGCGGGCAGGTCGTAGCTCACCTCGGGCAGCTGAAGCTGCAGTGCCTCATAATCCACAACATTGATGTCGGCCCGCAGGCCAACGGCGATCCGTCCGCGATCATCAAGGCCAATGGCCTCGGCGTTCGCCGAGGTCAACCGCCGCACCATCTCCTCGATACCGTGCCTTGGTCCCCGGGTGCGGTCGCGGGTCCAATGGGTGAGCGTGTGCACCATGTCGGTGGCGTCGCACATAATTCCCACATGGGCCCCGCCATCGCCGAGACCGATCAACGTGTTGGGATGCCCCAGCATCTCGTGGACCGGCGCCATGTCACCACCCGCATAGTTTGTCATGGGATGATAGAGGATCCCGCGGCCGTCCTTCTCCAGCATCAATTCGTAAGCCAGTTGCGCCGGATCCATGCCGCGCCGCCGTGCTTCGGCCCCGACGCTGGTGTCCGGATCGGGCTCGTACTGCGGCGGATCACCGAACGGGAAGATCCTGTCCCAGTCCCTTAACCTCGTAGCCTGAGCTGAATCTCCAACGGGCTCGGCGAGCATGCGGGCCCGGAAATCAGGGTCGCGCAGAATTGCGACGCGTGCGTCGATGTCCAGCGGCGCCAATTTCCGCCAGCCGGCGCAGTCGAGAAACGGGTTCAACGACAGCTCAAAGCCGAGTAACACGCTGGTTGGCCGGCCACGGATTTGACCGGTGATCTGCAGGCCCTCGGCATTGGCCGCCGCTATCCGGCCGAGCAGATCGCGCCATTGTCCGGGATTGGAATCTTTCTGCAGAAGCGTCAGCGTCAAAGGGCGTCCGGACCGTTTCGCCAGCCGGGTGAGCAGGCCGAATTCCCGGTCGATCGCGTCGCCGTAGTCTCCAACAACCTGGATCCAGCCGCGTCCGGCCCGAGCCACCGCCTCGGCGATTTCGGCCAGTTCCACCTCGGCCGCGCCGTAGGACGGGACAGCTTCGCCCTCGGCCGTGCGGTGCTGCAGCAGCCGCGAAGTCGAAAACCCGAATGCCCCGGCCAGAATTCCATCCCCGGCGAGCCGCGCCATCGCCGCACGATCCTCGGCCGTGGCCGCTTCACGGTTGGCGCCGCGCTCTCCCATCACGAAGACCCTGAGAGCCGCATGTGGCACCTGGGTGGCCACATCCACGTCGTATTGCCGGGCGGCGAGGGTGTCGAGATATTCCGGGAAACTGCCCCAGGACCAGGGCAGCCCTGCCTGCATCACCACTTCGGGGATGTCTTCCACGCCCTCCATTAGCGAGATCAGCATGTCATGGTGGTCACGCCGCACCGGCGCAAAACCGACGCCGCAATTGCCCATCAGCACCGTCGTTACGCCATTGCACGACGACGGCGTAATCTGGTTGGCCCATGTAACCTGTGCGTCATAGTGGGTATGCAGGTCGACGAAGCCGGGCATTACCAGGCGGCCGCGTGCGTCGATCTCCTCGGCGCCACTTTCCCTGACCTGACCCACGGCGATGATCCGGCCGTCGGAAACGGCGACATCCGCATCGACCATGGGACCGCCTGAGCCGTCGGCGACGGTACCGCCGCGGATGATCAAATCCGGTTTGTCATTCATCAAATGCTGCTCCAGCCATTGTCCATTCGGAAGCATAGGCCGTTCAGCCAGTTTTCGTAATACCCTACTGGCATGCCGGAGAGGGGGCAGCCGTTCACAACATCAAAGGCGGACATTCGCGCTTTTTTCCAGCATCCATGGTTTCCGAGATTGCCTGGTGCTAGACTGATCCAGCTTTGGGGGGGAGCAGAATGACCGAAACGCAGGCCGCTTCGGCGGTTGTACGGTCCGCGATCGCGCCGGATGGCGCGAAGATTTTCTACCAGGTGGCCGGACAAGGGGCCGGCCATAACGTTGTTGCATGGTAGTTTCGTGGGTCGAGGTGCATTCGCGCGGCAGCTTTCGGCCCTGGGCCGGCAATTCCGTCTATTGTTGATCACTTCGCGGGGGCATGATGGGACGAATGTAACTCTTCCAGCAGATTTCTCATTTTCTACAACTGAAATCGAAGATGTGTGTGCAGTACTCGATGCCGAAAACGTCGCCCAAACCCATCTGGTCGCACATTCGACAGGAGGTGCCACTGCGTTTGCTCTGGCTCGAGACCGCCCAGAGCGAGTGAATAGGATGGTTCTAATCGAACCGACACTGCACCAACTGCTACCGGCGGAGGTCTATCAGCAGGTCAGCCGAGAGACCTCGCCCATAATTGCCGCCGGCGAAGCATCAGATGAAGTGGCGGCGTGGCAAGGCATGATGGAACATGCAGGCGGGGACAAATGGCGTTCGCTCGATGAAACCAAGAAACTCCGGATCATCAATGCCCTTAAGCCATTGACGCCGCTCCTGGCGCCGCATTTGCGGCAGCTGTTGAACTTTTCGGTTACCGAAGATGACGTTCGTCAGCTGCAAGCGCCGACGCTCTTATTTTACGGTGACGATACTGTATTCTTCGAACCGGTAATATCAGCCCGTTTCGAGTCTCTCAGAGCCGATATTCAGCAAATCCAGGTCGAGAATTCGGGGCACAATGTCCACCACGATCAAGCGGATCTGGTCAATGACGAGATCCTTCAATTCTTCCTGACGAGCTGACTCCCCAGCGACTCAGGTTCAGGGAGAACAGCATTATTTCCATGAACAGCGGCAAAACGTAGAGATAGAGGGCCGATGCTTCGGCTCGCGAACGTCCAGAGTATTCTCCAGGCGTCCGCCCCTACCACGCGCTTTGGAGGAGGCGGAGGGCGTCTTCTATCTGAGCCTGGGCCGAACGCATACCGGCGTTGGCATTGAAATTCTTCACCGTTTCGTTGGCGATATTCGGCAGATCGTCCTTGGGGATCTCCAGTTGGCGCAGCCGTATGGGCATTCCGGCGCGGTTGTATATGCTTTCGAGAGCGTCCGCCACCGCCGCCGCCGCCGCTGTGCCGTCCATGCCATCGCGCCAGACGTCAATGGCCTCGGCGACCTGACGGGCCGAAGTCAGGTCGACCGTTCCGGCCAGCCGTATGGCCGGCGCCTGCACGGTCGAGGTCGCTTCACCCTGTCCGACACGCGGATAGCGGATGTGCAGCGCCGTTGATACCGCATAGTTGCCCGCGAACGGGCCGCCGCGAAAGCGTGGCGCGCCATCGTCTTCGGCGCGATTCTGCAGGAAGGCCGCAAGGCAGAGGTCTGTGCGCAGGGCAGGATTGTCGGGCTCGTCCCTCAGCCTTGGATAGGCGCCATAGGCCAGGCGAAAGGCCTGGCTTTGTTCGCCCGCCACAAGGGGGTTCAATCCGGTCTGCGAGATCGCGCCGACAAGGCCGGCGAAAACCGTGGTCGCCGTCGAGCGGATAAGCGCCGGCGGGGCACTGAGAAGCGCCTCGTCATCCAGGAAAATGGCCTGTGGACGGGTCTTGGGATCAAAATACTCCATACGGTGGTCGATATCGGGGTTTTTCAGGCCGGTGCCGCCGCGATTCATGGCGCTGGTGGGGGTCGTGGGAATATTGATGATCGGCGGCTTTGGCGCCAGGAGGCGGGGACTGTACGCCGGCATCCCCTTCGGATACTGGGTCATGATCTCGAACGGGTCGCCCGCCTCGGCCATGAAAATCGCCACCGCGCGGGTTGCGACAATGACACTGCCGCCCCCGACGGCAATCAGCAGGTCTGCCCGGGCGCCCGCCGCGGCCTCTGTGGCAGCGCGGACCGAATTGTAGGTCGAGTCCTTTTCAATGCCGTCAAATACCCCGGCGCAACGACTGCCGAGCGCCGTTTCAATGCGGCCCACGGTGTCGGTCCGGCGGTTGACGGACGGGGAGCAGAGGACAAAAGCCCGCTGCGCGCCGGCCCGGTCCAGGGCGGCTTTCAGATGCTGCTCGATGACCTGTGGGCCACTGAACAAACGCCATGGATAACCTGCTGCCTTGAATGCCTTGTGCGCCATGGTTGCCCCTGTCCTATGCGTATTCCTTCAGCGTCCGCCGGGCGATGACCATACGGTGCACTTCCGTCGGGCCTTCGTAAATCCGGGCCAGGCGCAAGCGCTGCGACATGATGGCGAGGGGGAGTTCGCGGGACATTCCCATGGCGCCAAAGCTTTGCATGGCATTGTCGAGGACTTCCGTCGCCATTTCGGTGGCGAAGACCTTGATCATCGAGGCGACGGTGCGGACATCCTCGCCGCGGTCCTGTTTGTGGGCGGCATCCATCACCATCAGGCGGGTCGCGTGGATCTTGGTGGCGGCATCGGCGATCCACCATTGAATGGCCTGCCGGTCGCTGAGCTTGGCGCCGAATGTCACGCGCTGCTGGGTGTGTTCGCACATCATCTTGAGCGCGCGGGCCGCCATGCCGACGCACATGGCGCCCATTTCCAAACGGCGCACGGTCAGGCGCTTTTGCATCGGCGCGAAACCCTGGCCGACTTCGCCCAGAACCTGATTGTCGTTCAGGCGCAGGTCGTCCATCACCAATTCGTAGGTGCGGGCCCCGCCCAGCATGGGGATTTCCCGCTCGATCATGAAGCCGGGCGTACCTTGATCGACGATGAAGGCGGTGATGCCGCCGCGCGCGCCCTTGCCGGGATCGGTCACCGCCATCAGGATGATAAAGTCGGATTTCGGCACGTTGGAGACCCAGATCTTGCGGCCGTTGATCACCCATTCGTCGCCATCACGGACGGCGCTGGTCTTCATGTCCGCCGGATCGCCCCCCGCACCGGGTTCGGAAATACCGATGCAGGATTTCATCTCACCCTGGGCGTAGGGCTGCATGTATTTCACCTTCTGCTCGGGCGACGCCACGGCCATCAGCATGTGCAGGTTTGGCGAATCCGGCGGGAAGATGAACGGCGTCACCGTGCTTTTCAACCGCTCCTGCACAGCCAGCATGACCGGCGTCGGCAAATTTGCGCCGCCTACCTCTTCGGGCGCATCGAGAGCCCAGAGGCCCAGGGCCTTGCATTGGGCCAGCAGCGGGGCCTCTTCCGCCGGCGTCAGTGCGTGCGGTTCACCCGCCGCCTCGCGCGCCATGACGGCTTTTTCCAGCGGCATCAACTCGTTCTCGACGAATTTCTCGACCAGGTCGATGATCATCCGCTCTTCTTCGGTGTGTTCGGTTGTCATGGCGAAGGGTCCTTTTGGCACACACTGGTATAAGGCGGCACCCTGCCAACGGTGCCAGGCGCGGCAGATGGCAGCTCTTCAAGGTAATTCGAAACCTCCCCCGGGGGCAAGTTGCCGGCCTGCCGGATGAGATCATTGTCTCTAACGCCACGGATCGAGGCTCTCCTTGTTGACCGGCCCGAGGCGGTCGAATGCCGGCGGAGGAAAATCTATCAACGGCGGTGCAATCTTGCTATGGTCGAAGTGAGTTTGAAGGTTGTCCGGGAATTGCCGAAAAGGCGCCAGAGTGATCTGGGAAATATTGGACACGCATTCGAACAGTTGCTTGCTGTTTTGCCTGAACGCGTATCGCGCTACAGAAGAGTAGGAAGCTCTATGCAGATCATTGTCAGACTTTTGACTATATACTTAGCTTGGTTATGCCGGATCCTGGCCGTTGCCCCAGCTCAGGCTAAGGGTGCTTGCGCACCCGGTGGCGGGGCTTTTGCGCCGCGGCCCGAAGGCGCCCGCGGGTTCTATTTCTGATCGCATCCCAAACACGCTGGGGTGTGGCGCGCGGCTGAACATCCTTTGAGACATTGATGTCTTGATGCGATTGGCCGCTTTGCGCCGTCATCCCGTCACGCGGGATGGGCATCATTGGGGCAATCGGACGGCATACCGCAACAAACAGATATATGCCAAAGTGTCTAGCCTGGACCAGATCCATGGCGTTGCAATGCACCCGGCAACTGGCCTGGCCCGCTTCGGCAACAGTCCGGACGAGAGCTTTTGGGATTGTTATGGCCGGATTAAGCGGTAGGCTGAGCGCTTTCAGGCTCGATGCGGATGGCAATGCCATATAGGAAATTACACCGGATGATGGCGGGATTTAGCACGTGGCGTAGCCGTTCCGTCATCGTTCCACATCACCGCTTGTACCGGCAATTCTGCCTGTGCTTAAATTGATTTGGCTGGATTCGCGCGTCATTGCGGACGGAATTTCAGATGGAGAAAACTGGATGTTGGCTATTGGGCGGGCGTTGATTGGCGCATTAATCCTGTTTACGTTTTGGCCGGCTGACGCCGCGGAGGTGCGGTACAGTTACGCCGTCAAGTTCAATTTGCCGGAGCGCGAGATGAAGCGCGCAATGAAAAAGAAATACCGGCATCTACTAAGCCCTTTGACTGAGGAAGTAACACGACGGCAAGGGCAGGGCGAGACGGTCACCTGCTCCGTTCAAATTGCCAGGGAAACCCATTGGCTTATCAATTACACATCATACGATGAGCGGGTTCTCAAACGACTGGCAGATCTGAAGGAAAGCCTGCGGGAAAAAGATCAGTCCTGGGCCCTGCAACAAACGGAAAGCGATGGTTCCTGGGGCGCCTGTTACGACACCTGGATGTTTCGTCTGCAATCTTCCGTTGATCCATTGAAGGAACTTCATGTCGCGGGCAAACGGCCAAAATATCCACTCAAATTTCTTGAACCTGTCGATACACCGGAAAAGCTAAACGCACTCTATGACGACATCATCGTTTCGCGATTGGAAAAAGATGGAGTCAGTCACCGGCGTGATTTGAATAATGTAACCTCGTCCCTTGGGCAGCTGTTGTGGCTGCCGGAATGGGCGGGAATATTGGCGGGTACCGATTATCCGCGGGCGCAAATGGCGGCTGAGCTTGCCAAAATTGTCGACGAGAAGTGGCAGAACCCCGATACAGGTTACTGGGGCGCCTGGTATGAGACGGATGGCAAGATGGTGAAAAGCGACGACTTGAGCATCACCTTCCACATTGTCGCCTATCGAAGTGGAAAAGTTCCGCATCTTCAAAAAATCGTCGAAACCACACTCAACTTACGGGAACAACCCTATCCCTATGGCTGGCAGGATCGCGGGACGAAAAACAATCATCATAGTTACGACGTCGTGAAGCTGCTGCGGTTTGGCTGGCCTTATCTCGACAGTTTTCAAAGAGCCGCGGTGTCGGCGGAAGTTTCCATCATGTTGGCCCGCTCACTGCGCCTGTCCATGGACGGACAGGGACGTTTCTATACGGACGCCTACGACAATGTCGGGGATGCCTATTATTTTGGCGTCTCATTCCTGGATGAGGCGGGCTACTTTCGCAAGTCCAAACGCTTCTGGGCCCATAGGCTCAAGTTTGCCGGCGCCGAGCGGGTTCGGCGGAATATAATCAAAAACCTGGAAACACTCGATGGCCGCGATCCGATGGTTGCGGCCGCTTTGCGCAAAGCCCGTGCAACGGATTAGAGAGCTTTTAGTATTCATCGAAACTGACCGGCTTTTTTGTCAATTCTGTACGAAAAACTGCACGCCGCCCCAGCGGCCTTGCCGGGAACGTTGTACAATCGCCGGGCCGCCGTGGCTTCAGCGGATCATATTAGTTTCGATGACGGCCTAGTTTTTCGCAGCGGGCCCGTCTTCCAGTGTCTTGAGACGTTTTTCCAACTTTGACACCCGCTTATTCATTGCGGCGATATTGATAGCCGCGCGTTCGGTATCGACTGATAGCGAAACAACGATATTGTGCATGGAAACGAGTAAAGCCTCCGCGCGCCCAAACACATAGTCATCGATAGATCGTTCCTCTTTCGCAACAGCGGAAAAGATCGTGCCTGCCAATAATCCCATTGCGAAGGGCAGCGTAATTGCCAGATTTTTCCGTATTCTGGACGTCGTTTCCCACTTTCCCGTCATCTGTATCTCCTATCTTGTCGTCCGCCGTCCAATTGACCAAAGCACCTGTCAGGTTGAGCCAATGGAATTTTTGGCTCGTCTGGTTTCAATTTTACGCGGCGAATTCCCGGCCATGCAAGCGCCCGGTTTCGTTTGTCTTTCGGGCTATAGCTCAATCTTGGTGATGGAGGTCGAAATCGGCCTATCCTGGCGTTGATAAAGACGCATAATTCCGAAGCATGGATACGTCAAGAAAGAGGGTACAGTTGTCGCCTTGCGCCAGCCAGGATCAATTTCCGATGATCCGTTGACGGACATCCTGGCCGCCGGTCCCGCGGGACTGGCGGCCGCCATCGCGTTGGCACAGTCGGGCCGCAATGTATTGCTTGTCGCACGGGGGCAGCGGCTGCCTTGACCCGATCGCGGGCGAGGGCTGGGCCGCCGCAGGCAATATTCGGCGCAAAATGGTTCTTCCTGGTGCCTTTGGTGCCCTTACGCATGCTGGGCGTCACCGCCGGGTGTTAGCGGCGGGTTAACCATCCCGTGTTTTACTGTGATGAAGGACATCGCTTGGCACGGAGGATTTGGTTGATGCGTCGCGGCCTTACCGTCGAATTTTTTGCTGCTCGGGCGATGGTCCCGATCACGGGCGCCCCCACGTGCAGACTTCCCCGCTTCGATTTCGTGAATAAACAGCGGCGATAAGGTTCATGGTCATCTGGATCACAGGCTTGTCCGGGTCGGGGAAAACGACTCTCGCCGCCGCGTTTCGCGACCTATAAAAACTAACTATTCCAACGTAGTATTGATTGATGGTGATGTTATACGTGAGGTTTTTGGACCAAGTCTAGGTTATGCTGAAGCCGACCGAGTCATTCAAATTGGCCGCATTCAACGTTTAGCGAAATTTCTGAATGAGCAGGGTTTGATCGTCATCGTTGCCGCGCTCTATGCCCACCCGGACTTACTGAAATGGAATAGAATAAACCTAAACAATTACACCGAGGTTTATCTCAAGGCGTCGATGGATTTGTTGCGCCGAAGAGATCAGAAAAACCTTTATTCAAGGGCATCTAAGGGGCAGGCCGCCAATGTCGTCGGCATTGATATCCCATGGCATGCGCCAACGGACTTTCATCTGCAATTTTCAGCGGATGCCGAGATCACGCCAGTCGACATGGCCCGTCAACTCGCGGCGGAACTGGGCTTGTTTGATGACGGCGTCGTGAAGCACGTGGGCATAGCGGGCTCATGAGTGAACTGGCCTTAAGCAAGTTTCAGTATCTGGAACTGGAGAAAATCGGCTTTGGCGCCTTCGCCCCCTTGGACGGCTTCATGAACGAAGACGAGGTCGGCTCGGTCGCCGATACAATGCGGCTTCCATCCGGACAGGTATTCCCGCTTCCCGTGGTTCTCGACCTGTCGGCGCAGGATGCCCATAGACTTAAAGGGTGCGCCCGGGTCGCGCTTACCTTCGAAGACCAGGAAGTCGGCAGCCTATCTCCTGAATGTTTTTTCCGCCCAAACAAGGCCGCGCTTGCGACGAAGATTTTCGGCACGGACGACGCAAATCATCCAGGGGTCGCGCATCTGTTCTCAATGGGTGAATTTTTTGCCGGCGGTCCCGTGCGGTTCTTAACGCGGGCACAACTGGATATCTCCCCCTATGAACTTACGCCAACGGAAACCAGGCGAATTTTCGCGGATAGAGGATGGAAATCCATTGTTGGATTTCAAACCCGCAACGTGCCCCATCGGGCCCATGAATACCTGCAGCGTGTTGGATTGGAAACCTCCGATGGCCTCTTCGTACAACCCCTTGTCGGGCGAAAGAAAGTTGGAGACTACACCGCGCAGGCTGTCATCAAGGGGTATGATGCACTCATCCACGGATTCTTCCCTGAAAACCGTGTTCTGTTTGGCGTTTTGTCGACCTTCATGCGCTACGCCGGGCCAAGGGAAGCGGTGTTTCATGCGATCATCCGGCGAAATTACGGCTGTACCCGTTTTATAGTTGGCCGCGATCATGCGGGCGTCGGCGCCTATTACGGCAAGTATGCGGCCCATGATCTGACACGTGAATTTGACGGCGAACTCGGCATCGAAATTGTCCGATTGAGCGGGCCTTTTTTCTGCCGTTTATGCGACGGCATCGCCACCGATAAAAGCTGCCCGCATGGCGAAAGCAACCCCTCGGCGATACGGGAAATTTCAGGCACGGATATGCGCGCCCTGCTGACCGAGGGCCGTGCGCCGGAGCCTGAAATAATGCGCCCTGAAATCATCGACAGCCTGCGCGGCGAGAAATTATTCATCGAGGAGACCGAACTTTGAGCCAAACCAAAATTGTCTGTACGATTGGCCCGACATCGGAAAGTCCCGAGGCATTGCAGGATTTGCGCCGGGCCGGCCTGTCGGTTGCGCGTCTAAACGGCTCGCACAACACGCTTGACTGGCATGCCAAAACTGTCGCGCGGATTCGTGAATTTCTCCCGGACGTGCCTATTCTACTGGACAGACCGGGGCGCAAGATCCGCACCCTTCAACTTGCCAATGAACCGGAATTCGATGTCGGCGACGAGATTATACTGACCACTGACCAATCTCATGATGGTACGCAGAAAGTACCCGTGGGTCATCCGACATTGCACGAGCAATTGGTGCCGAATGCAACAATCCTGGCTGATGACGGAACGCTGCAATTCACGGTTATCAAGGTTTCGGGCACTGATATCGTTTGCCGGGCGGAAACCGAAGGGAAACTCAAAAGCCGGAAGGGCATCAATGTACCAAATGTTCGGCTCGTTTCCGAGATGGTCACGGAGCGGGACCGGAAAATGGTCGATTTCGCGCGCGACTTCGGTATTGACTTCATCGGCCTCAGCTTCGTTGAATCCGCCGAGCAAATCGAGGCGATCCGGGCCTTGACGGGCGGCAACTGGCCGCGGATCGTTTCCAAAATCGAGAACCAGGGCGGCCTGGATAATCTTTCGGAAATCGTGCATGCGACGGACGCGTTGATGATCGACCGTGGCGATTTGTCCGCCGAGACCAGTTTTGAATTGGTGTCTTTGTTCCAAAAACGGATTCTGAAGGAAGCCAACATGGCCGGTGTGCCGGTCGTGATTGCGACCGAAATGCTACATACGATGGTCGATAATCCGTTTCCGACCAAGGCCGAAATCAGCGATATTACGAATTCCATCCTTGATGGTTGTGGCGCCACGATGCTTTCCGGTGAAACGGCAATGGGAGCCCATCCGGTTCGCGCCGTGGAAGTCATGCGGGCGGTTGCGGATGCGGCCGATACGCATATCCAAAGCGATCTGGCTGAGCCAAATGAGGAAATTGCGCTGGAAGCGCCACGCGCCATGGAACGCGCCGTTGCCATGCTTTGCCGGACCTTGCCAATCACAAAAATCGTTGCGATCACCGTATCCGGCTTCGCCGCAAGAATGATCGCGTCGCACCGCCCGCGTCAGCCGATCCTGGCGGTTAGCAATGACAGTGCCGCGGCCCGCAGTTTCAATCTATTGCCCGGTGTCGAGGGTGTGCATGTCGACATGGCGTTTCCGAAGAACAGTGCCGACCATATAATGGACTGTATTGAGGCGTTGTGGCGTAGGGGCAAGCTCGGAAACCAGGACATTATCGCGGTCATTGCTGTCAGTTACCCGAAATCGGGCAACCGGATGAACCATCTGCAGACCCATGCCGTTGCCGATCTGGTCGAAGCGCTGGGTTGGGAAGACAACGAAAGTTAACATTATCCGCGAACTTCGCGCCCGAGATGGTCGCGCAACGTCATCTGCGAACGCCTGCGGCTACGCAAATAAATGGTATCTTGGTTGGTAGAGGCTGGTTAGCGGCAGCCGTATTCCGGCTCCAGGGCATCGGCGACGAGGTATATCATTTTGGCTTTGCCAATAGAGCCCGGGTTGGCCGCGAGCCAATCGGACACCTTTTTGATCAATGCCTCTCTGGGCGTGCCCGGCGGAATACAAATGCGCCGGCCCGCATTGTTCATTCGATCCTTGGACTGCAACAGCTCGATACCGCTGCCAACGTAAAGCTCGCACAAGCTGCGCCGGACGGCATCCGGGTAGCCAGCGCACCATTCCGCGATTTCCGGGCCCGTTACCGCACGTGCCACATGACTACCGGCCAGGCTGAAAACCCAGCAAGCTGTTACAAATAGAACCGCGGTCCGCACTTTCAATCCCATTTAGATGTACTCCGGATATCTGATTAGCTTGATTGAATTCAGGTTTCCCAGCCGTCAGCCATTGCAATTGCATGACACGGCTATCTAGGGGCTGTCAACGCCGTACAATTTCTATGGTGGTCGGTTACGCCGGACTGAGTGTCACGCCGCCGCTTGAGCAGCACGACGATAGCCGGAGGGCTTCGGGTGGGCCGGTGAAACCATCTCGCGCCAAGCTGAACATAGAAAAGTCGACATTTTCATTAGAAGACGTCAGTGCTTTGACATGCATTGACAAGCAGCCACCATCCACCGAACAATCCTTGAAATCCCGATTTCCCCAGGTGGCATAGATTGAGATCGTCCATGGAAACGCTTACGCAGTACCAGTTGCAGCCGCTTCACGTGTTAATGCTCAGTATTTTGGTGCTCTATTTTGGTTTCTATCTCAACCGCAAGATCCGCTTTCTTGGCGAGTATTATATACCGCCCGCGGTGACCGGCGGGATCATCTGCAGCGCGATTATTGCAGTCATCTATGGCACGGCTGATCTTGAAGTCACGTTCGATTTGCAAATTCGCGATTTGCTGCTTTTGGTTTTCTTCAGCACCGTGGGCCTGAGTGCAAAGCTCCGCACCCTACAGGCCGGCGGCAAGGCACTGATAATCCTGGTTATCGTAGCGGCCATATTTTTGGTCTTTCAGAACACCACCGGCGTATTGCTTGCCAAAATGTTCGGCGCCCACCCGGGCTATGGCCTGATGGCGGGCAGCATCTCGTTCGCGGGCGGTCACGGCACCGCGATCGCCTGGGGGGGAGAAGCCGAAAAAGCGGGCCTGACAGGGGCGAGCGAGATTGGCATCGCCTTTGCCACATTTGGCCTCATCGCCGGCGGCCTGCTAGGTGGGCCGGTTGCCCGCTGGTTGATCCAAAGCAATGCTCTGGAATCCGGTGCCAGTGAGATGGCACGGACTGCAGGCGCCGGGGCAAAGGCTGACCATGACGGGGCCGGCGATCTTTTCAATATACTTACGGCGATCCTGGTGCTGGCGGTCTGTGTCGGGTTGGGCGATTCGGTCAACCGGTTTCTTTTTGCCAAGGGTGTGTTGCTGCCTGGCTTTCTTACTTCGATGTTTGTCGGCATCATAATCACCAACCTGTCGGAACCACTCCGTTTCAAAATTCAGCCGGCGACAATCGAGAAATTTGGCGAGGTTGCGCTGAACATTTTTCTCGCCATGAGTCTTATGAGCATGAAGCTCTGGACCTTGGCAACCGCGGTCGGTCCCATACTTTTGATACTGATGGCGCAGATGTTGGTGGTCACATTCGTGGTCGTGTTTATCGTCTTCCGGGTAATGGGGCGCGACTATGACGCCAGCGTCATTTCGGCCGGTTTCGTCGGTCTTGGTCTGGGGGCCACGCCGGTCGCCATCGCCAATATGGACGCCGTAACCTCGCGCTTTGGCCCATCGCCCAAGGCCTTCCTGGTGGTGCCGCTGGTTGGCGCTTTCTTCATCGATATTTTGAATGCCTTGGTTATAAAATTCTTCGTGGGTTTCATGGCGTTTTGATAGCTCAAAGATCCCATAGATGCCGCCTGGTATCCCTCCTTCGCGAAATTGATGGACCTGTACGCTGTCAGGGCTTGCTTGGGCTTGCGGGGTAACCTGGCGGCACCTTCCAGAAATTAGCACCGATATGTTCCAGCGGTCGGCGGGGGTCACCGGGTCTGAGGCCGTATCTGAGCATCAGGACAAGATCGGAACTGACCGACGGGTTGGTGCGGAAATAGCTATGACCATAGCCAGTCGATTCGCCTCTGAAGTTGACCACGGTCACGCGGGATGAATTGGCCTTTACCCTGGCCAAATCGGCCTCTTTCAACTCGCTCATATCCAGGGTTCCGAGCCGCCCCTGTGGCGATGCAAACAGTGTTTCGGCTATGCCGATCGCCTTGTCGTCCGGCGACGAGTACAACACCGCCTGATCAAGTGCAAGCCCCAGCCGTTCGGCCCCAATGCGTTGACTGACGACCTGCACATCGAGATCCGGCGCGGCCAAAACAAAATTGGCAATTTTGAAATGCCGTCTTGGATTCAAACCGGCGCCGCGGGCCCAGATAACCAGTTCCCGAAAGGCCGAAACCGCCACATCCGTGCCCCGGCTGTGGGCGATCAAATGAATTTTTTCAATTTCGGGCAGTTCGGCCAGCCACTTGATTGTCTGCTTTAGATGAAAAACCGTAAACTCGCTGGATTCCCGGTCATATGTGTAGCCAAAGATACCGGGGTGACCGGCTGGCCATGTGTAAATTATTGGCAGGCCTTCGCGCCCGAAGAAATGCCACAATTCGGCCAAGGCGAATGCGGCATCCTCGAATGTATTGTTGTAGCCGTGCACGTACAGGAATACTTCCTTCCGCGGCGTGAGGGCCAGACGCCGGTCAACCTCCTGCCTAACCCGTGCGATACCTGCCCTGGTTTTCTTGACCACCACAGGGTCTTCCACAGCTTTGTCATCAATCACTTGATAGGGAATTGGCGTAGGGGGGAGGCGCAGGAATTCGTGCGTAGAAACCTTGCGCAAAGCGAACTCGCCAAAGCGCGAGTTGGTACGGCTTGCCGTCAGCAAATCTTCCCAACTGGTGTTCCGGCCCAGATCGATGACGGTGGTCCCGACAGCCACTGAATTGGACCGTCCATAGCCGTAATGGAGGTCACCGTTCGCATCCATTTCCGGCGCGCGGTCGGTGATATAAAGCAACTCGACCTGGGTCGACGTGAAGGCCTCTGGCAGATCGCCGAAAAGTTTCGATTCCGGGGGAACATAGAGATTTGGCGTCGGCATCAATACGCGGGTTTCGGCGCATCCGACCGCGAGCAGCGCCGCACCCATCAGTATCGCCCTGAGGCCAAACCATGAATTCATCGCAAAACCCTTCCTCTTCACAACCACGATTACGGGCCGTTTTGCGGCCGTCGGCGTCATTGTAAATACAGTCCCGCCCGACCGAGAAATTCAATAGTCCGTGGCCGGCGTCATCTTGTCCATTGAAATCAACTGTTCTTGGCCGGGGTAATGCCCAGGCTGACCAGCCCCGCGGCCACGATTCCAAGTACAACTGGCCGAAATTCGCCTCAATAATTGACCAGGCGCGTGCGGCTAGCGTAATTGGCGCAATTTCGCCGTAGCCTGCCGCTTTCGTCGACGGGAACGCGCCAAAGCATTTGGATTTTGGACCAACTTGGAAACTTGGGGGCGGCGTCAACTTACCGCTTTCCGCGCAACCGCCAACCAGTAGGGCCGTAGCAGGTAGAATACCTGTAACAGCCAACCGTCAAGTCGGTTTAATCTTTGTTTGCAGTTAACTTGCCCTATAGTATTTGGGCAACTTATTCCTATGATTGGGGATACCCATTAAGGCAAAATCCGGGATCGTTCCGTGTGGGGCCTGTCCTTCAGACACTTAATGGCGGATACATAACCGAAGGTTTTTGAAGGATGACGGGATACAGAATACTTGCGGTCCTGACCATGGTCATGTTGGCATTGAGCGCCTGCAAAGAGGAGCAAGCGGCGCCGGTCGAACGTGTCCGTGCCATCAAGGCATTCACTGTGACCGAGGTTGCCTCCGGACAGACGCGCAAATTTTCCGGACAGGTTTATGCAACGGATTCCTCCACCCTGGCCTTTCAGGTCGATGGCAACATCAAGGAAATGCGGGTTAACCAGGGCGACCGGGTCAAAAAGGGACAAGTGCTCGCCGTCCTCGACAAACAGTCCTACCAACTCGACGTTCAATCCGCGCAGGCCGATCTTCAGAAAGCGCGTGCTGAACAGGAACAGGCGAGTCTGGAATTCAAACGACAAGAGACCCTTTTCAAGAAAGGCTGGGTTGCGGAAGCCCGACTCGACCGCGTTCGACAATCACGCGATTCGGCGGCCAGTCAGGTCGAATATGCGACATCGAAGCTCAACCTCGCCAAACGCGATCTCAACCTGAGTAATCTCGTCGCACCCTATGACGGCGTCATCTCGCGCAAGTATGTCGATGCCTTTGTCGAGGTAAAAACCGGCCAAAAGGTCTATGAAATCGAGGCCTCCGGCGCACTTGAAATACGCTTCGATATCCCCGAAACGACGATCGCGCGCGTCACCCTTGGCATGCCGGTCACCGTGACCTTTCCGACGGCGCCCGCTGGCAGTGTCCTGCGCGCGCGTATAACGGAAATCGGCTCGTCCGCAGGCAGGGCGAATGCCTTTCCCGTCAAGGCCGGACTTGACGATCCGCCGGCCCAGGTTCGTTCAGGTATGACGGCACAAGCCACTATTCTGCTCAAACAGGACGGTGCGGATTCTGCCTATCTGGTGCCGCTTGCAGCCATTTCTGCCGCGGACAAACCGGGCCAGGGTCACGTCTTCATCTACGATGCGACGACGCAGACGGTTAACAGGGTCCTGGTTAAAGCCAGGGGCGCCACCGACAACCTCGCTCACATCTATGAAGGGGTGAAGGCCGGTGACATCGTAGCGGCGGCGGGTGTGTCGTTCCTGATTGACGGGCAGAAGGTCAAGCCGATGGCGCAGCAGACATCCAACGTCCTTAACGCACCCGCGGCAGCACAATGAACAGCGGTGCAATGATCAGACAGGACGCCGATACATGAAAAATATTACGGCCTTTGCGCTTGACAGTAGCCGGGTGACAATCCTGTTTTTGCTGCTGATGGGCCTAGCCGGCGTTTTCTCGTATTTGACCTATCCAAAGCAGGAAGATCCCTCGATCCAGATTCGCGACGCGGTGGTCTGGGCCTATTTCCCGGGCATGGCGCCGTTGCGGGTCGAGGATCTGATTACGCGCAAGCTTGAAGAGCAAATCCGCCTGCTTGGTGATGTCGATTACATAAAGTCCGACTCCAAGCGCGGTATGTCGTTCATGCACGTCATCCCCCGCGACGAGGTGCCAGTGCTAAAGACTGTCTGGCGGGATTTGCGAGACAAGCTGGTCGATGTCACGCCACATCTCCCCAAAGGGACGATTGGCCCCTTCATCAACGATGAATTCGGCCTGACCGCGGTGGCGACGGTCGCACTATGGTCCGAGGGATTTTCGCTGGCAGAGATGCGCCTTGCCGCACGTGACCTGCGCGACCAGCTTTATACACTCAAGGGTATCCGGCGGGTCGAGCTTTATGGAGTTCAGGATCAGCAGGTTTTCCTTGAGGTGTCGAACGCCAAACTCGCCGAATTCGGCATTAGTCCCAGCGTGTTGGTTCAGACCCTGCAGCAGCAGAATATCATCCTGCCTGGCGGCCTGATCGATGTGAAGGGCCAGAATATCGTCGTCGAACCATCGGGTGACTTCGACAATGTTTCGGAAATTGAAGATGTCATTATCACAATCCCGGGCACCCAACGGGTTACGCCATTGCGCGATGTCGCCAAAGTAACGCGCGGCTATGTCGATCCATCGAACCAGCCGGTCTTCTACAATGGCCGTCAGGCAATCGTCCTGAGTGTCTCCATTCTCGAAGGCGAAGGGGTCAACGCGGTTACCTTTGGCACGCGTTTGACGGAAAAGATAAAAGCATTCGAACAGTCCCTGCCGATTGGCTATGTCCTCGATTATGCAACCTATCAGCCCCCGCTGATTCAGGCGTCGATCGACGGTGCGGTGACCAACCTTATGCAGACGCTGGTGATCGTCCTTGTGGTTGTGATGGTTTTCCTCGGCCTCCGTACCGGCTTGATTGTCGGCTCGTTCGTGCCCATGACCATGCTCATGAGCCTGGCCATCATGCGCGTGATGGATATTGAGCTGCAGCGGATGTCGATTGCCTCGCTTATCATTGCGCTTGGCATGCTGGTCGATAACGGCATCGTCATTGCCGAGGATATCCGCACCCGCCTGCAGAACGGCGAGGAAAGACGGGATGCTGCCCTGAATTCCGGGCGTACTTTGGCCATACCGCTGCTGATTTCGACATTGACCACGATATTTGCCTTCGCCCCGATACCGCTCGCCATAGGCGGAACCGGGGAATACACCATCTCGATTGGCCAGGTTCTCATTATTACGCTGTTGTCGAGTTGGTTCCTGTCGATGCTTATGACCCCGATGATGTGTGTCTGGTTCATGAAGGTCAAGCCAAGGGAATCGGACGTGGAAGGCCAGGCGGCCGATCCCTATGGAAGTATCATTTATCGTGTCTACCGGCGGTTGCTGGAAGCCATGCTGCGTATGCCTCTGTTGGTGCTCGCAATTACCGTGGGAGCGTTCGTCGCCGCGATCTTCGCGTCACAGACAATTGTTAAGGAGTTCTTTCCGGCCGGCGACCGAAATCAGTACCTGGTCTATCTCGACCTCCCTGCCGGCAGCCGCAGCGATAAGACTGCCGAGGTCACACTCAAGTTGAGTAACTGGTTGCAGGATAAATCGGCCAATCCCGAAGTAATCGGTACGATCGCCTATGTTGGCGGTGGCGGCCCGCGATTCTTCCTATCGTTGTCGCCGATAGACGCGGATCCTCATCTTAGCTTTCTGGTTGTAAATACCCAGAACGCCGAGCAGGTTCCGGCGATGGTCGAACGGACCCGCATTTTCGCGCGCGATAACCTGCCCGAGGCCCGTGCGCGTGTTAAGGCAATGTGGCTCGGCGCGACCGAGACCGGTCTGTTCGAAATGCGACTTAGCGGCCCTGCGCTCAATGTCCTTCGTGAAAAGGCTGTGCATCTGCTAAAGGGCTTGCACGGAATACCCGGGATCGTCGACGTCATGCAGGATTGGGAGAACCGGGTTCTCAAGGTAAATGTAAAGGTGGATCAGGCCCGGGCCCGGAGAGCTGGAGTGACTTCGCGTGATGTCGCAAATTCACTCAATGGGCTTGTCAGCGGCGCTATTGTCACCGAATACCGAGAAGGGGACGAGGTCATTCCAATCGTTCTCCGCGGTACGGAAGCCGAGAGGACCAATGCCGCAAATATCGGTGGCGTGAATATCTATTCTTCTGCCCGCGGTACCAACGTACCTCTTGAACAGATCGCAGATTTCGAAGTGGTCTGGGACTTGTACCGGATAAAGCGCCGCGGTCAGGAGCGTACCATTACGATCAGTGCCAAGCACCAGTTCTTCAAGGCTGCGCAGATTTACGAGGCTCTGAAGCCGGCCATAGATGAACTTGATCTGGCACCCGGCTATCACTGGGAGATGGGCGGCGAGCTTGAGCAGTCGGTCAAGGCACAGGGTTATCTGTTCGCCAATATGCCACTTGCGGCTGCGGGGATCGTCTTCCTGCTGGTTTGGCAATTCAACTCATTCCGCCGCGCGGGAATCATTTTGCTGACCATTCCGCTTACCTTCATCGGTGCCACGATCGGGCTGATCGTTATGAACTCTGTGTTCGGCTTCATGGTCATTCTGGGTCTGCTCAGTCTTGCCGGCATCATTATCAATAACGGCATCGTCTTGATCGATCGTATTGACATCGAGCTTGACGCGGGACGCGAACCGTACGATGCGATTGTCGCCGCCTGTCTTGCACGTATGCTACCCATTCTCATGACAACGGTTACGACAATTCTCGGTCTGCTGTCCTTGATCCTGTCGTTTGATCCATTGTTTTACGGCATGGCGGTCGCCATTGCCTTTGGCCTTGGGGTGGCGACCATCTTCACTCTTGGCGTCGTTCCGGTGCTCTACTCCCTTTTCTTTCGGGTCAAAATTCCGCAGCGTTCGGAACGGGACCTGGGATCAGGGACCGAAGCGGCACCGAATTAGCCCAGATCGCCGACAAATCATTTGGGCTTGCCTTTCCGCCCCTTGTCAGGGGAGGCGTACAGGGTGCGCGGTCGCTCCCCGCCAATGGAGAATACAACGGCCCTTCATGCGTCTCCGCCAAACAGCCGGTATACTTGAATAGGATTGTGTTTGCCCTTGACTTGGAATCCACCCGCGGCGCGCAGATCAAAGCCGCCGCGCAGAGCAGCCCGTGTCGCATCACTGACCAAAACTATGACTTCGGCATCCGGGTCTACCTCACGGCCCAGGTTTTCCAGTCTCTGGGCCGTGTTCACCGTGTCCCCGACGACCGTGTAATTCATCCGCGAGGGCGAGCCTATATTGCCAACCACCAGCGGTCCGCTATGGATGCCGATGCGAATGCGAACCGGCGGGCGTCCCGCTTCGCTGCGCTTTTGATTGTCCGCCGCGATCGCGGCAATCATGGCAAGGGCAGCGGCGCAGGCCCGATCAGCATCATTCTCGATCGGCTCCGGCGCACCCCAGAATGCCATCACGGCATCGCCGATGAATTTGTCGACCGTGCCGCCTTCCGCTTCGATGCATTCGGACAGCAGGGTCAGATGGCTGTTGAGGAAGTCAGCGACTTCCTTTGCATCCATCCCTTCGCTCATCGTGGTGAAGCCGACAATATCAGTAAACATAACGGTCAGGTCGCGGCTTTCCGAGGCAATGGCGTCCGGCCTGTCGTATTCGATCAAACGGCCGACGAGCTTTCTGGGCACATAGGTTTCGAAGGCACGCAGTCCGACCAGCATCCGGTTGAAGGCAGTCGACAGGTCATTGATTTCACGGATCGTGCTGGGCCTGACATTGCCTGCGTCGGCAAGACGCAGCTGGCCAATGGCGATGGCTGCCTCGGAAATGCGGCGGATCGGCCGTGTAACCAGGCCGCTGACCATCAGCGCTATTAACAGCGCGGACACCACCATCCCGATCGCCACGACACCGGATAAATAAAGCTGACGGATTGGCGCGTCGACATTCGCGGCAGGCACATGGACACCGATGGTCACGGCTTCGGTGCCAAATCGACGGACGTTTCGTTCGAATATGAAATAGCGCGTTCCCCGGACGGAAATCTGGCGGAAACTGGTGCCTTCCGTCAGTGTTGCATCATCCAGGGGTGGCGCTTCTGCCTTGTCGAGATTGGCCAGCACCGGATCGCCCAAAAGGTCCAAGCTCGGCAGCACCTCTCCATCTTCTTCGATGGCCCCGCTCAAGGCCAGCAATGGGTGGGCCAGTATTCGGTCACTGCCGTATCTGATGTAGACGACCCGATCCGCCTCTCCCGAGATATTGGCTAGCAGTAAAGACAGATTACCGACCGTAACGCCGGCGGCAATGAGCCCACTGTCAACGCCGGCGGTCTGAATAGAACGCCTTACATTGACAAAGGCGTCGTTGGTCTGCTCGCCCCGGACGATGCCACCCCAATACGTGCCCTGATTGCCGGACGATTTTCCGAGTTCTTTTATCAACCTGGCAATAGAATCCGGTTCGAGCTGGTCGACGGCGATTCTTGCATTTTCCGAATTGCGCCAGGCTCGCATTATCCGTGATTCGCCGTCCAGCAAAATCATGCCGCCAACTTGCGGTACGGCGGCGATCGCGCCAGCCATCAGGTCTTTCAGTCTGGCTGGATCCTCCCAGCCGTACTGTCCAGCTTCAATCAAGGCCGCTATCTGTTCAATTTGCCGCCGCGCCGGCGTCAAATATCCGTCGATGGCACTTTCCATGTAGTCCAGATTGAGGTCGATCGCCCGCATTCCGAGGGTGGATAGAAGTTGCTTGGAGGTACGCCATTGCAATGCGGCGATGGCGATGGACGCTGACAGGACAAGGCCACCAATAATAAGCGCCATGGTCGGGGCCAGGCCCCAGCGGCGCGAACTTTTGCTGCTTTTGTTCTCCACCCGGTTCATGTCCGCACAGACGTTTCAGCTATTGTTGGAGCCAACAGATTTGAGCCGCATTCGTGCCCGAAAGGGAATAGCGGGACCAGCCTCGCGGACAGAGCCAAAATGGCCGCTGTTTGGTGAACCATCGTTAATATTCCATATTGCTCTGTATCAGGTGCAAACCGTCATCCTAGCCATAAACCCAGGAGGATTTCCTGTGAATGGTTGAAATGAACTATTGTGAGATCCGGTATATAGCTGAAAACGTCACGGGTCTGCGTTAGAATTTGCTTTATACGTGGAAGGCAGGCACGGAAGGCATATGAGGTTGGCATGCGGCTATTTTTGATTGCGGTATTTGTGTTGCTGAACCAACAATATTCTCAGGCGGCCCCGGCCGGGAAGGCTTTTGCAAAATTCGATGAGTTCCTTGCGGCGTGCTCGGATCGTTTCGAGTATCGACCGGAAACGGCGAATCTCGGCCCGCATCAACTGGGCACCCACGAGCGGAACTGGTCGCAGTGCGTTTACAACGCCATTGAGGACACCATCATACCGAAGTCTCCAATCGCCGATATGTACCGGTTCCTGATAACTCAGCACCAGTCCTATACCGACAAGGTTGAAAATGGCGAAGTGACGCGGCAGCAACGCAGGGCGCGAATGGAACAGATCGTTGCATCTATTCAACGGCAAGAGGACGCCCTTGGAGAAGGGGACATGCTGCGTGCGCGGACCATCGAGGATCAGAAGGAACGTGAGCGTCAGATGCGGCGTCTTCAGAATATCCAGAACCATGCGGCGCGCTCCCGCAGGGCGGTGGTCCGCCGCTTCTGACGCGCTCAAAGGACGGGCCTTGGCGGGCGCCGTTTACAGACAAGCGGGGTAACATTTACCAGGCATAGGCTAATCCGATACCGGCAATAATTTGTGTTGCGTCGCCACGATCATCGACGATCGGACTATCCGCGGCGTCATCTAACAGGATTTTCACGATGCCCCCGGCTGAAATATGCCATTTCGGGCTTAACGAAAAGATTGCCATGAGCGGAAATCGGATATCTCGAATACCCCCGCCGGCACTAAATTGTGTCAAACCGGACCTTGCTGAATCGACCGCACTGACGCCAAAATAGGTATCCATGTAATCGCTGCTGGCATAGGTAACAGCGGCGCCCGCCGACAGCGTTACCGGCAAGCTGACGGGCAGGAAGTATCGGGCCGAACCGGACGCAAGAAAGCCTTCATGGTTACCGGTGACGTCCTGCAATAGCTGCATTGACGTTGTGAACCGATTGCGTGGGTCCCCATCGCTGATCCATGACCATCCCAGGGATGCACCGAGTTCCAGCGCCGCATTTACATCCACGAACTGCTTGACCACATCATCATCGACATCCGAGCGTTTGAATCGATAGTTGGCAACCGGCCCGAAACTCCAGTTCCGGTGATTAAGGACATTCAGGGTCAGTTCCGTTGCCAGCAATCGAATGGACCTCTCGTTGTCCCACGGTTTCAACAACGCCGCAGGCCCAATGCCGATGGTAAAATCGTCAGATCCTTCGTAGTCGGGTAAAACTCCAATGCCCAAGGCAAAGAAGTTGTCTACATCCGGCAAATCAACAACGAAGCCGCCGGCCTGTTGGGCCGACACTCGAGCGCTATTGATTGTCAGGAACCCGGCTATCAATGCCACCGAAAAGCCAAAAGAGAACCGCATCAGGTATCCTTTCCCACAGGAACGCCAATAATTGCGCCAGCTAAGACCGTAAGCGCATTGGCACTGCATCCAATCCAAAATTTATTGAGCTCGTTGTGATGAAGAAGCAGACACGAGGCACAACCGGGTCGCGGCTTTCCAAGAGAGAAAATTGCCCGCTCCCTATTTGAAAGGTGAAGTTACCGTCGACCTGGATATGAATCCAACAATTTCTCATCGCTCATTCCGTGGTCGCCGATAGGCACAAATGACAGCAACAAGGGCGATGCCTGGCCGATCATCATCGAGCCAGCTCCGCTAACCACACTGGCGTCTCTGCTGCTGGCACTGGCGCCTACGATTCGGTTTCCAGGGGCGGGCTGGTCAAATAAAGCCAGATGAATCCCGCTACACCGGCCACGAGAGAGGCGGCAAGAATGCCCGTCTTGGCCACCAGCAGTAAATCCTCGCGCCCGCCAAAGGCGAGCTCGGCGACAAAAATTGACATGGTGAAACCAATCCCGGCCAGCAGCGATACACCGGCGATCTGGGTGAGCCGTGTATCTTTCGGCAATTGCGCCACACCCAGCTTCAACACCAGCCAGCTGGCCCCGGTAATGCCAAGGAACTTGCCCACGACCAAACCCAGCAATACACCGAGCGTCACCGGATGGCTCAGATTTTCAGCCAATGTATCAACTGACAGCGGGATTCCGGCGTTGGCCAGGGCAAAAATCGGTATCACCAGATAAGCCACCGGCATATGCCAGATATGTTCGAGGCGCTGTAGCGGCGCTTCAACGCTGTGGACACCGTTTTCCAGAGCCTGCACCACGGCGCGCAACTCTGTGTTCGTCATAATGCTTTTTCCAGGCTGGTGGCTGGCGTCAAAACGGCTCATCAACTTCTTGACGTGCTCACTGAAACGTACCGGATCGTACTTCGGTTTCGCCGGCACCGATAAAGCCCCTAGAATACCAGCCAGGGTGGCGTGTACACCCGAATGCTGCAGGGCGTACCACATCAACACAGCGACAATAAAATAGGGAATGGGATTGCGAATGCCGCCCAGATTGAAAACCAGCAGCAAGGTAAAGAGACCGCCGCTGGCAGCCAGGGGACCAAGCGCAATGCTGTCGGTATAGAACACTGCTATGACCATCACGGCACCCAGGTCGTCGACAATCGCCAGCGCCACCAGGAATGTGATCAGGGCCTTGGGCACCCGGCTTGCCAGCAGGGCCAAGACGCCAACCGCGAATGCGATATCGGTGGCCATGGGTATGCCCCATCCGGATGCCGCACCGCCTTGCGGGTTGACGGCAAAATAGACCAAGGCAGGGACCACCATGCCGCCAATCGCCGCCGCTATGGGCAGGACGGCATGACGCGGGTTCGCCAGTTCCCCGACCAGTAATTCACGCTTCAATTCCAGCCCGACGACAAAGAAGAACAGCGCCATCAAGCCATCATTGATCCAATGGTGCAGGGTCATTTCCAGGGCCCAACCGCCGATGTTGAGGCTGATCTGGGTATGCGCGATCTGTTGGTAGGCGGAAGCCAGCGGCCCGTTGGCCAGCACCAATGCGAGAACCGCCATGCCCATCAGCAGGATGCCGCTGGTGGTCTGGCGGTGAATAAACTCTTCAAAAGGTGTGAGAATCCGCTCGAAACTCTTCTCCCACGGGGCGTGATATTCGCCTGATTCTAGGTTCGGATCAGGGTTTGCTGCCTTTTTCATTTTATCCCCGTCATGAGTTTTCATCTCCAAACAGCGGCGCCCGGTTGGTTATCAATTTCAATACAGGAGGCTGATGCCTTGAATTAGCCGGAATAAGCCGAGGAAATGTTATCCAACTTATATTATCAAGGCGGGATTATACCATTGGCCTGAGTTGATGGTCGAATAGTCAAGCGATGCCCGGGCCCATACAAACACGCCGCGACAGGCTACAGATGGGATATCCAGCCGCTTCCTCTGCCTGGATTTGCGCGGCCGACTACGTCTCGACGAGCCATGCTGGTATGATAGAATTCCCTCGCTGTTCGGCCGAGCCATGCCGGGCGTTATAATCAGCAGGGTGGGAGATGGGAATGTGGAGCCGCGGATTGCCTACTGGGAAATGTGTGCCGGGTTCGATCGCATGGGGCGCTATGCGTTAAAATGCGGGTCAGGAAGCGATTATGTTTAACCCCATCCATTTTCGGCACTGAGGGGGGCGGTCGTGGCACGCTCTCGACGCGCCGTCAGACGCCGCCGGCAGGTGTTCTGGCTCTCTACCGCGGCGGTCGTGTTGGCCCTGGCAGCGGCGACGTTTGTGGCCTGGCAGGACGGCATGCATGCCCGCATGGTGTCCGCCGGACTTAGGGATTGGGCCGGCATCGATGCCCGGTTCCGCGGTGAACTGGCGTTGCGATTCGAGCCGGACATCGGGGTCGTTGCCACCGATGTCGTCTTGTCAGGTGGCGGTTCAAATGCCTGGCGCGTGCAGATCGGGCATTTCGAACTTAGCGTCGATCAGGCCCGCCTGTTCGGGCGCGAACTGATCATCAAACGCTTTTACGCCCGAGACCTGGACGGCGAAATCAGAATCGGGCCGGCCGATAAGGTCGGCGCAATGGAACCTTTTACGGTGCCCATTTTCGAAGAGCTGCAGATCGAGAAGGCCCATATTCGACTCGTCAACGGGCGGACCGGGAGCGAGGAAAGCGTCGTGATCGAGGCCTTGACCGCGCACTCGGACGAGGCTCAAGGTTCAATCCTAGTCGATGGCCGCGGCACATTCGAGGGCGAGGCCGTGAAGATCAGAGGCCAGACCGGTTCAGTGGCTATGGCGGCATCGCCGATACCTTATCCGGTGGACCTCGAAGTCCACTCCGCGGGACTGGTGGCTACTCTGCGCGGAACCATTTTGGATGCACTGGGTCAGCAGCAGGTGGATCTGGCGCTTGACGTCGATGTTGCTGATCCCGCGAGTGCGCCAATCTTCGCCGGCCTGCCGTTCATGCCCAGCGCGGTGGTGAAGCTGAATGGCCGGATTGGCGGCAGATTGTCGGCACCCAATCTGGAAAACCTGCGGTTCTCCATGACCGGGCCGAATGGCCGTGTTTCCGCGGAGGGACGGATCGGCGACTTGCGCGGCCTTGACGATTTCGTTCTGCAGATTGACGTTGCCGTTACGCCCCAGCAACCGCCGCTGGCGCTGCCGGACGCTCTGACGGCTTTGCGGCCCCGCGAGATCAACGGCACGGCACGGCTTTCGGGGAACGTTGATGATCTGCTGATCTCAAAGTCCGATCTGCAAGTCGATACCGTGGATGGCGCCAGGCTCTCCGTGCGGGGTGGCATGCGGCTGGTCTCCGACAACGGCAATTGGACCTACCATTCGGTGGCGGCCGATGTGGCGCTGAGCGCCCCGGCGGCCGGCGTCTTGCCGACGGCGCTGGCGGAGGTGCTGCCGGCTATCGGTCCGGTATCCGGCGCTGCCCGGCTGTACAGTAAGGGTGAAACCCTTCGCGTCAGCAACATTCGTCTGCTGCTGGGCGCCGGGAGCCCACTGGAACTCACCATCACCGGCGAGGCTGCCGGTCTGATCGAAACCAGCAACTGGCTGCCGGAAACGAGCGATATTCGCATTCGGCTGAGCGCCGACGATACCTCTTCACTTGCCGTCCTGGTCGGCGGCCAAATTCCCAGCCTTGGCCCGATGACCGCGGATTGGAGCCTGAATATCGCTGACGACGGCAAACTGGGGTTCAATGACATAAAGGGGTCGTTGGGGCGGCAAGGCGCACTGCAGGCAGAGGTGGCGGGCCACATCAAACGTTTTGCGCGCGCTGGCAAATCCATGTTCACCGGCGTTGATCTCGCCGTGCAACTGTCTGCGCCGTCGCTGCACGACCTACCCAATTTGGCACGGCACGGATTGCCGGATCTGGGTCCGCTACGCGGCAGCCTGCGGTTGTTGGGCAATGGCAATGCGCTGAGGGTGAGTGATATTGACATGGTCACCGGCATTGACGGGCCGGTGCGTCTCGGATTGAAGGGGACAATTGAAACTTTGGGGCTGGCGGAAGGGAGCGCGACCCGGGCCCGGGACCTGCGGATCGAGATTACCGCAACAGATACATCCCACCTTTCCCCACATGTGGGCTGGCAAATCCCAGCATTCGGCCCCGTGACAGGGACGGCGCGGCTGGCTCTCGACGGCACAGACCTGGCGATCTCTGACGTAAAGCTGGCGGCGCAATCCGAGGCCGGCGACCAAGTGACCGTTACGGGTCAGATCGGCGATGCATTGGCCCTTGGCGATGCGGCACTGAAGGTGTCGCTGGGGGCCTCTGTCGACACGCTGCTTCAACTTGCCTATGGCGCCGTGGAGCCGCTGGGGTTGGGCCGTTTGGAAGGCAGTCTTGAATTACGGATTCAGCCTCAGGCGGTGGTCACGCGAAAGATCGATTTGGTTTGGCACAAAGGTTCTGCGGTTCGTCTGCGCGGCGCCGGCACGGCCGTTTTGGACGGCGAGGGCACGACCGGCCGGTTCGAGTTGACAGCCGAGACCAGCGCCGTCGCGGCCCTGGCGGGCGAGTTTGGTTTGCAAAGGCTACACGACAGTCCCGCCCGCGTCGCGGGTACGCTGGATATGGATTCGGGCGGATTTCGAATTGAAGGGGCAGGGCGCCTTGGCGGGAAAAAGTTTAGCCTGAAAGTGGCAGTTGCCGGCGGTGATATTCGGCCCCTGGTAACTGGTGAGATCAACTTTGACGCGGTAACACTGGATCTGATCCAGGCCGATGGCGTTAGCCCGGATGCCGCGCAGGACGCATCCGGCGAAGCCGTCAACGCAACGGCCTCGGCATCTGGTTCACTTTTCCCGGATCAACCGATCGCACTGTCATTACTCCGGGCGGTTGATATTGACCTGCGTTATGGCGCCGGTAAGATCACTGCTGCTGAGCATGAGGTGCGCAACCTGGATGTCGGGATTTTGCTGAAGAACGGCAGTCTCAAGCTCGATCCGTACAGCTTTGAGTACGTCGGCGGGCGCAGCGAGCTTGCGGTCGAGTTCGACGCCACCCGGCATCCACCGGCCTTTTCGGCGCGTATGAAAAGTAACGACCTGGCAACTGATTTGCTGTTAAACAGATTTGGTACTGACAAGATTCTGGAAGGCGATCTGAGCATCGATCTGGAGCTCGCCGGCAAGGGCCGCAGCGTGCGTGAGATCGCCCACAGCCTGGTCGGCCATGTCGGCCTGGCGCTGGAGAATGGCCGGTTAACCGGCCACGACCTGAGCTTGATGGCGCCGAACATCGGGAATTGGCTTCTGACCCTGCCGCAGAATAAGGGTGAAACCGAGTTGCGTTGTGTGCTCGCGCGCTTCGACGTTGAAGCCGGAGTCGCGACAAATAATAGCCTTTTGCTCATGACCCCCGAGACCAATATTGGCGGTACGGCAAAAATTGATCTGCCGGCCGAAACCATGGATATTGTGCTGCGCCCCGAACGCGGTGGAAACATTCCGAGCTTCAGTAACCCCGTACGGATCCATGGCCCAATCCGAAACCCGGACGTCGTCGTCAACTATACCGGAATTGCCGGCAATGCGGCGGTGGCCACGGGCGGCATTGTGCTCCTGCCCTTCGTCTATTTGCCGTGGCAGGCTGCCGGCTACATGTTGGGCATGCTTAAAGAAGAAGGGGACAGCCCCTGCCTGCCGCGGGCTGCTTCGAAGTGACGCCGTCAACCGAAAGGTGCGTAATGCAGTCATGAAGGTTGTGAAGCAAATTGTCTGCCGATAGCATTGAGGCTTGAGGCTTGAGGCTTGAGGGTATCATTGCGCCGGGTCCCGGATAGACCGGGATATATATATTTAGAATCAACGGGTTAGCAATAGGCTATGCTATTCAATACGGATATTTTTATCTTTCTGTTTCTGCCGGGCACGTTGATCGGATTTTTTATTCTTGGACATATTGGCGTGCAGCGGGCCTCGCTGCTTTGGCTCGTCGTTGCCTCGCTGTTTTATTACGGCTGGTGGAACCCGGCCTATCTGGCTTTGGTTGGCGGGTCGATGGCGTTCAACTACACCATCGCGCAATATATCTACGGCGCCAATTCAATTGGGAATGATCGGCGGGCGAAATTCCTGACCTTCCTGGGGGTTCTGTTTAATCTTTCGCTGCTGGGATATTTCAAATATGCCAACTTTTTCCTCGAAAGCCTGAGCCTTCTAAGTGGTGCTGGTTTTTCCATGGCGGAAATCGTCCTTCCGGTCGGCATTTCATTTTTTACCTTCCAGCAAATTGCCTATCTGGTCGATACGAAACAGGGCAAGGCTGGGCAATACGACTTTGTGGAATATAGCCTGTTTGTTCTGTTTTTCCCCCAGTTGATCGCCGGGCCGATTGTTCATCACCGCGAGATGTTGCCGCAATTCGCCAATGCCCATACCTATAAACCCAGCCTCGACAACATCAGCATCGGCGGGACCATATTCGCCATTGGGTTGTTCAAGAAAGTTGTCCTTGCGGATAATCTGGCGCTTGTCGCTTCGCCGGTATTTGCCGCGGCCGAGGCGGGCGAGGCGCAGCATTTTTTCGCCGCTTGGGAAGCGACCTTCGCTTATGGACTGCAGCTCTATTTTGATTTTTCCGGTTATTCGGACATGGCGATCGGCGCGGCCCGCATGTTCGGAATCCGCTTGCCGATAAATTTTGATTCACCCTATCAGGCGACCGGCATCGTCGACTTCTGGCGCCGCTGGCACATGACGTTGTCCCGCTTCTTAGGCGATTATGTCTATATTCCCTTGGGCGGCAATCGCAAAGGCAAACCGCGCCGTTTCATCAATCTGTTCGCAACGATGCTGCTTGGCGGTCTGTGGCATGGGGCGGGCTGGGGTTTTATCCTGTGGGGTTGTCTGCATGGCCTATTCCTGATCATCAATCATGGCTGGCGCGCGATCATGGGAGCGCCAAACGAGAGTATGACGGCACGCTTCGTTGCGCGGCTGTTCACGATGTTTGTCGTCATGCTGGCCTGGGTGCCGTTCCGCGCACAAACCATGGACGGGGCCCTGGCGATCTATTCTGGTATGCTAACTCTGCCGGCGGCATGGCTCGGGCATTTGGGGCCGTTGGGAGAGGGCCTGGGTATCCTGGGGTTTGATTTTTCAGGCCCCGCCGTCAACCAATCAAACTTGGAATCGTTGCTATGGCTGGCCGGTTGGATCGCCGTCCTATGGTGCCTGCCGAATACCCAGCAAGCACTTGCCCGCTTCAGCCCGGCTCATAATTATGACGAAACAAGATTCAAAAAAACCGCTACCCCCTTCGTCCGGGATCGGGCTGAACGGCTGCTCTGGAAACCGGGCATCGCCTGGGGCGCGGTAGTGGGACTGATGTTGGCCTTGGCGGTGCTGAGCCTGAACCAGGTCAGCGAATTCCTATACTACCAGTTCTGAGGTAAGCCGATGCCTGGAAACAAGAGATATGTCACCACCGTGTGCGCCATGGTGGTTCTGGTGGCCGCACTGGCCGCCGCCGCGAACGTCGTGGTCGATCCGTATGGCATATTTCGCTTGGTTGAACTGTCGGGCTTCAACAGCCTGAAGCCGCAGGCCCAAACAAACCTTCGGCTGGTCAAGGCCTACAATATTAGAAAGGTCCAGCCGGACGGAATTTTCCTGGGAAACTCACGTGTCGATCAAGGGTTCGACCCGCACCTGGCGTCCCAGTATTTTGACCGCAACATCTACAATGCAGGTCTGCCGGGCTCCTCGATCTATGAGCTCTACCGCTATTTGCAGCACACCCACGCGACCGGCTCCCTGAACCGCGTGCTACTCGCTCTTGATGTCTTCAGCTTCAACACAAACACCGGTCGGACAACTACTTCTTTCACCGAGGGCCGATTACTCGTGCGCGCCGACGGCACGCCGACATCGAATTGGAATCTGGAGCGTGTCCGGGACCTGCACCATATCCTGGTCGCCTTGCCGACCGTTATGAAATCCATGACGACGATTGCTGATCAGGAGGAAGGCTGGGTGTCAACGCGCACCGCGCTCGGTTTCAATCCGATGATCGAAGGTGACTATTTTCTCAAAAAGGCCGGCTACCATGACAGTTTCGCACGTAAAAACAGCAACTACGTGAGACGTCTCCGCCGCCGCGCGATGAATTTTTCGCCTACAGCGAAGTGGCCGCAAGGTTCTATGATCTATTTCTCGAAAATCGTTGAATTTTGCCGCCGGAACAATATTCAACTGGATTTGATGATCCATCCCTATCATGCTCAGGTGATGGAAATCATGCATGAAACCGGCATTTGGCCGGCTTTTGAGACATGGAAGCGGCAGTTGACGGCGGTCCTGGCGGCCGATACCACGATCAATCCCGACAGGCCCAAGTTCGAGCTATGGGATTTCAGTGGCTATAGCCCGATCACCACGGAAACCGTGCCGCCGGCTGACGATATTGAAAGCAAGATGCGTTGGTATTGGGAATCGTCACACTACAAATCCGAAGTCGGCATCATGATCGGGCGGCGCATGTATCGTCTGCCAAAGGAATATCTGGTGCCGGACTCGTTTGGCGTGGCATTGAATACCGGCAATCTCGAGGCACATCTGAAAGCCATCCTCGACGGACGCGAGATCTATCGCCGAGCCCATCGTCGCGAAATGCGTGAGCTCAACGAATTGTTTGTTCAAGAATAATATTAACAATAGGTATGACTTGGCCGCGTCAAGCGAAGAGGCGGGACTCGCTGCCATTCCGACCTGCTGGTGGCACTGAAAAAGAGGCTATACAGCGCTTTGAAACAGGCCGTGGATGAAAAAATTGGCGCGGTTTGGCAATTTTGAAGACGGCTCTGTTGCATTCGAATTGTTTTGGTGTTTGTTTCCATTCCAGTCCCAATCAAGTCTGGCGCCGCTATCATGAGTCTCGCTATTACCGTGTGGATTTCCGCAGAATTTCCGAAGCTGTCAAGATTTGACGGCAAATCGATTTGGGACCAATCATGAGTCGCCTGGAAAGCGCTATCCGCCGCCTGCAGGCGCAAAAGATCTGCCTGGATTGGGCCGCCACCCAGATCTCGGCGCAACCGGGCCCGGTACTGGAACTGGGTTTGGGCAATGGCCGTACCTATGATCATTTGCGCGACCGCCTGGCCGGGCGCGAGATTTTCGTCTTTGAGCGCCAGGTCGCGGCCCATCCCGACTGCGTGCCCGATGACCGCCATCTCTTCCTGGGCGATATCCGTAACATCATTTCCGACGCCGCAGACGTTATCGGCACGCCCGCTGTTTTGGCACATTGCGACATAGGCAACGGAGACAAAACCGAAACGGCTACGCTGGCCGCCTTTGTCGGGCCTTCCCTGGCACCCCTGTTGGCACACGGCGCTCTGGTGGTGTCGGGTCAGGCGATGGTCATTCCCGGCTGCTCGGAAGTGCCCTTGCCCGAGGGTGTCCCAGCCGATCGCTATTTCATCTATCGCATGGCTTAGGCTTTGCTTGGCTTGATAGTGAAGTTTACGCCAATATTGCCAACCGCATGCGCAGAATTGAGGTTGGCGCCATTGCGCGTCGGCCTGTGGTTATTACCGACCTATCTTCGGTGAATCTTCCTACACCGCGGGCCGGTTCCTGATTTCCTCTGCGACCTTGCGTTTCAGCAGTCTGCCGTCCTTTACATCGCCCAGGAATTCGCCGTCTTCCAGCATTACCTTGCCACGCAGGACCGTGAGTGAGGGCCAGACTTCGGCTTCGTAGCCTTCCCAGGGCGTGTAGTCGGCCTCGTGCAGGCGGGCGGCGGTGACGGTACGGCGCTGGGCCGGGTCGAGCACGGTGATGTCGGCGTCGCTGCCTGCGGCCAGCGCGCCCTTTTTCGGATACATGCCCATGATCTTGGCGGCATTCGTGGAAACCATGTCAGCGAACTTGCGCAGGCTGTAGCCGCGTTTGCCGACCATCTCTGTATACATCACCGAAACCCGAGGTTCGCAGCCGGCGTTGCCGCCGGTGGTGTCGTCGATGCGGTGCCCCTGGGTCTTGGTTGACAGGGTACAGCAGATCTCGTCGGTGGCCACGGTGCTGATGGAACCGTTGAACTGGCCGGCCCAAAGCGCATCCTGGTCCGAGCTTTCCTTCAGACTCGGATAGGTGTGATAAATCTGGCCATTCGGGCGTTTATAGTGGTCGTGGGTGAACATCAGATACTGGTGCAGGGTTTCGCCGTAAATCGGATATCCCTTGGCTCGGGCGGCCTCGATGGCCGCGACACCGGTCGCGGCGGAGACGTGCATCATATAAAGCGGTGTGCCCTCGACATGTTCGGCCAGGCGGATGATGCGTCGAAACGACAGATCCTCGGACATCGAATTATGCACTTCCGAGAGGTTTTCGAAGCCGGTGCGGCCCTCTCGGGTCAGGACATCGTACATGTGCATGACGATTTCGTCGTCCTCGGCGTGGATGGCGCCGATGCCGCCTTCCTTTTTCAAGACCTTGAAGATTTCCCAGATGTGCCCGTGGGTAATCTTTCGGCCCTGGCGGGACGGGGTGATGTCGGTGGTAAAGATCTTGATCGAGGGATAGCCGTCCTGGATCGCCTCGCCGATCTGCGGCAGCAATTCCGGTGGAATAGCGCCTTGCAGCATGATGTGGTAGCCGTAATCGGTGTAGCATTTGCCGGTCCAGTCCTGTTTGCGGACGTTTACCGCCTCTTCGATGGACTGGCCATGGTTCCATGTTGCAAAGTCGAGCAACGTCGTTGTGCCGCCGTGAATGGCGGCGCGCGAGACGACATCGGGGCCGTCGGTCATGGTGACCTCGCCGCCTTCCTCGATCGCCGGGATATACCACATGGAATGGATGTGGGGGTCTATACCGCCCGGAATCACAACTTTACCGCTGGCGTCAATCACCCGCGCCGCCTGGCTGTCATCGAATGTGCCGGGGGCCGCGACGGCGGCGATGGTTTCGCCCGACACGCAGATATCCCACTTTCCGGCACCATCGGGCGTGACCACCTGGTCCCCGCGAATGATCAGGTCGAACATGGTGTACCTCCTTCTCTAATTGAAAAACCTCTGCAATATTTACCTTGTCAGCCGCAATTCCTCGACGGCGTCCCGGGTGGAAATCACCCGGCCGAAAAGCCGCTGGAAATTTGTAATCGTGGCGTTATGCAGGTCTTCATGGGTGGTTGCGCAGGCGTCCTCCAGCAGGGTGACGCCATAACCCCGGTCGGCCGCCTCACGGGCCGTGGTTTCGACGCACATATTGGTCGATACCCCGGTCATATAAAGCTGATCCTTGCCAAGCGAACGCAGCAGATGATCCAGACCGGTTGAGGCGAAGGCGCCGATTGAGGTTTTATTGAGCACCTGTTCGCCCGCTTGCGGTTCCAAATCACTGATGATTTCGTGGTCGCGGCTGCCTTCGAAATTATCAAGGGCCTGGAACATCTTTTTCATGTGCGGCGGGGCGTCGGAACAATCGGCCTTGGCCGCGCCCACGGTCAGGTAGATAACCTCGCCGCCGCCACTGCGAAAGCCATCCAGTAGCCGTTTGATGTTGGGCACCACCAGTTCCTCGATCCGACCGAAACGATAGGCGGCGACGTTCGAGCCTTCCGCCCGCATTCGGCGTCCCAATGCCCCATCGCGGTGCCCGGTGGCATATTGCATATCGACAACAATCAGCGCGGCGCGGGCGAAATCCACCGGCCGCTCATCCATAAAAGCCTTGATATAGTCCGTGTCGTTGATATCGCTGACCGCCATCGGGTCGCCTCCTTCCAATCATTTTCATGCGGACGGTAAACAGGGTAACCATTTCGCCGGGGTCGGCAAGCGGCACGATAAAATAAATGCTGAAGAAATCGACTGAATATTCGCGGCGCGGATCGACGCGCGCCTGCGGCCCGATAGAGGCGGGCACGGTTATCTGGGAAATATCCAATAATTATGTAACATTGAAGCCGCTCGAGTTGGGCGGAACACGACGGGTGCACGTTTAACAACTAGAAAAATGGGGGAGATATTGTGAAACAGTTTGAATTCAATCGCCGCATGTTATTGCAAAGTGCGACGGCTATGGCCGCCTTTGGCGCCGTAGGGGGGCTGGGCTTTGGGCGCGCGCAGGCCGCTGGTGCGTTAAAGCTTTGGACCATTGGCATCGCCAAGGTCGGCGCCAAGGATTGGAGTGCCATGGCCAATCAGGCGGGCATCGAGATCGCCTACAATGCAAAAAGCGCGCGGGCGGATGAGGCTATTCTGAAGATGGTCGTCGGTGATGGCGCCAAACTGTACGATGCCATGTCCGATAACGGCGGCGGCATGGAAGATGCCTTGGCTTCGCAAGGCGCCGTGGTACCCCTTGATACCTCGAAAATTCCGAATTGGCGGAACATTCTGCCTGTCTATAACCCTGGCGGCGCGGCGGCGGATTCCATTCGCCACGAAGGCAAGGTGGTTGCCGTGCCCTATATCTCCAATGCCGATTCCATGGCTTACAACCGCGACAAGATCGGCGCTGATTTGCACAGTTGGGAAGCCATGTTCGATGCCCAATTCAAGGGCCGTGCAGCCATGCAGAATGATTTTGGACCGACCTTGACCAACACGGCAATTTACCTGAAGGAAAGCGGCAAGCAGGATATCGTCGACCCTTCAAACATGACCCCTTCGGAGGTCAAGGGGGTCTGCCAGTTCCTGATTGAACAAAAAAAGAAGGGCCAGTTCCGTACCTTCTGGGATGGCTTCCAGAATGGAGTCAGCCTGTTGGCTTCAGAGGAAGTACTGGTCTCGTCCTGTTGGGAACCGGTGCAGATCGTTGCCGCCAAGAAAAGCAAAATGGACATCCGGTACGGCACCATGAAAGAAGGCCACCAGACCTGGAACAACGTCTTCATGCTGACCAAGGGCGGGATGGCTCGGGGCCAGTCTGATGCGTTCTACAAATTGATGAACGTCTATCTTTCGACCTGGTTTGGCGCCCGCACGCTGGCGACATTCGGCTTTGGACCGCAGATGCAGGGCGTCAATGAATATGTCGCGGCCAATCCGAAAGATTTTGACGATACCGCCAAGGCAACCATCGCGGCCCGCCTGGCGGGCAAGGCGGATCGATACAAGGTAAAGGGTAACTCCTGGCAGAATGTGTTTCCGAAACATATTCGCGATTATCAGGATTGGTGGGCTCGGGTGCAGGCGGCCTGAGCCGGATTTCTGGGACAGGGTATCTGGATGACCCGCGTCGGCAATCGCGTGGATCTGTCGAAACGGGGCGGGGACACGCTGAGGTCTCCCGTCCCGTTGCCGCGCCTGCGATTACAGCGGCTTTTGTCGCGGCTTTTGTTCCTGATCCCCATCGTTTTTATGGTGTTGTTTTTTGCCCTGCCCCTGGCCCTGACCGTTGTTTGGAGCGTGTTCGAGCGAACCATGTTCTGGATGGAACCGGGCTTTACCCTGTTCGCCTACGAGAATTTCTTCTTTTCTGCCCGCCTGAACAACTTCTTATCATCGATGCTGCATTCATCGATTTCGGTTTTGGTTTCGTTCGTCTTCGGCTTTCCGATAGCGGTGTTCGTGCGCCGGCGCGTCCCCCAGGTGGCCAGGCATCGGGTCATTCTGTTGTTCATCCTGCCATTCATGGTTTCGGAGATTATTCGCATTTTCGCCCTGCGCCCGGTGTTGCAGCGGACCGGCCTGATCAATAATGTGCTGCTGGAAATGGGTGTTATAACCGAGCCGATTACGGCCATATTGTATACCCCCCTTGGCGTCATCATTGGTGAAGTGCTGTCGTTTCTGCCCTTTATTGTATTCGCGGGCTTCCTGGCCATGGAAGCGGTTCCTAAATTCGTCTTTGAGATTTGCGACGACCTGGGCGCGCCTCGCCACCGGGTCTTTATCGATATCATCCTGCCACTGGCGGCGCCGGGTATTTTCGCCGGCGGTGTTTTCATCTTCGTCAACGGCCTGGGTGTCGCTCTGTTACCCAATATCCTTGGCGGGCCCGGCGCGGTGAACGCGGGGCTGATTGCTACACAGGCGATCACGGCCCTGGATTTTCCGCTGGCAATGGCAATTAGCGCGATCATGATGGGGACGCTACTGGGTTTGCTTTACCTCGGCCACCGCCTGTTTGACCTCACCCGCATTCTCACGCCGATCAACTGAAGTCCATGGGCGACAGCTACTCGAACATTTGGAGCTACCGCCTGACCTGGCTATACACGTTGTTGGTGGTGTTCACCTTGATGTTGCCAGTGTTTTACGTAATTTATATCTCGTTCAATCAAAACGGTTTCGGCGCCCGGGACTATGTTTTTACCCTTGATTGGTACGGCGACATTTTTTCCGATCTGCTGTTGCTGAACGCCCTTGGCAATACCTTGATCCTGGCAGCGATTACTACCGTGGTGGCAGTGCCCATGGGCCTGGTCGCGGCCAAGTTCTACAAGACGACGCGGGCAAAACTGTTCACGGTTTCCCTTCTGCTGTCGCCTCTGTTCGTGCCTTCCGATATTTTGGGGTCGGCCCTGCTGGTGTTCTTCAAGAACCTGAACATCGCCTGTGTGAGTATCGGCGATTGGCTGGGCGTTGGCTGGTTCGATGACTGGTTCGTGTTGGGGTATTTTTCCGCTCTGATCGGCCTCATAATTTATACCCTGCCGTACATCTTTGTGGTCATCCTGATCACCATGGGCCGCTATCACGAACAACAGAGCGAGGCGGCGCGCAGTTGTGGCGCGACCGCCTGGCAGGCTTTTCGGCAGGTGGAATTTCCGCAAATTCGGGCCGGCGTGTTTTCGGCCTGTGCTTTCACGGTGATCCTGACTTTCAACGAATATACCCGTACCTCGCTGCTGAAAGGCGGCTATGACACCGTCACCTCTGTCCTGATATCGCAGATGTTGAACGAAGGCATGTCCGAACAATCTTATGCCATGAGCAGTCTCGTCAGCTTCATCGCCATCGCCGTCATTGGCGGCACTATTCTTTACACCCTGATACGTTCGGAAGGGTTGGGCAGGGAGGCCCGCGCCAAGGCGTTGCCGGTCATGTCCAGTTAACTGAAATGAGCACCATGAAGCAAAGTAACGAAGCTGCGGTCCAGGTTACCGGCCTATCAAAGAACTATGGCTCAGTACAGGCTCTGCGCGGTGTCAATCTGTCTATCGGAGCAGGCGAGTATTTTGTGCTCCTTGGTCCCTCGGGCGGCGGCAAAACCACTTTGCTGCGTCTGTTGGGGGGCTTTATCCGACCCAGTGGCGGTCAGATTCTTCTGCACGGCCGTGACGTTTCGGAACAGCCGCCAAATCATCGGCCAACCTCCATGGTGTTTCAAAGCTTTGCCCTGTTTCCCCATATGACCGTTGCACAGAACGTCGGCTATGGTCTGCGTCTGCGCAAAATGCCGAAGAGAGAAATCAGCGAACGGGTTGACGCCATGCTGGAACAGATCGGCCTGGCCGCTCTGGCCGAGCGTATGCCTCATGCTCTCTCCGGTGGGCAGCAACAACGGGTGCAATTGGGCCGGTCCCTGGTGTTGGAGGCGGACATTCTGCTTCTTGATGAACCTTTGGCGGCGCTGGACGCCAAGTTGCGCAAGGAAATGTGCCTGGAATTGAAACATTTGCAGGAACAAGTTGGGATTACATTTGTCCATGTTACCCATAATCAGGAAGAGGCGATGACCGTGGCCGACAATCTGGCCATCATCGCGGACGGAGAGTTAGTCGAAACCGGGGATGCCCGGACGCTCTATGAAAATCCCATACGCCGCTTCACGGCCGACTTTATCGGCGAGAACAATATGTTCCATGGCCGGGTGGTGGAGGTGAACGGTCCGTTGGCCGAGGTCGACCTGGACTTCGCCAAACTCGCCGTGGATACCCGTGGCCAGGCCGCCAAGGTCGGCGACCGGGCCGCTGTGTCAATCCGGTCCGAGCTGGTATGGATTCTGTCCCCCGGCGAAGAACCGGCTGACGCGCTCCAGACCATGCCGGCAACCTATGGCGAGGCGGTTTATCTGGGCCTGGCGACCTCGCATGTGTCGCGCCTGGCGAACGGCGATACCATCGTCGCCCGGCAGATCTCCCGCGATGAAATATCGAACGCATTTTCTGCTGGTACCGGGATAACTCTGGCCTGGCCCAGGAGAGAAATGCGGCTACATCTATCGTAAGACCAGCGGGGCAATTTTCGACAGCGGCTATGCGGCGGCGGATCCACGCCATTGCTATGAGGCGCAAAACCACACCGCGGCGTCATCGCCGGGCCCGCCAATTCGGACGTGGTGACAAGCGGGTCATAGAAATTTGTGTGCGAGTTTGCGGTGGGGAACAACCAAAATTAACAGAAATGCGCGAATCGATTTATCCGGCTGGCGTGTCCCGTTGCTGGCATGACTCTCTGTCGCATAGCCGTATGGTTGCTGTCCAACCTTTGCAAAGGCGTAATCCGGGCAAAAAAAAAGGCCCGGAAATCTACGATTTCCGGGCCAGTCTAACAGGGAGGCTTCACGTCTTGGGAGACGCTAGGTGAACCGGCTCAACACGGGGGGTGTGAGAGGGTTCCCCTAGAATGCTGCATCGCAACATTCTGGTATAAAACTTAAGGAGTGCATGGCATCTTTGCCATTGAAAATTATGCATGTTAGATATGCGTGAGACGCATAGCTGATTTACAATTAGAACTGCCATGCCCGAACTTGCTCTTCAAGAAAATCTCGGAACACCCCGATTCTTTTTACATTTCGCAATTCTTCCGGATAAACGAAATAAGCATCCGTTGTCGGGCCATCGACCTCTGGCAGGACCCGTTGCAGTGGTCTGTCCGGCGTTATCATGTAGTCGGGCAGGGATCCGATCCCAAGGCCGCTTTCGATCGCCAATAGCAGGCCATAGATATTATTAACCTGCAAAATGGTGCTACGCCGTCGGCCATGGGGTTTTACGCCGAAAGTGCAGGGCCAATTCACGTTACGCAGGGTATTTGGGGCATGATCGCCATAGGCGATCAGTGGGCAATCATCGAGATCATCGATACTTTGCGGCGAACCATGACGTTCGAGATAATCCGGCGAGGCGTAGAGGTGGGAATGCACGGTGAACAGCCGCTTTTTTATTAGATTGGGCTGCCGCGGTTCGGTGATGCGGATGGCGACATCGGCTTCCCGCATGCCCAGATCCAACTCCCGGTCGTCACAAACGATGGAAAGGCGAATATCAGGGTAAAGTTTCAGGAAATCATGGGTTCGCGGTGTCAACCAGGTAGAGCCCAGACCGACGGTTGTGGTGATCCGCAGGTCGCCGGCCGGCACGTTCTTGTTATCGGTCAGGCTGGCCCGTACCGCCGCCAGCTTGTCCAGGACCTCGTGGGCGGTGCGATAGAGCAGATCGCCATGTTCGGTCGGCTCCAGCCCGCGGGCGTGGCGGTGAAACAATTGCACGCCAAGCTCGTCTTCCAGCGCTGCGATCTGCCGGCTCACGGCCGATTGACTAAGATTCAGGTCTTCGCCTGCATGAGTAAAGCTGCCGGCCAGGGCGACTGCGTGAAAGACCCGCAACTTGTCCCAATCCATGTTTTATTCCGCCGCCTCGGCCGCTCTATCGTCCAGCGCGCCCAGATAACGCTCAACTTCCAGGGCCGCCATGCAGCCGGTTCCCGCCGCGGTCACGGCCTGGCGATAAATTTTGTCCTGCACGTCGCCGGCGGCGAATACGCCGGGTACCTGGGTTGCGGTGCTGTCGGGTTCGGTCGACAGGTAACCCTCGTCGTCCATGGCCAGTTTGCCCTTGAACAATTCGGTCTGGGGGACGTGGCCAATGGCCACAAAAACGCCGTCCAGAACCAGATCGGTGACGGCGTCGGTTTTCACGTTGCGCACACGCGCGCCCGTAACGCCGGGGGGGTCGTCGTCACCCAGGACTTCCTCCAAAACATGGTCCCACAAAACCTCGATCTTTTCGTGGCGCAGCAGCCTTTCCTGTAGGATTTTCTCCGCCCGCAGGCTGTCCCGGCGATGGATCAAGGTGACCTTGCTGGCGAAATTGGTCAGAAAAAGCGCCTCTTCCACTGCCGTGTTACCGCCGCCAATCACACAGACCTCCCGGCCTCGGTAGAAAAAGCCATCACAAGTGGCACAGGCTGATACGCCAAAGCCTTGAAAACGCAGCTCGGTATCCAGGCCCAGCCAGCGGGCTTGAGCGCCGGTGGCGATCACCAGGGCATCGGCGGTATAGGTATCACCGCTGTCGCCGCTGCAACGAAGCGGCCGGACCGTCAGGTCAATATCGACAATTATGTCGTTGATGATGTTGGTGCCGACCGCCTTGGCCTGTTCTTCCATCTGTTGCATCAGCCACGGGCCCTGCACGACTTCGGCAAAGCCCGGGTAATTTTCCACATCGGTTGTAATGGTCATTTGCCCACCCGGTTGCAAGCCGTGGATCATCATCGGTTCCAGGCCCGCGCGCGCGGCATAGATGGCGGCGGTACAACCGGCCGGGCCGGAACCAAGAATTATCACGCGGCTATGATGGGTCTGCGTCATCGCGCACTCCTTTGTCTGGCAACCAGATTTGACGGCTTGGACTATCCTGTCAGTGGGACGCCCTCCACGCTATGTATAGTGCCTCCCTCCCGGCTTCAAGTCGGGTCGGCGGCTGTTCTGCCAGGCGGACCCTCTACGCCAGCAGTTCCCATACTCTCGCGGCCACTTTTCCGAGGTCGTCTGACGGCCGGTAGTTCCATTGTTCCAGCTTGCCGTGGAATGGCCGGGTATAGCCGGCGGCCTGCATGCCGGCATGGAATTCATTGAATTTACGGTTGCCTCCTGGCAAATGCACCACGTGCACTGGTTTGCCGGTGGCACAGGCTTCGCTGACCATATTTACCGAATCGCAGGTAACGATGACGGCATCCGCCAAGCCAAGATAGCCGAAGTAAGGATTGTCTCCGGCGAAATCCCAGACCACTGCCGGCAGCTCCGCCAGTGCCTGGCGAAGAACCTTGATATTGTCGGCGCCGGTGCGCCGGGAAGGGGTGACCGCCAGACCGACGCCATGATCCAGACAAAGCGCGCGGAGTTGCGCGGCCAGGGACGAAATGATCTCGGGCGTCAGGCGATAGCAGGCATTGCTGCCGCCAACCAACACCGCCACCAGGGGTCGGGGCAGATGCGCCAACTGCGGTGCAAATGCCGCGGCCTCTTGCTTCAGGCGTTCGGGAGTGATGCCGTGCAGCGACGCTTCGGTCTCGATCACATTGGCGCCTTTTAAATGGTCATGCCGTGGCGGAACGACCAGGTCAAAACGGGACAGGCTGGTTTGCGGGTCCTGAATATGGACAATCGCCGTCGCTCCGGCGCTTTGGCGTTTTACCAACAAGGCGTACGGCACGGCCCGGCGGCCGCAGGAAATCAGCAGATCCGGCCACGGTGCCGCAATCTGATCGCTATCGCTGTCCAGGGCCGCCAGCGGCCAGGGCCAGATGCCAGGCGGCAGCCAGGTCCAGGGTGCGCGCGGGTGCACGCGTTTGACCGTATGCGCCAGACCCATCGCTTCGGCCAGGGCAATGGCCTGATTCTCCATGCCAGCGTGGCCCGGGGTCAGGACCCAACAACTCTTAGTCGGGTCCTCGGCTATGCTTGTCGCTTTCGTTGCCATGGGTTCATTTTATGACAGCTTGGAAGCAGTTGTGAAATATTGTTGCGTGGGTAATATGATTGCGTTGGCCATTTGGAAACGACTTATGGCCTTGATGGAGGAATTTCCCCCGTGTCAAAGGTAAAGCTGGATGCCATCGACCGCCACATATTGGAAGAGTTGCGCGACGACGGCCGGATCACCAATGTGGAACTAGCCCGCCGTGTCGGGATCTCGGCCCCACCCTGTTTGCGCCGGGTCCGGGCCCTGGAACAGGCCGGTTTGATCCGCGGCTATCATGCCGACCTGAATGGCGAGGAACTGGGTTACGGCCTATCGGTGTTCGTCTGGATCGGCCTGGACAGTCAGAACGAGGATGACCTGTCCGCTTTTGAGCGCCGCATGGCGAAACTCCCCATGATCCGGGAATGCCACATGCTGACGGGCGAGGCGGATTTCATCCTCAAAGTCGTGGCCAAGGATTGGGACGGTTGGCAAAATTTTCTCACGGCGGAGTTAATTGCCGCTCCCAACGTTGCCTCGGTAAAAACCGCGCCGGTTCTCAGACGATCCAAAGTCGAATTCGGCGTGCCGCTGGATGGCGTCGGCGGCTCTTGACTGTTGATTGTTACCGTGGCCGGCCAATCCTGAAAATTGTGTGGGTAATTTTCTGCACGTAATTTCAGGACAAGCCAACGACGGGGATCAGGGCGCCGTGAATGGCCCTGGCCTGGGGCGAACACAAGAACAGGATGGCCGACGCCAAATCTGACGGTGCGACCCACAGCGCGGGATCCGCATCGGGCATGTTGGCGCGGTTGTCCGGCGTATCGATAATGCTGGGCAGCACGCAATTGACATTTATGGCGTCCTCGCGCAGTTCTCCGGCCATGGCTTCCGTAAGGCGCATGACCGTGCTTTTCGAGGCGCAATACGCACCCATCCCCGGCACCCCTTTCAGGCCCGCATTGGCGCCGATGGTCACGATTTTTCCCGAACCGCTTTCGATCATGTGGGGGACTGCCGCCTGGACGGAATGCAAAAGGGTGCGAACATTGAGGTCATGCATCAGATCCCAATTGGCCGTGGGCGTATCATGTACCGGCTCGCCCATGTGAAAGCCGCCGGCGATGGCGCAAAGCGCGTCAATCCCGCCGCATGCCGCCCGGATTTGCCCAAACGCCGCCGCAACGGCCGCAGGATCCAATAAATCGACCGCAACCTTGGTAAATTGTGGGTCCTCGCCAGGAAAGTGACTGTCGAGAATATCTTGCGTGACGTCTACCAGGGCGACCCTGGCGCCGGCCGCGTGAAATTTTCCGGCCACCGCGCGCCCCAAATTTCCCGCCGCGCCGGTGACAACGATCGTCTGATTTTCAAATGCCATTGCGTCTCTCTTCAAGTGTTACAGCCAGCACATCCAGCCCCGAAATTTACGCCGAAACTTGCCCCGTCTCATGCCGGCCGCCGATTGAATGAAATTGGCAGGGTTTCCAGTCCACGGGCCACAAAATCGTCGCGCCAGGATAGATCGGCAGTCTCGAGTTTGAAATTATCGAAATGGGTCAACAGGGTTCGGAATGCTTCCTGCCCCTCAATCCGGGCCAGCGGCGCGCCGATGCACATATGGATGCCGAAACCGAAGGCAACGTGCGGGTTTTGCTGCCGGGAGATATCGACGCTATGGGCATCGCCGAATATCCTTTGGTCCCGGTGCGAGGCCGCGACCAGGGCAAACACCCGTTCGCCGGCCAGGATTTTCGCGCCGCCCAGTTCGATATCTTCCTTGGCAAGGCGCACCACCGTCTGCACCGGGCCTTGAAAACGTAGAAACTCCTCGATGGCGCTCGGCAACAGGCTGAAATCTGCCCGAAGACGCGACATCTGTCGCGGATTTTGCAGCAGGGCCAGCATGCCATTGGCAATCAGGTTTGTGGTTGTCTCGTGGCCGGCAAACAGGAACAAGACCAGCATGGAGATAATTTCGTCGTCGTTCAGCGGTTCGCCGGTGCTGTCATAGGCGATCATCCGGCTCAACATATCGTCGCGTGGATGGCGCCGATGGTCTGCGATTAACTGGCGATAAAACGCTTCAATTTCCATCAGAGCCGTATAGGCACGGTCGTATTTATCCGGCGTGGCACGGGCCGAAAAGATGAACTTGGCAATATGGCTAGACCAGACGGTCAATTGACCGACCATTGAAAGGTCCACCCCGATCAGGGTGGCAATCACGCGGGCGGGCAGGGGATTGGCAAAGACAGCAATAAAATCCACCACTCCGCCGGCCTTGGGGGCCATATCGGCCGCGACATCCTCGGCGATTTGAATGATGGTAGTGCGCAGTTTTTCCATTTCCCGGGGCTTAAACGGTTGCTGCAATACATGGCGCAGCCGGGTATGAGCGGGCGGATCCTTGAAAACCATCCAACCGCCCAATATTCTGGACAACTCCCGGATTTTTCGGGCCTCGGCTCCGGCCGCCATGTGTTCGGCAAAGGGCGACAGCTTTTCCACCGAAAAGCGCGGATCGGACAGGGCCAGCTTGACATCGTCATAACCGGCGACCACCCAGCCTTTCAATGAAGGGCTATAGTGAACCGGCTGTTCTTTCAGCATGGCGGCAAAGATAGGCGCAGGATCCCGAATAGCCTGCGGCGTTTTCAGGTCAAACTTTGCGGCCATCAGCGTTGCTCCGGTAAGGCGATCTCGGTTCACTTCTCTCGGGGGGCGAAGTTACCCTTATGGACGCCGCATTCTGGACAAGTCCAGGCATCGGGCAAGTCCTCGAACGTGGTCTAGGTCATAGGCATAGCCGCAGGATTGACAATCCCATGAAGTTATCGCCGCCTGGGTCATGATGCATTATCGGTCATTCGAAGGAACAAGGCCAAACTGCATTTCGCCGTGGCCAATGCAGCAATGGCAATCGCACATTTCCAAGCGCCAGTTTCGCACAGCACTGGGGCTGACGGGCGCGGCCTGATATCAAGTGCGAATGCCAGCTACACCCCGCCACCCCGAAGGTACCCTTGGATTGGTCGGGATGGATAGCGGGCGCTGATCTATGGCCGCCAGTTTTTTCGAAAACTGCCGCTCCCCGGGGGTGTCGACATTTAGTCCGGCCGCGCCACTCCGAGGCAATTCTTGATTACAGGAACTGCACCTTCAGCAGTTCGTAAAACTTGCCGCCCGAGGGGGTCGTGACCTCCACCTCGTCGCCGACCTGCTTGCCGATCAGGGCGCGGGCCAGTGGGGATTGTACCGACAGGCGTTGCGCCTTGATATCCGCTTCGTCCTCGCCGACGATCTGGAATTTCAACTTCGCGTCATCGTCCTCGTCCACGACCGTCACCGTGGCGCCGAATTTGACGGTCTTTCCCGCCAGGGAGGAGGTATCAATGATCTGCGCCCGGCTGACCTTGCTTTCCAGCTCTGCGACCCGGCTTTCGATAAACGCCTGGCGTTCCTTGGCGGCGTGATATTCCGCGTTTTCAGAGAGATCCCCATGCGCCCGCGCCTCTTCCAGCGCCTGGATAATTGACGGACGTTCCACGCCCTTCAACCGCTTTAATTCCTCTTCCATCCGGGTAAACCCCGTCTGGGTCATTGGCACCTTTTCCATCGCCTGGTCGTCCGCCTTATTTAATCAGTATCCTGGAAGCCGGCGCGCTGGCACCGATCCAATTGAGAAGATTAGAAGTAAGATTGCAGCGGGGCAACATCAAGGCCGCGCTGCTTTAAAAGTTCGATCGCCAGCATGGCCGATTTGGCTCCCGAAATCGTCGTGTAGTAAGGGATGCGGTGGGTTAGCGCGGCCCGGCGCAGGGTGTAACTATCGGCAATCGCCTGCGCGCCCTCGGTGGTATTGAAGATCAGTGCAATGGCGCGGTTGGTGATGTCATCGACAATATGAGGCCGGCCTTCGAGCGCTTTGTTGACCTGAAGGACCGCGATATCCTGCGTCTGCAAATAGGCCGCCGTGCCGGTCGTGGCGACGATGGTAAAGCCAAGCCGCGATAATGCCCGGGCCAGTTCAGCGGCTGCCGGTTTGTCCCGGTCCTTGACGGAGATGAATACCCTGCCTTCGCTGGGCAGCTCTGTACCCGCGGCAATCTGCGATTTTGCAAAGGCAGCCGCAAACGAAGTATCCAGGCCCATGACTTCCCCGGTCGACTTCATTTCCGGCCCCAAAAGCACATCAACGCCGGGGAAGCGGGCGAACGGAAAGACCGCTTCCTTCACTGCGATATGCCTTTGCTGACCGAATTCCAGACCGAAATCAGCCAGCTTTTCGCCAGCCATGATGCGCGCCGCCAGCTTGGCGATTGGGTGGCCAATGGCTTTCGCGACAAAGGGCACGGTGCGCGAGGCTCTTGGATTGACCTCGAGAATAAAAATCTCGTTCTGGCGCACGGCGAACTGCACGTTCATCAGGCCAACTACCGATAGGCCCCGGGCCAGGGCATCGGCCTGGCGTCCGATTTCATCGACAATATCGTCACTCAGGGAGTAAGGGGGGAGGGAGCAGGCCGAATCACCGGAATGAATGCCGGCTTCCTCGATATGTTCCATGATCCCGGCCACGACCACGTCGTGGCCATCGGCCAGGGCATCCAGATCAACCTCTATGGCGTCCTGCAGATAACCATCAACCAGCACCGGCGCATCACCCGAGGCCTTGACCGCCTCGCGCATATAGCGTTCTAACCGGTCTGCATCGTGAACAATTTCCATGGCCCGGCCGCCCAGGACGTAGGAGGGCCGCACCACCACTGGAAATCCTATGCGAGCGGCCACCGCCTGCGCCTCTTCGGACGATGTCGCAATGCCGTTGGGTGGCTGTCTCAGGTTCAGTCTTTGCAGCAATTCCTGAAAGCGGTGGCGGTCCTCGGCCAGGTCAATGGCGTCGGGACTGGTGCCAAGGATGGGCACGCCAGCGGCCTCCAGTTCAGCGGCCAGCTTTAACGGTGTCTGGCCGCCGAACTGTACGATGACGCCTTTCAGGACGCCGGCACTCTGTTCAAGGCGAACAATTTCCAGCACGTCCTCGGCGGTCAAGGGTTCGAAATACAGGCGGTCCGACGTGTCATAGTCGGTGGATACGGTTTCAGGGTTGCAGTTCACCATGATCGCTTCATAGCCCGCTTCGCGCAGGGCAAAAACCGCATGGACACAGCAATAATCAAATTCTATTCCCTGGCCGATGCGGTTTGGTCCCCCGCCCAGGATGATGACTTTCTCCCGATCGCTGGGCCGCGCTTCGCATTCAACCGGTTCATTCAAGCCTTCGTAGGTGGAGTACATATAGGGCGTATGACTCTCGAATTCAGCGGCACAGGTATCGATACGCTTGTACACAGGGTGCACGCCCAATGTCCGCCGCCGGGCGGCAACCGCCGCCGCGCTTTGTCCCGTAATTTGCGCCAATCTTTGATCGGAGAATCCTTGCGCCTTCAAGGCCCGCATTTGCCGCGCCCCCGCCGCATCACCGTTCGTGGCGCCGCCGGGCAGACCCTGGGCGCGCAGTTCCGCTTCCGTCGAGACAAGGTCGGCGACCTGGGCGATGAACCAGGGGTCGATGCGGGTGATACGCCCGATCTCATCCGCGGCCATGCCGTGCCGTAACGCCTGGGCAACGACCAAAAGCCGGTCCGGGGCTGGCCGGGCCAAGGCCGCACGCAATGCATCCATCGGATCCTCTTCGGCACCGGGAATGACGACTTCGTCCAGTCCCGACAGACCGGTTTCCATGGAACGCAGGGCCTTTTGCAGGCTTTCGCCGAAGGTGCGGCCCACGGACATGGCCTCGCCCACGGATTTCATCGAGGTTGTCAGGAGGGCTTCGGTATTGGGAAATTTCTCAAACGTGAAGCGCGGTATTTTGGTTACCACGTAGTCGATAGTTGGCTCGAAAGAGGCGGGGATTACGCCGCCCGTGATGTCATTGTCCAATTCGTCCAGGGTATAGCCCACGGCCAGTTGCGCCGCGACCTTGGCGATGGGAAAACCCGTGGCTTTCGACGCCAGAGCCGAGGAGCGCGAGACCCGTGGGTTCATCTCGATCACCACCAGGCGGCCATCCTCGGGATTGAGGGCGAATTGCACATTGGAGCCCCCGGTATCAACGCCGATTTCGCGCAGGCATGCGATCGAGGCATTGCGCAGGATCTGATACTCCTTGTCAGTCAGGGTCAGAGCCGGCGCCACGGTGACACTATCACCGGTATGGATGCCCATGGGGTCGACGTTTTCGATGGAACAGACGATGATGCAGTTATCGGCGTGATCGCGCACCACCTCCATTTCGTATTCTTTCCAGCCCAGTACTGATTCTTCGATTAACACTTCGTTGGTGGGCGAGGCGTCCAGGCCGGCGGTGATAATGGTTAGAAATTCTTCGCGGTTATAGGCGATGCCGCCGCCCGTGCCACCCATGGTAAAGGACGGCCGGATGATCGCCGGCAGGCCGACCTGCTCCAACGCTTCCCAGGCCTCGGCAACATTATGGGCGATCCCGGCTTTTGGCGTCGCCAGGCCGATGCGCCCCATGGCCTCACGAAAAAGGCTGCGGTCTTCCGCCATATTGATGGCGTCAGGCTTGGCCCCAATCAGTTCAACGCCAAATTCGTCCAGGGTGCCGTTTTCATACAGCGCCATGGCGGCGTTCAGCGCGGTCTGGCCTCCCATGGTTGGCAGGATGGCGTCGGGCCGCTCGTTGGCGATGATTTTGCGGACGATGTCCGGCGTGATGGGCTCGATATAGGTGGCGTCGGCAAATTCCGGATCGGTCATAATCGTGGCTGGATTGGAATTAACCAAAATGACCCGGAAGCCTTCAGCCTGCAGGGCCCTGCAAGCCTGGGTGCCGGAATAGTCGAACTCGCAGGCCTGACCAATAACAATGGGCCCGGCACCGATGATCATAATACTCTTGATGTCTGTCCGTTTCGGCACCTGGTGGCTTCCTCACGACATGCCTCCACCTGCGCCTACCCCGGCATGGGGCGGCCTGAACCGGGGGCCTGTTTGATCAATGCGCGGCTGGCAACCGTGGGAAGCGATCCCATGGCATGCCGCCAAGCGCGCGTAATATAACCGCTCGTCCCGCACCCGGCTACGAGATTTAGAGATTTTGGTCCGGATAAACCTATCGGCGGATGCCAGGCCCTAAATACAACGCCCGCCATCGACTTCCATGCAAACGCCGGTAATCATTGACGCTTCATCCGAGGCCAGAAACAGCGCGGCATTGGCAATGTCCAGGGGCTGGCTGAAGCGGCCCAGAGGTATTGATTTCAGGAACATCTCCCGCTTCTCGGGCGTGACCTCGCCACCGGCGAACTCGGCCAACATCTGCGTCTCGCCCGCTACCGGGCAGATTGCATTGACGCGAATCTGATCGGGCGCCAGTTCGATTGCCATACCCTTGGTAATCGTGTTCACGGCGCCTTTGGAGCCATTGTACCAGACCAGTCCGGGCCGTGGACTAAGCGCGGCTGTGGACGACGTATTTATGAAGCAACCGCCGCCGCGCTTGCGCATTTCCGGGATGGCGTGGAGGGCAGACCAGTAGATACTTTTGACGTTGACCGCGAAAATCAGATCAAAGGCGGCTTCCCCGACCTCGGTCATGGGCATATTGCGCTGCGGCACGCCGGCGTTATTGACCATGATGTCCAGGCCGCCATGCAGGGACACAGCGCGCGCGACCAGGGTCGCGACATCGGCGCTGGATGCGACATCCGCGGCGACATAGTCCGCGACGCCGTCCGCATCCCGAATTTCGGCGACCACGCTTTCACCGTTTTCGGCATTGATATCATTCACGATCACCATTGCGCCTTCTTCGGCGAAGCGCCGGGCAATACCGCTGCCAAAGCCAGCGCCCGCGCCCGTAACGATGGCAACCTTGTCCCGTAACCGCATCTTTAGTCTCCATTGCTGAAAGTTCCCCTAGTCTAAAGTTAAACAGAGGGTTGGGCGCGTTATGAATTGCCCCATTTGTGCCGCTTTGGCAGTATGGCAGGCGAGTTTGGCAAAATCGCTGAATGGCCAGTGATTGTTGCTGTTATTCCAAAGTCAGACCGGACGCCCGGGCCTTGAAACCGCTGGCCCAGCGCTGTGCATCCGAAATTTCGCTAGGCTCCATCAAGCGGGCAGCTTCATCCCGCAGCGATATGGCCTGTTGTTGCAGGCCCGGTATAGCGTGATTGGCGGCCACGGTTAGCCAGCCATAGGCTTTGACCAGATCCTGCCGCACTCCCAGACCTCGAATATGCAGTGAACCAAAGGCCAGTTGTCCCGAAGGGTTGCCCTTGATCGCTGCCTTGTGAAACCAGATGGCGGCGATGGCGTCGTTTCTTTGCACACCTTTGCCATAAAAATACATCGCCCCCAGCATGAATTCCGCACCTGCATGGCCATGCTGTGCCAGGTCCAGAAACTCGCGTCGTGCTGGATTAAAGCTACCCTGGTCATAGGCGACGACGGCGTTGGTAAAATCCGCGCGCGCAGGCAATGGCCACAGATATACGGGCCAGAGGCACAGGCCAATTATCAACTTTGTGAAAAAAGGACGCCGCATGATTGTTCGTTCAGTCTGTATTCTATGATGTAGCGGTCAATATACAGCAGCAGGATCCGAAAGGCGAATAAGATGGACAGTTTAGGCATTCGGCATTAAGTCAGACGTGCGATCGTTAACTTTCGGGAATTTTCAGCTGTATGCCTGACACGCCGCCAATTTCTGACCAGCCCGCCGCATCTGATGATGCTGGCGAGGAAAAACCTGTCCTGATCGCGCCGCGTCAGAGACCGGGCATGCTGACCCGGCTGCGTAACTATTTTCTGACCGGGGTTATCGTTACCGCACCCATCGCCCTGACGATTTATTTAACCTGGCAGTTCATCGACTGGGTGGATAGCCAGGCCATTCCCCTGTTGCCGGAAAAATATAATCCGGAGAATTATCTGCCCTTCTCGTTACCGGGACTTGGCCTGGTGATGATGGTCATCGTTCTCACCTTCGTCGGATTTCTCACGGCCAACATCTTTGGCCGCACCCTGTTGAAAACCGGCGAGCGCCTGGTCAACCGCATGCCCGTTGTGCGTACGATTTACGGCGCCTTGAAGCAGGTTCTGGAAACGGTCCTGAACCAGTCATCCAATTCCTTTCGTCAGGCCGTGCTGGTGGAATACCCCCGCCGCGGTATCTGGACCGTGGCTTTTGTGACGTCCGATACGGAGGGCGAAGTGGCCGGACGCCTGGAAGACGACATGGTCAACATTTATGTCCCCACCACGCCAAACCCAACTTCGGGTTTCCTGCTGATGGTGCCCCGGCGCGATCTGATCTTTCTTGATATGCCGGTGGAGGATGCGGCCAAATTTATCATCTCCGTCGGCGTTATCGCGCCCGAGGCGGAGGCTGAAATCGCGAAACTGCCCGGCATCCGGCGGCGTCAGGAGAAAGTGCCCAGCCAGATTTCTGCCGAGTAAGGCGCTCCCAACTCGGTGTGCTCCAACTCCATGCCTTAAGATATTGCTGTTCAGGCTGCGGCGTTTATGACTTTCCAGATTTTTTCCGGCGTGGCGGGCATATCAATATGCCGGATACCGAATTCGGCCAGGGCGTCCACGACGGCGTTCATGACAGCCGGCAGGGCCCCGGTGGTGCCGGCCTCGCCGCAACCTTTGACCCCGAGGGGGTTGGTGGTGGCAGGTACGGGATGATCTTCGAACTGGATGTCGGGCACCTGATCGGCCCTGGGCAGAGCATAGTCCATGAACGAACCCGAGAGTAATTGGCCCTGGCCGTCGAATATGGCATGCTCCATCAGGGCTTGGCCGATACCCTGCACAATGCCGCCATGGACCTGACCGGCGACCAGCAGGGGGTTCACCAAGGTGCCGAAATCGTCAACCAGAATATAGCGGTCCAGCCGGGCTGTACCGGTTTCCGGGTCGATCTCGACCTCACAGATATGGACCCCGTTGGGATAGGTCGATGGTGGCGTGTCGATTGCCAGGGCGCTATTCAGATCACCGGCCAGCCCCTCGGGCGACCGGGCCAGTTCCAGCAAATCGATGCTTCTGTCCGTCCCCACGACGCCAAGTTTGCCGCCTTCGAACTGTATATCCTCGACCGCCGTCTCCAATTTTTGGGCTGCCAGATGGCGGGCCTTTTCGATCACCTGTGCGCTGACCGCGACAATGGCGGCCCCGCTTGCCATGATCGAGCGCGAGCCCCCGGTGCCCCCCCCCACCAACAAACGATCACTGTCGCCCTGCATCAGGCGGATGCTGTCAAACGGCAGGCCCAGTTGATCGGCCAGCACCTGGGCAAAGGCCGAGGCATGGCCCTGGCCGTAATTCTGTGTGCCGGTAATCAGACTGACGGTTCCATCTTCCTCGAAATGGACACCACCCATTTCCTTGCCGGCGGGCGCCGTGACCTCCAGATAGCAGGCCAGGCCCCGGCCACGCAGCTTTCCCTTGGCCCGGCTGGCGGCCTCGCGGGCATCGTAGCCATGCCAATCCGCCAGCTCCACGCAGCGCGACAGCAGGGTCGGAAAATCACCGCTGTCATAAGGTTGGCCCGAGGCGGAGGTAAAGGGCATGGCCTGCCGGGGGATCATATTGATCCGGCGCAGGGCAAGTGGATCACGTCCGGTTTCCCGGGCCGCCAGATCAACCAGTCGTTCCATATAATAATTGGCCTCGGGCCGGCCGGCGCCACGATAGGCGCTGATGGGCGTCGTGTTGGTAAACAGGCATTTTGTGGTGACCGCAATGGCCGGAGTTTTGTACACACCGGGCAAATTCTTGAAGATATTGCCGGATTGTACGTTGGGGCCGACGGTCGAGAGAAACGCCCCCATGTTGGCCAGGCCGTCGACCCGGGCGGCGAGGAAATTGCCATTTTCATCCAGGGCCAGCGCGGCTTCGACAACGGAATCCCGGCCGTGCTGATCAGAGGTGAAGCTGCCGCTGCGCTCGTCACACCATTTCACCGGCCGTTCCAGGCAGCGCGCGGCATGCAGAATGGCGACATATTCCGGATAGACCGGCGATTTCATCCCGAACGAGCCGCCCACGTCATAGGTCCGCACCCGGACCTGTTCCGGCGCTACGTTCAGAATTTTGTTGGCCAGGCTGCCCTTCATGCCGAAAGTACTCTGGCAGCCCACATGCAACGTAAAACGGCCGTCCTGGGTACCATATTCAGCGACCGCGGCGCGTGGCTCCATGGCCGCGACGACCTGGCGGTTGTTGAGAATTTTCAAACGGCTGACATGGGCTGCTTTTGCGAAAGCCGCATCCACCGCAGCGAAATCGCCCGCGTGAAAATCCAGGCAGATGTTGCCCGGGATATCCGGCCAGATCTGCGGTGCATCGGCGGCCGCGGCGGCCTCCACATCGGCCACCGCCGGCAGTTCTTCAATATCCAGGCGGATCGCCTCGGCCGCATCCTTAGCCTCGGCGATTGTATCGGCGATCACGGCGGCGACCGGATGACCCAGGTAGCGTACCCGGTCGATCGCCAGGGCCGGGTTCTCGGGCACCATCAAAGGGCTGCCATCATGGCTTTTCAGCGGCAAAAGACAGGGCAGGGGGCCATAACCGGCAGCCTGCAAATCGACCCCGGTATAGATCGCCGCCACCCCGGGCATGGCCAGGGCGGCGTCCAAATGAATGGCCCGGATAATGCCGTGGGCGTGGGCCGAACGCAGGACAAAAGCGTGGGCCTGGCCAGGTAGATTGATATCATCGGTATAGCGCCCATCGCCCCGCAACAGGCGCGGATCTTCCGAGCGCGAGACCGATTGGCCCACAGCTTGTTTATCGGTCACGATTTGCATATTGCCGGTTCCCCTGGATTTTCACACACCGGTCAAATCATAGCATAATTCGTAACCATGCTTGGAGATCATACGAGCCGCATCCGGGCCGCATCCGGGCCAAAATTAGCGGATGATGGCGTTGTGCAGTGGGCCGGGATGCGGCTATTGCCAACTGGGCCGGCGTTTAATCAATTTCATGGTCATCTCCGCCGACGCCGGTTTCGCCATGTAATATCCCTGACCCGACTCGCAGCCCAATTCCCGCAAGGCGTCCATTTGCGCCTTCTCCTCTATGCCCTCTGCCACCATGTCCAGTTCCAGGGCGCTGGCGAGTTGCGTGATGCTATTGACAATTCGCCGGCTGTTTTCGGACTTGTCCATATTACTTATGAAGGCACGGTCGATCTTGAGGGTATCCAGCGGAAATTGATGCAGATAGCTCAGGCTTGAATAGCCCGTGCCGAAATCATCGATCGCAATCGATACGCCCAATTCCTTGACTTTTTTCAACGCCTCCGCGGCATGTTCGGGATCTTCGACCAACAAAGTTTCGGTCAACTCCAGTTTGATGGTGGAGGGATCAACACCGCTTTGATGGATGATGTCCGCCATCAGATCGATTTCATTCAGCTCGGACAATTGCAAACCAGATACGTTGACGCTCATAAAGCCCGGTGTCAGGTAGGGAAACACCCTGCCGACATGTTTCGCAAACTGGATTTGATCCCTTATTGCGCGCTCCAACGCCCAGCGGCCGAGTTCCACGATCAGACCGGATTCTTCGGCCAATGGAATGAATTCCATGGGCGAAACAAATGTGCCGTCCTGCCTATGCCAACGCATCAAGGCCTCAAATCCGGCGAGATGGCCGCTATCAAGCGCCACGATCGGCTGGTAATGCAGCTCGAACTCCCTGGCCTCGAAGGCGCGGTGCATATCGTCTTCAATTTTTATCTGGCGGATTGCGGATTGTTGAATTTCCTTCGTCGATCGATCGGACTTGCTCGTCCCCGCCGCCGTGCCGCAAAGCTTTTGCTGAGTATCGCGCAAGCGGGTCAGCAAAACCCGCAGCAGCATGTTCATCAACGGGTCGCGGTTACCGCAGGGCCGGTGAAAACGGGCCCGGTCTATGACGATGACTTCAGTATCCTCTGTCGCCGTCACTGTCGCCGACCGCGGCGCGTCATCCATCATGGACATTTCACCGAATATCTCGCCGTTGCCAAGTTCGGCGATAATCATTTTCTCGCCAACCCGCATGGTCGAAACCTCGACCTTTCCACGCTCGATGATGTAGGCGCTTTGCCCCCGATCGCCCATCCGGAAGATTTCCTCTCCGGCAGTGAAGCGCCTTGAAAAGGCCCTCTCATTTTTTCTTTCCATCATTTGCAAAGAAGCCATTTTCGTATTCCTCCCTGGTTGAAGCGCGGCGCCTGCCACGATCAGTCTCCCGAATGCCTGTCGAAATTCAGGTCCCATACCTCGGTAACGGGAAGGGTCCCAATATCGCGGAATTTCTCGAATTTTCCTTCGTTCAGATCGATCAGATTGGCCAGCCGTGAATAGCTGGCGGGAATCCGAATTTCCTGGCCGTCCCGATCGGTCCGGCGAATGCCAAAGCTGATTTTCTCGCGCTCGTCGGCACTCAATTTACCCATCAGGTTCTTAGTTGCCCAAATAGAGCCAAAATGGGCGTAGTCACTTAACCGCCCGGCATGATTGATGGTATCGCCAAGCACGGTGAATTCGAGGTTTGTATCGGAATGATAGGTGCCGAACCATTCCTCCCCTTCGTTCAGTCCTATGTTCAGATAGAGCTCGTTTGTCCAGTTCTTGCGCAGCTGCCATTCCTTGCTCAGTTCCCGCATTCTTTGCTTCAATTCCCGGGCCGATTGGAAGCCGTTTAACAGGTAGTTGCGGTCCGGCTGGGGGAAAAAATACGAAACCATACCGTCACCAACATGCTTGCCTTGGGTTGCATGGTATTTCCGCAGCAGGGGTTCGGAGATTTTCCAGATCTGGTTGATCAGCTCGAAATATTCCTCCGGCGGCAATTCGGCGCATATCTTCACCGAATCCTGCAGATCCGCGACCATGACACAAAGGGGGGTGAGTACCGGCTGGCGGCTTCGAACCAGGTTGCGGATCAGCTGCTCGCGCCGGGACAGCAGGGCCAGCACGCTTTCCGCCGGCGCCTCCGCCGACTGATGTACAAAGAGCACCCCTTCGCGAAACACGGTGGCATAGACATCCTGCCAGTTCGGCTCGCTTGCCGCTGCCGCCAGATTTACCCGGGTGGTGGCAACGGGGCTGAGGTGCATCTCTTCGGTCTCGTCATAGAGATTCTGCACCAGCTGCAAATCTTCGTCGCTTATATATAGACCAAGTTTGGCGAGGGACCTTTTGGGCAATCTGATCTTCGCGATGGCGAGATGGAAGCGCAGTAGCTCTTCCCGGTCTTCTGACGGCGTTGCTATGTCCGAATTGAAAAACAGCTTGAAGAAGCTGCGCGCCTCGATCTCGGGCTCAAAGCCTTCGGACAGTCCAAAGAACCCGCTGGTTGCTTCTGCGTTGGCCCATTCAATCTCGAAGTTATAGTTGACCATGTAGGCCGCGTTTTCGAGCCTATCGAGTGTCACACGCATTTCGGTCAACGCTGGTATCTCGACCGGCCGCGCTGGCTTGGCTTCGGCCGCGATTGGGAGGGGAGGGGTCGTTTCTTCACGCGGTGAGAATTCTTCATCCGGCGAGAATTTTTCGGCGATTTCCAACATGCTCAACCCCTCATCCTTGTACCGCTGGACGGCCTTGATGCGCTGCACCGCCTCGTCCGGGAAATAGCCGATCTTGCGCGCACGCTCCTGACCGGCTGGAGGCGTCTTCACTATGGGCTTAGGCAAAATTCCAAGAGCGATGTAGTTGTTCAGTGTCGCTCTCGATATCGCACCCAGCGCCATCAATTCCTTGCTGCTAACCACTGTCTACCTATGGTGTCCAATTCAGTCGCTGATTACAATTGGACTGTATAATTTATGTTGTGGATACTGTCAAATGCTTATTAAGACTTTGGTAGTATTCTTCGTGATGTAAAGCCGTATATGGCAGAAAATGGGTAGTTAATATTGTCTGGACAGTCTAACAAGTTTATTTAAACAGTCTAAATAATGGAGCGCCGGGCGTAATTTGCACTGCGATGGCGACAGAACATTCTCGAATTTGATCACCCGTCATCTGCTAATGCAGGCGGGCGGCAACGGCATGGCATCGGTGCGGGTGATACAGACACCATGAAGCTGGGCCATCCCCATCACCCGCAGCAGAGCCGACAGGGCTTTCCGGTCATGAAAGATGTTGTCCGCCGGCCTATTTCAAAACCGGGATAGAGATTCCTGCTAACCTGACCCGGGTCGAAATCACCGAATGATGGAGTTGTGCATGACGATGGGTAATGGCGCGCGGATTGGCGTCGATATCGGCGGGACCTTCACGGACCTGGTATTGAGCGATGGCCAGGGGCGGACCTGGTTCCATAAATGCGCCTCCACCCCGGCCCAGCCCGAGCAGGCGGTCCTGACCGGCGTCGTTGACATGTTGCGGCGGGCTGGTCTGCAGCCCGGCGATCTGCTCGAGGTCTTGCACGGCACCACGGTGGGCTCCAATACCTTGTTGCAGCAAAGCGGCGCTCGTACCGGGTTGATCACCACCAGGGGTTTCCGCGATGTGCTGGAGATTGGCCGCGTGCGCACGCCGGATATGTTCGATTTGCAATGGGACAAACCGGCTCCCCTGGTGCCCCGCCGCCTGCGCCGGGAAGTGACGGAACGGATCGCCGCCGACGGCACCGTCGTGACGCCGATGGATGAAGAGGAATTGCGCGGCGTCGGCGCAGATCTGGCGGCGGCGGGCGTCGAATCTATAGCCATCTGCTTTATCAACAGCTTCCGCAATCCTGACCACGAACGCCGCGCAGACGCGGTGCTGCGGCAAAGTCTCCCCGGCCTGGCTATTACGGCGTCGGTCTCGGTGCTCGCGGAAATGCGCGAATACGAACGTACTTCCACGGCGGTGGTAAACGCCTATGTATTGCCGGTCCTGCAATCCTATTTGCGGCGCCTGGGCGAGGGTCTGTTGGCCATTGGAGTGCGGGCACCCCTGCTGGTCAGCGATTCCAATGGCGGCCTGGCGGCCGCCCGTACAGCCCAGGAGAAGCCGGTTTTCTTTGTCTCATCGGGCCGTTCAGCCGGTGTCGTGGGCGCGGCCCGCCTGGGCCGGGCGGCGGGAGAGGAGGATATCGTGGTGTTCGACATGGGCGGGACCACGGCTTCGGCCTCGCTGGTGCAGGGCGGCGAGATCTCCCGCGCCAACGAGTACGAATTCCGGGCCGGTATTTCCACCCCGGCCCGTTTTATCAAGGCGGGTGGTTACATGATGCGGGTGCCCACCGTGGATGTCGCGGAGGTCGGCAGCGGCGGCGGTTCCATTGCCTGGATCGACGATGGCGGTCTGCTGCATGTCGGCCCGGTTTCTGCCGGAGCCGATCCGGGGCCGGCCTGCTATGGCCGCGGCGGCGAACGGCCCACGGTCAGCGATGCCAACGTCGTTCTGGGCTATTTGCCGGGCGCTTTGGCTGGCGGTGGTCTGCAGCTGGACATAGACCAGGCGCGCATGGTGATCGAACGGGATCTGGCGCGGCCCTTGAACCTGTCGCTGGAAGCGGCGGCGTTCGGGGTTCGCGAGGTCGCCAACGCCAACATGGCCCGGGCGATCCGCGCCGTCAGTGTGGAGCGCGGCATCGATCCCCGGGATTTTTCCCTGGCCGCATTTGGCGGCAGCGGCCCGGTGCACGCCTGCGATCTGGCCCGCAGCCTGGATATCACCAATGTGATGCTGCCCATGATGCCGGGGGTTTTCACCGCGCTGGGCATGCTGACAGGTGATGTGGAGCGGCATTTCCTGACTGCCATGCCGGGTTTGCTAAAGGATCTGGATTTGGCCGCGCTGGAGGCTGCCGTGACGGCGCTGCGGGGACAGGCGGAAGCGGCCCTGCGCGGGGAGAACTTCACCGCTGAACAGATGCTGTTCGCTTTCAGCCTTGAACTGCGCTTCGAGGGTCAGGATTCCGAACTGCCCGTATTGTTGCCCGATGACGTGGCGCAGGCGGATGTAGCCTGGTTGCGCCGGCAATTTCTGTCCGCCTACGAGGCCATCTACCAGTATGCCGCGGACGACGCGGTCGAGGTGGTGAACTTGCGCCTGCTGTCCCGGGGCGTGCGTCCGGGAAAGCTGGATTTTTGTGACTTGAAGGTTGCCGAACCGGACGAGGCGCCAAGACAGGCGGCTGAGCGCAAGGTCTATTTTGGGCGGCAGCATGGCTGGCTGCAAACGGCGGTTCTCGATCGGCGGAACTTTAGCGGTGCGGCGGCCGGCCCGATGATCCTTGAAAGCACGGACAGCACGGTGGTGGTGCCGCCCGAGGGCCGGGTAAGGGGCGACAGTTTGGGAAATCTGCTGATCGAGCTGACGGAGGAAACGGGATAATGGCCATTGAGATTGATCCGATCACTTTTGCCGTGATCAAGAATGGCCTGGATACCATGGTCGACGATATGGCCTACACGGTGATGCGCACGGCGCGTTCGCCCATCGTGCGTGACGTGTTGGACTATTCCGCCACCATTTGCGATGCCCGCGGGCGCATTCTGGCCCAGGCCAAGACCGTTGCGTTGCATCTGGGCGCGGTGCCCGACGCCATGGCCGTGGTGCTGGCTGAATATGGCGACGATCTGGCGCCCGGTGATGTCATCATCCTGAACGATCCCTATGCCGGCGGCATGCACTTGCCGGACATCTTTATGTTCAAGCCGATCTTTCACGCCGATGCATTGCAGGGCTTTGCCGTGGTCATCGCCCATCATTCCGATGTGGGGGGCCGGGTGCCGGGATCGAATGCCTCGGATTCAACCGAGATCTTCCAGGAAGGCCTGCGCATCCCGCCCTTGAAGCTGTACGCCGCCGGCCAGGCCGACCGTTCCCTGTTTGCCTTGCTGAGAACCAACGTACGCCTGCCGGACATGCTGATCGGTGATCTACAGGCCCAATTGGCGACCTGCAATGTCGGCGAACGGGCCTTTGTAAATTTGCTCAAGAAGCACGGCGCTGAGACTCTGCATGGCTATTTCGATGCCTTGCTGGACTATGGCGAACGCTTGACCCGGCAGGCCATTCGCGCCTGGCCCAATGGCCGCTACGTTTTCACGGATTATATCGACGATGACGGCTTCGCGCAGGGCCCGATCCCCATCGTCTGCGCCATCGAAGTGCAGGATGATCATCTGGAGGTGGATTTCGAAGGCTCCTCGCCCCAGGTCAAGGGCGCCATCAATTGCACCCTGTCCTATACCAAATCCTCGACCTATCTGGGTATCCGCTGCGCCCTGGGGCGCGAGGTGCCGAACAATGCCGGCGTCTATCGCTGTATTACCGTTACGGCGGCGGAAGGTTCGATCCTGAACCCCCGCATGCCGGCGGCGGTGGCGGCCCGCGCCCTGACCGGTTACCGGGTGGTGGACGCGGTGCTGGGCGCCCTGGCGGCGATCGCCCCGGACCGGGTCATGGCGG
>JAJFGG010000150.1 GCA_021776235.1 Alphaproteobacteria bacterium | reverse complement strand
GCATCGCACCTGCCAATGCTGTCACCGCCAAGGTCATTGGAAAAGTGAACTGAACATGACAAAGCAAATGCTTGTCCGCACCTTGGCGGATGTGGAGGCCATAGAGCGTCAGCCACTATCCCAACTGAAATCGCCACAAAGCACCTATCACGCCATACCCGGCGCGGCGGAAATGTACCCTGACCGGGTGGCCTTCAAACATCAGCTTCTCAGAAAGGGACCGAATGAACAACCTCGTGAGAACTCACATCTAGACCACGTTCACAGAACACAGACCCGTTTGATGGCGCGTGGAGGCCATCAAACGGATCTGTGTTCTGTGAACGTGGTCTAGGCCTTCAGTTTTTCCAGCAGTAACTGATTGACCATCTGTGGGTTGGCTTTGCCCTTGGTCGCCTGCATGACCTGCCCTACGAACCAGCCGATCATCTTCTCCTTGCCGCCTTGGAATTCCGCCACCTTGTCCGTATTGGCGGCGATGACCTTGTCAATTTCAGCTTCGATGGCGCTGCTGTCGGAAACCTGATTCAAGCCCTTCTCGGCAACGATGACGGCGGCGTCCCGGCCGCTCTCGAACATGAACTCCAGGACATCCTTGGCGATCTTGCCGGAGATCGTCTGGTCCGTGATCAAATCAATTAGGCCACCCAGCTGATCGGCGCTGATGGGGCTATCGGCGATGTCCCGTTCCGCCTTTGAAAGCTGCGCGAAGAATTCGCCCTGCACCCAGTTGGCGGTAACCTTCGGGTCACGGCCCAAGACGACCTGTTCGAAGAATGCCGCGATTTCCCGCTCACTGACCAGAATCTTGGCGTCATGGGCCGATAGTCCCAAATCGTCCATATAGCGCTGCTTTTTGGCATCGGGCAATTCCGGCAACGAAACCCGGATGCGTTCGATAAACTCGTCGGAGAACTCCAAGGGCAGCAAATCCGGGTCAGGAAAGTACCGATAGTCGTGGGCTTCTTCCTTGCTGCGCATGGGCCTTGTCGTACCACTTTGTGCGTCGAACAGACGAGTCTCCTGATCTATGCTGCCCCCTGCCTCCAGAACATCGATTTGCCGGTTTGTTTCGTAGGCGATGGCCTGTTGCATAAAACGGACAGAGTTGACGTTCTTAATTTCCGCCCTGATGCCCAATGCCTCCCCCGGACGGCGCACGGAGACATTGACGTCAGCCCGCATCGAGCCTTCCTCCATGTTGCCGTCGCAAGTACCCAGATAACGCAGGATGGCGCGCACCTTGCGCACATAGGCGCCGGCCTCTTCCGCCGAGCGCATATCAGGCTTTGAAACAATCTCCATCAACGCCACGCCGGAACGGTTCAAATCCACATAGGTCTTGGCCGGATGACGGTCGTGGATGGACTTGCCGGCGTCCTGTTCAAGGTGCAGCCGTTCGATACCGATATCCCGCGAACTGCCGTCGTCAAGATCAACAGTAACCACACCTTCGCCCACGATAGGCTGCAGGTATTGCGAGATCTGATAGCCCTGGGGCAAATCAGCGTAGAAATAATTCTTCCGATCAAAAATCGAGTAGGTATTGATCCTGGCATTCAGCCCCAGACCGCTGCGCACCGCCTGTTCCACCGCAACTTCATTGATCACCGGCAACATACCGGGCATGCCCGCATCGACCAGGCTGACCTGGCTATTGGGTTCGGCCCCGAACGCGGTGGCCGCGCCAGAGAACAATTTTGATCGCGAACTCACCTGGGCATGTACTTCCAAGCCAATGACCACTTCCCACGGTCCGGTGGCGCCTTCGACCAAATTATTCATCAGCTGCTCCTCCACCATTCCTCCGGTGTCTCGGCGAAGGCGGCGGCCTCTTCCAAGACCCCGGCGACCCGAAACATCGTTTCCTCATCAAAGGCCGGCGCCAGGACTTGCAGGCCCAACGGCAGACCATCGTCGGACAAACCCGCCGGAATGGAGATTCCCGGCAGACCGGCCAGGTTGGCGGGAACGGTGAAGACGTCGTTCAGATACATGGCGATGGGGTCGTCGGCCTTGTCACCGAAGGCGAAGGCCGCCGAAGGCGCCGAAGGCGTCAGAATGGCATCCACCGTCCCATAGACGTCACGGAAATCCTGCGCGATCAGGCGGCGAACCTTCTGTGCCTTGAGATAATAGGCATCGTAATAGCCGGCCGACAACACATAGGTACCGATGAGAACCCTTCGTCGCACTTCCGGACCGAAACCGGCCGCGCGGGTGTTTTCGTACATTTCCGTCAGGTCTTCGCCAGGCACCCGCAGGCCAAACCGTACACCGTCATAGCGGGCAAGATTGGACGACGCCTCTGCCGGGGCGACAATGTAGTAGGCGGGTAGGGCATATTTTGTATGGGGCAGGGATATATCGATAATCTCTGCCCCTGCCTCGCGCAGCCAGCCAATGCCCAATTGCCATAAGGCCTCGATCTCTCCGGGCATACCGTCAAGCACATATTCTTTTGGTACGCCAATCCTCAGGCCGCGCACGTCGCCGGTCAGCGCGGCCTCGAAATCCGGCAACGCGACCCTGGCAGAAGTAGAATCCTTGGGATCATATCCGGCCATGGCCCCCAACATGATGGCATTGTCCCTTACACTGCGGGTGATGGGTCCGGCCTGGTCCAGGGACGAGGCAAAGGCCACCACGCCCCACCGGGAGCAACGGCCATAGGTCGGTTTGCAACCAACCGTGCCTGTGAAGGAAGCCGGCTGGCGGATTGAACCGCCGGTGTCCGTCGCGGTGGCACCCATGGCGAAACGTCCCGATACCGCAGTCGCCGAACCGCCCGAAGAGCCGCCCGGGACCAGGGCCCGGTTGTCCCCCCGACGCCGCCAAGGATTTTGTACTGCACCGTGGTAAGAGGTTTCGTTGGACGAACCCATGGCGAATTCATCCATATTGGTTTTACCCAGCATGACGCCGCCCTCGCGCCAAAGATTGGCCGTCACCGTGCTTTCATAGGGCGGCGTGAAACCATCGAGAATGTGACTGCCGGCCGTGGTCAAAACACCCTTGGTACAGAACAGGTCTTTAATTGCCAGGGGAATACCTTCCAGGGCCCCGGCCTCGCCTTTGCGCCGCCGCTCATCGGAAGCCTCGGCCATGGCCAGGGCGATCTCCGGCGTTTCCGTTACCATGGCATTCAGGGCCGAGGCCTCGGCCACGGCGGCGATGTGGCTCTCGGTCAATTCCCGGGAAGAGAACGATCCTTTTGCCAATAGATTGCGGGCCTCGGCAATACCCAATTCGGTCAGTTCGGCCATTATTCGATCACCTTCGGAACGGCAAAAAATCCGTTCGCGGCATCAGGTGCATTGGCCACGATATCGGCCTGCTTATCGCCATCGTTGACGACATCCCCACGCCAACGCAGCCCTTCGTCATGCACCGACGCCATGGGTGGAACGGCATCTGTATCCACTTCGTTCAGCTGTTCAATCCATTGCAAAATTCCCGACAGCTCCGCCGCCAGGGGCTCCAGCTCTTCCTCTCCCACACCGATACGGGCGAGATGGGCAATGCGTGCGACCGTGGCTTTATCGACCGACATGTGCGACCTTTCCGGTCTGTTGAAATCTATGAAATAGTGCCTCCATTTGGAGCGCGCGGAAGCTAGCACCCGTTATGTCCTTGATCAAGCCCGAGGCGCTGCGCGCCACCGTTGCGATCCCACAACGTTTGCTGGGCCTTGACCTGGGCAGCAAGACGATCGGACTGGCCCTGTCCGACATTACCTGGCGCATCGCCTCGCCTTTGGAAACCATACGTCGGCGCAAATTCAGTGTTGATGTGGAACGCCTGTTCGCGCTGGTTGACGAGCATGCGGTCGGCGGTCTGGTGCTGGGCATGCCGATCAATATGGACGGCACCGAGGGACCACGATGTCAATCGACCCGCGCCTTCGCCGACAATGTATTGGCCCGGCGCAATCTGCCGATCGTCTTGCAGGACGAACGCCTCAGCACGGCCGCGGTGCAACGGATGCTGGTCGACGAAATGGACAGCACCCGGAAACGCCGGGCGGCTGTCGTGGACAAGTTGGCGGCCGCCTATATTTTGCAGGGTCTGCTGGACCGTCTAAACCAGGAGCGGATCTGATCGCCATGCCCGATACCCTGAAACTTGCCATTGTCACCGATATTCACCACGGCCCGGATAAATTGACCAAGGTCGGCTCGGCAGCCGTGCCGCTGCTACAGGATTTCGCTGCCTTTACCCGGGACTACCAGCCGCATTTCATTGCAGAACTGGGCGATCGGATCTCGGATATCGATGCGGTGACGGATCTGGGGCAATTGGAACTGGTCGCCGGCCAGTTCGCCGACCTGCCGGCGCCCCATCGGCACCTGATGGGCAATCACGATCAGGTCCATTTATCCGTTGCCGATAATGGCGAAGTCCTGGGCCAGAGCATGGCGCATTACAGCGTCGACGTGTCCGGTCGTCATCTGGTCTTTTGGCAACTGGATAGCCGCATTCATCACCCTCAGGGGTTTTTACCCAACAAGGCTGATTTGGTCTGGTTGGCGGCGGACTTGGCGGCCACCAATCTGCCGGTGATTATCTTTACCCACGTGCCCCTGGATGGCGGGTCGCTACAGAGTAATTACTATTTCGACAACAACCGGCGTTTCGGCGGCCTGCCCCATCAACGGGAGATCCAGGCGCTTTTACGCGAGGCGGGCAACGTCATCCTGTGCGTCGCCGGACATGTGCACTGGAACAACGTCAATCTGATCGACGGCATCCCTCATATTACCATTCAATCATTGTGCGAGAGCTTCACCACGGAGGGTGCGGCGGCAGGCGCATGGGCCACCATTGAGGTTGATCATGAAGTCCGCTGGCGCACCTATGGCAATGACGCCATTGCCCTTACGGTGCCGGTACGTGGCCTCAACAGCCACTGGCGCCAACCGCTGCCCAGCTTTGAAGAACATATTCAGAAAACCGCCATTCCCACCGGCCTGGACAATATCACCGGCCTGATCCTCGATATGGATGGTGTACTCTATCGCGGCGGCACGGCGGTCCCCGGAGCGCCACAGGCATTCGCGGCGTTGCGCGCCGCCGGCATTGAAATCGTGGCCTTGACCAACAATGCCCGTGCCTCGGCTGAAGACTATAGCGCCAAGTTGGCCCGACTGGGTATCCATCTGGCCGCCGAACGCATCGTGACCGCCGGTCAGGCCACGGCGCGGTATCTGGCAGCTCAGAGCACTGCGCCGTCGGTTTTTATCGCTGGCAGCGCGGCGCTGCGCCACGAACTGTTGTTGCAGGGCGCGGTGGAAAGCGACGAACCGGAGTACGTGGTTGCCGGCATTGATCTTGATATGCCGCTCTCCACCTTGGCGGCCGCCGTAGGCCATTTGCACCGGGGTGCCAAATTAATCGCGACCAATCCCGACCCCATGCTGCCCGGCGGCCGGGGAATGGAACCCGAGGCCGGCGCCGTGGTTGCCTTTTTGCAAGCGGCCAGCGGTCAGACCGCCTATATCGTGGGCAAGCCGAATAGGGAGATTTTTGCGCTGGCCTTGGCGCAATTGGGAATTCCGCCGGCAGAGGTCGCGGTAATTGGCGATACGGCGGAAACTGACATTGCCGGTGCGACAGCGGCCGGTCTGCGTTCGATCCAGGTTGCCAGTGGCAATCAGGTTAAGCCGGAAAGCCCCCATCAGGCGACAGCCAATATGGCGGACCTGACCGCCGTGGCCGACCGATTGCTGGGCTAGCCGGCACCGCACGGACCTGCCTAATGGTAACCACTTTATCAGTTATTCTGCCGATCTTCATGCTTTTGGGTGTCGGCTGGTTATTGCGTCTGCGGCGCTTTCCGGGGGAAGAATTCTGGCGCCTTTTGGACCCGCTGGTCTATTATATTTTGTTCCCGGCAATGTTGGTGCGCAATTTCGCCAATGTCGATGTCGCGCAACTGGATGTCCTGCCGGCAGCCGGGGCAGCGCTTGCAACCATGCTTGTGGCGACGGCTGTGCTGTTGCTGTTACGCCGCCATTTGTCGCTTGATGGCCCCGCTTTTACATCCCTGGTGCAAAGCACGGTCCGCTTCAATTCCTATATCGGTTTTGCGGTCGCCGCGGGGCTGTATCAAGATGCCGGATTGACGATTTTTTCGGTAATCGTCGCCTTCGTGATGCCTTTGACCAACTTGATCTCCGTCGGCGTCTTGAGCCGCTACGGCAAAGGCGGTAGCAGCAGCAAAAGCGATTTTTTATTAGCTGTATTCAGCAACCCGCTAATACTATCAGTGGTTCTGGGTGTACTATTGAGCGTCAGCGGTATTGGCCTGCCCTGGGTTTTTGATCCCTTCCTGAACGTGTTGGGGCGGGCGGCCCTGCCCCTGGGTCTATTGGCGGCAGGCGCCGGGCTTGATTTCAAGGCCCTGGGCCGCAGCGGTCGTGCCGTCATCATGGCCTGCCTGGCGCGGTTACTGGCAATGCCACTGCTGGCCCTGGCATTGTTATGGATCTTTGAAGTAGATGGGTTAAGCCGTATGGCAGTAATGATATATGCTTTGATGCCAGTACCGCCCGGCAGCTACATCCTGGCGCGGCAGCTGGGTGGTGACGCCACACTGTTGGCGGCCGTTATAGCGGCCAGTACGGTATTGGCCATTGCAACGGTACCCATTTGGATATTTATGCTGAGCTGATTTTGTGGGCAAAATAGTTTTATGAAACACAGCAACGGTTGGCGCAGCGCGGTCGCACAATAGGAAATTTTTGCTAATGGTCGTGGCGAAAACCACAGAGATAGGCTCTTTGCAAAGACTATCGGACGCCAAGGATTTGGTCTTTGTTCTGATCGATGACGAACGCCGCATCCTGTCGGCCGATGCCCAGCTGGGACGTTATCTCGCGTTACCACCAGCCTTGTTGGAGACCGGTCGTGATTATGCCGAGGTGGCCAGATTTTGCCATGCCCGGGGCTACTACAATGCAACGGATCTCTCCCTTTCGATCAAGGATATAGTCGCCACCTTGTCGAGCAGACAGGACCTGTGCCGCGACTTTGTGGGACCGGAGGGACGTCGGATACAATGCCGGCAATTGCCCGTTGGCGAGGACAAAACCCTGCTTGTCTACCGTGATGTTCTGGACCCCGATACCATGGCCGTTGCCTTGCGGAAAAGCGAACACCTTCTGCGTGACTTCGCTGAAGCGGGTTCGGATTGGTTCTGGGAAATGGACGAAAACTATAATTACACTTGGTTTTCCGATAATTTCGAGCGAAGCACAGGTATCAAGGCCGAAACGCGGTATGGTCGGAACCGCTTGGATTTGATCGCCGAATGGAGTGACGAAGACGGTGCGGAACGGCATCGGCAATGTCTCGATCAACGCCAATCCTTCAGGAACGAAATTTCCCGGCCAAAGATGGCAAATGGCCAAGAGATCTGGTTACGCGCCTCCGGCTCCCCTTTCTTCGACGACGCAGGCATCTTTCGTGGCTATCGTGGCGTTTCCTGCGACGTTACGGAAGAGATCGCGTTCCGCCAGCAGGCGACATCCGACGCCGAGCGTGTTGCCGCCGCCATGGACGGCATAAATGAGACCATGGCGCTGTTTGACGACCAGGATCGATTGATTTTCTGCAATCAGGCCTTTCGCGAACTAAATTTCGGGATTATCGAGATTATTTCCCCCGGCGTCACATTCGAGGAACTCGTCAGGGCAAACGTCGCGCTTGGGCATTTCCCCAACGCAAAGAACCAGACCGAGAAGTTCATACAGCAGCGCCTACGGCAGTTTTATGAACCCGACGCCCCGGTCGATCTGGAGATGGAGGGTGATAGGTGGGTACGCACCAGTATCCAAATCCTGGAAAACGGCGACCGGGTCTTGACGGCCAACGATATTACCGGGCTGAAGCGGGCCGAGGCCGATTTGCGCGCCGCCAAGGAGCTGGCGGAGCAGGCCAACCGGGCCAAGTCGATGTTTCTGGCCAATATGAGCCACGAATTGCGCACACCTTTGAATGCCATCTCTGGTTTCTCCGAAATCATCGAAAAAGAACTGTTCGGTACTCTGGGGGATCACCGCTACGCCGAATATGCCCAGGATATTCATGCCAGTGGTCAGCACTTGCTGGCCATTATTAATGATATTCTCGATCTATCGCGGATAGAGGAAGGCCAGGACGAACTTGACGAGTCGGAAAACGCCATTGGCGATGTCATTCAAGCATGCATGCCATTGGTGCGTGAACGGGCAATCGCCGCGCGAATCCGCATTGAATTGGACATTGCCGAGAATTTGCCGCCGGTCATGATCGATCTGAGGCGCATCAAACAGATCTTGATCAACCTGTTGTCCAATGCCATTAAATTCACCGAATCCGGTGGCCGCGTAACGATCAGCGCCTCATTGCAGCCATCCGGCGCCATGGAAATTGTGGTCAAAGATACCGGCATCGGCATGCAGGCGGAAGATCTGCCAAAGGCATTGGAACCCTTCGGACAAATAGACTCGTCCCTCGCCCGACGTTACGAGGGGACCGGATTGGGGCTGTCGCTGGCAAAACAACTGACCGAAACCCATGGCGGCCGCCTGTTGGTTGAAAGTGAACCTGGCATCGGCACCACGGTTCGAATGCTGCTGCCGCCCGAACGTCTGATCACGGCCCCCCGGCTCGCAGGCGAAAGCCCGGTACGAGAAGATTGAACTGCCCTTGACCTCAGGGCAGATTGGAAATGGCGATTCCGCGTTTCTCGAGATATTGCTGGTGGTAATCCTCGGCCAGGAAATAATCATTCAGGTCTTCCACCGCAGTTACCACCATGCCGCCGGCCTGGCCAGTTCGTTGTCACATTGCGTCCCTGTCACGCCAAATCCTTTCGCGATTGTTGCCGCCATACCGCTACAGCAAGCTGTGGTGCACCGAATTCTGGCGCCTTAGAGCGTGTCGCGGCTAGTACGGCTTGTCGCCCTTCAAGGTTACGCGATGCAACAGCCTGGTATGGCCGTGATAATCGTTGACCGGATAATGTTGGGCACAACGGTTGTCCCAAAAGGCCATTGAACCGGGCCGCCAGGCAAACCGGCAGCAGAATTCCGGCTGGATCTGATGCCGATACAGAAAATCCAGAATCGGCGCGCTTTCAGCCTCGGTCATGCCCTTAAAGCGAACGGTGTGCCCGGTGTTCACGTATAATGCCTTGCGGCCGGTTTCGGGATGAGTGCGGACCACGGGATGTTCCGCTTCCATCACCCCGGCCGCAAGGCCGGTGCCCGCATCAGCGACCCGGTCACTGCGGGTTTGCGCCGCGCTACCCTTGGCCGCGCTGTTGACCGCCGTCAGATCATCAAGAATTCTCCGAAACGACGCGGACAACCCCTCATAGGCCTGGTACTGATTGGCAAAGAGCGTATCACCCCCCGTTGGCGGCAACTGTTTGGCATACAATACCGTCGCCATGGGCGGTCGGGGTTGATAGACTGTATCGGAATGCCAGATACCGCCGAAGTTAACCGTTTCCTCGGGCAATTTTAGGATCGGCGTAATCTGGGGATAATCCTCCAGCCCTTTGACAAAGGGATAGATGTCAGGTTCGCCAAAACGGCTGACAAACGCCAATTGCTGGGCCGGGCTGATTTCCTGATCACGCAGAAATATGACCAGATGGTCCAGCAACGCCTGACGGATTTTGCCTATGGCTGCCGCCGATAATTTCTGGGAAATATCCACGCCGCCAATTTCCGCCCCTATACTGCCCGTAATGGGGCGTACTTCAATCGCCGATAAATCCTCGCTCATTGTCCGACCGCCACCGCTTCATTTACCGAGCGCTCGAAATGCGCAAGGGCCGGCTCATTACGGCCAAAGACAATTTCAGTTTGTGCTTTTGAGGCGAAACCGGCCTGGATACCTTCGCCAATTGGAAAATCCTCGTCATTCACGGTGCGGATTGTCAGTTCCATATTGCGGTCCCAGTGCTGCTTGGCGCTTTCGGTTTCGGCCGGCTCGGGGATAAAAAAATCCAGGTACATGACACATTCGTCAACTTTGTCCGCCGCTGGAAAGATCCGCCATGTCTCCACATGATCAATTTGCATGACCAGTACAGTGTTCGGGAACAGGACATAAACCAGGGCCGAATGCGGTATCAAATCCCATTCCGCTTCCGGCGTACCGCGCAAGCCTTCGATTGTTCGCCGCGGCAGGGTCTCCCGCAGATGTGGCCCGAAGGCCTCGAACAGACAAAGATTGGGGACGAATATGGGTCCCACGGTATCGGCGTGCAAGACACCAAAATGATAAGGCTCCAGAAAGGTATCGATAACAATCTTCCAGTTCAGCTTGCGCCGTAAGATCCGGGTTTCATGGTGGTGATAATTCGCCAGACCGTAACTCGCCAGTTCCGGGGCCATCCCGCCTAAAAAGGCGTCGACGTCTAGCGTCCTGTCTTGGCCAGGATCTGGGATCACCCAAATCAGCCCGTCGCGCTCCGTCGCCGGTAGCTCGGTCAGCCCGCGACCGTCCTTATCCATGCCGGCAAAACTTTTGCGGTCAGGTATACCCATTAATTTGCCCTGTAAACTATAGCTCCAACCATGATAGGGGCAATTGAATGCACGACCGGCATGACCGCAGCCCTCGACAAGCCGGGCCCCGCGATGACGGCAAACATTCAAAAAGGCGCGCACGGTTCCCTCGCCGTCACGCACCACAATTATGGGGATGCCGGAAAAACTATCGGTCAGATAATCGCCTGGCCCGGCCAATTGTCCGCTTAACCCCATCAACAAAGGGTACTTGCGAAAGAGGAGCTGTTTTTCAAGTTGCAGGCGTTGCGGCGAATCATAGGCCGACGTGGCGTGATACATAATGTCTGCCGCCTGGGCCGTCGTGCGCGCATCCAGATGGGCCAGGATCTCTCTGGTCAGACGTACCTGCGTTGCGTGCTGCACTTCAACTGCCCCTCTCTGGTGACGCCACACGGGCGAACTGGAGATAAACCAATAATCAACAGATTGTCACATAAAATTCAGTGCCATTGCACCTGACCGGTGCTTGCATTAGATTTTGTTCGCCGCGTTTGGCAGCGTGGCCATCGTGCTGTTCAATCCATGCGTTTATTGAAGGGCGATAGGTTGATGTTAATGATCGAACCAGCTGTAGGGTCTATCTCTTGGATCAGTGCAGGGGCCCGTAAAACCATACCGGCCGCCCTGAAAGTCGGATTGTTGATGCTGATGCTTGGATCCGGGCTTCCGGGCGGCAATGCTGCCTTGGCGGCGCAAAACGTCGGCGTTGCCGCCGCCGTTCTGCCGCAAGTCAATTCCACCGCACCTGACAAAGAGGCGCGGGTCCTACGGATCGGCGTGGATATCGTTGCTGATGAACGTGTCGTAACCGACGCCGAAGGCAAATTGCAGTTGCTGTTTCTGGACGGTTCAGCCCTGACAGTCGGGCCCAATTCCGATGTGGTGGTCGACGAGTTTGTCTATGACCCTGACGCTGAGGTCGGCAAATTGACCTTTTCCGCGACCAAGGGTTTGTTCCGCCTGGTCGGTGGCAAAATCTCAAAAAAGACGCCAGTGCTGCTGAAGACTCCCCAGGCAATAATCGGCATACGCGGCGGCATTGTCACGGCAACCGCCAGCGACACCAGCGTTGCGGCAACCTTTCATTTCGGCCAGGAAATGACCGTGGCGAGCGGCGGCGTGACGGTTACCGCGGACCGCCCCGGATTTCGCATCAGCGCGCAAGGCGGGCGAGCCCCCAGCGCGCCCGTGGCGGCCAGCCCGCAACAGCTTTCGGTGGAATTGAATGCGCTGGAAAGCGATCAGGATCAATCCGACGCCGCTAATGTGGATGTTGGCGATGAGGATGTTGCAAATACTCAGCTGGCGTCCTTGGGTTCAGAGGAGCAACCCGCCGCACCAACGACGACGGCGACGGAAGCGCGGTCGGACAGTGACATTATTAATGACCTCAGCAGCGTCGAAAGCGATCAGGCCAACGCCCAGCAAGACGCGGCAAAGGAAGACAGTGCAGATTCGAGTGGCCTGACCCTGACCGGCTTTTCTGGCCGTGGAAAACGCGGCACCAGCACGTCGACCGGTACTTTGGATAGCGATAGCACGCAGAATGTTGCCCTTAGCGGGGTTACCATTGAATCGGGCCGGTTCACCGCCACGTCCAGTCAGGGCAGTTATAGCCTGAAAGGCCCTGAAACCACCGGCGAATTTACGCTGACCGGCGCCAATACCACCCCTTATGGTGACGTCACCGGCACAGGATTCTTGTCCAGCGACAGTGAATTCCTATTGTATGAGTTGTCGGGCAGCCAGCAATTGGTATTCTCCGGCGTGCCGACGCCGAACTCGGCGGTACCGACATCGGGGGTCACAACCTTTAACGCGCGCGATGATTTCACCCTGGGCGGCGGGAAAATTCCAATTATCCCCTCGGTGAACAGTAGCAACCTGACACCTGAAACGGCGGCACAGGCCGACATATATTGGGGGGCAACGGGCACCGGCGCGCATCCATCACTGTTTAGCGCCACTCTTGTGATCGAAAATACCGGCACCTCCCAACGCAACGCTTTCAGCCTGCTGGTGGGCGAAATCCTTACTGACAGTTCAGGGCGTCCATTTCTAAAGGGCGAAGCGGTGGGGATTGCGACGCCAGGCACGACCACCGAAATCATTAGTTACACCGGTGCCATTTCGACCTCGGATGCCGGTGACGGCAGCGATTTCTTTGGCACTACAGGGCCTAATTATACGGTTATCGAGGCTGCAAATGTCGATGCCCAGGACAACGTCACTGGCCGCGGCATCGAGCAGGACCAAAACAATGTTAAAACCTCCATATTTCCAAATGTGCCGCTACTTCAGACGACCTCGGCAACCGGCCTGGGCGCCACTCGTTCAACCCGCGTGATGGCGGCCTATGTTGGTGGCATATCTCGAGATTTTACCTCTGGCGGCACTTTCCTGGGGGCTCATTACTTCGACTCCATCAATACCACTGGGACGACGGTGCTGGATGGCGTTACCGTACCGGTCAATCGCATTCAGACCAGCGCCGCTTTCAACAATGTTGAAGGCGCCTTCAACATCAAAAGCCCGTTTTCAGATGGGCTGCCAGCGACAGTGGTGGGTTTTGGCGGCATTGGCGCCACGCTCAGCAAGAACAGTGGCTTTATTGATGACGGCCATTTTGGGGCGATCGGTTTTGATAGCAACCAGACGCCCGCAGCCGATATCGGCATATTCCGCAACACGGATATTACCCTCAGCGCCATAACCCCTAGCGGCGTCAGCATATGCACCTGTGCCTATGTGACCTGGGGATTTTGGGCTGCAGGCGTTAACCCGAGCACGCAACACGATATCGGGCTGGCCGCCTGGGTGGCCGGGGAACGGGTTGCCAATTCAAACCTGAATCAATCGGCAACGGGCACCTACAGCGGCACATTGCTTGGCACGGTTGCCGCGGGCGCCCATGACGTCGCTGGAACCGTCGCGGTTTACAACGCCGTCGGGACTTATTCCCTGAACGTCAGCATCGGTTCCAGCTCTGTCAGCGTCAGCGGTGGATCCATGAACATTGATAGCGCCAGCCTGAGCTTCACCGGTTCCGGTTCCATCGTGGGCACCACGCCAACCGAGTTCACGGGCACGGTCTCGGGCAGCCGCGGGGCAGATAGCCTTTCGGGCAACATCCGCGGTGCGTTTTTCGGCACCCCGGCTAATACCTCTTCCGCCCCCCGAAATGTTGCCGGATCTTTCGCCGCCCATGACTCCGGCCTGACTTACCAGGTCTCCGGCGTCCATTTTTCCGAGTTGCAGCCCTGACATCACTCTTTACGAAGCCGGCACCTGCGGGATATAGAGCAGCCAACTACGGAACAACCAACCCCGGAGGCTGCCATGCTTGGCCTGATGCAGGACCGCCCGATGTTGATCTCATCGCTGATCGATTTCGCGGCGCAATACCACGGCGACGTGGAAATCGTTTCGCGCAGCGTCGAAGGTCCGATCCATCGCTATACCTACATGGACGCCAATCACCGCGCCAAGCAACTCGCCCAGGCCCTGGGCGCGCTGGGCATCAAGCTGGGCGACCGGGTCGGTACCCTGGCCTGGAACGGTTACCGTCATTTGGAATGCTATTACGGCGTGTCGGGCATTGGCGCCGTGCTGCACACCATTAATCCCCGCCTGTTCGCCGAACAGATTGTCTATATCGCCAATCATGCCGAAGACCGGGTGCTGTTCGCCGAATTGACCTTTGTGCCATTGTTGGAAAGCATTGCCGATCAGTTGAGCAGCGTCGAAGCGATCGTCATCATGACCGACCGGGATCATATGCCCGAAACATCCCTGCCGAATGTGCATTGCTACGAAGAGCTATTGGCGGGTCAGAACGGGACCTTGCACTGGCCCAGTTTCGACGAACGGACCGCTTCCTCGCTTTGCTATACCTCTGGCACGACGGGTAATCCCAAGGGCGTGTTGTATTCTCACCGCTCCACCGTTCTGCATTCCTTATCGTCCTGCAGCCAGGATGTCCTGGGCCTGTCGTCCCAGGACAGCATCCTCCCGGTGGTGCCCATGTTTCATGCCAATGCGTGGGGTATCGCCTATGCCGCGCCCATGTGTGGCGCGAAACTGGTCTTTCCGGGGATGGGGATGGACGGGGCCTCGATCTACGAATTGTTGGAGACGGAAAAAGTTACCCTGTCCGCGGGTGTGCCCACGGTCTGGCTGATGCTGTTGCAATATCTGCGGGAGAACGACAAGAAACTACCCGATATGAAGCGCACGGTGATTGGTGGTTCCGCGGCGCCGGCTTCCATGATCGAGGCTTTCGAGCACGACTATGACGTCACCGTTATTCACGCCTGGGGCATGACCGAGATGAGCCCTCTTGGCACCACCGGCAATTTGAAAGCCAAGATGGCTGATCTTGATTACAGCGAAAAGCTTCTGATCAAAGCCAAACAGGGCCGTGCCGTTTATGGCGTCGATATGAAGATTACCGATGACGACGGCAAGGAGTTGCCCCGTGACGGCGTGGCATTCGGTCATTTGATGGTGCGTGGGCCGTGGATCACCAAGGGTTATTTCAAAAGCGAGGGCGGCGGCGTCCTTGATGGTGATGAGTGGTTTGATACCGGCGACGTGGCGACCCTGGACGAGGACGGTTTCATGCAGATCACGGACCGGTCCAAGGATGTCATTAAATCCGGTGGCGAATGGATCAGTTCCATCGATTTGGAAAATATCGCCGTCGGCCACCCGGAGGTGACGGAGGCGGCGGTGATTGGCGTCGCACACCCGAAATGGGACGAACGGCCGTTGTTGATCATTGTGCGCAACGAGGGCAGCAGTATCGCCGGCGGAGAAATTCTGAAGTTCATGGAGGGCAAGATCGCCTCCTGGTGGATGCCCGACGATGTAACTTTCGTGGACGAAATACCACATACCGCCACCGGCAAAATCCAAAAGCTGCAACTACGCGAGCAATTCGCCGGCTACAAACTGCCCACGGCGTAAACCGTTCCGCCTGCGCCGCCATTTTTTGGCGGCGGGCGCGAACCGGTGTTCGCCGCGATCAGGCCGCGGCCCGCTCCATCTTCCATTTATGGATGAAGCGTTCGACAACCGGGTTGTTGCTATGGGTTATTTCATCCGGCGTGCCGGTCCAGGCAACCTTGCCCTCATGCAACAATACGATCTGGTCGGCGATCTTGATCGCGGTATTGATATCCGAGGTGATGGACAGCGCCGTGGCGCCCAAATCTCGGACGTTGCGGACAATAAGGCTGGCGATCACATTCGACATGATGGGATCCAGTCCCGCGGTCGGTTCATCAAGCAGAATAATTTCCGGCTGACTGGCAATTGCCCGGGCCAGGCCAACGCGTTTTTGCATGCCGCCCGACAATTCAGATGGCAGCAAATCCGCCACCGACGGGGCCAAGCCAACCGAACCCAGGCATTGCACCGCCATATCATGGGCCTGGCCGTCATTCAATTCCTTCCGTTGCAACTGGCGAAAGGCAACGTTGTGCCAGACAGGCAGACTGTCAAATAATGCCGATTGCTGAAACAACATGCCGCAACGGCTCAACAGCTGGTCCCGTTCCCGGCCACGCAGGCTGACGGTATCCTGGCCATCAATATGGATGGCGCCGCTGTCAGGGTGCACCAAACCCATGATGCATTTTAGTGTCAAGGTCTTGCCGGAGCCGGATTCTCCCAGCAGAACCAAAGATCCACCGTCGTCGACAGACAGGTCAACGCCGTCCAATACCGGCTCGCCGTCAAAGGATTTGCAGAGCCCCCGCACGACAATTTTTGGGTTGTTGGGTCCGCTCATGTTGTTTTCCAGGTCACTTTTCTAAATTTAACGATTGATGGGATGATTCAAGCAACTTGAAACCGATCCTAGGCTGCGCGATAGAAGGAATTTGGACCCGGTTCGCCATCACAGGCGGCCCGGTGCGTATCCATCATATGCACCAGATGGGACAGCACGGAACGCGCGGCGGCGGAATGAAGATTTTCAGGCACGTCCCGGTACATGCTTTTCACCATATCGGGAATATGGCCAATATGTTGTTCAAGACAAAGGGCGATTTGCTCTTCCCGTTCTTCCCGATGCTTCACCAACTCACCAACAAACCGCCTTGGCTGTTCGATCCTGGGGCCGTGGGTCGGCCAGTAATGATCGTCCGAGCGCAACAGCAGCTTACGCAGACTTTGCATATAGAGGTACATGTCGCCGTCGGGCGGAGAAACGATGGTTGTGGACCAGCCCATGACGTGATCGCCGGAAAACAGCGCGTTTTCCTCCCGCAAGTGAAAACAGGTATGGTTCGAAGTGTGGCCGGGTGTGTGGACCGCCTGCAAGGCCCAGTCCTTGGTCTCCAGGGTGTCGCCATCATTCGCCAGCGTATCGGGTTCATAGTCCGTATCCGCGCCTTCTTCGGATACATTCCCAGACTTCCCCTTGAAATCGCGGCCATGGCCATGGGGTCCGCAGCCCCAGATCGCGGCCCCTGTAGCGGCCTTTAGCGGCGCCGCGCCCGGGGAATGATCGCGGTGGGTATGGGTTATGATGATATGGCTGACAGTCTCGCCCTGGACGGCATTCAATATGGCATCGATATGGGCCGGATCGTCGGGCCCGGGATCGATCACGCCGACCTGGCCGTGACCGATGATATAGGTACCGGTGCCATGCAGGGTAAAGGCAGACGGATTGGGCGCGATGACCCGGCGGATCAGCGGCGAGACCTGATCGGCCACACCGTATTCAAAGGTCACGTCTTTCTTAAACGGGATATTGGCCATCCATCACACTCCAATTATCTTGGGGCCGGCGTATTTTCGGTGAATCCCCCAATGCGCTATCCCAAGATTACGAATATGGACGCCAGGATCAAGGGCCTCTCGCCTTTCATCATGGGCAATGGCGGAGAAACGCCATTGCCGCAGGCGTTGGTTTGTGAAAATTCATTGAAACCATGAGCGGAAATGGGGCGGCGTGCTGATCTCCGCGGAGATGTCCTTCAAACCTCGAAGCCATGTTGCAGACGATGAATGTGAGCGGTACCGGCAGCGCCGCAGGAATCTACCGTGCTGTCGCCGTTGCGGCCTGCCGTGTCGGGGCTCAAAAACTCATCCTGCCTCTTTGTTCGGTATTCCAATCGAGTCGCTCGATTTGGCTGATCCGTCGGGCTAAAATTAACCATGAATTCATCGCCGAGCGTCCCAAAATCGACAGATTTGTGGGCCTAATTGCTCCACGTTGGGATAGCCCACCGTCTAAACCATAGAAAACCTAAACAAGCCTAAATGGCACGTTGCTTGCATCTTTAGATAAAG
>JAJFGG010000149.1 GCA_021776235.1 Alphaproteobacteria bacterium | reverse complement strand
CGGAAACGGTTTGCCCCGGCCCGTTCATCGGCGATGCCGACCACCTCAACATCGTGCTGCAAGGCGCATAAAAGCGCGATCTCCGCCAGTTCCCCCGCGCCCACGACAGCGATCCGGCGCTGCCCCTGATCCGCCGCCTCGTTCAAGGTCTGTTCGCTGCTCATTCCGGTCCTGTCAGAGGCTGCAGCTTTAATTTGAAAAAATTGGTGTTCATAACGTGAACGACATTGCGTTCATGCAGTGAACGTAAAGTTTTCAGCAAGCCCCGGAAGCGATGCAGCTTGCTAAAGACAAAGCCGCCTATTTTCAGGCAAGATGATCAGGGTAAAGATAATTCAAGCTGCGGGGTTGGGTCATGGTGGAAATTAACGGCGAACGATTGTTGCAAGATTTGCGGGCGCTGCGGGCCATGGGGGCCACGGGAACGGGCGTGGTACGGCCGGCGCTGTCCGAGATGGACATGACGGCGCGGCGCTGGTTGCTGGCGCGTTACCAGGAGGCCGGATTGAAAGCCCATATCGACGGTGTCGGCAATGTTTTGGGCCAATCCGCCAATCCCGGCCCGGCACTTTTGTTAGGTTCTCATTCCGATACCCAGCCCACTGGCGGCTGGCTGGATGGCGCCCTGGGCGTGATCTATGCCTTGGAAGTCGTGCGCGCCTTGGCCGAAGATCCGGCCACAAAGGATCTGGCCGTGGACGCCATATCCTGGCAGGACGAGGAATCTCGTTTCTATGGCTGTTTGGGCAGCCGGTCGTTTTGCGGTGACTTCGGGGCCGAAGCCGAATTGGACCTGGCGGACAAGGATGGCGTTGCCTTTTCAGATGCTCTGGCGCAGGCCGGCCTGACGAATGTGCCGCGCCTGGCGGCGGCTGACCACAATTACCTGGGTTTCCTGGAAGCCCATATTGAACAGGGACCGCACCTGGAGGCGGATGGCCTGCGCATCGGTATCGTCGAGTCCATTGTCGGCCTCGGCGGCATGGTCTTTACCTTCACCGGGCAGCAGAACCATGCCGGCACCACCATGATGGCCGGGCGCAAGGACGCGGCCGCCGCGCTTTATGACCTGGCGCATGGCATCAACGAGGAATTTCCCAAAGTTGCCGGCGCGCGCTCGGTCTGGACCATGGGCCGTGCCTTACTCCGGCCCGGCGCGCCGTCGATTGTGCCCGGATCCGCCGAACTGGAATTGCAGTACCGTGACGTAGACCCGGCCGTTCTGGATCGGTTCGAGGCGGTTGTCCGCCGCCTGGTGGCCGAGGTAAACGGCAAAGGCGGCGCAACGGTCGAGGCAATGCCTTCACGGGTGCGCATCGCGGCGGCGCATATGGACCCGGGCTTCCAGCAGCATCTGACCCAGGCGGCGGAACTGCATGCCCCCGGCAACTGGACCCCCATGCCATCGGGCGCATTCCACGACGCCGGCGTGGTTTCCACGGTGATGCCGTGCGCCATGTTGTTTATTCCCTCTATCGGTGGTGTTAGCCACGATTTCGCGGAAGACAGCCACGACGAGGATATCATCCTAGGCTGTCAGGTTCTGGCCACGGGCACCGCGGCCATACTGGCGGCTGCGGCAGGCTAGGAATTCAGGCCGGAGAGGAACGCTTTGGGATAGATTCAAGGGTTGCAAGATCGAAAAATTGAGCCGGTCATTTGGACCGCCTGCGCGATTCCCTGTGACTGAAAATTGTTCTAGAGTATCGGCATGACCGAACAAGCCGACACCTCACAAAACACCAGCGCCAGCGGCGTACGCCTGCTCTTCCTGAACGTGGGCCATTCCGTTGATCATCTTTGCATGTTGCTGTTTCCCACGGTGGTTCTCGCCCTGGAACATAGTTGGCAATTGAGTTACGAGGAATTGATCTGGGTCTCCACGGTAGGCTTCGTCACCTTTGCCGGCGGCGCCATACCCGCCGGCTGGCTTGGCGACAGATGGCATCGGGAAGGCATGATTTTGGTCTTCTTTCTGGGTATCGGCAGCGCCTGCTTTCTCACCGGATTTGCCCAGAATACCTGGCAGATCGCCATCGGCCTCGGCGCCATTGGCTTATTCGCCTCAATCTATCATCCGGTTGGCATCGCCCTGGTGGTCTCGGGCCAGGAACGCATGGGCCGCGTATTGGGCGTCAATGGAGTTTGGGGTAACATGGGCGTGGCCGCGGCGGCCCTGACCGCCGGCATTCTGACCGAGAGCATTCATTGGCGCGCCGCCTTCATGGTCCCCGGTGCGGTCTGTGTTGCGATCGGCATCGCCTACGGTTTCTACCTGCGCCGCGCCGGCGTCATGACCATCGCCAAAAAAGTCAAACGGGCCGGCAGTCAGGCCGATTACCGTGCCGCGCAGATTCGGGTTTTCATTGTCGTTCTGATCGCTACGGCCTGTGGTGGCCTGATCTTCGGCTCCACCACCCTGATCATGCCGAAGGCCCTGGAAGACGGCCTCGGCGACCTGGCCGGTAATACCGCTGCCGTCGGCGGCTACGCCGCCCTGGTCTTCGCGGTCGCCTCCCTGGCCCAGTTGATCAGTGGCCGACTGGTTGACAGCAGGGAAGCCAAAACCTTGCTATTCATCATCGCCGCCGGCCAGGCGATCTTGCTGGGCCTGCTGGCCCTGGGTCTTACCGGCCTGCCCATGTTGGCCGTGGCCATCGCCGTCATGTTGTTCGTCTTCGGCCAGATCCCACTGAATGACACCTTGATCGCCCGCTATACGGATGACCACTGGCGCGCCCGCATTTTCTCGATCAAGTACCTGATCACCCTGTCTGTCGCCGCCCTGGCCGCCCCCTTGGTCGCCATATTGCGGGGGGTGAGCGGCGACTTCATCTCGTTATTCATCATTCTTGCGGTTCTGGCCTTCGTTATCACCCTGGCCGCCCTGCTGCTGCCCATGATGGCGACGGCGGGGCATCCGCAGGCCGCCGGCGCGCTCAAGGCCAAGACATAATGAACGTAGCCGAATTCTGATGGATAGTATGACCGGGTTATGGGCTGAGGTCGTGACCGTTTGGCAGACGGCGGTGTTTGGTATCGGTATCGGCCAGGTACTGTTGGCGCTGGCAACGTTTATCCTGTTCTTGCTGTTCCGCCGGGTCTTTACCCGTGTCGTGCTGGCGGCGTTGGGCGGTATCACCCGGCGCACCAAAACGGCTTTTGACGACGAGTTGGTTGCCGCCCTGGAACAGCCACTGCGTTTCGTCTTTGTTATTATCGGTCTGTACGCCGCGACCCAGGTGGTGTCGTTTCCGGATCAGGTGGAGCTGTTATTGACCCGCCTGGTTCGTTCGTTCATTGCCTTTGCTATTTTCTGGACTTTGTACCGCTGTGTCGGGCCTTTATCCTTTCTGATCGACAAGGCCTTCGGCGCCTTCGGCCATTCCACGCTGGGGGATAGTCTGAAGGGATTCGTTGCCAAACTGGCGCGCTTTGTCATCGTCTGCGTCGGCATCGTGGCGATCCTCGAAGAATGGCATTTCAATGTGGGCGCGGTTCTGGGCGGCCTCGGCCTGGTCGGCATGGCGGTAGCCTTCGGCGCCCAGAACCTGATCGCCAATCTGTTCGGCGGGGTGACCATATTTTTGGATAATATTTTCGAAAAGGGTGACTGGATCAAAGGCGCAGGCGTTGAGGGTACTGTCGAGGAGATCGGTTTTCGCACCACCAAGATCCGCCGCTTTGACAAGGCTTTGACGACCATTCCCAACGACAAGCTGGCGGGTGATGCGGTGATCAATTTCTCCCGCATGACGAACCGGCGCATTTATTGGAAGATCGGCGTCGAGTATGGCACCAGCGAGGGCCAGTTGCGTCAGATCGTCAACGGTATCAAGGCGCATGTCTTTGACAACGATGATTTCGAATTGGACCCGGCCAAGGTAACAACGCTGATCCATGTGGACAGCTTTAACGACTCTTCCATCGACATCATGCTGTACTGCTTTACCGCCACCACCTCCTGGACGGAATGGATGCGGGTCAAGGAAGACCTGGCATTCGCCATCAAAGGCATCGTGGAAAAGTCGGGCACCGGCTTTGCCTTCCCCTCCACCTCGATCTATCTGGAATCCACATCTTTCGGCACGCCGGAACTTTTCCCGGCTGGTGAGCCATAGTGGCGGCGCGGGGGGACCGAAAGATCAGCGACAGTCTAAACGTTTAGCGCGGTAAGCCGCGCCAACGGGTCCGTGGATCCGATACCACTTTGGCGATCCATGGCTGGCCGCCGCAGGCAATCTCGTGCGCCGCCTTTCGTTGCCAGATCCGCGTTTTGCTTTGACCGGATATCCGGTCAAAGCCGGTAAATTGATATTCAATTGCTTGCATCGAATTATTACTGTTACATAAACACCGCAACGATGTTGCGTCAGACCTTCGGCGAATAGGCGCCTGTTTGCGAGGCGGTTTTTGGGCCTAGGCAGGGCAATCTTCGGCGCGGTGAGCATAGTCTGAGGGGGACGGACCGCAGATGGAACGAGCTGCTGACTTACCAAAAGCAACACGACTGCATTTATCCGCGGCTGCGGTGTTTCTGTTCGCATTGACGGGCTGCGACGAGCCCGCAGCGCCGGAAGCACAGGCGCGTCCGGTAAATTCGATTGTGGTGGGCGCAGTGGAGCGTTTCCAGACAGGTACCTTCCCTGGCCGCGCCAAGGCGACCCAGGAAATCAACGTTGCGTTCGAGGTTTCGGGAAAATTGAAGAAACGGCACGTTAATGTGGGTGATCGTGTCAAGGCCGGCGACGTGCTGGCGGTGATTGAGCCCGACCGTTTCGAGGCCGATGTAAAGCGGATCAAAGCTGAAATTGTGGCGGCCAAGGCGCGGGTGACGAATACGGCCAAGCAGCTGAGCCGCCAGGAAACGCTTTTGGCCAAGGGCCATGTTTCCGCGGCACGGGTGGACAATTTCCGTTCTGCCGCGCGGCAGGCACGCGCTCAATCGACCGCACTGCAGGCCGCGCTGGAGCGGGCCGAGCTGTTTCTCTCCTACACCATCGTATTTGCGCCGTTCAACGGCACGGTGGCCGCGACCTATGCCGAAGATTTTCAGAATATCGTTGCCAAACAGCCCATTCTGCGCCTGCTCGATACCTCACAGATTGAGATGGAGGTCAATGTACCCGAAGGACTGATCGGGCTGGCCTCCTACGTCAGCGAAATCAAGGTCCGGTATAAGGCATTGCCGGACGTTGAATTCACCGCGCGGATCAAAGAGATCAGCAACGAAGCATCGATCACCACGCGAACTTATCCAGTCACGATCATCATGGACCGGCCCGCTGACGTCGAGATTAATCCTGGAATGGCCGGGGAGGCGACAGCGGTCCTGGAATTGCCTGACACCTGGCAGCAGCGGGGTGTCGAGGTCCCGGCGTCCGCATTGTTTTCACCTGGCAACGCGGAACCGGACGAGGTCTTTGTCTGGATCGTCGATCCGGCGAAGCGCAGCGTGTCGCGCCGCCAGGTGCTCATGATCAGGGCAAGTAATCGAGGCGCAATTATTCGGGGCGTGGAGGCGGGCGATCGAATTGTCACGGCCGGCGTGAGTTATTTGACGGATGGCCAAACAGTGCGAATTCTGGCTGATTAAGCGAGCGTGCCCAGACCATGTCACTAGCCAAAATCGCGGTCAAGAAAAAGGCCGTTACATACTTCAGCGTGCTTTTGATCCTTGTGGTCGGTATCGCCAGCTACTTCAAGCTGGGCCAACTGGAGGACCCCGAATTCACCGTCAAAACGGCCCTTGTCTTCACCCAGTATGCCGGCGCCAGCCCGGTGGAAGTAGAGCTGGAGGTGACGGACCGGATCGAGACGGCGATCCAGGAAATGCCGCAGTTGCGCTTTCTGACCTCGTATTCCCATGCCGGCCTGTCGATCATCAAGGTCGAGATCAAACAGGAATACTGGGCCGACCGGCTGCCGCAGGTATGGGACGAAATGCGCAGCAAGATCCGCGATGTCCGTTCAAGCCTGCCGCCCGGTGCCGGCACGCCGATCGTCATGGACGATTTCAGTTTCGTTTATGGCTTTGTCCTCGCGGTTACCGGCGAGGGTTTCAGCCAGGCGGAGCTGGAAAAGCATGTCAAGGCGATCAAGAAGGAATTGAGCCTGGTCAGCGGCGCATCGCGGGTCGAGCTTTGGGGCGTCCAGCCGAAAGTCATTTATCTCGACGCCTCCGAGCAGCAGCTGACCGAGCTTGGCATCAGTTCCGAAGCCTTCATCACCACTCTTGCGACACAGAATTCGGTCGTGAATGCGGGCCGGCTCGAACTTGGCGATCGCCGGTTTCGGATCGCCCCGACCGGCCAGTTCGAGCGGCCGGAGGATATTGGCGAACTGCGCATTCGCACCAGCCTGCTGGACAAAGTCAGCGACTTGGCCGCGGAGGCTTCGGAAGCTGCCGGCAGGCCGGTTACGCGGCGCAGCGAAACACTGGCGTTGAAGGATTACGTCAAGGTTCGCCTCGGCTACCTCGAGCCGCCGTTGACCCTGATGCGTTTCGACGGCCATCCGGCCATCGCCATCTCGATCTCTAATGTCAGTGGCGGCAACATCGTCGATACCGGCCGGAACCTGGACCGTAAACTACGTGAAATCGAAGCCGACCTTCCCATCGGCATCGAGTTGCACCGTGTGGCCTGGCAGAGCGATCTGGTCACCACGGCGATCAACGATTTCATGGTCAACCTTTTGGAAGCGGTTGTCATTGTCCTGGTCGTGCTGACCCTCGTTATGGGCTGGCGCATGGGGATCATCATCGGCGGCGCGCTGGTTCTTACCATTCTGGCCACCTTTATTGTGATGGCCGCCTTGGGCATCGACCTGCAGCGTGTCTCGCTGGGTGCGCTGGTGATTGCCCTTGGCATGATGGTCGACAACGCAATTGTGGTTGCCGACGGCATGGTGGTGCGCCTGAACAAGGGCATGAGCCGAATTCAGGCGGCGATAGAGGCGGCCTCTATGCCGTCGATCCCCCTATTGGGTGCAACGATTGTCGCTGTTATGGCGTTTTTCCCCATTTACTCGGCAAAGGCCGATGCCGGCGAATATGCCGGTTCCCTGTTTGTCGTCGTTGGTATCTCGTTGGTGCTGAGCTGGGTGATCGCCCTGACCATCACGCCGGTGATGTGCATCGATCTGGTGGCTGAGCCGAAAGCGGGAACCGAAGGTCAGGCGGATGCCTATGGCGGCGCCATGTTCAGGGCCTTTCGCACGGTGTTGATTGGCGCGATCCGTCAGCGCTGGTTGACCATGGGCGCCATGGCGGCATTGCTGGCCCTGTCAATCTACGGTTTCGGGTTTGTTGATCGCCTGTTTTTCACCGATTCAACACGCCATCAGTATGCGATTGATGTCTGGACGCCCGAAGGAACCAGGATTCAGGACGTCGCCGCACTGCTGGAACCAATTGAAGATAAACTGGGCAAGGATGCCAGGGTGGAAGGGGTCGCCAGCTTTTTCGGCGCCGGCGGCCCGCGGTTCTATCTGCCCGTCGATCCTGAGTTTCCCTACGCGAGCTATGCCCAGATTGTGGTCAATACCAAAACCTTGCCGGACGTCGACGCCTTGATTGCCGAGCTGGGGCCGTGGCTGCAGCAGGCCATGCCGCAGGCGCTGGTCCGCCAGCGCAAGTATCCGGCGGGCCCGAGCAACACCTGGAAATTCGAGGCCCGTTTCAGCGGACCTGCGAATGCCGATTTGAAAACCCTGCGGGCTCTGGGTCAGCAGGGCCTGGATATTCTGCGGGCCAATCCCTATGCGGTCGATGTGCGCACCGACATGCGCCAGCGCGTGCTCAAGCTGGTGCCTGAATACGACCAGTCAACCGGGCGCTGGACCGGAGTTTCACGCCGGGATATCGCCAACGCCACGCGATTTGCCTACGACGGCCTGCCGGTGGGCCTGTATCGTGAGGCGGACGACCTTTATCCCATTATGCTGCGCCGCATAGAGCCTGAACGGCGCCGGTTCGCGGGCGAATTCGAGCTTGCGCAGGTCAAGCCGGCGTTGTCGGTCAAGAGCGTCCCCCTGTCATCGATTACCGAGGGCATCCGCTGGGAAACGGAAGACCCGACCATCGTGCGTTGGAACCGCCGGCGGGCGCTCACTGTACAGGCATCGCCGAACGGGGTGACTTTTCCGGCCTTGCACGCCCAGGTCCGGGCCGATTTCGAGGCCATTGAATTGCCGCCCGGTTACAGGTTGGAGTGGCGTGGCGAGTATTTCAGCACCGCCGATTCCCAGGACTCTCTGCTTCCCGGTGCGGCTCCCACGGTGATCATCATGGTCTTTATAATCGTGGCCTTGTTCAACGCATTCCGGCCGCCGCTGATCATTCTGCTGGTCATTCCATTTGCTCTGATTGGCATCACAGGTGGCTTGCTGGGGTTCAATCAGCCATTTTCGTTCATGGCCCTGCTTGGCGCCATGAGCCTGGCCGGCATGATGATCAAGAATTCCATCGTGTTGCTGGACGAGATCAACATCAATCTGGCGGCGGGTCGCGTGCCGTATGATTCCATCATTGAAGCGGCCGTCTCGCGGCTGCGCCCGGTCGTCCTTGCCGCCGCGACGACGGTGCTGGGCGTGCTGCCGCTTGTACAGGACATTTTCTGGGTCGCCATGGCTACCACGATTGCCGCCGGACTGTCATTCGGGACCATTCTGACGATGATCCTGGTACCGGTCATGTACGCAACTTTCCACGGCATCCACGCCGCGCCATCGGAGGGCCTCCGTAAGGCGGCCGAAGGGTAATAGGCGGCCGTTTCTACGAAAGGTTGGTCACCTTGGCGCCTTCCTCCTCGACCAGAAACTGGCTGCCCGGATAACCGGCTTCGAGAGGAATTTTCAGGGTGCGGCCCTTGGGGTGGGCCGCGACCTCCGGCTGAACCGTGACGACGGTGGCGGCTCGGCTGCCGGCCATGGCGGCGTCGACGTTTTCGTACTGTGACAGTTTCAGAAGGTTCATGCGAGTTGGAAAAACCACCGTACGTTTGCCCAGTTCCGCGTCCGCCACCGCCTGCTCGGGCCGCAGCCATTCTGAATCCGTGGATTCGGAGCCGTCATGCAAAGCCACATGATCCACCGGCGCCCGGGCCACGAAGAACTGGGTATCGAAAACCTTCGGCACAATGCGCGGGGTGATCCAATGGGCGTAATGCACCATCTTGTCCAGTGCCAGGATCAGTCCTTCGGTGCGGCAGACATCGGCCATGGTAATCCTGCCCGCGGTCAGGTCCGCCCGCCAACGGGCCTCGATGCCGGCCAGTTGATCGGCCTCGATCAAATCTTCGCTGTCCCGATCGGTGGCCAGCAAGACGCCGCATTCTTCAAAGGCCTCGCGCACCGCCGCAATCCGGTGGGCCAACATCCATTCGTCCATGCCCTCGGCGCCGCGGCAATATTGCCGTGCCTCGATATCCTCCGGATCGATCTTGCCGCCGGGAAAGACCAGGGCGCCGGAAAAAGAGTCGATTTCCTGGTGGCGCACCACCATGAACACTTCCAGGCCAGTCGCCCCATCGCGGATCAACAGAACGGTAGAGGCGGAAATAGTCGGTTTCTCGGCTTCGCTCACGTTCACTCACAATCATTGTTGTCGGGTTTCCTGCCGGCCTTGTAACACAAAACCCGCCGCCGGGCGCTGGTATCACGCGGCCGGTTATGTCATTTTGACCGGCTAGAGGAGATCAGTGTTGCCTTGTGCTTGTTTCGGCGCTCCGGTGGCCTTGATTTCGATCAGCTAGTTTAGAGGCGAGCGGCTTCAGAGAATTGCTTGAACCCAATGCATGGCTTCAAGCAGTCCGAGGCCGCTCTAACGGAAAAGGAAGCCCGCCATGAGCCTAGCCATTGACCAGGATAGCGAATCCAAAACCAAACCGCGGCTTTCAGCGGCCCTGCAAGAGGAACTGACGGCGCTGCTTGGCGACCGTTTCACGACCGCAATGTCGGTGCGGGAGCATCACGGCAAAGGCGAGGCCTACCATCCCTCTGCGCCACCTGACGGCGTGGCTTATGCCAACAGCACGGAAGAGGTTTCCGCCATCGTCAAGGCCTGCGCGGGCCACGGCACGCCGGTGATCCCCTATGGCACCGGCACCGCCCTGGAAGGCCATACCCTGGCCCCGCAGGGCGGCATTACCCTGGATCTTGGCGGCATGGATCAGATCCTCCGGGTCAGTCCGGAAGACCTGGATTGCACGGTGCAGGCGGGGGTTACCCGCAATACTTTGAACGAGTACCTGCGCGACACGGGGCTGTTTTTTCCCGTCGATCCCGGTGCCGATGCTTCCCTTGGCGGCATGTCCGCGACCCGGGCCAGCGGCACCACCACCGTGCGCTATGGCGCCATGCGCGAGAACGTTCTGGCCCTGACCGTCGTGCTGGCCGATGGCCGGGTCATCCAGACCGCCCGCCGGGCCCGTAAATCCTCCGCCGGGTATGACCTGACGCGGCTGTTCGTTGGCTCCGAAGGCACTCTTGGCGTAATCACCGAGGTCACCTTGCGCCTTTTCGGCATCCCCGAAGCGACCCGGGCGGCGGTCTGTTCGTTCCCCTCGCTGGAAGCTGCCGTCAACACGGTGATCTCGATCGTGCAATGCGGCATACCCATTGCCCGATGTGAATTGCTGGACGATTGGGCCATGAAGATGATTTGTGACTACGGCAAACTGGACGACTACGTCATCGGCGACACGCTGTTCATGGAGTTTCAGGGCAGCGAGGCCTCGGTCGCGGAACAGGCGGAAATGACCCAGGCCATTGCGGCGGAGTTCGGCGCCGGCGATTTCAAATGGGCCTCGAAACTGGAAGACCGCAATAAGTTGTGGGAAGCCCGGCACAACGGCCATTATGCCATCCTGGCTGCGAAAAAGCCCGAGCAACATGTGATGGCTACCGATGTCTGCGTGCCTGTTTCGCGTCTGGCCGACTGCATCATGGCGACCAAGGAAGACCTGCTGCAGAGCAATTTGAACTCCGGTTTCATCGGGCACGCCGGCGACGGGAATTTCCATATGTCGATCATCGCCAACTATGACGACCCGGAAGAGAACCGCCTGGCCCATGAATTTCATGACCGTCTGGTGCGCCGGGCCCAGGACATGGAAGGGACCTGTACCGGCGAACACGGTATCGGATCCGGCAAGATTGATTATCTGGAGGCCGAATTGGGCGAAGCCGTTGATGTCATGCGCGCCGTGAAACGGGCCCTGGACCCGGACAACATCATGAATCCGGGCAAAATGCTGCGTCTGTAGGGACAATCTGGCTTTGGGCAATTTAGCTTGGGGAATGGCGTGAACGAACAGTCAAGCGCGGCGAAGCCGGTGTTATCGAACCACTATACGGCAACCAACTGGGGCACCTATCACGCGGAGCGTGACGGCCAGGGCCGGCTGAGCCTGCGGCCCGTCGCCGACGACCCCGATCCTTCCCCCATCGGCCGGTCTCTGGCCGAGGCGGTCGACGACCACTTGCGTATCGAACAGCCCATGGTGCGGGCCGGCTGGTTGGACAATGGTCCGGGCCCGTGCGGGCCTGATGGCAGCGGCGGGCATGGCATGCGTGGCGCTGAGCCGTTCGTGGCGGTGTCGTGGGACAAGGCATTTGCGCTGGTCGCCGGCGAGATTGACCGGGTGCGGCAAAACCATGGCAATCAGGCCATTTATGCCGGCTCTTACGGCTGGGCCAGTGCCGGACGATTTCATAATTGCCAGGCCCAGTTGGGGCGGTTCTTGAACCTGACGGGCGGTTTCACCCGATCGGTCAATACCTACAGCCTGGCTGCGGCCGAAGTCATATTACCATATGTCGTGGGCAATCTGGTGCCATTGCAGAATGCCCATCACAGCTGGCCCGTGATCGCGGCGCATACCGAGTTGATGGTGATGTTCGGCGGCATCCCCTTGAAAAACGCCCAGGTGGATTCGGGTGGTGTCGCCAAGCACAGTGCGGCTGAGGGCTTGCGGGCCTGCCGAGCGGCCGGCGTGGGTTTCGTGAATATCGGCCCGGTCCGCGATGACGCCGCGGATTTCCTGGGCGCCGAATGGCTGCGACCAAGGCCCGGCACGGACGTTGCCCTGATGCTGGGCCTGGCCCATACCCTGATCAGCGAAGATCTGCATGACCCGGCCTTCCTGGCGAAATACTGCGTTGGTTTTGACCGTTTCCTGCCCTATCTGATGGGCCAGGCCGATGGTCAGGCCAAGGACGCCGATTGGGCCGCCGGGATCGCCGATCTGCCGGCGGCGCAGATCAGGGCGCTGGCCCGGCGCATGGCCGGCCAGCGGACATTGATCAATATTGCCTGGTCCCTGCAGCGGGCCGAACATGGCGAACAGCCCTATTGGATGGCCGTTACCCTGGCAGCGATTTTGGGTCAGATCGGGCTGCCCGGCGGCGGCTTCGCCCTGGGCTATGGCGCCGTCGCGCCAATGGGGCGGCATACCATTCCGGCCCCCTGGGCGACCCTGAACAAGGGCCGCAATGAGGTCGGGGATTTCATTCCCGTGGCCCGCATATCCGATCTGCTTTTGAATCCCGGCGCCAGCTACGACTACAACGGCCAACGGCTGACCTATCCGGATATCCGCATGGTTTATTGGGCGGGCGGCAATCCATTCCACCATCACCAGGACATCAACCGCCTGTTGGCGGCCTGGCAGCGTCCGGACACGGTGGTGGTGCACGAACCCTGGTGGAACGCCACGGCGCGCCATGCCGATATCGTGCTGCCGGCGACCACCGTGCTGGAACGCAACGACATTGCCGGCTCGTTCCGGGACGGCGGCACACTGGTCGCGAACCGCCAGGCCATGGAGAAGGTCGGCCAATCGCGCCATGATCATGAAATTTTCTGCGGCCTGGCAGAAAAGATGGGCCTGCGGGATGCTTTCACCGAGGGCCGGGACGAGATGGACTGGCTGCGCCATCTATACGACCTGTCGCGCCAACGGGCTGCCAGGGGCGGCCATGAAATGCCCGATTTCGACGTGTTCTGGGAGGCCGGCAAGGTTGAACTGCCGCCGCCCGATGAGCCCAATGTCTTCCTTGCCGGGTTCCGTAATGACCCCCTGGCGGAGCCCCTGAGCACCCCTAGTGGCAAGCTGGAAATCTGGTCGGAAAGCATTGCCGCCTTTGGCTATGAGGACTGTCCGGGCCATCCGGTCTGGCTGGAACCGCAAGAATGGCTGGCCGCCCCACGGGCCCAGACCTATCCCCTGCATCTGGTGTCAAACCAGCCTGTCACCCGCCTGCACAGCCAGTTGGACAATGGCGTGCTCTCGCGCGAAGCAAAGATCGCGGGACGCGAGGCTGTGACCATCCATCCCGAAGACGCCGCCGCCCGGAACATCAAGGATGGCGATGTAGTGCGCCTGTTTAATGGGCGCGGCCAGTGCCTGGCCGGCGCCCTGGTCAGCGATGCGGTGCGCCCCCGTACGGTGCAGCTGCCCACCGGCGCCTGGTACGACCCGGAGGTGCCGGGGCAGGTCGGCAGCCTGGACAAGCATGGCAATGCCAATGTGCTGACCCGCGATGCCGGCACCTCGCGCCTGGCTCAGGGTCCCAGCGCCCAGTCCTGTTTGGTCGAGATTGAGGTCCACCAAGGTGCCCTGCCCCCGGTCAGCGCCTTTATCCCACCGTCAATACGACGCGATTAGGGTGCTCTACACTCAGATCTCACGGGTATCAACAGCATCCAGCCAATCGCTGCTGGCGCTGGCGACGGCGCCCCAACCGTCTTCCAATAAGAGCATGTGCCCCATCTCGCCGAATTCCAGATAAGTCGCCAGATCGCGGTATTTATCGGCGACATTGCGGACCGTGGCTGGCGAGATGACCCTGTCGCGGCCGCCCGAAATGGCCAGCACTGGGCAATCCACGTTCACGGCGTTGATGTAAGAGGCCCGGCCCAGATCGAACATCCAGAACAGGCTTTCGAAAAGGGCCCGTCCGGATTCGGGAACGAACTGGGCGAAAACCTCCGCCTGGCGGGGGGGCGAGAGGCAATTCAGCGAAGTCTCCGCGGCTAATTCGAACTCCGCGGACAGGCTCTGATCCCAGAACGGCCCCAAAGACATCAGCCCCATGGCGGCGGCAATCTCGGTCTCCGAAGACGGCAACAGACCCCATGGCGGCGCCGGCGTCAGCAGGATCATGGCCCGCGCCAGGCCCTTGGCCGCCAGCAACTGCGCCAGCAGTCCACCCATGGAATGGCCCAACAGAACCGGCGGTTGCCCCAATGCCTCGATGCTGCGGCTCAAATCGGCGACGTAATCCGACAAACCCGTCTGCGCCAATCGCGGATCCGGAGGCTGTTCCCGGCCCCTGGCGCCTTGCTCGTGGTAGCGCAACTCCGGCGTCAGCACGGTCCAGCCGGCGGCTTCGAAATGGCGGCGCAGGTTAGCGAAACACCAGGCCCCGGAGAAGGCGCCGGGCAGCATCATGATGGTCCCGTTCCGGGTACTCTGGTTCATGCTCTAAGGCACAAGATAGCGAAATAGCTCAACCACCTGGCGATAGTTCTCCCGCTTGAAGTGTACCGCTACGTCCGTCAACGTCACCATGGGGGTCCACTTCCAGGCGTCGAACTCCGGCTCGGCCGTGGCTAGGTTGACATCCTCGTCCGCGCCGAGAAAACGCATGGCAAACCATTTCTGAGTCTGGCCGCGAAAGCGCCCCTGCCAAACCCTGTCGGCCAGATCCCGCGGCAAATCGTAAGGTATCCAGGCCTCGCTCTCGGCGATGATTTCCGCCCGGTCCGTGCCTATTTCTTCTTCCAGTTCGCGCAAGGCGGCCTGGCGTGGCGTTTCGTCATCTTCCACCCCGCCTTGGGGCATCTGCCAGGCTTCCGCTCTCTGATCGATACGCCGGGCGACCAGAACCAGGCCATCATTGTTGAGCAACATGATGCCGACGCAGGCGCGGTAGGGTCTTTCGCAAAATGGAATCAAGGCTTCGCCTCTTGATAGTCGGCGAGGCTCGAGATCGGGACAAGGTCATAGCCACGATCGCCCATGACCCGGGTCCATTGCGCCAGCCGTTCAATGGTCACCGGATAGGGAAAGCCGATGCCGATGGCCCCACCGCTGGCGCTGGCCAGCCGTTCCAACTCCAGCAATCTGGCGTCGATCGCAGCCCGGGAGGCGACCGCATCGACCACCCGGTCATTGACGGCGATGGTCAGGCCAATCTTGCCCGCAACACGATCGGCCACGCTGGAGGAGGATGCACGGGAATCAAGAAACATCAGGCCCCGATCCCGCATGGCCTCCAGGATCGGCCGGACATGGGACTCGGCCGCGGTGAAACGGCCACCCATGAAATTGACCACGCCGACGTAGCCGGCAAAACGCCCCAACAACCAATCCAGCCGCTTCAGGTTATGGTTAATGGTCAGGCTGGTCAGCAGCGTATGAGGCCCGGGATCGTTGGTCGGATAATCCATGGGCTCCATGGGCACTTGCAATAAAACCTCATGGCCCGCCGCGCGCGCCTGATTTACGTAATCCTGCAGATTCCGGCCATAGGGTGCAAAGGCCAGCGTCACGCCGCCCGGCAATTGCTGAATGGCCGCCATGGTTGTTGCCTGACTGAGACCAAGGCTGCCGACAACCACGGCGATACGTGGCCGGCCGGTCGCCTTGTAGGGGCGGGCGTATACCTGCAGCGGCGTGCGTCCGTCGGGCGCCACCACCGGCAGGGGCCCGCTTTCGGTGGATTTTATCAGGTCCGGATCGGGCGCCGGACGCAAGCCCCCCTCGGCGGTCAACGGGACCAGCTTGCCGGCGGGCCCGGGTTTGACGGAAGGGGCAGGGCCGGCCGATTTGGCCGGCCTGTCCGCGGCATCTTTCTCACTCGTGTCCTGAAAGACCTGAGGCGCCGGCTGCTGGCCTGCCGTGGTTGCCGGCGGCGCCCGGTGCTGCGGCGTTTCGGAGCCCGATGCCTGGCTCCCGGTGCCCGGGGCCGTGGGGCCGGTGACCGGGGCCGCCCGATGATCCTCGGCGCCGGCCTGGGCCGGGGTTTCCGGCTTGCCCGGTTTCTCGCCGGCTTTTATGTCTGCCGGTGGTGCGGGTACTTGCTTTTCAGGCGTAGGCTTTGTGTCCGTCGGTTCTTCATCCGGTCTGATCGCCATGACCGGGGCAGCTTGCTCTCCGCGGCCTTCCTTGCTCAGATCGATGGGCAATACGGCTTCCGGCGTACCGCTCTGAACAACGGCTGGTTCATAGCTATAGCTCAACCAGGCTGCCAGGCTGGCCGCGCCGGCCAGCAACAGGAATACCGTCACCGCCAGGGTGCTGGGCGCCCGGCGTCGGGACGTCGCAGATCGTTCGCTCGTCTGCTTTTTACTTCGTGGTGTCTTGGCCACGCTACCTCAATCCTGGAAAGGGCATTTGCCCGGATCGATCACTTGTACCAAAGGTCCTGGAACAGCCGCTATTCTACCGTTTTAGCAAGGCCATGCCGCGCAACAGATCAAGGGCATAGTTCAACTGAAAATCGCGCGGTTTTTCGGCCTTTTCCTGGTCGCCGTTGTCTACGGCTTTTTCCGAAGCGTCCGTTTTTTCTTCAGCTTCCAGATGCTGTGGCAGATCAGCTTCACTGCGCCGCTGGCTATGCTGTGCCTTCTCCACGCGCACCTGCTCGACCAGGATATCCGGCTCGATGCCCTTGGCCTGGATAGAGGTGCCGGATGGAGTGTAATAGCGCGCCGTGGTCAGGCGGATCGCGCCATGGCCCTGCAGGGGAATTATGCTCTGCACCGATCCCTTGCCGAACGACTTGGTGCCGATGACAATGGCGCGTTGATGATCCTGCAAAGCGCCGGCAACGATTTCCGAGGCCGAGGCCGAGCCGCCATTGATCAGCACGGCGATCAGCAAACCGTCAGCCAGATCGCCGGTCTTGGCGTTATAGCGGCGCGTTTCCTCCGACCGCCGGCCTCTGGTGGAAACAATCTCGCCCTGGTCCAGGAAGGCATCGGAAACGGATATGGCCTGATCCAGTGCGCCGCCCGGATTATTGCGCAAATCCAGAACCACGCCCTTGAAGCGGTTACCCAGTTCGGCTTTGTGTTTGGCCATGGCGGCTTCCAGCCCGCTATTGGTCTGTCCCGTGAACGAGGTGATGCGGACATAGACCATATCCCCTTCAAGGCGGGAGCGTACCGATCGCACCCGGATGACGTCGCGCACGACCTTTACCTCGAGCGGTTTTTCCAAGCCCCGGCGGACCACGGTCAGGCGAATTTCCGAGTTCACGGGGCCGCGCATTTTCTTTACGGCGTCGGACAGGGTCATGCCCATGACGGGTGTATCGTCAAGATGAGTGATATAATCGCCGGCCTGTAATCCGGCCCGCGCCGCGGGTGTATCATCAATGGGCGAAACCACCTTGACCACGCCGTTTTCCATGGTCACTTCTATGCCCAGGCCGCCAAACTCACCCTTAATCTGTTCCCGCATATCGTTGTATGCCTTTGGCGGCATATAGGACGAATGGGGATCCAGGGACCGCAACATGCCGCCAATGGCGGCTTCGATCAATTCAGGATCGTTTACCTCTTCAACGTAGTCAGAGCGGATTCGCTCCAATACATCGCCGAACAGGTTCAATTGGCGGTATATGCCGTCGTCCGCAGCCTGCGCCGACCCGGGTAATGCCAACAAGGCGCCAATCACCAGCAGCACGCCAATCTTTACCCCGACCCATCGCTTCATCATCCACTCGCCCTTTCGCGGCTCCTCGACCACCAGGGGTTCGGGTTGATCGCAACCCCCTTGCGTCGTAGTTCGATATATAGAGACCGTTTCCCGTCCCCACCCATGCGCCCGACCGGCTCGCCGGTCAACAACGATTGACCGACAACCGCCTGCAGTGTTGTTAGCCCTGCAAGCAGGGTATGGTATCCCTCTCCATGAGAGATGATCAAGATCAGGCCGTAATCACGAAACGGCCCGGCGAAAACCACCCGTCCATTATAGGGTACCACGACCTGCGCCCCTTTCCGAGTTTGCAGCGTGATACCTTGCGCCCGTGGGCCAAATCCAGTGCTTTCGCCAAATTTCCCCAACCGCTCGCCCCTGGCGGGCAGTTGCAGGCGGCCGCGGATTTTGGAAAATGGCACTTGCCCCGGCGCCATGGCGAGGCGTTGCGGTGCTGGCGCCGTGCGTTGTGTCTTTTCGTCGCCGCTGTTCCTGGCCTTCGAGGTGGCCAGGGCGCGGGCCATATCCGCGGCGAATTTGCGCCGCCGCTGCGCGGCCGCACCAGCCGTTTCAAGGGCCCCTGGCCGGCTTGATGCATTGCCTGGTTCGGGATCGGCCCGCGGCCCGGACTTCGCGGTGGCGTTCTGCCCGGAATGCCGGGCCGCAATCTGCGCCGCCGCGCGAGCTGCAATTTCCCGCTGGCGCACCTGCCGCTGTTGTTCCTCGGTATTCAGACGTTGCATCAAGGCGCGAAGTCCGCTTGCCTTGTTTGCCAGAGCCGCCAGCCGTTTACCCTCTGCCGCGCCGGCCTGCCAGAATTCCTGCTCCGTATTGGCCTGCGCTTGCAACAAATCCTGCAATTCCCGGTGCCGCCCGGATAGCGTCGCAACCACCGTCACATGCTGCTGTTGTTCGCGGCTCAATTGATCGCGCACCGCCTCTGCCGCGGCCAGCAATTCGCCAATCGCGTCCGCGTCCGCGCGCATGACAGGCAGCGCCGCGGCCAGCAGCCGGCCGCCGCGTGCGGCATCCAACATCGATCCGGGCGCGGCCAGAAAAGCGGCTGCGGGCTGGCGTTCCAGGCGAATCAATGCGGTGATCGAACTGGCCATGCTTTCCTGCATTCGATCGAGGCGGCGGCGGTAATCCTGGTCCCGCCGGCGCAGCGCCGCCTGACGCGCCTCGATCCCGTTCAACGCCGCTTCTTCCTGCTGTATTTTGTGGGCGGCGATGGCGGCGCGGATGCGCAACCCTTCAACCTGATCACGGGCCGCCCGGGCCTTGTTGGACAGTGACCGTTGCTGCGCCCGGCCCGCCGTGAGCGATTTCTCGGTTGTTTCGAGTTTTTTCCGGACATCCTGACGCGCATCCGCCAAGGCGGACACGGGATAGCCGGCGCAAGGCAGGAGCGCCAGAATCGTCAGGACAATTACCTTCCCCTTAGCCACGTTGTCTCGCTGGTGCGGTCGGCAGGGGCGTTGGCTCCGATTTAGCTACTGCTGTCAGTAAACTTCGGCCGGTCATCTGAGCCGGCTGGCCCAGCCCCATCAGGCTTAGAACAGTGGGCGCCAGATCAGCCAGGCTGCCATCCCGCAAGGGGTTGCGCTGCTGGTTTGCCAGGCGCGGTCCGTTCACCAGGACAACCGGCACCGGCCCCGTGGTATGGGCTGTATGTTCTCCATCGTTGTCAGGATCGCGCATCAGTTCAATGTTGCCGTGGTCGGCGGCGATCAAAAGGCAGCCATCTATGGCATGCACGGCTTCGCACAGTCTGCCCAGGCAGCGGTCGATCATGGCCACGGCCAGCAAGGCCGCTGCCAGCTTCCCCGTATGGCCGACCATATCCGGATTGGCATAGTTGACCACAATCAGGTCATATTGACCGCCCCGGATCGCGGTCACCAGGTTATCAGTGACTTCGCCGGCCGACATTTCCGGGGCCAGGTCATAGGTCGCGACCTTTGGCGAGGGTACCAGGATGCGGTCCTCGCCCTCGAATACAGCCTCGTCACCGCCGTTCAGGAAGAATGTCACATGGGCGTATTTCTCGGTCTCGGCGATGCGCAACTGCCGCAAACCGGCAGCGGCCACGACTTCGCCCAGAGTTTGGCGCACTGCTATGGCGGGGAACAGCGTCCCTATTCTGGCATCCAGGGCGGTGGAATAAGTGACCATGCCCAGCCGATCGGCAAAATCCGGCACCCGGTCGCGGGCAAAGCCGGTAAATGCCGGATCCACCAGGGCCGTGAGTATTTCCCGTGCCCGGTCGGCCCGAAAATTGGCCATCAGCAGGCCGTCGCCGTCCACCATGCCCGGATAGCCGGCCAGGGCGACCGGCAGAATAAATTCATCCTGTATGTCCTGGGCGTAAGATGCCCGGATCACGCTGCCGGCGTCGCCCGGCGCCACGCCTGCGGCCTCGCCCGAGGCCCCGACCAGCGTGTCATAGGCTTGTTTTACCCGCTGCCACCGGTTGTCGCGGTCCATGGCGTAATAGCGGCCGCAAACGGTGCCGATGCGAATGTTGTCTTGCCCTGCGATAGCGGCCAGAAACCTAGCCATAGAAGCCGCGCCGCTGCTGGGCGGTGTGTCACGGCCGTCCATGAAACAATGCAGCCAAACCGTCACGCCGGCATCGGCGATGATGTTGGCAAGGGCAAGCATATGGTCCTGATGGGAGTGGACGCCACCGGGTGATAGCAGTCCCAACAAATGGCAGGCACCACCGCTGCTGCGCAATTTGGCGATAAACTCGGCCAGGCGCGGGTTATCCGCCAAGTTGCCGTCCGCCACCGCGGCATCGATGCGGGGCAGATCCTGCAGCACTACGCGCCCGGCGCCGATATTCTGGTGACCCACTTCGGAATTGCCCATCTGGCCGTCGGGTAAACCAACGGCCTGCCCCGAGGTCTGCAACAGGGCGTGCGGCTCGTTCGCCAGCAATTGGTCATAGACCGGGGTCTCGGCCAGGGCGATGCCGTTGTCAGCCGAAGCCGCCCGATAACCCCAGCCATCCAGGATACAAAGTACAACGGGCCGCCGCTGGTTCTTCACCCTAATCCTCAAAATCTAGTCGTTAACGTCCGAATCGGTCCCAATATGGCGCAGCTTGCGCTGATTGCAACCGCTAGAGCATATTTCGCCCGCACATAGCCGAAAAGTGATCTCCCCCTAGGCCCGATGATAGGGATGCCCGGCTAGTATGGTTTGGGCCCTGTACAGCTGTTCCATCAACATTGCGCGGGCCAGCAAATGCGGCCAGGTCATGGCGCCCAGGGACAGGGTAAGATCCGCCGCCCGGGAGAAATCAGGGTGCAAGCCGTTGGCGCCACCGATGGCAAATGCCAGGTCGGCGACGCCGTCATCCCGCCAACGGCCCAGGCGTTGCGCGAAGGCTTCACTGGAAAGCACCTTGCCCCTGCCGTCCAGGGCCACCACAACGGCCCGGGCCGGCAAGGCGGCACGCAACAATTCGGCCTCGGCCATGGCCAGTTTTTCGCCGGCCAGATTCTTGCGAACCTCAACCTCGCGGATCACGACGGACCAGGGCAGCCGTTGCAGATAGGTTTGGCAAATTTCAGCCGTCGGGTGGCCCCGGGCCCGGCCAACGGCACAGATGCTAATGCGCAAGGTTTATACCAATGGTCATTGACATCAGCCCGACCCGCAGCCCATCACGGCTTGCGCCAGGCCAGCGCCGTCCAGCCTAAAGGGCGGCGCGTTCAGGCTCCGCCATCTCGATGGACCACATTTTCTCAAGGTTATAGAACTCCCGGACTTCCGGGCGAAACAGATGCACAATGATGTCACCCAGGTCGAGCAGGACCCAATCGCGCTTGCCCAGGCCTTCGACCTTGCAGCGGCCCAGGCCCTCTTCCTTGACCCGGCGCATCAGATGATCCGCCATGGCGCCCACATGGCGATCCGAGCGGCCGTTGGCGATCACCATGTAATCGGCAATGGTGGATTTGCCTTCCAGGTCGATGACAACAAGCTCTTCCGCCTGATCTTCATCGAGAGAACCATTCACGAGTGCCAGCAATTCTTGGCTGTAGGCTGGCGTCTGCCTTGCGCTTGCTATGGTGAATAGCTCCTAACTGTCAGCATGTTGCATAATTACCCTTGTCTCCACTTGCAATCCCCGATTATGGCAACATTTCAGCGAAATGTCATGCCTCTTTCCCGGTTTTGTCCACGCCCTCCCGGCCGGCCCGGATCGCGGTGCTGGAGGCCGGGTGCAACCGTGTAAACAGGAAGCACCAGGCCGGCGCACGGGCGTTGGGCAGAGCGGCCGGGTTACGCACACGATTGCCGGCAAAGCGGGCGGCGGCGGCCCCGGCCAGGGCGCGGTGGCCCTGACCGGGGCGATTGAAGATGGCCATGGGCACCATCTCGACGATCTCGGACCAGCGATGCCAGCGCGGCAGTTGCACCAGATTATCCGCCCCCATCAGCCAGACGAAAGCATGCCCCGGCCAGCGCCGCCGGATGGCCGCCAGGGTGTCCACGGTATACCGGGTGCCCAGGCGGCTTTCCAGGTCGCTGGCCCGAATGCGCGGATGCCGGGTCATGGCGCCGGCCCCGGCAAGGCGCTGGGCCAGGGGCGCCATGCCGGCGCCGGCCTTCAGCGGATTTTGCGGCGATACCAGCCACCAGACCTGATCCAGTTGCAGCCGTTTCAGGGCCAGCAGCGAAATATGGCGATGACCCTCATGGGCCGGATTGAAGGACCCGCCCAGCAGGCCAATTTTCAACCGTGCCATGCTTTGCACCGCCGCCTGGTTGATTGCTTCAATTGCGCTTGCTGAACCAATTTGCGCACATTCAATCTGAATGGCTCTAGGGCCGTTGCTGGCCCTGGCCGTGCACGACATATTTATACGAGGTCAGTTGTTCGACCCCAACCGGGCCACGGGCGTGCAGGCGGTTGGTGGATATGCCGATCTCCGCCCCCATGCCGAACTCTCCGCCGTCGGCAAATTGCGTCGAGGCGTTGTGCAGCACGATGGCGCTATCGACCTCGGCCAGAAAACGTTCCGCCACCGCGGCGTCGCCGGCGATGATACAGTCGGTGTGGTGGGAGCCGAATTCTTCGATATGCGCCATCGCGGCGTCAACGCCATCCACCACCTTCACGGCGATGATACTATCGAGATATTCCGTCCGCCAATCGCTTTCCCGGGCCGCCACCACCCGCGCATCCAACCCTTGTGTCGCCCCGTCGCCGCGCACCTCGCAACCCGCATCCAGCAGATCCCTGATCAATGGCGCCAGATGCGAGGCGGCACAATGGCTGTCCACCAGAAGGGTTTCCGCGGCGCCGCAAATGCCGGTGCGGCGCATTTTGGCGTTCAGCGAGACCTGACGGGCCATCGCCAGATCGGCCGAGCCGTCCACATAGACGTGACAGTTGCCGTCCAGATGGGCGATCACCGGTATCCGGCTTTCGTTCTGCACCCGCTCGATCAGGCCGCGGCCGCCGCGGGGCACGATGATGTCGATATGCTGGTGCATGCTCAGCAGCATGCCGACCGCCGCCCGGTCCCGCGTCGGCAGCAACTGGATCGCCCCTTCGGGCAGGCCCGCCGCCCGCAGGCCGGCCAACAGGCAGGCATGGATGGCGCGCGAGGAGTGGAAGCTTTCCGAACCGCCGCGCAGGATTGCCGCGTTGCCAGATTTCAGACACAGGGCGCCCGCATCAGCCGTTACGTTGGGCCGGGATTCATAGATGATGCCGATGACCCCCAAGGGTACGCGAACCCGCGCAATGCGCAGACCGTTGGGGCGCTCCCATTCACTGATAACAGCGCCGACCGGATCAGTCAGGCCGGCAACCGCTTCCAGGCCCTTGGCCATGGCTTCGACGCGGTCGGGCGTCAATAAAAGCCGGTCCAGCAGGGCCGGGCTTAAATCCCGCTCTTCCGCGGCCGCCATGTCGGTCGCGTTGGCCGCCAGGATCGCCCCTGCGCCGTCCCGCATGGCCGCGGCCGCTGCGCCCAGGGCAAGGTTTTTCGCCCCTGCCGGGGTCTTGGCCAAAAGCGCCGCCGCTGCCCGCGCGGCGGTGCCCAGATCCAGCATCTGCCGCTGTAAATCAGACGTCCCGTCCGCCCCGATGTCTTCTGCCGTGCTCATGGATCCCATCCTAACACCAGATCGTCCCGGTGGATCATTTCTTCCCGGCCAAGGAAGCCCAGAATAGCCTCAATTTGATCACTGCGGTGACCCAAAATGCGCCGCGCATCGGCGGTGGAATAGGCGGTCAGGCCGCGTGCCAGGGCGGCGCCATCGGGGCCGCGCACGGTGACCGCGTCGCCGCGCTGAAAATCGCCCTCCACCGCCGTCACGCCCGCCGGCAGCAGGCTTTTACCCCGGCTCAGGGCCTGCGCTGCGCCGCCATCAATGGTGATGGAGCCCTTGGCCCGCAGGCTGCCGGCAATCCAGCGCTTGCGGGCGTTGGCCGGCGTCGCCGTGGTTGTGAACCGGGTGCCCCGGCCGCCGTTTTCCAGCCGGGCGATGGGATGCGGGGCGCGGCCGTCGGCAATTATCATGCTGCAGCCGGCCTGGCCCGCCAGGCGGGCCGCCTGCAGTTTGGTCACCATGCCGCCGCTGCCGTCATGGCTGCCCTTGCCGGTGGCCATGGCCTCGATCTCCGGTGTGATCTTGTCCACCTCGGCGATGAACGCCGCCGCGCTGTCCTGGCGGGGATCGGCGCTGTACAGGCCATCGATATCGGACAACAGAACCAGGCAATCGGCCCCGATCATGGCCGCGACCCGGGCCGCCAGGCGGTCATTGTCGCCAAAGCGGATTTCCTCCGTCGCCACGGTATCGTTTTCGTTTACCACGGGCACCGAGCCATGGTCCAGCAGGGCGATCAGGGTATTGCGTGCGTTCAAATAGCGCCGCCGGCGCTCGGTATCGTCGCCGGTCAACAGGATCTGCGCCACCGGCACCGCGTGCCGGGCCAGGCTTTCCTGATAGGCATGGGCCAGGCGGATCTGCCCTGTTGCCGCCGCCGCCTGGCTGTCTTCCAGGCGCAAGGAGCGGTCGCCCAGTCCAAGGCTGCGCCGGCCCAGGGCAATGGCGCCCGAGGACACCAGCAGGACATCCTGGTTGCGGGCCCGGCAGGCCGCGACATCGTCGGCCAGGGCATCCAGCCAATCCCGGCGCAGGGCGCCCGTCTGCTGATCCACCAACAGCGTCGAGCCGATCTTGATCACCAGGCGCTTGGCCGTGCGCAGCCCCTCGCTCATGGCTGCCAGCCGGCCATTTTTGCCAGCCCCCCGGCCGGCTCTTCAGCCTCCGCGCCGATGGCAGTTTCACCGGCCGGCTCCGGGGCTGCCTCCGGCCCTGCATCCAGCCCTGGGGCGGCAGCCATGGCCTCGGTCAGGTGCCGCAAAAGCTCGGGCAGGCCTTTGCCGGCAACACCCGATATGACGTGCACCGGGCGCCCGGCGGCAGCGGTCAGTTCCTCTACTCTGGCCGCGAGCAATTCGTCGCTCAAGGCATCGCATTTGTTCAGGCAGACCAGTTCCAACTTGTCCGGCAGGCCGGCGTCATAGGCTTCCAGTTCGCCGCGTACGGTGCGGTATGCGGCGGCCACGTCTTCGGCGGTGCCATCGACCAGATGGATCAGGGCGCGGCACCGCTCCACATGGCCGAGAAAGCGGTCGCCCAGGCCGGCGCCCTCGTGGGCGCCTTCTATCAGGCCGGGAATATCCGCCAACACCACCTCCCGCTCGCCGACCTGGGCCACGCCCAGGTTTGGATACAGGGTGGTAAACGGATAGCCGCCGATCTTTGGCCGGGCCCGGCTGACGGCGGTCAGGAAGGTTGATTTCCCGGCATTGGGCAGACCGATCAGGCCGGCATCGGCGATCAGTTTCAGGCGCAGCCAGAGGGTCATTTCCTCGGCCTCGCCGCCCGGATCGAACTGCCGGGGCGAACGGTTGGTGGAGGATTTGAAGGATTCGTTGCCCCGGCCCCCGGCCCCGCCCCGGGCCAGGATGACCCGTTGCCCGGCGCCGGTCAGATCGGCCAGAACATGTTCACGCGCCTCGTCCAGGACCTGGGTGCCGATGGGCACCCGGATCACGGCATCGTCGCCGCCCGCCCCGGTGCGCGAGGTGCCCATGCCGGGGCGGCCGTTCTTGGCCTTGATGTGTTGTTGGAAACGATAGTCGATCAGGGTGTTCAGGTTCTCCACCGCCTCGACGATGACATCGCCGCCACGGCCGCCGTTGCCGCCGTTGGGACCGCCATACTCGATGAATTTCTCACGCCGAAAGCTGACACAGCCGTGCCCGCCCTTGCCGCTGCGAATATAGATTTTGGCTTGATCGAGGAATTTCATGGCCTGGTTGCCGGTTCAAATATCGCTTTGCCGTGTCCCGTGAAAACAAAAAACGGGGGATGGCCAGCCATCCCCCGCTTGTAACTGCGCTGGCGGGCGCGCCTATTCCGGCGGCTGCACCGACACGTAAGTCCGGCCGCCGGCTCTGGTCCGGAACGTTACCTGGCCTTCGATCAGCGCGAAAATGGTGTGGTCCCTGCCCAGGCCCACGTTATCACCTGGTTTCCATTTGGTGCCGCGCTGGCGCACGATGATATTGCCGGGGATGACCCGTTCGCCGCCATATTTCTTGATGCCCAAACGCCGGCCTGCTGTATCGCGGCCGTTACGTGAACTGCCGCCTGCCTTTTTATGCGCCATATCTGCCGCTCCCTAGCTGTCGCTGCTGTCGGCAGCTTTATCTTTCGCCTTGGCGGCCGGTTTTGCCTTGGCCTTGGTCTTTTCTGCCGCCGGTTTTTCCGCCGCTTTTGCCTTTGCCGCCGGCTTTGAAGGTTTCTTGGCTGCCGTCTTTGCCGGAGCTTCGTCCGCCGCCTTGTCCGCTGTTTTGCTTTTGGCTTTGCTTTCGCTATCAGCCGCCGCTTTCGCATCATCGGTCTTGGTGGCCGTCTTGGCGGTCTTTTTAGCCGCCGGCTTCTTGGCGCCCGGGCTGGTAATATCGGTGATCCGCACGATGCTCAATTCCTGGCGGTGGCCGTTGCGGCGGCGATAGTTTTTCCGCCGCTTCTTCTTGAATACGATGATCTTCTTGTCGCGGGCCTGTTCCACCAGGGTGCCCATGACCTTGGCGCCGTCCACCAGGGGGGCGCCAACGGTTGTGTCGCCCTCGGAATCCAGCATCAGGACACTATCGAATGCCACTTCATCCCCGGCTTCGCCGGCGATCCGTTCAATCCGGATCACGTCGTCCGGCCTTACGCGGTATTGTTTTCCGCCCGTCTTGATTACAGCGAACATCGGTCAGCCCATCGTTGGTCATGCATGTCTGGGCATGCAAAACTGGTCTTTTGCGCCCGGCGCCCGCATTTCCCATCCGGAAAGCCCGCCGCGCACGCGAAACGTTTCAGGCGGCGCGAACGCCGCCCAGGTCGGCGCGGATATACGCCCCGGCGGGGCCTTTGTCAACGACCCCGCGCGCCGAAAAAAAGCGCCGCCCAATGGCATTTTCCGTGGCAGCGGGTGAGGTTCTGCCGCGCGCATCATGGCCCAGGCCATAATTCAGCTGTCCTCTGGCAAAAACGGCGCAGGGATTATACACTCTGTAGTAGCGAAACAGGCAAGAAAACCATGATAGGTAATGCTGGTCGTGAAAATCCGCCCGATCCGATAGGCGATCCGACGATCCAGGCGCTGATGGTGGCGCTGGGCGCGTCGAATCTCGCTGAATTGGCGCAGAAATTTATCGCCGCTGGAACACTCGCCAACTCCGGCGCGGGCGGTATCGCCATCGGCGGCGCGGCCGATAATGCCCAGTTCGGCGGCAGGCCCATTGAACTGACCGCCGCCGCGGTCGTCGCCCTGGAGGCTGCGGTCCGTCAGGTCCTGCCGAAACCGCGCTGCAATCTGCCCGCCGCGGGGCCCCATTTCAAGGGCCGCGGCGCCGAGGAAGCCGCTATTCTGCAATCCTTACACCAGGGCGGCGGAGCACAGGCGATCACGTCGGTGACGGGCATCGGCGGGACAGGGACCTCCGCCCTGGCGGTACGGGTGGCGCGGCAATTGGTTTTGCACTATCCGGCGGCGCAGATCCTGGTGAATTTGCGCGGCACCGATGCGGAACCGGCGGCCCCGCGCGAGGTTGCCGAAGAGGTGATCCGCCGCTTCCAGCCCGAGGCCCGCCTGCCCGACGACGACGAGGCTGTGCGGGACATCTACCGGGATATTCTGGGGCGGCATAGATCGCTGCTTATTCTGGACAACGCCCGCGATGGCGACCAGGTCCGGGCCCTGCTGCCGCCGCCGCCGTCCGCCGCCATCATCACCGCGCGCCAAGCGGTGGCGCTGCCCGGCGTTGTCTGCCATGGCCTGGACAGTCTGGGCCAGGCCGATGCGGTTGCCTTGTTGGCGGAGATTTTTGCCGAACGCGCAGCCGCGAACCGGCCTGACGACGGCGCCCTGGAGGGCCTGGCCCTGGCCTGCGCCGGCCATCCTCTGGCCCTGATGGTGGCAGGTGCCTATGCGGCCGATGGCGCCGGCGGCGTTGCCCTTGAGGCCTATACCGCGCAGATCCTGGAGCGCCGCGAAAGCCTGCAACGGGCGGGCCAGGCCGATCACGCGGTTATGGCCAGCCTGGTACTGCGGCTGGAGCGCTTGACGGCAGACGCTGCCGGTCTGGCCGCCCATTGGCGTGATCTGGCCGTCTTTCCCGGCGATTTCGATGCAGCGGCGGCGGCGGCGGTGTGGGCCCCGGAGGCGGGCACCGATGCGGCCCAGGGGATACTGGCGGCGTTGCTGGACGCCGGCCTCGTGGGGCCGGGCCGGGGAACGGAACGATTTTGCCTGCACGGTCTCATGCGCGGCCTGGCCGGCCGGCAGCAACCCGCCGCCCGCCGTGCGGCGGCAAACGCCCGCCATGGGCGCCACTTTGCCGCCGTGCTATCGGCCGCCGACAATCTTTACGCCAAGGGCGGCCGCCAGAATCTTCATGACGGCCTGGCGCTGTATGACCTGGAGGGGCTGAATATCCGCACCGGGCAGGCCCGCGCGGTCGCGGCTATGCAGGCGGCACCGTCGGCGGCGGCCTGTGACCTGGTGTATCAATACGTTAATCTGGGTGTCTATGTGCTCGGCCTGCGCCTGCAACCCCGCGTGTGGATCCTGTGGGCGGAGGCGGCGGCCAAGGGCGCCCGTCTGGCCGGCAACCGGCGCGGCGAAGCCAGTGTGCTCGGCAATCTGGGCCGGGCCCATGCCAACCTGGGAGAGCTGGACGCGGCCATCGGCTATTACCAGCAGGCCTTTGTCATCGCGCGCGAGATCGGCGACCGCCACGGCGAGGCCAGCGCCCTTGGCAACCTGGGCCTGGCCCATGCCGGCCTCGGCCAGATGGACCGGGCCATCGCCTATTACCGCCAGCAGCTTATCATCGCGCGCGAGATCGGCGACCGGGTTGGCGAAGGCAGCGCCCTGGGTAGTCTGGGCAACGCCCATGCCAGGCGCGGCGAGACGGACCAGGCCATTGCACGGCACGACGAGGCGCTGGACATCTTCCGGCAGATCGGTGACCGCCACGGCGAAGGCAATGTGCTCGGCAATCTGGGCAACGCCTATGCTGACCTTGGCGAGGTGGACCAGGCCATTTCCTACTACCAGCAACAGCTTGTCATCGCCCGCGGCATCGGCGACCGGCGCGGCGAGGGCAATGCCCTGGCCAATCTGGGCCTGGCCCATGAGAGCCTGGAGCGCATCGCCGAGGCGCGGGAGGCCTGGACCGCCGCCCTGGCCCTGTTTGTGGCCATCGACGACCCCAATGCGGAAAACCTGCGGCAATGGCTGGCGTCATTGCAAACCTGAGCCGCGGCCCCGGCGGCCTTCGTTACCCGTGAGCCTATGAAACAATACATGTCAAACAGAACGACAGGCTCTGAAAACGCCGCGGGCGGGGTGGCGGAGGTAATCAGCTATGGACGGCCCGTCCCAAGCCGGGCTAAAAGTCACGCCACCACCGTAGCGGCGCCCGGATTCAGGATCCTCGGAGGGGTGACAGAGTGGTCGATTGTGCCGGTCTCGAAAACCGGTGTACCTTTGCGGGTACCGTGGGTTCGAATCCCACCCCCTCCGCCATTCGCCTACGCCGTTCGCGGCGCTCCGGCTTCGGCGGAATGAATTGCCAATCCATCATGAGCGGGCGGCGGGGGCGAATGTCACGCCGGAGCTTTAGCGAAGGCGGACTGATTCATGCACTATGTCTATATTCTTCAATCGGAATCCTCACCACATCGCCACTACGTCGGAATGACGGTCGACCCGAAACGGCGTCTGGACGAACATAATTGTGGCAAATCAATCCACACAAACAAGTTCAAACCACGGAGCATGGCTGTCTGTATAGGATTTTCAGATGAAACAAAGGCGTTTGAATTCGAACGTTACTTGAAGACCGGTTCCGGAAGGGCATTTGCAAAAAGGCGTTTTTGAGGCAATTTGAGCTCAGTCCGATCATCTGGCTGTCGAAAGAGGCCTCGACGCCCGGCCAGGCGGCGGTGCAAAGGTCGAGAAAATCGGGCCAGTGCGTCTGCGGCAGATCGAACCAACAAAAGGCGTAGTTGCCCCAGCGCCGCGGCGCCGCCGCCCTGGCGCCATACAATTCGCGTGATTTGCGCGGAGACACTCAAACCGTTCCAGTTTTTCGGCCATCGCGGCCTTGGCGGAAATCTTGCTTTTCCGCCCAATTTCGGATAGGTTACATGTAACCGGAACTGGAGACAGCCCGTGGCGGCGAAGACGAACAAAAAGCAGAGCTCGCGCGAAAAGGTGCGAAACTATCGCGAACGCATGCGCGCGCGGGGACTTCGGCCGGTGCAGATTTGGGTTCCCGACACCCGCACGGCGAATTTTGTCGATCAGGCGCACCGTCAGTCCCTCGCCGTGGCGAAGAGCGCGCGTGAACGCGAGGACCAGTCCTTCATCGATGCGATTACGGACCGCGGCCAAGGATGAGGCGTGGCGAGGTGTGGACGGTTTCGGGTCCCGGCTACGCCGGAAAGCCGCGTCCCGCCGTCATCGTCCAGGACGACCGCTTCGATGCCACCGCGTCCGTGACGGTTTGCGTGTTCACTACGGACGAAACGGAGGCTCCATTGTTCAGGATTCCGGTCAATCCCAGCGACGGCAATGGATTGCGCGCCGTCTCCCGTTTGATGATCGATAAGATCACGACCGTCGCCAAGGAGCATCTCGGCGAGCGGATCGGACATATTGACGACGCGGATGTGGTACGGATGAACCGGGCGATCCTGGTTTTCCTCGGCCTGGCGTAGAAATCGATGGACTGCAATGTTTCGGTTTCAGGTCGATGTATCCTAGGTCGTGCTGCATAAAGTTGGCCAGCGGGGAGTCGCTCTCCTACCTACCTTGATGCCAGAAGTTGCCCGGCCTGCAGGATACGAAGCGCGGCGCAGGCAGCGCCGTAGCCGTTGTCGATGTTGCAAACGGTTATACCTGGTGCGCAGGAGGTGAGGCAGGCGAACAACGCTGTTTCGCCGTTGCGTGCGGCGCCATAGCCGGTCGAGGTGGGTACCGCGATCAATGCACCGGGAATGAGCCCGCCCAGCACGCTGGGCAGCGCGGCGTCCATGCCGGCGACGGCGATGACAACGGGATGGCGTCTGATTTCCTCGATCCGTTCCATCAGGCGCCATATTCCGGCCACGCCGACGTCAAAGATCCCGGTGCCGGCGATGCCGTTGAAAGCCAGGGTACGAAGGGCCTCCCGCGCCGCCATGGCGTCCGAGGTACCGGCGGTAACGACCGCGACATGGGACGTCGACAAGGCAACGGGCGTCCAATTGAAAAAGGCCGTTTGCGAATCCGGGTCGTAGTCAAGTCCGGCCCGATGGCTTTCCGCCAAGGCCGCAAATTTGCCGGCATCCAGGCGGGTCAGCAGCATGGCCGCATCCCGTTGTTCCGCCTGATAAAGAATAGCGTCGATCTGTTGCGCCGTTTTTTGCGAGCAGAAGACAGCTTCGCCCAGGCCGAGCCTGTCATGGCGCCTAAAATCCAGATTGATCTCCTTTGCCGGCATTGCTGATCAACTTCACCCGGCCGCTTCATTCGAATGAATAAAAGCGCTGCCGCGCCGGTAAGCCGAGACCTGGATAGGCCGATTCTCGGCTTCGCCGAACCGTTTTCGCAAGGCATCGAGAACGGCTTCCTGGCGCGCGGCCGGCAAAGTGGAGATGGTGCCGGCGTCCAGTTCGATCTCGATGCCGCCCGGCCGCACTCGGCAGCGTACGGTTTCGGGCCGCAATTCCTGGCGCAGCCATGTTTCGACGCCATCGATCAAGGCCATGTCCGACGGCAGGATACGCAATCCGGTTTCCACCCGGCTGGCCAGGCAGGGCGCGGCGGGCAGCGCCGCCAACGCCGGCAGGCCCAATCGGTGCGCCAGGGCACGGACATCGGCCTTGGCAAGACCCGCTTCAACATAAGGGTGACGGACATGGTTTTCCGCCGCTGCTTGCAGGCCGGGCCGGTAATCACCAAGGTCGTCCGTATTGGTGCCGGAAAGCACAACGCCTTTCGTTATCAGGCCGAGGCTTTGGTACAGGTTGGATTTACAGAAAAAACAGCGGTTCACGGGATTGACCCGGTATCGCTCGTCGGCGAATTCTCCGGCGTCGATAACATCGAGATGCCAATTTTCCTGTTCCGCCAAGGCCCGGACACGCGCCGTTGCCGCCACCGGCACGGCCGGCGAAACGGCGTGGATCATGCGGACATTGCCGCCTGCGCCCAGCCGATGCGCAAAGCTGGAAAGGGTCATGGAATCAACCCCGCCTGAGACCGCGATTGCGGCACCGCTCTGATTGCCAAGAATTTCCCGCAAGACATTTTCCAGGCGCTCAGTCATCTTTGCCAACCTCCGGCAATGCCTTGGCTTCGGCCGCGCGCCGCAAATCCCGGCGCCGCGCCGCACCCCGCGTCGAGGCCAGGTCGGCCATCTCGGCCTTGACGGATGGCCCCGCAGGCCGGCCGGCGCGCTTGACCGTGATATTGTCCACTACCACCTGTTCCCGCGCGACGATGCGCCGCTGGCACAGGCCCCGGCGGACGCCCAGGGTCGTGGTCTCGTCCAGAATTTCGTCAAGCACGCGGTCGGCGGCACCGGGTTCGGCCAAGACCTGCAGGGCCACGGCCAGGCGTCCTTTCTTGCCAAACACGGGCCATTGGCAGACATCCAGCACACCTGCCGTCTGGCGCAGATGATCTATAGCCACCGCCAAATCCTCGCCGGTCTGATCGTCGATCTCGCAACGCAAAACCTCGACCTGATCGGCCATGGCCGTGCTCTCGGCGGCGCCATAACAGGTGGCGCGCAATATATTGCTGCGGGCCTTGAATTGGCGGCTGCCAAAACCAACGCCCGTGCAAAGCAGGCGCCGGGGCACGCTGTCGGGGCCCTGGGTTGGGGCCAGATAGCGCAGGATGGCGGCGCCGGTTGGCGTTACCCGTTCGCCGTCCTCGCCATCGTCGTACAGGGTAAAGCCCTGCAGCAACTCAACGACCGCCGGCGCGGGCACGGGCAGCATGCCATGTTGCGATTTCACCAAACCCCGGCCCCGCGGCAGGGCCCCGACCGACCAGCGGCAGGGCCCCAGGGCCGCAATCAAAGCGGCCACCGTAACAATATCGATAATGGAATCGATGGCGCCAACTTCGTGAAAGGCGACCCGCTCGACCGGGATGCCATGCACCACCGCCTCCGCCTCCGCCAGCAGTTCGAAAATGTCCAGGGCAGCCTCGAGGACTGCGCCCGTCAGGGCGGCGCGCAGCTGGCCGCGGATATCCGACCAGTGCACATGATGGTGAACGGATTGTGAGTCGTCCGCCGGGTCGGCCACCTGGAAGCGGGCGCCGCGAAAAACCTTGTCGTTGTGAGCTGTCAGGCTGGCCGCAACGCCCTTCGGCAGGCCCAGGCCGGCGATTGCCGCCTGGCAGGCCGGCCACAGATCCGGGCGGGCATCAAGCAGGGCGGCGGCGAACATGTCCCCGGCCAAGCCGCCGACGGCATCAAGGTGGATGGCGGTGACGGGCGTCACCGTGTTCGCTGTCCCGGTCATCGTGCTCCCCGCGGCATTTGACATTCGACAGTCTAGAGTATTTCCGGGCCAAGGGTCGCCATCAAATGACTCAAAATAGCCCGGAGCTTGCCAAACAGTATGTTCCTCTCGGCATCCCTTGCTATAGTCTGCATTCGGATCTTGGAGGTTTGGCATCAGATGAAAATTGACCTGGCCTATGGCCAATCCGGACTGAGCGTGGAACTACCCGAGTCCGCGCAGGCGACGGTTATTCGCAAGCCGTCGATCCCGATTCCGGCTTCGCCGGAAGCCGTGGTGACGGCGGCAATGGAAAATCCAATTGCGTCCGGCAGCCTTGCCGAGCTTGCCCAGGGCAAGAAAACCGCCTGCATATTGATCTGCGATATTACCCGCCCGGTGCCCAATTCGCTGTTCCTGCAACCAATGGTCCGTACACTGATGGCGGCGGGCATCCCGGCGGCCGGTATCACCATTTTGGTGGCAACGGGCCTGCATCGCCCAAATGAAGGTGCGGAGCTGCGGGAGTTGATTGGCGATCCGTGGGTTCTCGATACTGTCAGGACGGTCAATCATTTTGCCCAGAACGACGAAGACCACGTTGACATGGGCGCCACGGCAACACGGCAGACGCCGGTCAAGCTTGACCGGCGTTTTGTTGAAGCCAATGTGCGCATCGCCACGGGTCTGGTGGAGCCGCACTTCATGGCCGGATATTCCGGCGGGCGCAAGGTCGTGGCACCGGGCGTCGCCCATCAGGATACCATACGAAGATTTCACAGCGCCGAATTCATGGAGGATCCCGGTGCGGTGCAATGTAACCTTGCCGGCAATCCGTTGCATGAAGAGCAGTTGGAAATCATCCGCATGCTGGGTGACGTGCACGCGCTGAACGTGGTTCTCGATGACGAACGAAATCTTGTCTATGCCACTTTCGGCGAAATCATCGAAAGTCATCTGGACGCGGTGGCATTCGCACGCACCTTTACCGAGGTCCCCGTCGGGCGGCGGTTCAAGACGTTGGTAACCTCCGCCGCCGGTTATCCTCTGGATCAAACCTATTATCAAACCGTCAAGGGGATGGTTACGCCCCTCGATATCCTGGAACCCGGCGGCACCTTGATCATTGCCTCGGAATGCACCGAGGGTCTTGGTTCGGAGGACTACAGACGGGCCCAGACACGCCTGGTCGCGCTGGGGCCGGAGGCGTTCCTGGATTCACTGCTGGCGAAGTCAGCCGCGGATATCGATGAATGGCAAACGGAAATGCAATTGAAACCCATGCGCCTCGGATCCATCATGCTCTACTCCGATAAACTGCCCGTGACGGACGATGCTGTAACCGGGGTAACACGGATCGACGATATTTCCGCGGCAATCGCCGACAGCATCGCCAGGGCCGGAGACCCCAGCATAGCCGTTATTCCCGAGGGGCCATATGTGGTGCCGCTTTTCTAGCCCGGAAGTGCTCTAGTGGCCTGCATCGCCTTATTTGCATGGTTTGGACGGCTTTGCAGGTTTGCCGGGTAGGCGCGTGGCGCGTCGTGGTGTGGGCCACCACAAGCGCCGCGCAACGCAGGCGGCAAGCCTGCAAAGCCCCCCGAAGGGTCGTCTGTCCCGTCCCCTGGAGGGCGTCGCGGCCGCTTGACGATGCACCGCATCGCCGGCGCGACCGCTCCTGCCCAGGGAACGGGACAGACGATCCAAACAATGCAAATAAGGTGATGCAGACCACTAGACCGAATTCGATTTCGAATTACGCAATCCAGGCCGCGACGGCGGCCCGGCGCTAATGTGCCGCCCACGCGGAGCGGTGCGCTTTGGCGCACGAGCGTGAGCGACAATAGCTAGACTTGATTCGATAAATATCGAAACTGGTCTAAGCATCCGCCTCATGGCCGTGATCGTGATCGTCTTGCCTCCGTTCGCGAACGTGCTACGCTAGAAGTACGCTTTGGTTGAGTGGGGGCAATGCAATGGCGGGCGTCGATAGTGAAGACCTCGAACGGCGGCTACAACTTCACGCGCGAGAGCTTGACTTCCGCATTTCGCAGCAGACCGGCGATGCGGCGGCGCAAATGCGCGAACACTCGGACGAGCTGACCAGGCTGGTTCAGGAAAAGACAGCCGAATCCGTTGCCCATATGCAGGAGCAGCGCAGTGAGATCCTGGCCGAGACAGACCGACGCTGGAAGCGCCGCTTGGCCATATGGGGGCCAGTGTTCGGCGCGACCCTGACCGTGATCGGCGTTTTTGGCCTGCCAACGACCCTCGAAGATTTAAAGGAGAGCGCCGCCAAGGAACTCGGGAAGTCGCTACAGAACGAGGTCGATGCCCTGAACAAGGAAGTCAGTTTCTTGCGAGGCGATATGCGGGATGACATCATTCAGATCCAGGTTCAGACGAAGATAGCCAAGAAACAGGCCGGCGACCTAACCGCACTTGGCGCCAATCTGAAGAGCGAACTCGAAAAAGTTGAGACGCTCGCCGATAAGGTCGTTTCATACCGCAAGGACATCGAAATCAGTATCGCCGAAGCGAAGGAGGCGGCCAACGACGCCAAGAAAAAGATTCAGATCCTGAACCGAAAGCTGAAGGCGGCATCCAATGGCGATCCGGTCGTCTACCGCTTCACACCGAATAACGACGACCCAAATTGGGAAAAAATTACAGCCTCGGGCGCCAATCTTGGTGAGTGCTGTGACCGGATTAAATTCACTTTTTCCAAGTTAGTCGATGGAAAATTCAAGAAAATGGCCGATCACGATTTTCGTATCGTTGAGCGGGACCTGGACGCGGACGATACGTTAGGAAAGGCTCTGGACCGGAAAAAAGTTGGCATACTGGCGCGAAAGCGGAAGGACAATCAGCTTGAGATCGTCTTGCCCAAAGGTATTATAACGGGCTGGGATTCGGGCAAAGGAACAAATATGTTCGAGAACTGGGTCGTTACGACAAAGGCAGGTATACTCATCAAATGATTATCGGTCTCCTGCCGGGATTTTTCACAAGGAGATAAAGAATGAGCATGCGTTTAACCCTTGCGACGATGATCATCCTGGCAACGGCGGTATTCGGCCTGGGCGCGTCGGTTCAAGCTGCTGATTGCCCAAAGGGCTACCATTCCTGCGGCGACAACACTTGCTGCCAGGATTGATCCGTCAGCGCGGCGTTGGCCGGCGGCTGGCACGCCAGGGGCGCCGCGGCTTTGATCAATCAAGTCGCAAGGATGGTAGACCCACAATTATTCCGACCCGAAATACACGAACAGAAACAACCCTATTGGTCCCAGACGGGCTTTTTCCTCTATACTGTTTCGACTGTATCTTTCGCTGACGCCGTCGTCGCGCCGGCAACCTTCCTCAAGGCGTTCATTTCGTTCTGCATGACACGTTGCAGCATCCGCCCGTCGGTCGAATGGAGAACAAACCGGGCGCCCAATTTGATCGCCTTGCTGGACGTTTCCATGGTTTGCTGGTGCACCATCACCGGAATCTTTCGCGCGGCGCAGCGTTTGATGATGTCCTCGATCACGCGCAAATATTTCCTGTTCGAATAGTCGTCCGGAATACCCAGGGACGTGGACATGTCATTCGGTCCGATGAAGACACCATCGATGCCGCCGACGTCCAGGATCGCATCCAAATTCCTGTAGGCGGGTTCGGACTCGATACCGATAATGACGAAGGATTCCTTGCGTCTGTTCTGCAGGTACTTCCTGGTCTCCTTGCTGGGCAGCTCGTTTTTTTCCACGGCACGGCGCAGATATTCGCCTTTCAACGGATGCCATTTGGTGGTTGCCACGACCGCCTGGACTTCCTCCACCGTCTCGCAATAGGGCACCACAGGGCGGGGTCAGGTCTTTCTTTGTGAATTTCTGCGCAAACATATCTTTTGCCAGATAGCGAATAATCAAGAAGAAAGACCTGATAATCATCTAGGCCGGCCTCCTCAAGAGGTACATTGGATTGAGTTTGTGACGAGCAAACGTTCACCCAAGACCAAAAGAGGAGACCGAGATGACATATTACTGCGGAATAGACTT
>JAJFGG010000148.1 GCA_021776235.1 Alphaproteobacteria bacterium | reverse complement strand
CCAGCATCAGGGTCAGATCGTCGCGGTGTTCGTGCCGGCCTTCATAATCCAGGAACCGGGGATCAGTTTTCCATTCCGGCTGTTCAACCTTGTCACACAGGGCTTCCCAGAACTTTTGGGTCTGGGCCATGATAAAGATCCAGCCATCCTTGGTGCGGTACAATTGCGAGGGCACGATGAAGGGATGGCCGGACCTCGGCGCCCGTTCCGTGACGTCGCCTTCATTCAGATACCAGATCGCCGGATAGCTCAATTGATGCATGGCGACGTCATAGAGCGAGACTTCCAGGTCCCGGCCCCGGCCGGTCTGCTTGGCCTGATTGATGCCCGCCAAAAGGGCCAGGCATGACGTCACCCCGGTCATGTAATCGACGATGGACAGACCCATGCGGGCCGGTGGGCCGTCCGGCTCGCCGCTAAGGCCAAGAAACCCGGCCTCGGCCTGCATCAGGAAGTCATAGCCCGGCCAGCCGGCCCGTTCCCCATGGTTGCCATAGGCGGAAACATGGGCGCAGACGATGGCGGGGTTGTGGGCTGACAGGTCTTGGTAACGCAGGCCCAGCTTGGCCGGTTGGTCACCGCGCAGATTGTTGGTCAGGCCATCGGCGGTGGCGGCCAGACGGTGAAACACCGCCCGGCCGTCCGGGTGCTTCAGATCCAGGCTCAAGGACCGCTTGTTGCGGTTGAAGGCCTGGAAGAAATGAGAATCCCCTTCGCCCAGATAATGCGGGCCGACGTTGCGGGAGACATCGCCGCCCAATTGCCGGTTCTCGATCTTGATCAGATCAGCGCCCAGATCAGCCAGAAATCCCGTGCCGTAGGGTCCGGCGCCGTAATGTTCAATGGCGATGACCCGAAGTCCGGAAAGCGGCAAGCCAGAGGGGGGCAGGCTCACACCGGGTTCCTTTCCACCAGTTGCCGCGCAATGATAATGCGCTGCATCTCGTTGGTGCCTTCGCCGATGCACATCAAGGGCGCGTCCCGGTAATAGCGTTCCACATGGAACTCCTTGGAATAGCCATAGCCGCCGTGGATGCGCATGCATTCGGTGGCGTTTTCCAGCGCCGATTCCGAGGCGAACAGCTTGGCCATACCGGCTTCCATGTCACAGCGTTCGCCGCTGTCGTAGGCCCGGGCGGCGGATTCGACCAGCAGGCGCGAGGCCTCACAGCGGGTCGCCATGTCGCCCAGCTTTATCTGGATCGCCTGATGCTGGCAGATCGGCTTGCCCATGGTTTCGCGGACCTGGGAATAGGCGGTGGCATCCTTCAGGGCGGCGTTGGCGATGCCGACACCGCGGGCCGCGACGTTGATGCGGCCCAGTTCCAGGCCGCCGACGGCATGGCGAAAGCCCGAGCCCTCCTCGCCGCCGATCAACAGCTTGGCGGGAATACGGTAGTCCTCGAAAATCAGTTCGGCGGAATCGATGCCCTTGTAGCCCAGCTTTTCCAGTTTTCGGCTGACCGTGAAGCCGGGGCCCTTTTCCGCGATGAACAAGGACGTGCCCTTGTGCCGGGGCTGGGCTTCCGGGTCGGTCTTGACCAGCAGGGCAAAGCAGCTGCCCTCGATGCCATTGGAAATCCACGTCTTGGTGCCGTTGATCACATAATCATCACCGTCCCGGACGGCGCGCATGCGAATGGCCTGCAGATCTGTGCCGCAGTTGGGCTCGGTCAAAGCCAGGCCGCCGCGGATCTCGCCGGTGGCGAAGCGCGGCAGGTAGGCCCGTTTCTGCTCCTCCGTGCCGAAACGCTCCACGGCCGCCGACATGATCAGATGGGAATTGAAAATACCGCTTAGGGACATCCAGACCTCGGACACCGCGGTCACGATCTTGGCATAGGTGCCGGCGGGCAGGCCCAGGCCGCCGTATTCCTGGCCGATGGTGGCGCCGAACAGGCCCAGCTCCTTCATCTGCGCCACCATCTCGTGGGGATAGGCGTCGGCATGCTCCAGCTCCAGAACCTTCTCCCGGACATCCCGGTCCAGCCAGCGCTGCACCCCATCCAGCAATTGCCGTTCGTCCTCGCGGGTGATGCTTTCGCCCGCCCGGTTGGTCAAAATCTCATTCATAAAAATTATCCTCTACTGCTGTGCCGCCAGGATCCTGTCTTCCACGCCATGGCCGCGTTTCGGCACCAGGACGGTCCGCTTATAGCGCATGACCAGGGTGCCATCGCCTTTACGGGCCCGGGTCTCCACATCGACGATGCCCTGGGTTGGGCGTGATTTGGATTCCTTTTTTCCCAGAACTTCCGATTCCGCGTACAGGGTATCGCCGTTGAAGACCGGCGCCGGCATGGATATATCGGTCCAGCCCAGATTGGCGATGGCCTTCTGGCTGACGTCCGAGACGCTCATGCCGGCCACGATAGCCAGGGTCAGGGCGGAATTGACAATGGGCCTGCCGAATTCGGAATGCTTGGCGTACTCGGCATCGAAATGCAGCGGGTGCTGGTTCATGGTCAACAGGGTGAACCATGTATTGTCGGCCTCGGATATGGTGCGGCCGGGGCGGTGCTCGTAGATATCGCCAACCGTGAAATCCTCGTAATAGCGGCCGAAGGTCTCCCGATAGCGGTTTTCACCGGTCTTTATGACACCGTCCTTCATCGCAATATCTCCCTCGTCTGAAACATATTTCCTGGCATTGTTACGGCCATTCTCCCGGCCCGGCGGGCCAGCGTCAATGCGCCCCTATGAAGAGCCAGCCTTGATCCGCTATAAGAGTACGAAATGTAGAGAGCAAGGGAGCCGGCCTGGTCCGGAGAAGCGATGGATCTTTCTTTTACCGACGAACAGATTGCCGTGCGCGATACCATCGCCAAGCTGTGCGAAAAATATGACGACGCCTATTGGCTGGCCCGGGATACGGACGGTGTATTTCCCGAGGACTTCGTCAAGGATCTGGCGGACGGCGGCTGGCTGGGGATCGCCATGCCCGAGGAATACGGTGGATCCGGCCTGGGCGTGATCGAAGCCTCGCTGATGATGCAGACCATCGCCCAGTCCGGGGCCGGATTTTCCGGTTGTTCAGCGGTGCATATCAATATCTTCGGGCCCAACCCGATCGTCGTGCATGGCACGGACGAGCAGAAGGACCGCCTGCTGCCGCCCTTGATCGCCGGCACTGACCGCACCTGTTTCGGCGTCACCGAGCCGGACGCGGGCCTGGATACCACCAGGATCGAGACCAAGGCGGTGCTGACCGGCGATAAATATATCGTCAACGGGCGCAAGATGTGGACCTCCACGGCCCAGAGCGCCAACAAGATCCTGCTGCTGGCCCGGACCGCGCCCCGGGACGAGGGCGCCAAGCCCACTGACGGCATCACCATGTTCTACACCGACTTCGACCGCGATTATTGCGAGGCCCGGGTGATCGAGAAGATGGGCCGCAAGGCCGTGGATTCCAATGCCACCTTTTACGACAACCTGCCGGTTCCCGTGGCTGACCGCATTGGCGAGGAAGGCCGGGGCTTTTATTACCTGCTCGACGGTATCAACCCGGAGCGCATTCTGGTGGCGGCGGAGGCAGTCGGTCTGGGCCGTGCCGCCCTGCGCAAGGCGGTGGATTACGCCAACGAACGGGTGGTGTTCGACCGGCCCATCGGCCAGAACCAGGCCATCCAGCATCCCCTGGCGGCGGCCTGGGCCCATCTGGAAGCCGCCGACGCCGTGGTCTGGAAGGCTGCCGCGCTGTACGACGCCGGCCTGCCCTGTGGGGCCGAGGCGAATGCCGCCAAGTACCTGGCGGCGGAGGCCTGTTTCACTGCCTGCGAGCAGGCCGTGATGACCCACGGCGGCATGGGCTATGCCAAGGAATTCCATGTGGAGCGTTACCTGCGGGAAAGCTTCATCGCCCGCATCGCCCCGGTAAGCCGCGAGATGATACTGAACTTTATCGGCCAGCACGTGCTGAAGATGCCCCGGTCGTACTGACTGGTCCTGATTTGGGGACCATTGCTATTTTTTGCTGATCCCTGGAGGCGCCGGTGCCCGGTCCGGCAGGCATTGGCCAAAGGTTGAAAAGCCGCCAAATTTTGCGCTGGGCGAAGGTGCGAATCGCCTAATATTGGGAGATTTCTGAAATGGCACCGGGCGCAATGCCGCTACATTGCTGACAAAAAACCCCGCAATTGCCCTAAAGTCCAGTCTGGCCGTGCGAATCCGAAGAGCGGCGCTTGTCATTCCCGATTCGCTCTGATACATCACGCGAATCACCTAACTCTGGCATCAGTGGGAACAAAAATTATGAGCAAAGCCGCATTAATCGAGCGTGTCGCCAAAAAGGGCAAACTCTCGAAAGCCGAAGCAGGCCGCGTGGTCGATCTGGTCATGGGCGAGATCCAAGGCGGGCTGAAAGCCTCCAAGAAGGAAGCCAAGTACACCATCGGCACCTTCGGGACCTTCTCGATCACCAAGCGGGCCGCCCGCAAGGGCCGCAATCCGCAAACCGGCGAGCCGATCAAGATCAAGGCGTCAAAAGTCCTGAAGTTCAAGCCCGCCGCACAATTGAAAAAGGCTGCCGGCTGCTAGCCAGCATGCAAGGCGCGATCGTCCGCGCCTGACACCGGCAGGCAGGAAACAGGGGGCTCGCGGCCTGGTCGCGGGCCCCTTAATCTGTTGGCATCTGTTGGCAAGAATCCGGAGGGTGATGATGAACCAGTTGAGCGGTGCGGAGGCCCTGGTGCACATGCTGCAGGGCCATGGCGTGGATTATATCTTTGGCCTGTGCGGCGATACCTCGCTGCCTTTCTATGATGCGCTGCATCGCCTGAACCATGGCATGACCCATATTCTAAGCCGCGACGAAAGATCGGCGGCGTACATGGCGGATGGCTATGCCCGGGTTTCAGGGAAAGTGGGTGTCTGTGAAGGACCCAGTGGCGGCGGCGCCACCTATATCGCGCCTGGTTTGGTGGAGGCGAATGAGAGCTCCATCCCCATCCTGGCCATTACAAGTGACATTTCGGTTGCCGCCCGCGGCCGCTATGCCCTGACGGAACTGGATCAAGCGGCGCTGTTTCGCCCGTTGACGAAATGGAACGGGGTTATTGAACGGGCCGAGGATGTGCCCAAGATGCTGCGCGCGGCATTTCGCGAGATGACCACCGGCCGGCCTGGTTCAGCCCATCTGGCGTTACCCTTCGATGTGCAAAAAGGCGCTGTGGAGGCCGCCGATATTTGGTGCGATCCCGACCTGGGGCAGCATCCGGCCTGGCCGACAGGACCGGATCCGGCGGCGGTGCGCCGTCTGGCCCAGGTTCTGCTGGCGGCGCGGAACCCGGTTATCGTCTGCGGTGGCGGTGTTGTCTTGGCCGGGGCCGAGGCCGAACTGGGCCACCTGGCCGAACAACTGGCAATCCCCGTGGCAACCACCATAAGTGGCAAGGGGTCGATCCCCGAGGACCACCCCCTGGCGGTGGGCGTCGTGGGCAGCAATGGCGGCGTCGCGGAAACCCGCCGTTTCATGACAGAGGCGGATTTACTGCTGCTGATCGGCTGCCGGGCCGGCTCGGTCACCACCGAACGCTGGCGCTATCCCGCTCCCGGAGCCTGCCACGTCGCCCATATAGACAGTGACCCCGGTGTGATCGGCGCCAACTATCCAACCGAAGCGGCCATGGTGGGCGACGCCCGTCTGGCCCTGGCTGCCCTGAACGCCGAAATCGGCAGGCCGGCGCCGCCCCGGCGGGATCTGGACGCGGCGGCGGTGGCCCGGGCCAAGGCGGCCAAGTTCGCTGCTTTCCGGCAATTGGCCGAGAGCGATGAACGGCCCATCCGGCCAGAACGTCTGGTCGCGGCATTGTCGGAGTTGCTGGAGGACGATGCGATCCTGATCGCTGATCCGGGCACACCTTGTCCTTATCTCTCGGCCTACTACCCGGTCAAACGCACGGGCCGGCAATTCTTTTCCAACCGGGCGCACGGCGCCCTGGGTTATTCCCTGCCAGCGGCGGTGGGGGCCTGTTATGGCCGCCCGGGGGCCAAGGTGGTGGCCGTCATGGGCGATGGCAGTTTTGGTTTTAACGCCGGCGAAATGGAAACCGTGGCCCGCCTCGGCCTGCCCATTACCTTTGTGGTGGTTTCCAACGGGGTCTTCGGTTGGATCAAGGCAGGACAGAAATCGGGCTTTGACGGGCGCTATTTCTCGGTCGATTTTTCCACCACGGAGCATGCCCGCGTTGCCGAGGCATACGGCCTGCAAGCCTGGCGCGTCGAAGATCCGGGTGAACTGAAAGGTAAACTGGCGGCGGCGCTGAATTGTCCGGGCCCGTCATTGATCGATGTGATTTGCCAGCCACTGCAGGACGCAAACGCCCCGGTCAGTGAATGGATCGCCTAAATCAATGCATCTTTGGGCCGCTTTCGCCGGCGGAAAAATCGCCGCTATGCATGCCGCCAACAGGCTGTCGGTGCTGGGGGGTTTTTGACTTGTGAAATCTCGGCTATATTAAGTTTGCAAACGGACGGGGACAGGGGAGATCCAGAAAATGGCAGATGACTTTCGGTTAAAGAATGTGTTGATTGTTGCGACCATCATCGGTGCTGCCGTGCTGGTGGTGGGTTTGCTGGGTGTGTGGAATACCTTCTAACCCACCGGCGAATGCCAATTGCGCCATTGTTGGCCTGATCCGGCAAACGGCAGGCGGTCGCGAATCGAAGAGGCGGCCAGCTAAGCCAGATGCGCATACGCAATGGCCGACACGCGCTCGACGATTAGCATCAAGAACAGCATGAATAAATAGAGTATGGAAAAGTGGAACATGCGGCGCGCGGCGCGGTCGCCCTGTTCCCGCAGAACCTGAATTGCAAGCCATAGAAGGCCGCCGCCCATCACGGCGGCGGTGATGCCATAAGCCGCACCTGCCGTACCCAGGACCAGTGGCGTTAAGCTGATCGGTACCAGCAACACGGTATAAATGAGAATTTGGCGTCTGGTCTCGGCCTTGCCGGCGACCACGGGCAGCATAGGCACGCCCGCCTTGGCATAGTCATCCGCCCGGTACAGGGACAGGGCCCAGAAGTGCGGCGGCGTCCACATGAAAATTATCAGAAACAGCGCGATCGATTCGAGGCCGATGGTCCCCGTTACCGCGGCCCAGCCAATAACCGGCGGCATGGCGCCGGCGGCGCCACCAATCACAATATTCTGCGGTGTGCGCCGCTTGAGCCAGACCGTGTAGACAAAGACGTAAAATGAATTTGCGAACACCAGCAAGGCTGCCGCAGCCCAATTGACCGCGAAGCCCATTAGAACAACCGAAATCAGACTGATGGCGACGCCGAAAGCAAGCGCCTTTTCCGGCGCCATGCGGCCTGCGGGTATTGGCCGGTGCCAGGTGCGCTCCATTAACGCGTCAATATCGCGGTCATACCACATATTGATTGCCCCGGCGCCGCCCGCGGCGGCGGCGATACACAGCAATGCCAGCCCGGCCAGCAACGGATGCAGGTCGCCAGGCGCCACCACCAAACCGGCAAACCCCGTAAATACGACAAGTGACATAACCCGTGGCTTGAGCAGAGCCAGGTAATCGCCCGCCCACGGTACTGGAACCGTCCCTATTCGCGCCTCTGATCGCAACTAGCCACCCCCCACACCAGTGCTCGCCCCCCAATTGGCGAAGATATTGGCCATAGTATCGCCAAGACATTCAAGGGGGAACCGAATTTTGCAGGACCCGTTTCAGCCGTGACGCTGCGACGGTGCATCAACCCGTATTGAGTGTCCCGTTCAGAGACAACCACACTTTCCCGTGATTAGGCAATTGCTCTGCATTGGCTTCTCTGATATTAGTTTAACAACGCCAGAGTACATGTAAGGGGTTCGGTGACCGGTCGGGGTATAGGTCAGCGTTGTATATTAGGTGAGTATCAAGATACAATATCTTGATAGAGGGGGGGCGGTTCAGTGACTGGTAATTCAGTACGATCACTGCCAATGGGATTAATGAGAGAGCAGCTTCCAGATAATTTGGCGCCTCGGGTCTTGGCACGCGGGTCAGCGGCTCGTCGTGGCAAACCGTTTGATGGCATCGACGCCATTGATCGGCGATGTCGGGTCGTGGCCGAGTGTTTCAGGACCGTTTTGGAGTGCTAGGTAAATATAAGTAACAGTTTCCTTGAGTTTATGCCTGTAATATTTGCAGTCCGGGGTAAAAGGTATGTACGTTGCTGTATTATTGACTTTAGTAGCCGTAGGAACTGTTGTTTTTCATTTTATGAGTCCATGGTGGTGGACGCCAATTGCCTCGAATTGGGGTTTTATTGACAATACCATCATCATTACATTTTGGATCACCGGCGTGGTATTCGTCGCGGTCATTTTGTTTACGGCCTATTGCGTACTCCGTTACCGGTATCGGGAAGACAGGCGGGCGGAATACGAGCCGGAAGACAAAAAGCTGGAATGGTGGCTGACAGGGCTTACCGCTGTCGGTGTCGCCGCCATGTTAATCCCGGGCCTGTTCGTGTGGAACCAATACGTCAACGTGCCGCCAGGAGCGGCGGAAATTGAAGTCGTCGGCCAGCAATGGCAATGGAGCTACAGATACCCTGGTAAAGACGGGGTCATGGGCACTTCCGATACCCGGCTGATCAGCGGCGATAACCCATTCGGTTTGAATCCGAATGACCCAAACGGCCAGGACGATGTCCTCATTGAAGGCGACGATCTGCACCTGCCGCTCGGTGGGCCGATTAAGGTCTTGCTCCGCTCGATTGATGTGCTGCACGATTTCTATGTCCCGCAGTTCCGGGCCAAGATGGATATGGTGCCGGGCCTGGTCACCTATTTTTGGCTGACTCCGACCCGACCGGGAACCTTCGATATACTCTGCTTCGAACTATGCGGCGTTGGCCATCATGCCATGCGCGGCAGTGTTGTGGTGGAAAAGAAGGAAGCTTTCGATGGCTGGCTGCAAGAGCAGGAGACCTTTGCGCAAACCATGGCGCGGGTGAAGCAGGGCTCGGAACAAGCTGCAAATCTGGCTTTGAACGCGGCAACGCCGGTTGCCGCCGGGGCCCGGCCGACCCGGTGAAGCACCGAACCAATGGCGTATAACGAGATCCAAGGAAGAGGAAATTGTGATGGTTGATGCCGCGCATGACCAAGTCGATTTTGTCCCGCCCGCTGAAGTCGGGGAGATGGAGCTTTACCATCCGAAAAGCTGGCTGACGAAATACGTCTTCTCGCAAGACGCCAAAGTCATCGCCATCCAGTATTCGTTCACCGCCATCGCGATTGGTATGGTGGCCCTGGTGTTGTCCTGGATGATGCGTTTGCAACTGGGATTTCCCGAGACCTTCTCGTTTATTGAGGCCGAGGACTACTACCAGTTCATCACCATGCACGGCATGATCATGGTGATCTACCTGCTCACCGCGCTGTTCCTTGGCGGCTTCGGCAACTACCTCATCCCGTTGATGGTGGGGGCCCGCGATATGGTTTTCCCCTATGTGAACATGCTGAGTTACTGGATCTACCTGCTTGCCGTGCTGGTTTTATTGGCAAGTTTCTTCGTGCCGGGCGGCCCCACCGGGGCCGGTTGGACCCTATACCCGCCCCAGGCCATCCTTTCGGGCACACCGGGTTCCGAAGGCGGCATCCTTCTTATGCTGATCTCGTTGGCGCTGTTCATCGTTGGCTTCACCATGGGCGGCTTGAACTATGTGGTGACGGTCCTGCAGGCCCGTACGCGCGGCATGACATTGATGCGTCTGCCCTTGACCATATGGGGCATATTCACCGCCACCGTGCTGGCTTTGCTGGCTTTTCCCGCCCTGTTCGTCGGCGCGGTGATGATGACTCTTGACCGGATGCTGGGGACGAGCTTTTTCATGCCCGGCATTGTCCAGTTCGGAGAGCAGATGCAATATGGTGGCGGCAGCCCGGTTCTGTTTCAGCACCTGTTCTGGTTTTTCGGCCACCCGGAAGTCTACATCGTTGCCCTGCCGGCTTTCGGCATTGTCTCCGACCTCATAAGCGTCCATGCCAGACGGCATGTTTTCGGCTATCGCCTGATGGTCTGGGCGATTGTCATCATCGGCGCCCTCAGCTTTGTCGTCTGGGCCCACCATATGTACGTCAGCGGCATGAACCCGTGGTTTGGCTTTTTCTTTGCCACGACCACGCTGATCATCGCCGTGCCCACCGCCATCAAGGTTTACAACTGGGTGCTGACCCTGTGGCGCGGCAACATCAAGCTGACCCTGCCCATGTTATTCGCCTTGGGCTTCATCGTTACATTTGTGAATGGCGGCATTACCGGCCTGTTCCTGGGCAATGTGGTGGTCGATGTCCCGTTGTCGGACACCATGTTCGTGGTGGCCCATTTTCACATGGTGATGGGGGTGGCCCCAATATTGGTTGTTTTTGGGGCGATATATCATTGGTACCCCAAGATGACCGGGCGCATGCTGAACGTTCCCATGGGGCAGATCCATTTCTGGATCACTTTCCTTGGCGCCTATGCAATTTTCCTGCCCCTCCACTATCTCGGCTTCCTGGGCGTACCGCGGCGCTATTATGAAATGACGGACACAAGTTTCATCCCGCAATCGGCCGAGACCCTGAATGCCTTCGTCACCGTAATCGCGTTGATTGTTGGCGTGGCCCAATTGGTGTTCCTGTTCAATATTGGCTGGAGCATGGTCAAGGGCAAAAAGTCCGGCCCCAACCCATGGCGTGCGACCTCGCTGGAGTGGCAAACGGCCACAACGCCGCCGGGACACGGCAATTTTGGTCCGACCTTGCCAGTGGTCTATCGCTGGGCCTATGCCTTTGGTCTGCCCGGCGCCAAAGACGATTACGTGCCCCAGAACATGCATCCCGATCAAGTTGCGATCGGCGACACTGCGGACCTGTCCGGAACCGCGGCGCAGCCGGCGGAATAGGGACGCGGTGATGACCAGGACGCTCTTTCGAATGGCCTCGAGATGTGCCAGCGCATTGCGCCCCTGTGCCGGGTCCGGAGAGGTTCGGAGATGAACATCTTCCGGCAAATGATGGTAAAGCCCTGGTTGACTGAACAGGGCGCAGTTGTCGAACTGCTTGATGAGCGCACCTTTTCCCAGCCCACCCCAAAAATTGGACTGCGGTTGTTCCTGATCGTCGTCGCGGTCTTTTTTTCGCTCATGCTCTCCGCCTACATCGAGCGGAAGGTGTTTTCGGACTGGAATTCGTTGTCCCTGCCTTGGTTGTTGTGGCTGAACACGGCCATCCTGATAGCCAGCAGCATGGCGATGCATTATGCCCTGGTGAACGCGCGCCGGGGCCAGATAGACGGGGTGAAAACGGGCTTGTCGGCCGGGGGTGTTTTGACCTTTGCCTTTTTGGTGGGGCAACTCCTGGCGTGGCGGGAACTCGTGGCGACCGGATACTACGTGTCTTTGGATCCGGCCAACGCCTTCTTTTACATGCTGACCGGCGTACATGGGGTCCATCTGATAGGCGGCCTGGTTGCCTGGTGGCGGACCATGGCCAAGATAAGGCGTGGCCAGGATGCCGTTCAGGTGCGCCTGAGCGTGGATTTATGCGCGGTCTATTGGCATTTTTTGCTTCTGATTTGGTTGGTTTTATTCGCTCTGATGTTGCTTACGTGATGAGGACGAAATCCATATGACACAAACTACACAGACAGAAACGGGTCACTCGCTTGCCATGCCGGACGGCATGCAGGGCTTTGTCAAGGACTGGTCGTCGGACCAGCGGGCGTTCAAGAACGTCCCCTGGGGCAAGGCGATGATGTGGATTTTCCTGCTCAGCGATACTTTCATTTTCAGCTGTTTTTTGCTTTCGTACATGACCGTACGAATGTCCACGACAGTGCCATGGCCCAATCCCAGCGAAGTATTTGCGCTGTCATTTGGGGGTGATCCAATCCCGCTGATCCTGATCGCGATCATGACGTTCATTCTGATCAGCAGCAGTGGAACAATGGCCATGGCGGTTATGTTCGGCTATAAACGCGACCGCCGCAAAACCGCGATCTTGATGCTGGTGACGGCGTTGTTTGGTGCCTCTTTCGTTGGCATGCAGGCTTTCGAGTGGACCAAACTGATCGTCGATGAGGGTGTCCGCCCCTGGAGCAACCCCATGGGCGCGGCTCAATTCGGCTCAATCTTTTTCATGATCACGGGCTTCCATGGCTTTCATGTAAGCGTCGGAGTTATCTTCTTGTTCGCCATTGCGCGAAAGGTCTGGCGCGGCGATTACGACAACGAAACGCCGGGCTTTTTCACCAGTCGAAAAGGCAGTTACGAGAGCGTCGAAGTCATGGGTCTGTATTGGCATTTCGTCGATCTGGTTTGGGTTTTCATTTTCGCTTTTTTCTATCTTTGGTAAGGGGCAGACATGGCACAGGCTGGCGATACTGCACACGACGAAGTCCAACAACATCCGATTGGCGTATATTTCAAGGTCTGGGGCTTACTTTTTGTCCTCAGCGCGGCGTCCTATGCGGTCGACTACTATCATGTTGAAAGTTACCTCAGGTGGACGCTGATCCTTGTCTTCATGATGTTGAAGGCGGGCTTCATTGTCGCCGTTTTCATGCACATGAAATGGGAACGGCTGGCCTTGATTTATGCCATGATTCTCCCCCCGGCACTGGTGATGGTGTTCGTGGTTCTCATGACATTCGAGGCGGACTACACCTTCTTTACGCGGGAAGTCTTCTTCAGTCTGGGAAAATAGGGCAATCCCGTCATCTTGGGACCAGGGCCCGCCGGGCCCTGGGGTTCTGAGTGCGCGCTCGTAGCGCCATTCGTTACCTGTCGACATGCTCTAAGGGTCTCGGCCGGCCATGGCCTGACGGAACAACGATCAGATGCGCGAAGCCGCTGGGACATGCGGCGTATGCGCCACCACCCTCACCTATAGCATTTTAAAATTGCCAAGGCGGCCCCTCTATCCCGGCCCCGTTATCGACACGCAGTCGGGCTGACAGCAACCCATGGAGGTCGTCTCGGCGCCCACTTGGGTGCAAGGTCAACCGATACCGCCTGCTTTTTCACGGTCCGTGCAATAACAGGTCTATCAGTGGACTACGACCTTTCGATACAAATGCCACGTCGCGTGTCCGAGTATGGGCATCACCACCGCGAGGCCGACGAAAAGCGGTATGGCGCCCAACAGCAACGAACCAGCCACGATGAGGCCCCAGATCGCCATGGTTTTAGGGTTTGCCTGAACCGATCTTACCGACGCCAGAATTGCCGTCATTACATCGATATGCCGGTCGAGAAGCATGGGAATGGAGATGACGCCAATGGTCAAGACCAGGACCGAGAACAGAAAGCCAACCCCGCAACCCACAATGATGAGTGACCAGCCCGATGAGGTCAGGAAGATCTGCGCCGCAAATCCCAAAATTGAGTCCGGAACGACGTTGCCGAAATAGTACCAGAAGATCCCTTGCGCGACCGCCATCCAAACAAAGAATATGGCGCCGAGCACGACGCCGATGGTGGCAATCGCCAAAATGGATGGTGACCGCAGGACATCGAAGCAATGCAGCCACGAGACTTCAAGACCTTGCTCGCGCCGCCGGCTCAACTCGTACATGCCACAAGCGGCCAAGGGGCCAAGCAGCGCGGAACCGGCGATGATCGGAAACACCAGCGGCAAAAAATCGTAACCGGCGTAGGTTCGGGCAAACAAAATCATGAGAATTGGATAGATGATGGCAAGGAACAACAAGTGGGTTGGCTTCGCGTTGAAATCAGCAATACCCTTGGCCAAGGCATCCTTAAGATCCGCTGGGCCGATCATACGCAGATCGGGAATCGCGTGATCCGCGCCCGCGTCGACGACTATTTTCTTCACTGCCATGTTATTGTCTCCTGACACGCCGAGTTAAGCGGACACAAGTCTTACGTGACACCTGCGCATACTTCAGGCATGACCACGCCAAATTGCGACCTACACTGCTACACAACGATACGCCCGACACCTAGTCGGAGCAGGAGCTATCTGATTCTTTGGCAAATACCGCAGCCATTGCGCCCGTTTCACCCCGTCCCCATTCCAGGCATCTAATCCTAGATAGCTAAAATCTAGCAGATTCTGCCAGCATATTCCATTGAGATATTTACATAATTCAACGGCGGGAATGGAGGCCGCGGCAAGCTATCTGCCAAAATTTTCAGTCACGATCAGGCAAATTTGGTCTCCCTGCGCGCGGCCGATCAGGCCCGGGCGGGAGCGAGGCGCCAGCGCCCGCGGATCAGGACGGCAGAAACACGCCCTTGCCACTGTTCTGTTCGTCAAACAGCCGGTAGGCTTCCGCCGCCTGCTCCAGCGGCCAGCGGTGGGTGAAAAGGCGGTCCACATCGATGCCGCGTTCGGCGACGAAGCGGGCGCAGTCCGCCAGGCCGACAGTGGAAAATGTCCAAGACCCGATCAAGGTGATTTGCCGGCGCAACAGATCAGGGCTGACCTCCAGCGTTACCTCACCGCCCTCGCCGACATAGCAGCAAGCGCCCCAGGCCCGGGTGGCGCGAACTGCCTGCGCACGGGCCTCTGGTGACGAGGAGGCATCCAGGGTCTTATGGGCGCCCTCGCCGTGGGTCAGCTCGAGAATCGCCTGCACCGGATCATCGACCGTGGGATCGAGGGCGGCATCGGCCCCCATCTCGATGGCGAGTTGGCGCCGCTCGGGCGAAATATCCAGCGCAAGGACGCGCGCGCCCATGGCGTGCGCCAGCTGGGTTGCCGACAGGCCGACCGGACCCTGGCCAAAGACGGCGATGGTTTCATCGCCGTGCAGCGATAGCCGCCGCAAGGCGCCGTAGGCGGTGCCAGTGCCGCAGGCAATCGCGGCGCCGGTCTCGAACGATAGTTCATCGGGCAGCGTTACCAGGGTGTCGACCGGCACTTTCATGTAGGGCGCGTGGGCGCCGTGGGCGACAGAGCCGAAGACGATGGCGCCATCAACGCACATCTGCCGCCAGCCGGCCATGCAGTGGCGGCAGACGCCGCAACCCTGGTAGTGATGGTCGATCACCCGCTGGCCAATCCGCGCCTCGCGCTCGCTGACCGCCGCGCCCAGTTCGGCGACAACGCCACAGGGCTCGTGGCCGGCGATCACAGGTTCCATCGCGCGCTTGATGCCACCGCGCACGACGCCGGGAATGAACGTTTCGCGATAGCCTTTCAGGTCGGTACCGCACATGCCGGAAGCCTTGATTTCCAGAATGACGTCGCGCGGTCCCGGGCGCGGGTCGGGGAATTCGCGGAGCTCAGTCTTGCGTTCGCCGAGGAATACGATGCCTCTCATTTGCCGGATCTCCTGTGTTTCGGCAATGCTATCGAAATGTTTTGTTAATGACTATGCGCGGGCGGGCAAAAAATTCTGCATCGTATTATCGGTCCGCCTTGCCGCCTGGCGGAACTGTCACCTAGGATACGTTCATCTTTGGCAAATACAGGCGCATCCATTATGTCCCAAGACGTCATTTCGGAACTTGCCCCAGGCGGAACACTCCGCGCGGGCATCAATATGTCAAACCCGCTTCTGGTGACGGGATCCACCTCGGCCGGCGAACCCGTGGGTGTTTCCCCAGACCTGGCGCGCGCTATCGCCGACCGTTTGGGGGTCGCGCTTTCCTATGTGCAATTTGCCTCACCGGGCGAGGTGGCAGACGCCGCAGGCAGCGATGAATGGGATATCGCCCTGATCGCGGCCGAACCGGCCCGCGCCGAGACCATTGCCTTTACACCTGCCTATGTGGAGATTGAGGCGACTTATCTGGTGCCGGCCGGTTCGGCTTTGCGCCAGATAGAAGATGTCGATCGCCCGGGCGTGCGAATCGCCGTATCGGACAGGAGCGCCTATGACCTTTACCTTACCCGCACTCTCAAATACGCTGAACTTCATCGTGCGAAAGGTTTGGCCGGCGCGGTCAATTTATTTGTCGGCGAAAAATTGGATGCTCTGGCCGGGTTGCGGCCGGCGCTGAACCAGGATGCCGACAAGTTACCCGACGTACGCATCCTTGATGGACGCTATACCACTGTACAACAGGCCGTCGGTACCAAACCGGAGAATATTGCGGCGACCGTGTTTCTGCGGGACTTCGTGGCGGAGGCCAGGAAAAACGGCCTGGTCGCCCAGTTGATCGAGCGCCACGGCGTTGAGGGGCGCCTGCTTGTCGCCACGGATGCCTAATACCACCTTGCGATGAGCCGCGGTCGTTTCAATGAAAGTTGAGACGGCCCTAGGCGGAATCTTCGAGGATCATCGCGGCGGCTTTTTCACCGATCATGATGGCTGGCGCATTGGTGTTGCCGGCGATGATCGAAGGCATGATCGAGGCATCAGCGACGCGAAGCGCGGCAATGCCATGCACCCGCAATCGGGCGTCCGTCGCCGAGTCTATTTCCGAGCCCATGCGGCAGCTGCCGACAGGGTGATAGTTGGCGATCCCGCGTGCCCGCACATCAGCCAACAGATCCTCATCACTGCTGATGGACGGCCCGGGCAAAACCTCCTCGGCCATATAGTCCGCCAGAGCCGGCTGGCTGGCGATCTGCCGGCAAACCCGCATGCCGTGGAGGATTGCCTGTTTATCGTAGGTGCTGCGCAAAAATTCATAGCGTATCGCCGGTGGCGCCAGGGGATCCGGGCTTTTGATGCGGACCGAACCCTCGCAATCTGGGCGCAGGTGCACCGGACTAAAGGAGAAGGCGGAGAACGGGTGAGGGTTTACCCGTTCCGGGGTTCGGCTTGCCGCGCTCCAACTGAACATGTTGATCTGAATATCCGGGCGCTCCAGTCGCGGGTCGCTGCGGATGAAGGCGCCGGCGGAAATCGCTGTATTCGTCAACGGGCCCGTTTGAAACAGCGCGTACTGTGCCCCCGCCAGCAGCCGCCGCGGCAGGCTGTTCGCCAGATCGTTCATGGTTACCGGTTTGGCGCAACGGAAACTCAGGTAGGTATTGAAATGATCCCGCAAATGCGCCCCGACGCCTGGCAGGTCGCGGTGCATGGCGATGCCCATCTCCTGCAGCAGTGCGCCGGGTCCGACGCCCGAGAGCTGCAGCAATTGCGGCGTCCCGAAGGCGCCGCCGGAGACAATTACCTCGGCCCGTGCGTGAGCCCGGCGGATACCGGCAGGTGATTGATATTCGATGCCCGCCGCTCGGCCATCTACAATTAGTATCCGCCGCGCATGAGCCGATGTCTCGATGTGCAGGTTCTCTCGTTTGCGGGCCGGCGCCAGATAGGCCTTTGCCGCACTCCAACGCCGGTGTTTCGACGCGGTGAACTGATAGAAACCGGTGCCTTCCTGCTCTGGTCCATTGAAATCCGGATTTGCCGGAATGCCGCTCTCGACGGCAGCAGCGATCATCGCGCTTGGCAAAGCCCATGGCCGTGGAATATCCGAGACGCGCAACGGCCCGCCCTCGCCATGCAGGCCATCATCACCGCGCTCGTTGTCCTCTGCTTTCTTGAAGAATGGTAATACGGAATCCCAATCCCAGCCTTCCAATCCCCGCTGACGCCAGCCGTCATAGTCAGCCGGCGTACCCCGCATATAAATTGTCCCGTTGATGGAACTGCTGCCACCCAGCACCTTGCCGCGCGGTTGGTACAATATCCGGTTGTCGAGTGCTGCAACGGGTTCACTCTGGAATTTCCAATTGACACGCTCATCGGTAAAGACCTTGGTGAAGCCAAGCGGAATATGGATCCAGGGGCTGGTATCCCGGGGGCCCGCCTCCAGCAGCAATACGCTGTAACGGCCTGACTCGCTCAACCTCGCAGCGACGGCACAACCGGCAGAGCCGGCGCCACTAACTATGAAATCGAAGACAGCCTCGTCTGCTACTTCGGCCAAGCGGATCTCCCCCAATGAATGATTTTCAGAAGGCCACCCTGTCTGCGGATTTCAATTCTGTCAATTGACCCGGTATAATTCGAATGTGTCCCGGTCCTGTGCATGGTCCTGGGCACGGTCAACGGAAAGAGCGTCGACGGCGGCGCCACTGGCAACTATTTGGTTGGGGATAAAACGAATGAGCAAGAAAAAAGTTGTAGGCACGGGCGGGGAACTGCTCATGCATCAATTGGTTGCGCAGGATGTTGAGTACGCGTTTACAAACACCGGTAGCGCCGAGGCCGGGTTCTTTGATGCGTTTCTCACCGTTCCTGGTGTTCAGCCAATTCTTCTCCTTGCTGAATCGCTTGTCCTCTCGGCCGCCGATGGCTATGCGAAAGCGGCCGGGAAGACGGCCTTCGTCAATGTGCATCTGGCGGCGGGGACGCGTCAGGGTTCGGGACAATTGCAGAATGCCTATTTTGACGGCACACCCATGGTGGTGACCGCGGCTTTGCGCGACAATGGCTCGTTTGGCGATCACAACACCCTGGGCGCCAGCGGCGGATTCTCACAGATGGGCGCGGTCGAGGATATCACCAAGAACCGTTGGGAGGTGACCGATGCCCGCGGCGTCCCAATGGCGACGCGCCGGGCTTTCAAGGCTGCCATGACCATGCCGACGGGACCGGTCTATCTCGCCTTTTCCTCTCCCGCGCTTGACGAAAGAGGGGTCGAAGGCACGATCCAGGCGGCGCGCGGGTTGGAGATGGCGCAGGTTCCGAACGGCGGCACGATCGAAAAAATCCACGATGCCCTGCTCAACGCCGAGAATCCCCTTGTACTTGCCGGACCGGATGTCCGCATCGCCGGCGCGCAAAGTGAATTGCTGGAAATGGTGGAAAATTACGCGCTGCCCGTAGCCGTCGGGTTTTTTGATTACGGCGGTTTTCCGCTCAAACATCCGAACTATGTCGGCATGATCGACGCCATGTCCGATAAGGGTTACGACGTCGTCTGCTGTATCGGCTATCGGCAGAATACCCGCGCCAGCGCCGAGGATGACAAGTTTGCCGATGCCGGCACCATTATCGGGATCGGTCAGGATCCGGGCATGATGGGCAATACCTTTGCCCTGGACCTGGATATCTGGGGCGATGTCAAGCACACGCTACGGGCGTTGAACGCTATTTGGAAACCAGATCACGCCAATTTGGCACACCTTCAGAAGCGCAAAATGGGCCTGGCGGCGCAAAGCGAAGGCCGGGCGGCGGAACAGGCGGACGACGCAGCCAGTCATGCCAAGGATAATCCCATACACCCACTTTACCTCGGCGATGCCATGGCACGGAATTTGGCCGAGAACTCGATGCTGGTTTCGGAGAATTTCCGGGCCTTCGACCATTTCATGCCATTCGGCTACGGTGAAAACGATTGGAGCCTGGTTCGCACCGCCGGTGGTAGCCTCGGTTATGGCCTTGGCGGCGCCATCGGTGCCCAGCTTGGCGCGCCGGACCGGCCGGTCGTATTGAGCATCGGTGACGGTTCGGTGATGTACAGCGCATCGGGGTTCTGGACCATGGCGCGCTACAGCCTGCCGATACTCACAATCGTCTGGAACAACATGAACTATCAGACCGTGCGCACCAATTTCGCCGCCTGGGGGGGCAACATGAAAGCGCAGAACAAGTATCCGGAAACTTTTCTGGGTGATCCGGCAATCGACTTCGTCATGCTGGCGAAGGCACAGGGTATTGACGGTGAGCACGTACACGAGCCCGGCGAATTGGACGCGGCGCTGCAGCGGGGCAAGGCGGCGCAAGCCGCCGGCGAGCCCTATCTGCTTGATGTCCACATTACCAATACCGGAGCCGGGGCGGATTCAGTTTGGCACCAGGCGCTGGCAGCGCATACATAGCCGTCATTGTGCCAGCGTGTGACCCACATCAATCTGCCGTTTCGGGTGGGGATTGGTTGAAGCTGAGTTGGCCATGGAAGGCGGTGAATGGCGGCAAAGCGTTGCAGCCGAGATTAACAGGGCAACGTGGTATAGTCGCGGGCCCGGGAAATATCCAGGTCAGCCCGGTACATCAAGCGAGAATACCAGTTCACCCAGGACCATGTTTACCCTCTCACCATCATCGGATAGTGGCAAATTAATCAGTTCGAATTCGTAAATTGACTTATCGGCGTAAAGCGCATTGCCGAACTGGCGAAGCGGCTTCCTGTTTTCAGTTAGCCAATGGTAAGCCGCGAGAGCATCCGACAGAATGTGCGGCGGATAAATTTCGTCGAAATAGCGGCCGGTCATATCTCGGTTGAGTTTCTCTGTCGTCGTCGTGCCGATCAAACGATAGCGCAGGCGGAAGGGATCGTATTCAACATCGATGAAATGCAAACGCCCGAGGTGCGATTTCAGATCCAGCGGCTCGATATCCTGGCGTGCAGGCATGAGCCGGCCGCCTCGCTTGCGCCGCCAGTATTCGAGTAAATCGACAAGCCTTGGATCGGCGAATTGAAGCTCCGGATCAATATTGACCCAGTGATTTGCATCGACGGGTGGATGGACCGAAGCGCCAATGTGCGAGTTATTTACCACACTGGTTATCCTTGTCTTCTGATCCATGGGACAACGGAAAGATCTATCAACCTAGTGGTCTGAATCATCTAAAGCGCCGGGTATAGGTTTTTCAGCTTGATGCGGGCGTTCTCGGTTGTAAACCGCCAATCTGCATTGACGTTATGTTTGTTGCGTCTTTGCAGCCAAGCCGCGACGTGTTGCTCAAGGGTTGCGATGTCGGGGATGCGTCGTGCCAGACATTGCCGCGCCAGGACGGACAATTCCGCTTCCGCCATGTTGAGCCAACTGCCATGC
>JAJFGG010000147.1 GCA_021776235.1 Alphaproteobacteria bacterium | reverse complement strand
GCCCGGCGGCATGGGCATCAACTTTGTCAAGCAATATGCCCAGGCGGGTTTGTCGAAAAAAATTCCCCTGTATTCAGTCTATTCCGTTGACGCACTGACCTTGCCTGCATTGAAGGATGCCGCCGTGGGAACCTACGGTGTGCAGCACTGGAGTCCGGATCTGGGCAACAGTGTCAACCGCCGCTTCGTGACGGAGTATCGCAAGAAGTATGGTAAGACGCCTGCATTCTACGCGGCACAAGCCTATGACACCGTGTTGTTTCTGGACCACGCCATCCGCAAGGCCGGCGGTGTGTCCGACAAGGCCAAGTTGCGGGCCGCCATGCGGGCCGGTGACTTTCCCAACACCCGCGGCAGCTTCAAGTTCAACAACAACCACTTCCCCATTCAGAACATCTATCTGCGGGAAGCGATCAAGGACCCGGACGGCAATTATGTCACCAAGACCCTTGGGGTCGTGCTTTCCGCACATGGCGACGCATACGCCAAGTCCTGCGGCATGAAGTGGTAGGCCGTACAACAATGGCCAATTCGGGGGCACCGTTTGGTGCCCCCGTTTGCATCTGATCTTGCCGCACCGGCCCTAAGGGACGCTCGATGGATCCATTGCTGCTATTGGAGCAGGCCTTTAACGGGATGCAGTTCGGGGTCATGTTGTTTCTGATTGCCTCGGGTCTGACGCTGGTTTTCGGCATCATGGACATGGTCAATCTGGCCCACGGCAGCCTGGTGATGATCGGCGCCTATCTGGCGACAACCTTGGTGGCCTGGACCGATTCATTTCTGCTGGGCATGATCCTGGCCATACCGGCGACCTTTGCCGTCGGCGCCCTGGTTGAGATCATTGCCTTGCGCACGCTTTATCGCCGCAATCATCTTGACCAGGTCCTGGCTACCTTTGGCCTGATCCTGTTTTTCAACGAGATCGTCCGCATTGTCTGGGGACCCATATCCTTGTACTCGGGGCTGCCCGACTATCTTTCCGGCCAGGTCGAGATCATTCCCGGCGCCCCCTATCCAATGTTTCGCCTGGTGATCATTGCCGTCGGCCTGCTGGTCGCCGCCGCCATCTATGTCATCGTGGCACACACCCGTCTGGGCATGCTGATCCGGGCCGGCGCCTCGAACAATGAGATGGTGGGCGCCCTGGGCGTTAACATCAAATCCCTGTTCACCCTGGTTTTTGCCCTCGGCGCCGTGTTCGCCGGTCTGGCCGGAATGATGCTGGGGCCGTTGACCAGCGTCGAACCGGGCATGGGTGAGCCCCTGTTGATCCTGGCCTTCGTGGTTATCATTATCGGCGGCATCGGCTCCATCCGGGGCGCCTTTATCGCTGCCATCGTGGTCGGCATGGTCGACACCGTGGGCCGGGTCTTCCTGCCGGGGTTGTTGCGGGTCTTTGTTTCCGATGCGGCGGCGGATACCGCCGGTCCCGCCCTGGCGTCAATGTTGATCTACATTCTCATGGCCGCCATCCTGGTGGTTCGCCCCCGCGGCCTGTTCCCGGCCAAGACGGGATAATGGCGATGACGACTGGCAATAAGCATGAATAGGCGGCAACTCTGGCTCAGCCTGATCACCTTGGGCATGTTCGCTTTGGTGCCTCCGCTGACGGAGATAATTGATCAACCGTTCTATGTGGACATGATGGCCCGCGTCATGATCCTGGCCATCGCCGCGGTCAGTCTGGATGTCATACTGGGCTATGGCGGCATGGTCAGTTTTGGCCATGCCGCCTATATGGGCATCGGGGCCTATTCAGTTGGCATTCTCAGCTACTACGGCATCGACAACGGCTTCATTCAGTTCCCCCTGGCGATGGCGGCTTCGGCGTTCATTGGGCTGGCCTTTGGTGCCATGAGCCTGCGCACCTCGGGGGTCTATTTCATCATGATCACCCTGGCCTTTGCCCAGATGCTATACTTCCTGGGCATCAGCCTGGAAGAGTTTGGCGGCGACGATGGCATGTCATCCATGCGCAGCGAGTTCGCCGGCGCGATCGATTTGAACAGCCCGATCCAGTTCTATTATCTGGTCTTCGCTGTACTGGCCATGGTGTTGTTTATGATGCACCGCCTGGTCAAGTCCCGCTTTGGCATGGTGCTTCAAGCAGCCCGAAGCAACGAAAAACGCCTTCAGGCCGTGGGCTTTCCCACCTACCGCTACAAACTGGTCGCTTTCACCATCGCCGGCACCATTTGCGGCCTGGCCGGCGCGCTGTTCGCCAATCTCAACGAGTTCGTCTCTCCGGACGTGATGCATTGGACCCATTCCGGCGAGATCATGGTCATGGTGATCATGGGCGGTATAGGTACACTGATCGGCCCGGTGCTGGGCGCAACGGCGTTTTTACTGTTGGAGGAATACCTGCCGGAATGGATGGAATTGCTCATGACCAATGCCGGCGAACACTGGGCCATTGTCATGGGGCCGATCCTGATCGCCATTGTGTTGTTTGGCCGGGGCGGCATCCATGCCCTGTTTGCCCGGAAAGGCTCCGGTCATGGTTGAGCCGGTTTTACGCATCGCCGGCTTGTGCAAAAGCTTCGGCAACCTGATCGCCACGGATGATCTGCACCTGGATATCGGCCAGGGAGAAATTCACGCCATCATCGGTCCCAATGGCGCCGGCAAGACGACGTTGATCGCACAATTGTCCGGCGAATTGCGCTCTGATCGGGGCCAGGTCAGTTTTGCCGGGCGCGATATTACCCGGCTATCGGTGCCGGCTCGTTCCGCCCTGGGCCTGGCCCGGTCATTCCAGATCACTTCGATCTTTCCCAACTTCACGGCTCTGGACAATGTGGCCCTGGCCGTCCAGGCCCACGCCGGGCACTCCTTTCGCTTCTGGCGCCCGGCCCATTTGGACCCCGCCTTGCGGCAACCGGCGGCCGAGGTGCTGGAACGCATCGGCCTGGACTCCAGGGCGCATGAGCAAGCCGCCAACCTCAGCCATGGCGAGCAGCGCCAACTGGAAATCGCCATGGCGCTGGCGACCCGGCCCAGCCTGCTGTTGCTGGATGAACCCACGGCCGGCATGGGGCGTGAGGAATCTGCACAAATGGTCACACTGTTACAAAGCTTGAAGGGGCGGCTGACCATCGTATTGATTGAACATGACATGGACGCGGTTTTCGCCCTGGCCGACCAGATCACCGTCCTGGTCTATGGCCGCGCCATCGCCACCGGCCGCCCGCACGAGATCCGCGCCAGCGCTGCCGTCCGGGCCGCTTATCTGGGCACGGAAAATGCCGATGCTTGAACTTTCCGGCATCGATGCCTTCTATGGTCAAAGCCAGGCACTGTTCGGGATGAGCCTGTCCGTGCAGGTCGGCCAGGTGGTCAGCCTGATGGGCCGCAACGGCATGGGCAAGACCACCACCATCCGTACCATCATGGGCCTGATCCAACCTCGCGCCGGCAATCTGACCTTCGGGAACACCAACCTGGTCGGCCTTGCCCCCTATCGTATCGCCCAGCTTGGCCTGGGCCTGGTACCGGAAGGCCGGCAAATTTTCCCCAACCTGACCGTACGGGAAAACCTGGTCGCGACGGCACGGCAAAGCGAAACGCCAACCGCTGCCGCAAATGAGCCGTGGACCCTGGAACGGGTCTATGGACTGTTTCCCCGTCTGAAAGAACGCCAGGGCAGCATGGGCAATCAGCTTTCAGGCGGCGAGCAGCAGATGCTGGCCATTGGCCGGGCCCTGATGACAAATCCGAAATTGTTGCTGCTGGATGAAGCGACCGAAGGACTTGCCCCCTTGATCCGAACGGAAATCTGGTCTTGTCTGACGGGATTGAAAGACGCCGGCCAGGCGATCCTGGTGATCGACAAGAATGTCGAGGCCCTGACGCGGATCTGCGACCGCCATTTCATCGTGGAAAAAGGCCATCTTGTGTGGAGTGGCAATTCCTCGGAACTGCGCGCCAATCCGGACGTCCAGCATCAATATCTTGGTGTATGATATCGCGTCACCCAACCAACAGGAAATCGAGGACCTATGACCGACCAACCCCTGAACGAAACCGAACTGGCGGCCCTGCGCGCCTGGGATACACCGACCATCTGCAACGCGTTGGAAGTTACGTCGCCGGAACGCCGGGCCATCGGCTTTACCGTCGAACCCCTGGTCTGCGCCTTCCCGGATCTGCCGCCCATGGTCGGCTATGCCCGTACCGCCAATATCCGCGCGGCGGAGCCCAGCAGCCGGCCGGGCCAGGAAATGTCCGATCAGCGCCTGAACTACTACCGCTATGTGGCCGATGGCACCGGCCCGACGATCTCGGTCATTCAGGACATGGACGGCCCGCGCCGCGGCTACGGCGCCTTCTGGGGCGAGGTTAATTCCACCATCCATCATGCCCTGGGCTGCCTGGGCACCATTACCGATGGTTCCGTGCGTGACCTGGACGCCGTGGCGCCGGGCTTTCAGTTCATCGCCGATCGGATTGGGCCGTCCCATGCCCATGTCCATCTGGAAGACTTTGGCAAGGCTGTTAACGTGGCAGGCATGCTGGTCAACCCAGGCGATCTGATCCACGCCGACCGCCACGGCGCCGTCGTCATTCCCCACGCCGTGGCCCGCCAGGTGGCGGATGCCTGCAAACTGTTGGAACGCCGGGAAGCCGTCATCCTGGAAGCCTGCCGCCAGCCGGGCTTCGACGTCGAAGCCCTGGGCCGCGCCATGGCGAACTCGGCCGATATTCATTAGCCGATCGCCAATTGTTGGAGGGAACAGGCCCGTCTGCCTCGCCGCGGCTGGGTTTTCGGCGCATTGGCTGCAAAATATATTGACAAGTGACAATTGTCAATATACACGATTGCTATGATACAAAGCTTCCGCCACCGGGGCTTAAAGCGGCTGTATGAACGCGGTGATCGGAGCCAGCAGGCTGCTGAATAACGAATTGAAACCGCCAAATCCGCGCTCCACCGGTCATTCCCGCGAAAGCGGGAATCCAGATGTGGAAGATAAGCTCAGTATTTTCAATTAGTTACACCTAGCCCGCAACAAACATTTGGAGTCCCGCTTTCGCGAGAATGACGATTATTTCTTATTGGTGAGGGTTTTTCAGCAGCCTGGGACTAAACAGCTAGAGCATTTTCGAGATTGACTTACCCACCCGCTCCCCCTCCCGACCACCCATTGATCATAATCCTGTGGGTGGTCGGGAGGGGGAGCGGGTGGCACGGCGACTCGATGAATATCGAAAATGGTCTAGTAGTCCGAATCATCTAAAGCGTTGGGTATAGGTTTTTCAGCTTGATGCGGGCGTTCTCGGTTGTAAACCGCCAATCTGCTTTGACGTTATGTTTGTTGCGTCTTTGCAGCCAAGCCGCGACGTGTTGCTCAAGGGTTGCGATGTCGGGGATGCGTCGTGCCAGA
>JAJFGG010000146.1 GCA_021776235.1 Alphaproteobacteria bacterium | reverse complement strand
GGCAATTATTGGCGTGGTGCTGGAGCGCACCATAATCCACCGTTTTTATGCCGCGCCGATCGTCGCCATGCTGGGCACTTACGCAATCGGAATCATAATAAGAGAAACCGTTCGCGGTCTGATCGATGGAATGTATTGGACGGTACCGGCACCGATCGTCGGCATGTTTGTCGCCGGCGACATCAGTGTCTCGAAATGGCGCGTTGCCGTAATCGTCATAACAATACTGGTGGTCACTGGATCCTACCTGCTGCTGAACCGGACAAGCTTCGGCCTACGTGTTCGTGCATCGTTGGAAAACCCGGAACTTGCTCGCGCGTCTGGAATCTCGACCTCGCAAATTTATGCGTCGACTTTTGCCTTCGGTGCGGCGCTGGCCGGACTGGCGGGCGCCATGATGGTGCCATTATTCACGCTCTACGCCGACATGGGGCTGCGCTTCCTGATTCAGGGATTTTTGTCCGTCATGCTCGGCGGTATAGGCACCTTCGAAGGACCCGTCTTCGGCGGCGGCCTCATTGGCGCGATGGCTTCCGGGCTGCCGTTTGCGGTAAATCCTATACTGGCAGACGTTCTGGTGTTCGTTATTGCAATTATACTCGTCAAGCTGAAGCCGTTGGGGCTTCTCGCAAAAGGGAGGTAGTGAGTTGTGAGCGATGTGATAAAAAATGATCAAACAAAAGGGCAACTGACCCGGCGCAGCCTGTTGCAAAGCGCGATGTGGATGTCCGGCGCCGTGGCGACCGGTTTGGGAAGTTGGGTATTCCCGGCCAAGTGGAGCCACGCGGCTGGTCCGATCAAGGTCGGGATAGCGACCGACCTGACGGGCGCCATCTCATTCGGGGGCATTCCCTGTTCCAGAATAGCCAAGTTGTCCATCGACCAGATCAACGCCAATGGCGGCATTTTGGGGCGGCCGCTCGAGATGTATCTTGAAGACACTGCCTCAAATGAGCAGATCGCAGTCGGCGTTGTGCGCAAACTGGTGCAGCGCGACCGTGTCGATGTCGTTCTTGGCGGTATCACCAGTTCCATGCGTAACGCCATCAAGGGTATCATCGTCGGACGCGGGCGTACCCTATACATTTATCCCCAGCTCTACGAGGGCCGTGAGTGTACGCCTTACCTCTTTAACACCGGACCAACACCGGCTCAGCAGTGTGACAAACTAATTCCGTGGCTGATCGCCAACGGCGGCAAACGCTTTGCCTTGCCTTCGGCCAACTATGTTTGGCCACATGTCCTTAATGAATACGCCCGCAAGTCAATTGAGGACAACGGCGGCGAGGTTGTTTTAGAAGAGTATTATCCGCTCGACCAAGTCGAATACGGTGCGACGGTCAAACGGATTATGGACGAAAAGATCGACGTCGTATTCAACACAGTCATTCCGCCAGGCCTCGGCCCTTTCATTAAGCAGCTTTATGAAGCCGGCTTTCTGAAGCGGGGTGGGCGGTTATCCTGTGTCTATTACGACGAAAACGCGCTTAATTTTAACACGCCACAAGAGATGGAAGGGCTGGCAAGTTGTCTGGATTATTTTCAGAATATTGATGATCCGTTCAGTGCCGAGCTTCAAGCAGCGTACCAAAAGAAGCACGCGCACAAGGACAAAGTTCTGTTCTCCGCGGGCAGTGGTTCAACCGGAATGTACCGCGGCGTCAAGCTGTGGGAGGCCGCGGTTAAGGAGGCCGGTGCGGTAGACCGGGATAGCGTGGCCGCGGCAATGGATCACGCGAAAATTGCCAATGGTCCAGGCGGTCCGTCCGAAATGTTGCCGGGTACGTATCACTGCCAGATGAACATGTACATTGCAGTGGCCAAGGGCGGCAAATACGAGATCGTATCCAAGGCCGACCAGGTGCATCCAAAGGAGTGTGGATAAGGGAATGCGCGGCCGCGTGATCGTGATGATCGCGCGGCCGCGGCTCTCGCCAGACCTCGCTCTTCAATAGATGACACTGCTAAATAGATGACACTCCTAAATAGAGTAGCAGGGGCACGTCCCGGAACAGGCGGTCGTCTCAGCCGCCTCCTGACCATCGAGCTTGTGGTGTTTGTGCTGTTCGCCTTAATGCCCTTGTTGTTGGGCCTGGTATGGTCAGAAGACGATTCATTCTTTTGGATCGTTTTTACAACCAAGGTCTTAATCCTTAGTCTCTTTGGTTTGAGTTTTGATCTCGCGTGGGGCTACGCCGGCTTGATGAGTTTCGGCCAGGCGTTATTTTTCGGTGGCGCCGGATATGTCGTGGCGGTGATGTCGCGCGATTTGGATGTTTCATCGATCTTCATAGTCTTGCCAGTGGCCGTAGCGGTCGGCTTGGTATTGGCTACGTTGTTGGCCGCGTTTCTGTTAACCGGCAGCCGTACGCCCAGCATAATATTCGTTGCTTTCGGCACGCTGACCGGGTCCTTTGCCGCCGAGCGTCTGGCCCGTGCGTGGTACTATCTAGGTGGACAAAACGGTGTTTCGGTAACCAAGGCGCTGACAATCGGCGACATGCCTTTGTACGAGGGCGTGGGTTTTTACTACCTCGCCTTCGGGTTTCTGGTGGTGGTTTATATTGGCTGTCGCTTTCTGGTGCGATCGCAATTTGGACTGGTATTGGCAGGAATTCGCGAGCGAGAGGAGCGCATCACTTTTCTCGGTTATCAGGTGCAGCTGACCAGAGCGATCATATTCGCTCTGAGCGGCGCCATAGCCGGTTTGGGGGGTGGTCTTTATGCTTTCCACGAAGGTTTCGTATGGCCCGCCTTAATGGGACCTATTTATTCGACACAGGCCATGCTTTACGTGATGCTTGGCGGCGTTTCCACTTTGATCGGCGCGGTCATCGGTGTGACGGCGATTGAGTTCGCCACGATAATCCTGATCGATTATCTGCGGGATTTTTGGATAATTATCCTAGGTGTCCTGTTGTTGCTCGTGATCATGTTCCGGCGGACGGGCCTGCTCGGCATGATCGTCTCGGAACGCGAACGAATAGGCAGTTTTCGATGGCGTGGGGCCAATGGTAAGCCAGATTCGCGGGGCGACTGATGGCATTGCTTGAAGTTAAAGGCGCGCGCAAATCCTATGGCAAACTGATTGCCCTGGATATGGTGGATTTGGCCGTGGAGAGCCAGCAATTTCATGGCCTGATCGGGCCGAACGGGTCCGGAAAGAGCACACTCCTTAAATGTATCGCCGGTGCAGAGTATCCTGAAGAGGGTACGCTTTCCTTTCTGGACAAAGATATTTCGACAACGCCGCCAGCGATTAGGGCGCGTCGCGGAATGAGCCTGAAATTTCAGATCACCAGTGTGTTCAACCTGTTGAGTGTTTACGACAACATTCTTCTCAGCATCCAGGCCGCGCACTCATTGTGGCAACTGGCTGGCTCGCGGTCCCGCCAGATATTGCATCCACAGGTAATGGATATTCTGTCCGAGTTCCGCATCGAGTCACGTGCAGACGACCTGGCCGGCGAATTGTCGCATGGAGAACAGCAATGGTTGGAGATCGCCATGGCCTTGGCGCCGGGGCCGAGGCTCCTTTTGCTTGACGAGCCGACTGCCGGCATGAGTCCGGAAGAGCGACGCGTGACCGGGGAGTTACTGCGGCCCATCAAGGCGCGCTGCTCAATTCTGATAGTCGAGCATGATCTGGATTTCATCAAGGACCTGTCGGACGTGATCACCGTCCTTGATCAGGGTCGGGTGCTGGATAATGGCACCCCCGAACAAATTGAGGCTAGCGAACGCGTCAGGGAGGTTTATGTTACCCGTGTTTGACGATCCGATACTTCAGGTCGAAGGGCTGTGCACCTATTATGGTACCAGCCAGGCGCTGTTCGATGCATCGCTGGTCGCCCCGCGCACGGGCGCGGTGGCGGTACTGGGGCTGAATGGCGCCGGCAAGACAACCTTATTGAAAAGTATTGTCGGCGAATTGGATCCGGCGCGCGGTCGCGTGATGTTGGACGGAACAGACGTTACAAGAATTCCCACACATCAGCGAATTCGCCAAGGAGTCGGTTATGTGCCCCAGGAACAGGCCGTGTTCGGCGGCTTATCGGTCCGCGAAAATCTACTGGTGGGTGGCATAAACAATCCCGATAAATCGGGCATTGACCGAGTTGTAGAGATTTTTCCTAAGATCGGTGAACGCATGTCGCAAATCGCGGGAACATTGAGCGGCGGGGAACGCAAGATGCTCGGGATCAGCCGGGCCTTGCTGTCGAGCCCGCGGATGCTGTTGCTTGATGAACCGACCGAGGGAGTTTGGGTCGGCGTCGTAGAGGAGATCGCCGAGCGGTTGGAAGAGATGACGTCCCAGATCAGTGTGGTTATCGTAGAGCAACATGTTGAACTAGCGCTCAGAATTTCCAGTCACGCATACGTGATGGACCGTGGCCAAGTCGTTATGCAGGGTGCCTCTGGTCAGCTTCCCGACGATCCGGATTTTATGCGCTACCTGACACCGTAAGGTAATTCGGCATCAAATCATTCGGGGCTGTTGAGGGTGCTCTATTGCGAACCGGTCTCCAAATCGCCCGAGGTTGCGACGCTCAGGCCGCCTGTTGACGCCATTCGGCCATGGCAGCTCCAATTCATGGCGCGCCGGCCGCAAGCTACCATCACAGTCGGACCTCGTAGTCGATCTCCAGGTCGAGCGCCGCTTCGAGTCGTTCTGCGAACGCGAGGACGTCACCGTCCCGGTTGGTCGGCCCGATAACCTGGATGCTCGAAGCGATACCCGGGCCGTAGCACGCCGACGGCATTGCGACGACCGGATTGCCAGTGTGGTCGAACAAGCATGTGTAGCGGATCATCGCCAACGTGAAATCAGTCGCCTTGCCGTTTAGTTCGACGGTTTCGGCGTCGTGGGCCGGCGGCAGCACCGGCGTTGTCGGCGCCAGCAACACATCGACGCTATCGAACAAAGCATCCACACGTCGGGTGATGGCCGTCCGCTGCCGCATTGCATGGACGTATTGATGGCCCGTATGCCGGTTGGCTTGTTCGATCAGCTTGCCTGCCGCCTCGGGATAGCGATCCCGTTGGTCGGGAAACGCTGCGTGGTAGTAGGCGGCCGACTCGGCGCAGAAAATCACCAAATGGACAGTCTGCATCTCGTCCGGGTCGGGCAGCGCAACCTCGCGAACTTCGGCGCCGAGCGTACGACAGGCGCGCAACGCATTCTCCATGCCGAGGACGACTGGGGTCTCGGCATCGCGATAGTAACTAGGGTCATGACCGACCACGAGGGCAGTCGATCCGGCCTTCTGGGTGTGGCGAAATTGGATATCGAGGATCCGCTGCATTGCGGTCAAGTCGGCGACCGATCGTGCCATCGGGCCAACATGGTCGAGCGACCAGACCAACGGCCGGACACCTTCGGTCGGCACCCGGCCGCGGGTCGGCTTCAGCCCCGCTATGGCGCAACATGCGGCCGGTATCCGAATACTGCCGCCGGTATCCGTGCCGAGCGCCGCTGCGCAAAATCCGGAGGCGAGCGCCGCGCCGGAGCCGCCGCTCGAACCGCCGACGGTCCGGCCCGCGGCCTGAGGGTGGTGGGTCGCGGCCGTCCGAACTCCGAACGCGCCCGGATCGCTGATCGCGACCCCGATGATGATCGCACCCGCCCGACGCAGCCGCCGGACCACCGGCGCATCGCGTTCCGGGCGGTAGTCCGACAAAAACTCGAGGCCAGCGGAACAGACCGCCGGCGTAGTGTCAATAATCTCTTTGACCGCGACCGGCACCCCGGCCAATGGCCCCAGGTCGCGGCCCGCTTGGATCAGCCGGTCGACCCGATGCGCCTCGCGCCGGGCACTGTCGGTCATGATCTCGCGCAACGCGTTGATCCGCGAATTGACTGCGGCGATCCGCTCCAGAAGCTCCTCAAGGCCCTGTTCCGCGCTCCGCCCTTCGCCATGCAGTCGGCCAGTCACAAAGTGCAGATCGTTGATCGACGGTTCGTCCATCGCACAAGCTCCAAAATTGCTCGCCGCGAAAGTTTCTCAGCGTACACCGCACAGGCGGGGCGGACAACCGCCCTGCCCCCGCCGGGACACTCAAGACAATTTGCTCTGATACCGCTGCAAACGTCGAGAAATTCTGTTGTCATGACCGCTTCGGGTCAATTTCGACGATTGCCGATAATCCGGATTAGGCTCGATAACTGGGGCATAGCGGCAGTTTCGGTTTAAGGCGCTGATCCTCGACGAGTGCCAAATGCTGCCACTCGGCCCGGTGTATCAGGTACATAGATTCCCATGGCGATTGCCGCTAAGCTCTCCGGCAGGGCGCAATTTGATCGAATGCCATCTCGCCGCTATTCAGGCCGTTGAAGTGGTAGAAGCCGACAAGGGTTGGTGAGTGGGGACATTGGCAGCCCGCAAGGTAACACCGTGAAAGAGGTGATTGAGTTGACGGATGCAACGATCCAGGAACTTGCAGCGTCGATGCAATCCGGTGCGAAGACCTCGAAAGGTCTTGTCGAAGATTTTCGCCAAGTCATTGCATCTGACGATGGTTCCTTCAATGCGGTCGCCTTCCTCAATCCGGACGCCGAAGCAATCGCGGATGCTTTGGATCGCGAGCGCGCCGATGGCCGCGTGCGGGGACCGCTCCACGGTGTGCCCATATTGGTCAAGGACAACTTGAACACCGGCGATACGATGATGACCTCCGCCGGCTCTCTCGCGCTGGATGGATCGATTGCCCCGACGGATAGCCATGTCGTCACTCGATTGCGCAATGCCGGCGCGGTGGTGCTGGGCAAGACCAATCTCAGTGAGTGGGCCAATTTTCGCTCGACCCGATCCGCTAGCGGATGGTCGAGCCGGGGCGGGCAGGTTCGCAATGCCTACGCTCTGGACCGATCCCCTGGTGGCTCCAGCTCGGGCTCTGCGGTTGCGACGGCACGTGGTTACTGTGCGGGTGCCGTCGGCACCGAAACCGATGGCTCGATCGTCAGTCCTGCAGCAATGAACGCCGTTGTTGGCATCAAGCCCACGGTTGGACTGGTCAGCCGCTCGGGTATCATTCCGATCGCTTCGAGCCAGGACACTGCTGGTCCGATGGCCCGAACCGTTGCTGACGCAGCCTGCATATTGTCCGCGATCGCCGGAAGTGACCCGGTTGATCCAGCCACCGCAGGAGCCGACGCCCGCGCCGCGATGGACTATACGGCTTTTCTCGACCCGGACACATTGCGCGGCGCACCGATCGGCGTTGTGCGTAACTATGCCGGGTTCCATGAGAAAGTAGATGCGGTCTTCGATGACGCGTTAAGAGCACTCAAGGATGCCGGCGCCAAACTAACGGATGGCTTGTCCCTGGCGCCACCGGCTGAACTTCGTCCACACGAACGGATCGTCTTGCTGACCGAATTCAAGTTTGGCCTGAATGCCTACCTGGCCAGCCTTGGACCAGAGGCTCCGATTAGCACTCTCGCCGATCTGATCGCCTTCAACGACGCACACGCCGGCCGGGTCATGCCGCATTTTGGTCAAGAGACGCTGATCATGGCGGAAGCAACCGACGGACTTCAAGACAAGAACTATCTGGATGCCGTAGCGGCCTGCCATCGGCTTACCCGCGAGGACGGGATCGACAGGATCATGCAGGAAAACGATCTACAGGCACTGATCGCACCGACGACAGGTGCCGCCTCGGCAATCGATTGGGTCAACGGCGATCACGGCCTGGGCGGCAGTGCCTGCCTGGCGGCGGTTGCCGGCTATGCCAGTGTCACCGTGCCAATGGGCCATGTCAGCGGACTGCCGGTCGGGATATCGTTTTTTGCGGGGCCTTGGTCCGAAGGCACGCTGATCGGGTTGGCCCATGCGTTTGAAAAAATCGTTCAGGCTCGCATTGTCCCAGGACCGCCGAAGAATTTCCTGCCCTGAAGCGCGCGATTGCACTTTGCCCATGGTGAAGGAACCCTACATGAGGAAGCCTATGAGACTGCAGGACAAAGTAGCCGTGGTCACCGGTGCGCAACAAGGCATCGGCATGGCGGTCGCCATGGCCTTCGCCGCGGAAGGCGCCGCCGTGGTGATAAATTATCTCGATGATCAGGCTGCAGCCGAAAAGGCGGTCGGGAGCATTGTCGAGGCCGGTGGCCGGGCCTCGGCGGTGGCTGGTAATGTTGCCGAGCCCGCCGCCGTCGAACGGATGATGGCCGCTGCTGATGAATTTGGCGGCATTAGTATCCTGGTCAACAATGCCGGTATCTTTCCACGAGTCGAATTCCTGGAGATGACCGAGGCGGAATGGGACAGCGTCCAGAATGTTAATCTGAAAGCCGGTTTCTTTTGCGCCCAGTCCGCTGCCCGACGGATGATCGCAGCCGGGCAAAGTGGCGCCATTGTCAACATAGCTTCTATCGCCGCCTATAGCGGCCCTCCTCTTGGTGTTCATTATGCCGCCAGTAAAGGCGGGGTAATTTCTATGACCCGCGCTTTGGCCATGGCCTTGGCTGGGCAGTGTATTCGGGTCAACGCCATCGCCCCAGGTCTGACGGATACGGCTCAACCCCGCGATGGCAACAGCGAAGCGGAAATTGCCGCGACAGCCGAAAAGCTGCCGTTGGGCCGGATCATCCAACCAGAGGAAATTGCGGACGCAGCAGTTTTCCTTGGCTCAAACGAATCCCTTCAGATGACCGGCCAGGTGATGCATATAAACGGTGGTCAAATGTTTCGTTAAAACCGCTTCGGGCCATTTATTTCGAATATACCCCGGCTGTAATGGTCGGCTAACGGGGTCACGGCTAGTCGTGTGCGAACATCAATATGCAGCGCAAATTTCAATTCAAAAATTGAAGTTAAGGAATTGCACGTAAAGAATGACGGCTATCGCTCTAGATCAAACAGCGCAAAAATGGAATCATTTTTGTGCTGATAATTTGATCTATTTCAAAGAGTTAGAGCAACTTGTCTGCGTTCAAATGAACGCAGGTTGCTCTAAGTGAGGCCTGTATGAAAGCCTCTGACTAACGGTCTCCAAAATGGCGCTGCCAGATCGGCGCGACGATTGGGATTTTTTTTACCGCTGCTTTCAACGTAGTCAATTTTGGAAAAACGCTGTCGCCGCGGTACCAGGTGAACAGCATGGCGACATAAACGTCG